>NZ_JBVJVN010000001.1:638278-742931 GCF_055603605.1 Streptomyces sp. NPDC037271
GAGCGCACCCACCAAAAACACCTCCCCGGTGGGGTGGGGAGGCGGGAAGGGGCCCCCCGCGAAACCACCCCCCCCCCCCCCCCCCCCCCCCCCCCACCCCCGCCCCCCCCCCCCCCCCCCCCCCCCCCCCCCCCGGCCGGCATCATTTCCGGGCGGGTTCGGCCGGGTCCGTCAGGCGCCCGGCGAGCATCGCGGCGAGCGCCGCGGTGCTCCCGTAGGTCCACAGGAGCGTGGGCGACAGCTTCATGCCGAACGCCGATTCCAGTCGGTTGCGCAGCTCCAGGCTCATCAGCGAGTCAAGCCCAAGGGACTTGAAGGGCGCTTCACGGTCGATGGAGCCGGCCTCGAGCCGCAGGACCCGGCCGGCGAGTTCGCGGACCTTGCCCTCGACCAGGGTCGGGCGTTCGGCGTCGTCCGCCCGGCGCACCCGGCCCAGGAACTCCTCGGCGCCGCCGGGCCCGCCGCCGTCCCGGGCGAGCAGGGCCATGACGCCCCAGCTGGGCTGGGCCGCGGTCTCCGGGTAGGCGTCGAACCAGTGCCGGGCGTCCAGCGGGACGTACGACACCACCCGGCCGGGTCCGTCCAGCAGGTGCGCGAGGGCCTGCCAGGCCTCCGCGGCGGTGAACCCGGACATGCCGTGGTCGGCGAGCCGGTCACCGCGGATCGCGTCGTCGGCGGCGAGGCCGATGTCGGCGAACGGACCCCACTGGACGGCGAGCGCGGGCCGCCCCCGCCGCCGCCTGGCCTCGGCCAGCGCGTCCATGAAGACGTTGCCCGCCGCGTACCCGGCCTGGCCGGGGTTGCCGACCAGGCCGGCCACCGAGGAGAACAGCACGAACAGGTCGAGCGGGTCGTCCCGGGTGAGCTCGTCCAGGTGGTGTGACCCGTCGACCTTCGGCCCCAGGACCCTCACCAGCTGATCGGCGGTCAGGTTGCCGATGACGGCGTCGTCGAGCACGCCCGCCGCGTGGAACACGCCGCGCAGCGGCGGCAGCTGGCCGCGTACGGCGTCCAGTGCCGTGGCCAGCGCCGCACGGTCGGCGACGTCGACGGCGAGCGTGGTGACCTCGGTGCCCCGCGTCCTGAGTTCCTCGATACGGCGTTCGGCGGCGGCACCGGGCCGGGAGCGGCCGAGCAGGACGACGGAGCGGGCGCCGCGGTCCGCGAGGAACTCCGTGAGGGACAGACCGAGCGCGCCCAGTCCGCCGGTGACGAGATAGGTGGCGTCGGGCCGCAGCCGGCCCGCGGGCAGCGGTTCCGGAGCGACGGAGGCGACCTGTCCGGGCCCGGTGAGCACGAGCTTGCCGGTGTGCTCGCCGCGGGCCATGGAACGCAGCACCTCGGCGGCGTCGGCGAACGGGTGCTCGGTGACCGGCAGCGGCGGCAGGGTGCCGTCGGTCACGCGCTGCCAGACCGCGTCCAGGATCCGCGCGAAGCGGGCCGGGCGGCGGGTGATCAGACCGGCCACGTCGACGGCCGCGAAGCTGGTGCCCTTGGCGAAGCTGCGCAGGCCGAGGGTGCGCGAGGCGTAGATGTCCCGCTTGCCGACCTCGATGAACCGGCCGTCCTCGGCGAGCACGGCCAGGCCCTGCTCGATCGCCGCACCCGCCAGCGAGTTGAGGACCACGTCCACGCCCCGCCCGCCGGTGATCCGCCGTACCTCGTCGGCCCAGGACAGGTCGCGGGAGTTCAGGACGTGCTCGATGCCCATCTCCCGCAGCGCCGCCCGCTTGGCCTCGGTGCCGGCCGTGGCGACGACGTGGGCGCCCAGGGCGCGGGCCACGCCGACCGCGGCCAGCCCCAGTCCGCCGGCCGCGGAGTGGATCAGCACGGTCTCCCCGGCCTCCAGCGCCGCCTTCTCCGCCAGGGAGTACCAGGCGGTGGCGGTGACCAGCGGCAGGGCGGCGGCCTGGGCGGGCGTCAGCTGCTCCGGAAGCGGCCTGACGTGCTCGGCGCGCGCCGTCAGGTGGGAGGCGAGGGCGCCGAAGCCGCAGGCCACCACCCGGTCGCCGACGGCGACCCCGGTCACTTCGGGGCCCACCGCGGTGACCGTGCCGGCGCACTCGCCGCCCAGCAGCCCGGCACCGGCCGAGTCGTCCGGGTAGGTGCCCATGGCCTTCATGACGTCGATGAAGTTGACGGCGGCCGCCTCGACCGCCACCTCGACCTGGCCGGCGGCGGGCGCGCTGCGGGCCAGCGGACGGAACGCCAGCCCCTCCCACAGTCCCGACGCGTCCGGGCGCAGCCGGAACGGCTGGGCCGCCCCCGTCCACGGCAGCCGTGCCGTGACCGGGTCCTCCTCCTCGCCGCGCACCAGCCGGCCCACCAGGCGCCGGTCGCCGCGCAGCACGGTCTGGTCCTCGGTGTCCGCGGACAGCAGCAGCGCGGTGAGCGGCCCGGTCCAGTCGCCGGCCGCGGCGCGCACGTCGACCAGCGACGCGGCGAGCTCGGGGTGTTCGCGGCGCAGCACCCGGCCGAAGCCCCAGTACAGCGCCGCCCCCGGGTCGGGTGACTCGTCGGCGGACACGCTCTGCGCCCCGTCGGTGACCACCACGGTCCGCGGCGGCACCGGCAGCGCGGTGGCCGCCCGGACCACGTCGGCGAGCCGGAGCAGTCCGGCCCGCTGGTCCGCGAGGCCACGCTCCGCGCCGGGCGCGAGGAAGACCAGCCCGTCCGGGGCGTCGCCCTCGCGCAGCCGGTCCGCCGCGTCCGGCCCGGCCGGCAGCACGGTGGCGGTGGCGCCCCGGGCGGTGAGCGCGGCGGCCAGCTCCGCGCCGGTGCCGGCGGCGTCGTACAGCACCCAGTGGCCGGTGCGCACGGCCGGCGCCGCCGGTGTGTCGTCGGCGGCCCGGAACTCCAGCCGGTGCAGCCGCGCCGGGTCCACCCGCCGCTCGTCGCCCGCCTCGATGGTCTGGAACCGCAGGCCCGTCATGCCCAGTACGGGCCGGCCCTCGTCGTCGTGGCAGACCAGGTCGAAGGTGTCGTCGCCGGTGCGGTGCGCGTGCGCCGAGACGGCCGTGACGACCGCGTCCCGGCCGAGCGCGAGGTCGACGCGGGCCACGGCGGTCGGCACGACGGTGGCGCCGCCCGGCACCAGGGCGAGGGTGACCTGGAGCGCGGCGTCCCACAGCGCGGGGTGCAGTTCGCCGGGGCGCACCCCGGCCAGGCAGGAGTCGGGCAGCCGTACGGTCCCGGCGGCCCGGTCGCCGGCCACGCGCAGTGCGGTCACGCCGCGGAAGGCGGGCCCGTAGTTCAGTCCGCGGGCGGCGCAGTCGGCGTAGAAGGCCTCGGCCTCCAGTTCCCGGGCGTCCTCCGGCAGTCCGGGCGGGACCGGCAGGTCCTGGCCGCCGGCGCCCACGCGGGCGGTGGCGTGCCGGGTCCAGGTGTCCGCGCCCTCGGGCAGCGAGGTGAGGGTGAAGCCCGCCGAGTCGGCGCCGTCCTCGCGCCACAGGGCGCCGACGCGCACCGGCTCGTCGGTGAGCGTCAGATCGCTGCGGAACCGGACGGAGTGCAGGGCCTCGGGGTTCTGTCCGGTGCGGGCCCGGGCGGCGGCCACCGCCAGCGCCAGCATCGCCGCGCCGGGCAGCACCACGGCGTCGTACACCCGGTGGTCGCGCAGCCAGGGCAGGTCGTGCAAGGACAGTTCGGTACGGCCCTCGTGGACGTCCTGCTCGGTGGCGGACGGGGTGAACGCGAAGGCCAGGCCACCGCCCGGCGCCGTGCTGCGCCGGGGCACGTCGGGCAGCCAGAAACGGGACCGCTGCCACGGGTACGGCGGCACGGCCGCCCCCGGCCGGGCGGGCAGCGCACCGAACGGAGCCAGGCCCTCCGTGTAGGCGCGGCCCAGCGCGCGGGTGAAGTCGGTGAGCGCGCCCTCCTCGCGGCGCAGACTGGGCAGCACCGCCACGGGTGTCTCACGGGCGGCCGCCAGCTGCTCCACGGCCGGCGTCAGCACGGGGTGCGGGCTGATCTCCACGACGTGGGTGACGCCGGCGTCCAGCAGAGCGGACAGGGCGTCCGCGAACATCACCGGCCGGCGCAGGTTGGCGGCCCAGTAGGCGGCGTCCAGTTCCTCGCCGCCGACCTCCCGGCCGACCACCGTGGACATCATCGGCACGGCGCCGCGGCGGGGCCGCACGGGCGCCAGCACCTCGACCAGCTCGTCGGTGAGCTCGTCCATGTGGTGGCAGTGCGAGGCGTAGTCGACGTTGACCAGACGGCAGAACGTGCCGTCCGCCTCCAGCAGTTCCCGCAGCATCAGCACCGCGTCCGTGTCGCCCGACAGCACGCAGGAGGACGGGCCGTTGTTCACGGCCAGGGACACGCTGTCCTCGAAGCCCTCCAGGGCCTTCTCGGCCTCCGCCACCCCGAGGTCGACGGCGAGCATCCGCCCCCGGCCCGCGGTGCGCTTGGCGAGCCGGCTGCGCAGCGCGATGATCCGCGCCCCGTCCTCGTAGGACAGGTGCCCGGCGATGGTCGCGGCCGTCACCTCGCCCTGGCTGTGCCCGACCACGACGTCCGGTGCGACGCCGGCCGCCCGCCACAGCTCGGCGATGCCCAGGGACATCGCCCACAGGGTCGGCTGGAGCATCTCGACGTGCTCCAGCCAGTCGTCGCCCGCCGTGCCGGAGACGATGGCCTCCAGGTCCCACGGGAAGTGCGGGTCCAGCGCCCGGGCGCAGCGCCGGATCACCTGCGCGAACAGCGGGGACTCGGCGTACAGCCGCCGGCCCATGCCGGCCCACTGCGAGCCCTGCCCGGGCAGCACGAAGGCGACCCGGCCGCGCTCCCTGGCCCGGCCGGTGACCACCCCCGGGATCTCCGCGCCGGGGTCGGCGGCGAACAGGCCCAGCCGGTCCCGCAGTCCGGCCACGTCCGAGGCGGTGACGGCGGCGCGCGCCGGGAAGTGGTCGCGCTCGTTGCCGAGCGTCCCGGCCAGGCGTACGACACCGTCGGCGTCCTCGGGCAGCGCGGCGAGCACGTCCTCGGCGCGGCGGCGCAGCGCGGCGTCGTTGTGCGCGGTCAGCGGCAGCAGCAGCGCGCCGGGCGCGGGCACCGAGGGGGGCTCGTGCACGGGCGGGGTGCGCAGCACCACGTGGGCGTTGGTGCCGCCCCAGCCGAAGGAGTTGACGCCCGCGTACAGGGTGCCGTCGGCCGGCAGGTCGACCGGCTCGGTGGCGACCTTCAGGTTGTGCTCGGCGAACGGGATCTTCGGGTTGGGTTCCTCGGCGTGCAGGCTGCGCGGGATGTGCCGGTGCCGCAGCGCCAGCACGGTCTTGACCAGCCCGGCCAGTCCGGCGGCCGCCTCCAGGTGACCGATGTTGCTCTTGGCGGAGCCGATGAGCAGCGGTCCGGAGCCGGCGGGGCGGGCCCGGCCCAGGGCGCTGCCCAGCGCCTCGGTCTCGATCGGGTCGCCGCGCAGGGTGCCGGTGCCGTGCGCCTCGACGTAGGCGAGCCGGTCCAGGGGGACGCCCGCCCGCTCGTACACCCCGCGCAGGAGGTCCGCCTGCGCCTCGATGTTGGGGGAGACCAGGCTGTGCCCGCCGCCGTCGTTGTTGACGGCGCTGTCCACGATGACGCCGTGGACGCGGTCGCCGTCGGCGATCGCCCGGTCCAGCCGCTTGAGCCAGACCCCGACCGCGCCCTCGCCGCGCACGAACCCGTTGGCCCGGGCGGAGAACGCCCGGCAGTGGCCGTCGGGCGACAGGCCGCCGAAGTGGGTCAGCCCGATGGAGTTGTCGGGCGCCAGGATCAGGTTGACGCCGCCGACGAAGGCGCCGTCGAGGTCGCCGGAGCGCAGCGCGCCCGCGGCCAGGTCCAGCGCGACCAGGCCCGAGGAGCAGCCCGTCTCCACGACCATGCTGGGGCCCCGCAGCCCGAGGAAGTACGAGATGCGGGCCGCGATGATGTCCAGGGCGCTGCCGACGGCGGTGTGCTGGGTGGTCGGGACCCCCCGCTCCTTGCGGTTGGTCTGGTAGTCGTGCCACAGCGCGCCCACGTACACGCCGGTGCGGCTGCCGCGGACGGCGGCGGCCGGCACGCCGGCGTGCTCCAGGGTCAGCCAGCCGATCTCCAGCATCAGCCGCTGCTGCGGATCGAGGTCCTCCGCCTCGCGCGGCGAGATGCCGAAGAACCCCGGGTCGAACTGGTCGACGTCGTCCAGGAGCGCGGCCACCGAGGGGATCTTCCGGGCCGGGTCGAGCTGCGCGGAGGTGTCCCAGCGCTCCGGCGGCACCGGACGCACCGCCTCCGCGCCGTCGGTCAGCAGCCGCCAGTACGCGTCGATGTCCGGTGCGCCCGGGAAACGGCCCGCCATGCCGATCACCGCGATCGGCACCGGCCGGCCTGCGGCGGACGGGGACTCGTCAGTCATGCGTGCTCACCTCGAAGGGGCTCGGGTCGGCGGCGTCGACCGCGCGCGGCCCGCCGGTGCGGGCGAGGGCCAGGTCGGCGTCGTCGATGGCGTGCTGGGCGTTGATGACCTTGTTGAAGACCCGGTACTTGCCGGGGAACGCGTTGAGCAGGCGGAAGCGGAGCCGGCGCAGCCGCACCCCGCGCGGGTCGCCGACCGCGAGCGCGGCCTCCTGCATCCGCTGGAAGCGGGTGACGTGCGTCTTGTGCGCGCGCCGCGCCGCCACGAAGTCGGCCAGCTCGGCCCGGGTGACGACACGCTCCGGGCCGCCGCGGGCGAGGGCGCGGGACAGCACCGGGACCAGCGTGATCGAGTCCTGCATGGCGAGGTTGACCCCCTGGCCGAGGATCGGCGTCGCGGTGTGCGAGGCGTCCCCGATCAGCAGCAGGCCGTCGCGCGCCCACTGCTCCATCTCCGCGGTGAAGATCTCCAGGAAGCCGGTGTCGTCCCAGGACCGCAGGTGCTCGTCGACGAGCGGCGCGAGCTGCGGGGAGATCCGCATGATGCCCTGCTTGAAGGCGTCGAAGCCGGCGGCGCGCAGCTCGCCCAGCCCCCGCTTGGGCAGGTTGTGGCCGACGCGCAGCGTGTCCGGGAAGGTCGGCAGGATCACCAGGTGCTTGTCCCGCTCGACGACGAGCTGGGCGGCGCTGCCCCACTCCGGCGGCCGGGGCAGCTTGAACGACAGGAAGTCGCGGGCCATCGGCTGGATGTGGGCGGCCAGTTTGGACGCCTTGCGGACCTTGGAGAAGCGTCCGTCGGCGCCGATCACGATCCGGGCGCGCACCGGCACCCGCTCCTCGCGGCCCCGGCCCAGGACCGCACCGCGTATCTCACCGCCCTCCTCGATGAGCGAGGAGAAGCTCCAGCCCTTCAGGTAGACGTAGCCCTGGAGGTCCTCCGCGGCCCGGTTGAAGATGCGGATCAGGGAGGGCTGCGGAATGTCGATGGGCAGCGGCTGGTCCTTGAACCGGCGGTAGTCGACGTGCAGCACCGGGCGGCCCTCGGCGACCGTGGTGACCGAGGTGGTCTCCAGGAAGCCGTGCGCGCGCAGGGCCGGGCCGAAGCCCAGCCGGTTCAGCGAGGTCACCGACGGCGCGGCGATGGTCTCCCCGCGGAAGCTGCGCTCCAGGTCGGTCTGCTTCTCCACCAGGACGGTACGGATGCCGCGGCGGGCCAGCAGGGTGGCGAGCAGGGAGCCGGCCGGGCCGCCCCCGATGACGAGGACGTCGGTCTCGGCCGGCGCGCGGCCGGCCACGGACGGGTTGGTGTGATCGGTCATGCCGGCTCCCAGTTCTCCAGCCGGCGCTTCACGCCGGCGAGGATTTCGGCGGCCATCGCGCCGTCGATGACGCGGTGGTCGAAGACGAGCGAGAGGGTCAGGACGGGCGCGACGACCACGCTGCCCGCACGTACGGTGGCGGCGTCGGCGATGTGGCCGACGCCGAACCCGAGCGTCCCGGAGATCAGCGGCAGGATCGCCCCGACCGGCTCGTGGCCGATCGAGGTGACCGCGAAGGTGCCCTGCAGCAGGGCCCGCCGCCCCGGGTCGCGGGACATGACCCGGTACAGCAGCCGGAACACCGGCAGCGGCAGCCGCTGGAGCCGGCGCACCCGCGCGAAGGGCCCGTCCGGATCCTCCACCCGGGCCTTCTTGTAGACGTCGATGGTGCTCTGCACCCCGTGCACGTCCTTGTCCTGGACGTCCGGCACCGTGCCGGAGACCACGCAGCGCTGCCCGTCGACGGTCTTGTCGAACAGCACCTTGGCGTGCACCGACGGCGACACGCTGAGCCGCGGCGCACGGCCGCCGCGGAACACGGCGCGGGCCTCGGGGTACTTGTCGAGAACGTCGGCGGCGGCCTTCACGACGTAACTGACGTAGGAGGCGGGCCGCTCGGCCGCGGCCCGCGCGGCCCGCAGCGCGGTGGCGTCCACGTCCGCCATGAGGTACACGTGCGCGGTGCGGCGCGCCTCCTCCAGGAAGATGTACGTCCCCCGCCGCGCCGCGGGCAGCGGGACGGTGGCCATCGGGGTGCTCACGGCGCCTGCCCCCCGGCGGCGGCCACCACCGCGCCGATGTCGCCCGCGGTCTCGGCCGCGGCGAACCGCTCGTAGTCGAGCGGGGCACCGGTCTCGCGCTCCAGGGCGACCAGGACGCGCAGCGCGTTGACGGAGTCCCAGCCCTCGACGGCGGACAGCGGGGTGTCCGGGCCGAGCGCGTCCTCGTCGGCGTCCAGCAGCCGGGCGATGGTCTCGACGACCGTCCGCTCGGCCGTGTCCAGGGCGGATGCTGTTCCCTCAGGGGGCATGGAAGGTCCCTTCGCCGGGGCCGATGCGCACCCATGCGGGCAGCTCGGCGAGTTGGGTGAGGTCGTGCCGGAAGTCGCCGCCCTGGCCGGTGAAGCCGAGCGAGGGGTAGAACTCCGCGAACCGCGCGTTCTTCGCCGTCGGTACGTGCCGCCCGCGCACGGCGGGGGCGCCCGCCTCCCGCGCGGCCCGCAGGACGAGCCCGACGACCGCGTCCTCCACGGACCGGGAGAACACCCGGCAGGAGAGCACGAAGTTCTCGATCAGCCAGGCGCCGTCCGGTTCGCGGACCAGGGTCAGCGCGGCGGCCAGGCCGTTGTCGCCGAACGCGTCGGTGACCCGGACGCCGTAGCAGCCGGCCGAGCCGTCCGCCACCGCCCGGGCCAGCTCGTCCGCGCCGTAGCGGATGCCGGTCAGGTTGAACTGGTTGGTCTTGCCGAAGAGCTGGGCGATCCGCGCGGCGTTGAGCGGGCCGTGGGCCTCCACCGTGATCGCGGTGTCCAGCTCGCGCAGGTAGTCCTCGACGTCGGTGACCGTCTCGCGCAGCCGCTCCCGCTCGGCGCGGGCCCGGTACATCGCCCCGCGGTCGCGGTCCTCCTCGGTCAGCCGCAGCTGGTTGAACCGGCCGGAGGCGGCGAGCGCGGAGGCGTAACCGGCCGGGTCGGCCGGCAGGTCCACCACGGTCACCTCGGGCCGCTGCCGGGCCATCAGGCCGCGCTCGGCCGGGTTGTCGTCGACGAAGACCATCGCGTCGGTCCCGATGTTCAGCTCGGCGGCGATGTCCGCGACGTTGCCCGGCTTGGGGTCCCAGTTGGCGCGGAACGCGGCGAAGTCCCCGGTGCGCAGCACCATCTCGGGGTGCGTGCCGATCGCCTCGCGGGCCACGGCGTCGTCGTTCTTGGAGCACACGGCGAGCAGCACGCCCTGCCGCGACAGGTCCTTGGCCAGGCGCTGCAGCTCGCTGTGGGCCGACCCGGGGAACGCCCCGCCGATCTTCAGCGCGCCCACGCCGTCGTCACCGACGACGCCACCCCACAGGGTGTGGTCCAGGTCGAGCACGAGGCACTTGGCGGCCCGGCCCAGCCGGGCCAGCACCACGCGGGCGACCTCGCGGGCGTAGGCGTCCAGGAATTCCGGGCCGTAGGCGTGCGAGGCGATGTGCCGCATGCGGTCGGTGGCCGCCCACCGGGCGCCGGCCCGTTCGGCGAGCGCGTCCGCGGACAGCACCACGGTGCCCGGGCGTCCGGCGAGGTCGAGCACGGCCGCGTTCATGCGCTGCCAGGCCGCCTCGACGCGCGCCCGGGTGGCGTAGTCGACGAACCGGTCGCGCCGGGCGGCGCCCAACGGCACGGTGTTCAGCACCGCGAGGGTGCCGAGATGACGCTCGTACGCCTGGAGCCAGGACGCCAGTTCGGCGGGGAACGCGGCACAGCGCGCCACCACCTCGTCGGCGTCCAGCGGGTCGGTGACCTTCTCGAAGACGGCGGTGTCGTCCAGGAGGCAGGCGGTGACGGCCGGCCGGTGCTCCCGCAGCGTCGGAGCCCCGGCCAGGATCTCCATCCGCCACTGGTTGAAGCCGGTGGCCGCCGTGTCGGGCTGGACGCCCTCGGCCAGCAGCGCGGCCGTCAGCAGCGGCGGTACGGGGTCGGCGGTGGAGGAGCCGAGCAGCGCCAGCGGTACGGGGGTGAACGCGCCGGACTCCGCGAGCGCGGTGCGGGCCGCCCGGCCGTCGAGCAGCGCGCCGGCCGCCTCCCGGTCGAGGGGGTCGCCGAGGGCGGCGAGGACCGCGCGCACCCGGGGGGCCGAGCCGCCGAGTTCCCCGGCGCGCTTCAGGGCCCGCAGTTCGGTCAGGCCGCCGGTGGCCGGCCGGGCGGGGGCCGTGGTCATCGCACGGCTCCGTTCCGGTGGCGCAGGGCCAGGCCCGACAGGATCCACTTGGAGGACTCGACGTTCGCCACCAGCAGCCGGCCGCCGGTCCCGAGGCCGGAGCGGATGCGCTGCATGGCCCGGTTGAGCTGGACGAAGGGCACGGCGTTGCCGTTGTTGCCGGTGTCCGCCACGCAGTTGACGGCCTGTTCGGGCCGCACGCCCAGGCGCTTGCGGATGCCGTCGGTCATCACGCCGTTGAGCTGGGGCAGCAGCACGTGCTCGACCTCGTCCAGCCGCCAGCCGGTCTCGGCCGCCAGCTCCTTGAAGATGGTCTCGGCGTGCTCCGGCACGTGGTGCTCGATGGCCTTGTAGTCCTCCTCGCCCCACGGTTCGCGCACCGGGCCGTCGGGCCCGTCCGTCACCGGCGCGCCCTCGGTGCCGAACCAGCGGGCGACCTGCGCGGGCGAGCGGCCCATGCCGGTGGTGCGCAGGAAGAGGTGCTCGACCAGCAGCCCCGGCCCGTCCGGGTCGGCGTCGACCACGACCGCGCCGGCGCCGTCCCCGAACAGGGCGAAGTTGATCAGCTCGGCCGGTGACATGCCGGCGATCTCGCCGCTGGAGGGGAACAGCTTCAGACAGGTGTCGGCGCCGATGACCAGCCCCCGGCGCAGTCCGGAGGCCAGCAGCGCGCGGGCGGTGTAGAGGCCGGTGAGGGCACCGGCGCAACCCGACATCAGCTGGAAGGTGGGCACGTCGTTGAGGCCGATGCGGTCGGCGACCAGGTTCACGGTGGCCGGCATCAGGTGGTCGGGGGAGGCGGTGGTGAGCACCAGGAAGTCGAGGGACGCCACGTCGGTGCCGGCGTCGGCGAGCGCGGCGGTGGCCGCGGCCACCGCGAGGTCGGAGGTGCTCTTGGGGACGGAGGGCGGGGAGTCCGTCCGGCAGAAGTACCGGGAGCGGTTCCCGGTCATCATGTCCAGCCACTTCTCGTGCAGGCCGAAGCGCTCGGCCATGTCGCGGTTGGTGACCGGCTCGCCGGGGAGGACCTCGCTGAATCCGCTGAGCCTCATGCCGCCACCTCCGCGAGGACGGTGTTGACCAGGTCGAGCAGGGCGCGCGGTGTGTCCGCGGCGGCGATCCGGTCCCGGTCCAGCTCCACGCCGTACTCCCGCTGGATGCGGCCGGTGGTCTGGAGCAGCATCAACGAGTCGCACTCCAGGTCCTCGAAGACGACGTCGAGGGCCCGGGTGTCGATGACGCTCGCGGACCCGTGGTCCTGGAACTCGAGCATGATCGCGCCGAGTTCCCGGAGGGTGAGTTGTGCCATGGTCGGTTACCCCTTCGCAGGCGGCGGTTCGTCCGTTCGGCGTGGTCGGGTCGTGCCGGCGAGGCCCTGTCGTCCGTACCGCTCCTACGGCGGTCCGGTGGGCCTGGTGGCCCGGTGGGCCCGGCGGCGCGTGGTGCGGGGCGAGCGCCGGATGCCGGGATGCTTCTCGCGGAGCACCTGCGCGCGCGGTGGGAAGTGACGAGTGCGGTCCGGACACGGTCCAGGGGCCGGGACAGCGGGCTTGTGGCCTCTGTCCCGGCCCGGGCGCCTCCGATGGACGCCGCCCCAGGTCCCGAAGCGGTCTCATCGGCGAGTCCACAGTGGCGGTGGGGGCTTGACACGACCTCGAGCCGGGGTGGAAGGGGCGGGGCCGTCGGGCGGTCCGGCCCGACGGAGCGGCTTCCCTGCCGCGGACGGCGCGCGCGGGAGCCGCCGGGGCGGGGGGAAGGGGCACGCCGACGGTGTCCCGGGCAGCCGTTGCCGTACGGGAGGCTGCCCTCGCCGGCACCCTCGCCGGCACCCTCGCCGGCACCCTCGCCGGCACCCTCGCCGGCACCGCTGCCGGCTTCGCCCGGTTCCGCGCCGGGGCCGACGCCGTACGGCTCGGGCCTCGGCGGGGCCACCGTGCACGGAACCGGCCCCGTGCTGCCCTGGCGGGCGTCACGGGGCCGTCCGGGCGCGTGGTGCGGCTCAGCGGTCCAGGGAGCCGATGGCCGCCAGGATCTGACGGTTCAGGGCAGTGCCGGCGCGGGTGTCCGGCTGGTCCGAGCGCCGGGTGTCCTGCAGGGCGAGGGCCGCGAGATGGCCCGTGGGCAGGTCGAACGTGGCGAACCGCCAGGTGTCGTCGGTGACGGGCGTACCGTCGGACCGTTCGAGCAGGATCGTTTCGGCGGCCGTGGTCCCGTCGGTCCCCGCCGGTCCCGCCACCGATCCCGCCACCGGTCCCGTTCCCTCCCCCGCGTCCCCGCCCGTGCGGAACCCGAACTCGGTGAACGGGAACCTCAGTCCCTGCCCCAGGGCCTTGCTGTACGCCTCCTTCAGCGTCCACAACGACAGCAGCATCCCGTTGCGCTCCTCGTCCGCCGTCGCGGCCAGCCGCAGCCGTTCCGGGGCCGTGCACATCAGGGTCTCCACGTCCCGTCCGCTCAACCGCCGCTTGAGCGGCTCGGCGTCGATCCCGATCAGCCCCAGCGAGGTGATCCCGCACATCAGCAGGTCGCCGGTGTGGCTCAGGCTCACGTCGATCTGGTCGTGACCGCGCAGGTGCACCCGCCCGTTGAGCCCGTAGCTCAGCTCCAGGGAGTTCGCCTCCGTGCCCAGCGCCACCGCCGCGCTGTGCCGGATCAGCAGCCGGGTGGCCAGGAACCGGTCACGCAGCTGCTCGCCGTTCAGCTTGCTGTAGCGCGCCCAGTCCCGCCCGAGCAGGAAACGGCGTTCCGCCTCCGGCGGCAGCAGTGGGCGCCAGTCGGCGAGCGAGGCGTACACCAGGCCCACGCCCGAGGTGTCCAGGTCGTGCAGGAGCCGGGCCCAGGGCCCGGAGGGCCCGTCGACCCGGCTCGGCGGGGGCAGGGGCGGCCGGCGGCCGCCACGCAGCGGGCTCATCCCGCGCACCCGGAGCGCAGCAGGTCCAGGCTGTGCGGGACACGGACCCGCTCCAGCACCTCGTCGCACAACTGGCCCTCGATCGAGCGGGGCAGCGCCGGCACGGACCTGCCCACCCGGCGCAGCAGCCGGTGCAGGGCGAGCGCCGCCCACGCCGGGTCGGTGAGGAAGGCGGAGCCGCCCGCGCCCGCGTTCAGCCACACGCCGACGCAGGCCGCCGCGGCCAGCACCAGCGCGTACCGCTCGCTGAGCGGGAAGCTGTGCGTGTCCAGCAGTAAACCGCCCGCGGAGCCGGTGAGCCTGCCCGCCTCCTCCCGGATCTCGGCCGCCTCGGCGCACAGCCCGGCGACCAGCTCCCGCATCAGGTCCGCGTGGTCCTGCCCGGTGAGCGCGTCGGGCAGCCGGAGCGCGGCGTGGGCGAGGTAGTCGATCAGTCCGTCGCCGCCGCCGAACACGGCGAGCCGCTCGCCGTCCATGGGCGGCAGCGGCACCTCGAGCCGGAACAGATCGGCGGGGGTCGGGGCCGCGGCGGGCGCGCCGGGCGCCAGCGCCGGCAGGTAGGGCGCGATCACCGACTGGCAGATGGCGCTGCTGACGTGCCCGAACGTGATCGTGGACAGGTCCCGCAGGTGCTTGCGGAAGACGGCGTTGTGGCCCTGGTCGGCGTGGAACGCGTCGCCCATCACGGCCGACAGGTCGTACAGGGCCTCGCTGACGATCTTGGGCACGATGTACTTGGTGACCGCCGTGAGCACGTCGCACTGGTCGGGCAGCAGATGCACCGAACGGCTCGCCGTCAGCGAGAGGCAGTCGGCGACCAGCAGGTCGACGAAGGTCCCGGCGATCGCCGAACGGGTCGACGCGTCCCCGGCCGGCCCGCCGAACTCCCGCTCCTGCGCGGCGCGTACGGCGGCCCGCAGCGCGGTGTCGGCGAGCCCGACGGTCATGGACGGGAAGACGGCGTGCACGGCGGGGTAGGCGCGCAGGCTCAGCGCGACACCGTCGCCCCAGGTGCCGACCAGCGACTCGCCCGGCAACGGGCAGTCGACGAACTCCAGGCCGGCCGCCTGCACGCCCCGTACCCCGGTCGTCCGGTGCCGGCCGAGGGCGCGCACGCGCGAGGGCGGCACCATGGCCGGGTCGAACATCAGGATCGAGTAGTCGGTGTCCCCGTCGCCGGTGCGCACGAAGCCGATGACGAGCTCCGCCGTGTGCGCGTTGTTGATGGCGTTCTTGCGGCCGTTGAGCCGCAGCATGCCGTCGTCGCTCCAGGCGGCGGTGTACTCCTGGGAGTGGAACGCGCTCTCGTGCTCGAAGCGCTGGCAGGCCACTCCCACCGTGCCGCCCCGCAGGATCACCGAGGCCATCCGGCCGCACTGGCGCGCGTCGCCGTTCAGCCAGACCATCTGGGCGCCCAGGAACGGGGTGAAGCCGTGGCTGAAGGCCAGGGCCGGGTCGCGGCGGAAGACCGGCCGCATCACCAGGCCGAGCAGGTCGGCGCCGGCCATCCGCCCGCCGAGCGACTCGGGTACCAGTTCGGCGGGCAGACCGAGGCTCTGGAACCGCCGGACGCCGACCGCCGAGGTCTGTCCCGACCGGTCCGCCTCCAGGACCGCGTCGAACCCCATCGGGTTGTCGGGGTGCCACGGATCGCCCAGGCCGTCCTCGATCTCGTCGAGGCGCGCACGGAGCCGGGTCAGCCGGTCGGGCCGCCATTGTGAGTCGCCGCCGGTGACGGCGGCGATGATGTCGTCGTGTTCCTGCATGGTCACCCCAGGGCGGTCGCGTAGGACAGTCCTTCGCACGGTGACCCCATGGGCTGGAGACGCCCTCGACCGGGAGTCGAGGCGGCGTTCCGGGCCGGTTGCCGACGGGCATCGGAGGCATCGGTGGGGCCGGGGACGGCGACGGTGGCGGACGGGCCCGCGGGGAGGGCAGGGCAGGGGCGGAGCCGGAGGGACCTCGGTGGGCAGGAGGGGCTGGGGGAGCCGGGCGGGCAGGTGACGGAATCGCAGGTGACGGACGCGCTGTCCGCTGCCGGAGGCGGGTTCGACCGGGGCGGTCAGCGGTGCCAGGGCCGCCGCCGTGGCGGCGTCACCCCGTCCACCAGCCAGCGCCGTACCGCGCGGCCCGACGGCGCGGTGCCGCCCCCGGCCGGGAAGGCGCGGAACTCGCTGTGCGCCAGGGCGAGTCTCAGCAGGGCCAGGTCCTGCGGCGGGGTGAGCGGGTCATCGGCCGCGTAGGCGACGCGCACCAGCCCGTTCAGCGCGTAGAGCGTCTCCGGGCGCAGCGCCAGAGCGCCGAGCGCCTCGGGCAGCAGGTCGCGGCGACCGGCCCCGGTCATCCGTACGAGGGAGTCCAGATCGTCCTTCGGAAGGGACAGCAGCAGCTCCGGTTCGTCGAACAGCCGGGCCACCGGCGCGCCGACGAGCTGGACGACCCGGATCCGGTCGTCCCGGGCGGCGCTGTCCAGCGCGAGCCGCCCGCCGAGGCCGAAGCCGATCACATGGACGTGCTCGGTCACCGCGTCCCGGGCGCGGTCGTCGATGAGCCGGGAGAGCGACGCCTCGAAGTGGCCCGGGCGCAACGGCGCCGGGGCCGGCACGGTGGCGACCACGGCGTGTCCGCGGCGCACCAGCCGGGTCAGCAACGGTACGTACCGGTGCGGTCCGCCGAGGCTTCCCGTGATCACGACGGCCAAGGGCCTCGGTCGCCGGCGGTCCAGCCCCCCGCTCCACCACACCGGCCTCTCGCCTGCCATCAGACCCCGGCCACGTGACCGGTAACAGGGCTGGTCATCACTTACTCCTCCCACGGCGGCACGACGGCCCGCGGATCCCGGAAAAACGGCACGAGTGTCCCCGCGGCGGCTCGAGGGCCGCTGAAGCCGGAGGCGGGGGGAGGGCGGCCTCCGCGTCGAGCCCGGTTCGAGCCGGACGTGAGCGCACCGGGGAACGCTCACGGGAGGGGGCGGCCGGCAGAAGGAGACGGGTGTGGGACGCAGACGAGGCGGTGTGGTGGTGCGCCGGGCGGTGAGCGCCGTGACGGCGGTCTACCGGGCGCTGGTCGTCCACGGAGCGTGCTGGGTGCCGCTCCCGGCGGAGGAGTTGCGGCGGTTCCTGGACGGCGGGTACGCGGGTGCCGGGATGGACGGCCAGGACGCGGGTGCCGGACACCGCGGCCGGTACGCGGATGCCGGACAGGCCGGCGACGACGGCGTACCGTCCGACGGGCACCCGCACCCGGACCCGGACTCGCACCCGGACCCGAACTCGTACCCGCCCTCGCAGCCGAACCCGCACCGGGCCGGGCGGTCCGCGCGCGGCGTGCGGTTGACGGGACCCGGACCCGGGCATCCGGAACGGTTGCGGCGGGACATCCCGCTCACCGCCCTGGAGCGGCGGCTGCGGCGGGAGCTGGACGCGCGTTGAGCGGGGACCGGTCAGACGGTCAGCCGGGGGTAGGCCTCCCGGGGGTCCGCCGCGTCCGCGACCGGCACCGCGTCCGCCGGCACCTGGACGACCAGCCGGAAGACCCCCGCCTCGTCGTCCCGGCCGGGCCCCACTCGCAGTCCGCCCCCGACGGAGGCGACCCGGGCGGCCAGGTTGCCGAGCCCCGTGCCGCTGGACGCGGTGCTCGCCGGCATCGAACTGCCCGCGCCGACACCGTCGTTGACCATCTCCAGCTCGACGAGCGTGTCCTTCTCGTCCATCGACGTGGTGATCGAGCAGGTGCTGGACTGGCTGTGCCGCAGCATGTTGGTCACGCCCTCGCGCAGCACCGTGGCCAGGATGGTGTTGGCGGTGGACGACAGGCCGGTGACGGACACGTCGATACGGGCGTCTATGCCGGCCGCCTTCAGGACCGAGCGGGCCGACTCCGCCTCCACCAGCAGCGACATGTCCCGGTAGCCGCGCGCCACTTCGCGCACGTCGGCCAGCGCCTGCCGGGCGATGGTGAGCACCTCGGCGACCTCGTCCCGGGCCCGCTGCGGGTTGGTGTCGATCAGCCGGGCGATCAGCTCGTTCTTCAGCGTGATGGAGGAGAGGCTGTAGCCGAGCAGGTCGTGCAGGTCGCGGGCGAACCTCAGCCGTTCCCGGGCGACCGCCATGCGGGCCAGCTCGTCACGGGACGCGTGGATGGCGGCCGCCAGTGAGGCGAGCCGGGCCACCGCGAACAGGACCAGCCCGGTGAGCGCCGTCGACACACCCATGTACGCGACGTTCACGGCGCCGAGCGACTGGAGTGCCGAGATCACCACGACGGCGGCCGTGGTCAGGCCGAACAGGGCCCAGCCGGTGCCCCGCGGCAGCAGGAGCAGCAACGATCCGGCGAGGAAGCCGGCCATGCCGCCCCACTGCCAGCCGAAGGCGACGAGCGGGGTGAAGGTCAGCACCGCCTGCAGCACGAGGCTCCACGGCAGCACGCGGGTGCGCAGGGCCGCCATGTGCGGGGCGGAGTGGAGGTACTGCAGGGCGGCGAGTACCGGAGGTACTCCCACGCACGTCATGAGTTCCGCGCCTCCGGGAGCGGAGTCCAGCACGTTCACCAACTGCATGAGCAGGTAACCCGCGAAGACCACGACGACCAGGACCGAGGCGATGGCCGGACTCGGGGCCGCGGAACTGACCGTGGACAGGTCCGGCGCGGCGGGACTGGTTCGCTTCGGCGGAACTCTGCGTCTGCGTTCGGCCATCTGCGACACCAGACCTCCAGTCGTCCTGGATCCCCGAACCGGCGTCCGAATCATAACGGAGGTGTGCATCCTGTGGAGGATTCACACAGGGCTTCCGGGAAGATGCCTGCTTTCCGGCAAAAGGTCCCGCTCGCCGGTCCGGTTGACGCGGGAATATGGCGACCAGTGAGGAATTCACATCCCCACACATGAGCCGCTAACTGGCTCGGGGCCAGCGGGATTGCGTTAACTCATGCCCAGCACAGAGGCGCAGCACCTTCACAGCACCGATCGCACAGACCGGTCGCACAGACCGGTCGCACAGCACCGGTCGCACCAGACCGGTCGTACAGCACCGATCGCGCAGCACTGATCGCAGCACCGATCGCAAGGACAGTCCGGCGCCCCGCACGGCCCGGCGCGGAGGCAGCAGTTCCGGCCACCGCGTCCAGGGCCCCCGCTCCGCGGCGCCGCCCATGCGGTCGTCGGCACTCCGTACGACGCCTGGCTCACCGGCCCGCGGTACGACCGCGCCGGCGCGCAACAGCCGGGACGCAGCGCACAGCACGTCCTCTGCAGTACTGACGACATCCGGCGCCCGTGCGCGCCGTGCGAACCCAAGGGAGTCACCATGAACCAGTCCGTTTTCGCCGACCGGCAGTTCGACTCGTTCCTCGGCACCCCTGACGACGAGCTCCGGTTCGCCGAGCTGATGACCCACGCGTTCCTCGACCCGGAGACCGCCGGCCGCTACGCCGACGCCCCGTCCGCGGTCCTGGCCGAGTTCGGACTCGCGGTCGGTGCCGACACCCGGACGCCGGCCCTGCCGCGGCCCGCCGGGGAGGGCGTCGTGCGCGAGGACTACTCCGGACTGGGGGACGCGGGCGTGTGCCTGCTGACGCTGTGCATCGCCGACACGGAGTACGGCACGGTCGCCGGAACGGCCGCCGCGACCCGCTGAACCCGCTGAACCACACGACGACAGGGGGAGAGAGCATTGCGAGTGGGGTTCAGAAGACACGTACGCGCCGAGGTCGTCCCGGGCGAGGGGACGTACGTCGTGTCCGAACGGGGCATCGTCGCCTTCGAGGACGATCGGGTGGAGGTGATCGCTCCGCTGCTGGACGGCACGAGGGACTTCCGCACGCTGGTCGCCGACGCGGCACCCCGGTGTTCCGCGCTGGACGTGGCGATGGCCATCGGCAGGCTGAGCGAGGCAGAACTGATCAGCGGCGTCCCCGGGCCACCGAGGGGCGGACCGGCCTCCGGACCGGCCTCCGGACCGGCCGGCGGGTCCGGCGGGGAACCGGCCGCGGCGGACACCGGCCCGAGTTCGAGTCCGAGCGTGAAACCCAGTACGAGCACGAGCACGGGCCTGAGACCCGGCACGGCCCCGAGTCCAAGCCCGATCCCGAACCCGTCCCCACCCCCCGCCGCGCCCCGCCTGCCGTATCCCGCCGAGCCGGCCCCGGCCGAGGGTGCCGCCGAGGCCTACTGGGAACTGGCGGGAGCGCCCGGACCGTCGAGCTCTCTCGCGGTACGGGTCGAGGTGCTGGGCGACGCCGACGCGCGGGCCGTCGCCCGGGCGTGCGCCGCCTCCGGCCTGACCGTGACCGACGACGTCGCGGACGCCGCTCTGACCCTGGTCGTCTGCGACGACTACCTCGATCCGGCGCTGCGTGCGCTGGACGAGCGGCAGCGTGCGGCAGGCCGCCCCTGGCTGCTGGCCAAGCCGCACGGGACCACCCCCTGGGTCGGCCCCGTCTTCCGGCCCGGCACGTCGGCCTGCTGGCAGTGCCTGGCCCACCGGATGGCCGGACACCGCGCCACCGAGGCCCATCTGCGGGCCCGCCTCGGCCGCTCCGTGCCGCACCCGCCGGCCGAGACCTCCGCGAGCCTCATGATCGGCCACCAGCTGGCCGTCGCCGAGGGCCTGAAGTGGCTGGCCGGCCACCGCTACCCGGGCCAGGACGGCGTGCTGACCTTCGACACCATCGACTTCACCAGCCGGCTGCACCCGCTGCGCGCACGACCGCAGTGCCCGGGCTGCGGCGACCCCACGCTGGTGGCCCGCCGGGTACTCCGCCCGGTGACGCCGGTCCCCCGGCCGAAGGCCGAGCGCACCGGCAACGGGCACCGGGCCGTCACCGCGGAACAGACCCTGCGCACCTACGAGCACCTGATCAGCCCGATCACCGGAGTGGTCAAGGCGGTCGAACGCGATCCGCGCGGTCCCGCCGAGTTCAACTCCTTCCGCGCCGGACACAACCACGCACGCGGCGCCCACGGGCTGACCGGCGCCGCCTCCCGGCTGCGCGGCGAGAGCGGCGGCAAGGGGATGACCGAACTCGACGCCCGGGTCAGCGCGCTGTGCGAGTCCCTGGAGCGGCACTCGGGCACCTTCCAGGGCGGGGAACCCGTCGTACGGGCGAGCTGGCACCAGGTGGCGGACCGCGCCGTGCACCCCTCCGACTGCCTGCTCCACCACCCGCGCCAGGGGGTCGCCCCCTTCGACGAGGACGCCCCCGCGGACTGGACGCCCGTGTGGTCCCTGACCCGCGGCGAGCAGCGCCTGCTGCCCACGGCCCTGCTGTACTACGACGCGCCGCGCACCCCCGGGCTCGGCTGTGTGCGGGCGGACTCCAACGGCAACGCGGCAGGCGCCAGCCTGGAGGACGCCGTCGTCCAGGGCTTCCTGGAACTCGTGGAGCGCGACGCGGTCGCCCTGTGGTGGTACAACCGCACCCGGCAGCCAGGCGTCGACCTCGACTCCTTCGAGGAGCCCTGGATCGACCGGATCCGTACCGTGCACGCCGCGCTGGGGCGTGAGGTGTGGGCGCTCGACGTCACCTCCGACTTCGGGATCCCCGCCTTCGCGGCGGTCACCCGGCGCGTCGGCGGTGCCACCGAGGACGTCCTGTTCGGCTTCGGCGCCCACTTCGACCCGTCCGTGGCGCTGTGCCGCGCGCTGGCGGAGATGAACCAGATGATGCCGGCCGTCGTCGGCGCCGGGCCCGGGGGAACCGGCTACGGGTGCCCGGACGAGCGGCTGACCGCATGGTGGCGCACCGCGACCGTGGCAGGGCACCCCTATCTGCTGCCGGACCCCGCCACCCCGCCCCGCACCCGGGCCGGCTACCGCTACACGCCCCGCGCCGATCTGCTGGACGACGTCACGGCCATCCGCGCGGCCGTCGCCGAGCGGGGCATGGAACTGCTCGTACTCGACCAGACCCGGCCGGACATCGGCCTCCCGGTGGTCAAGACGATCGTGCCCGGCATGCGGCACTTCTGGGCCAGGTTCGCGCCCGGCCGGCTGTACGACGTCCCCGTCGCGCTCGGCCGGCTCGCCGAGCCGACACCGTACGAGCGGCTCAATCCGGTGCCCATGTTCTTGTAGACGCGCCGGGCAAATGACCCATGCCGCCCGGTATGTCCCGCCACTTGTTCAAAATCGCGGCAATACCGGGAACCCGACTGTCCACGAGCCCCTCTCGTCGTCGGCTCCGGCACGTACTGTGTCTTCCGGCCAACTCGTGCGGGGGTGCGGGCGGTCGGGAGGGGGACGCGAGCTCGTGATCAGGATCCTGATTGCGGAAGACATGCGCATGCTGCGGCGGGCACTGGTGGAACTCATCTCCATGCAGCCCGACATCGAGGTCGTCGCCGAACTGGAGTCGGGCGCGGACATCGTCCGCGAGGCGGAGGCCCGCAAGCCGGACGTGGCCGTCCTGGACATCGAACTCCCGGTCCTGGACGGCCTGTCCGCGGCCCAGGAGATGCACGAACGCGGCCTGGGTACCCAGGTGCTGATCCTCACCAGTCTCGGCCGGCCCAACCACCTGCGCCGGGCCCTGGACGCGAACGTCCGGGGGTTCATGCTCAAGGACGCCGGACCGGACCGGCTGGCCGACGCCATCCGTGCCGTCGCCAGAGGGGACCGGGTCTTCGACCCGCAGCTGACGCTCGCCGCCCTCGACCACGTGGAGTGCCCGCTCACACCGCGCGAGTCGGACGTGCTGCGGCTCGCCGCGTCCGGTGACGACGTCGGCGACATCGCCAAGAACCTGCACCTGTCCGTGGGCACGGTGCGCAACTACCTGACGACGGTCGTCTACAAGCTCGGCGCCCGCAACCGCGTCGACGCGATCCGCATCGCCCGCTCGTCGGGCTGGCTGTGAGCACCGCCGGGTGAATCCCTCACGGTGCGGCCGTGACGGATTCACCCGTGATCCGGGTTCCGCTCACTGGTCCGCCGCGCGCGCCGCGTGCGACGGTCGGTACGCCAGGGGACCACCGGTCCACGGGGCGACCGTCCAGGGAGGGACACCCTTGAAGCTCACCGTGCTGGGCCCGTTCTCCGCCGCCATCGACGGTGTTCCGATCGTCCCCACGGCGGCCAAGCCGCGCCAGATACTCGCCCTGCTGGCGGTGCAGGCCGGTCAGGTCGTCACCGTCCCCTCCGTCATCGAGGAGGTCTGGGGCGCCGCCGCCTCCCCGAAGGCCCACGTCAGCGTGCAGACGTACGTCCTGCGGCTGCGTACGTTCATCGGCCGCGCCCTGGGCGACCCGGCCGCGGCCCGGGAGGTGCTGGTGACCCGGCCGGGCGGTTACGCGCTGCTGACCGGGCCCGACACCGTGGACGCGCACGTGTACGACCGGCTGTGCGCCGAGGCGCAGACCGCGGTGGAGCGGGGCGACGACGCCCGCGGGGCCCGGCTGTTCCGGACGGCTCTGGAGCTGTGGCACGGCGAGGCCTTCGCCGGCGTCCGCACGGGCGCCGTGCTGGGCCTGGAGGCCATGCGGCTGGAACAGAGCCGGACCGGCGTACTGGAACGCCGCATCGCCGCGGAGCTGCGGCTCGGCGCCCACGAGCGGCTGCTGCCCGAACTGGCCTCCCTCACCACCGGCCACCCGCACCACGAGGCCCTGCAGGCGCTGTACATGACGGCGCTGGACCGCTCCGGCCGCCCGGGGGGCGCCCTCGCCGTCTACGACGTCCTGTGCCACCGCCTCGACGAACGGTTCGGCCTGCTGCCCTCGCTGGAACTGCGCCGCCTGGCGGACGACGTACGCGCCCGGGCGACGGCGTCCGCGACGGCCGCCCGCGTATAGGGCGCCCCCTGGGTCCCCCCGGGTCCCCCCGGGTCCCCCTGGGTCCCCCCGGGTCCCCCGGGTCCCCCGGGTCCCCCGGGTCCCCCGGGTCCCCCGGGTCCCCCGGGTCCCCCGGGTCCCCCGGGTCCCCCGGGCGCCCCGGGGCGTGTCTCCAGCCCGCCCCTAACGTCCCTCCAGCGGCCCCCTGTGTGCTGAGTGCTGCCGGTCCCGCGCGGTGGGAGCGCTCGGCCCCGTGCACGCGACACACCCACCGGGAGACCGGCCGGTGCAGGACCGCGGACGACCCGCGGAGAACCGCCGACAGGAAGGTGAGCGGGGACATGAGCGTCTACGAGGTGGACCGGCCCACGACCGTTCCGGCCCCGGTGCCGGTGTCCGCGCCCGGTCCGGCCCCAGCGGCAGCCGCCGGCGCCGGCGCCGGCGTCGGGCAGGGACCGCCCGGCCTGCGTGAACTGACCGACAGGCTGGCCGCGTTGAAGGCACTCGCCGCCGCCGGGCCGGGGGAGGCGGCCACGCAGGCCCAGCACCGGCGCGGCAGACTGACCGTCAGGGAGCGACTGGAACTGCTCTTCGACGAGGGAACGTTCCGCGAGATCGAGGCCCTGCGCCGGCACCGGGCCACGGGGTTCGGACTGGAGGACCGCAGGCCCCACACCGACGGCGTGGTGACCGGCTGGGGCCTGGTGGAGGGACGGCGGGTCTTCGCGTACGCCCATGACTTCCGGATCTTCGGCGGCGCCCTCGGCGAGGCCCACGCGCAGAAGATCCACAAGGTGATGGACCTGGCCGAGACGGCGGGCGCACCCCTGGTGAGCCTCAACGACGGTGCCGGCGCCCGCATCCAGGAGGGCATCTCCGCCCTCGCCGGGTACGGCGGGATCTTCCAGCGCAACGTCCGCTCCTCCGGCGTCGTCCCGCAGATCAGCGTCATGCTCGGCCCGTGCGCCGGCGGAGCCGCGTACTCGCCCTCGCTCACCGACTTCGTGTTCATGGTGCGTGCCACCTCGCAGATGTTCGTGACCGGCCCGGACGTGGTGCGGGCCGTGACCGGGGAGGAGGTGACCCACGAGGAACTGGGCGGCGCCGAGGTGCACGCGGCCCGCTCCGGCGTCGCCGCGTTCGTCCACGACGACGAGGAGAGCTGCCTCGCCGAGGTACGCCACCTGCTGTCGCTGCTGCCGTCCAACAACCGCGAACTCCCCCCGGAGACGGAGCCCGGCGACCCCGTGGACCGGCGCTGCGAGGCACTGCTCGACCTGGTGCCCGCGGAGCCCCGCCGCAGCTACGACATCCGTCCGGTCGTCGCGGAGATCGTCGACGACGGCGACTTCACCGAGGTGCACGAGCTGTGGGCGCCCAACGTGGTCTGCGCACTGGCCCGCCTCGGCGGCCAGACCGTGGGCGTCGTGGCGAACCAGCCGTCGGTGTCCGCCGGCGTGCTCGACATCGACGCCTCCCAGAAGGCCGCCCGGTTCGTGCAGTTCTGCGACGCGTTCAGCATCCCGCTGGTCACCCTCGTCGACGTCCCCGGGTTCCTGCCGGGCGTGGGCCAGGAGCACGACGGCATCATCCGGCACGGCGCGAAGCTGCTGTACGCCTACTGCAACGCCACCGTGCCCCGCCTCCAGGTGATCCTGCGCAAGGCGTACGGCGGCGCGTACATCGTGCTCGACTCCCGCTCCATCGGCTGCGACCTGTCCTTCGCCTGGCCCGGCAACGAGATCGCCGTCATGGGCGCCGAAGGCGCCGCGGGCGTGGTCTTCCGCAAGCGGATAGCCGCCGCCGACGATCCGGAGGCGACCCGGGCGCGCCTCATCGAGGAGTACCGCGCCGAACTCATGCACCCCTACTACGCCGCCGAACGCGGCCTCGTGGACGACGTCATCGACCCCGCCGACACCCGCAGGGTGCTCATCGACGCGCTCGTCATGCTGCGCGCGAAGCACCGTGCGGGCCCGGCCCGCAAGCATGGGAACCAGCCACAATGACCTCACGGACGACCACTTCCACGCCCGCGCCGACGGCCCCACGGGCCGCCCTGATGCCCTTCCCGCTCCCCCCGGCCGTCGAGGCCGCCGACGCCTCGGCCGCCGCGCAGCTCCCGACGCCGCTGCTGGTCTTCCGGGGGGATCCGACCCCGGACGAGATCGCCGCGGTCACCACCGCCATCCTGGCGGTCCTGCCCCGCCGCGCCCCCACGCCCACGGGTGCGGCCCCCCGCCCCCGCCGGGCCCGCTGGACCCCGTCCGAGGCACCGACGGCGTCCTGGCAACGGGCGGGCTAGAAGCCGGCCCCGGCCCGTACGGCCACCTCGGTA
Organism: Streptomyces sp. NPDC037271; assembly: GCF_055603605.1. Lineage (NCBI taxonomy): Bacteria > Bacillati > Actinomycetota > Actinomycetes > Kitasatosporales > Streptomycetaceae > Streptomyces > Streptomyces sp. NPDC037271. Next base: position 663,903 of record NZ_JBVJVN010000001.1, read on the forward strand.
ACCGTGCTCCGGGCCGTACGGCCACCTCGGTAACCGTGCTCCGGGCCGTACGGCCACCTCGGTAACCGTGCTCCGGGCCGTACGGCCACCTCAGTACCCGTTCCCCGGGCCGTACGGCCCCCTCAGAACCCGTTCCCCGGGCCGTAAGGCCCCCAGAACCCGTGCCCCGGTCGACATCCCCCGCGACCGGGGCACGATCACGCCCCCCGCGCGAGCCCGCCGTGCCGGTGCCCGCGCGTCCGGGCGAGGCGGCCGGCCCGGCGGCCTCGCCCGGACGCGTCGCACCTGTGCCGGGCGGACCGCGCTCACGGCGGCACCCGGGCGGCCCCGGGTCAGCGCGCGGCGTGGCCGGCCCCGGCACGGGCGGCGGCGGGGACCCGGGCGGGGTCGGCGGCCGGCAGGAGCCGGCGGGCGGCCTCGGCCAGCTGGGCGCGGTCGTGTTCCGCACCCGCCCGCGCCGCGGAGAGCGGCACGACCGCGGCACCGCCCCGGGTGACGGCGGGGTGGCGGCGGGCGATCGCCGACAGCCCCTGGCCGGGTCCGGCCTCCACCAGCAGGAACGGTCCGGGTCCCAGCGGGCCGCCCGTACCGAGGAGATGACCGAGCGCCGCGCCGAAGTGCACCGGCCGGGAGGGCTGCATGGCCCAGAACCGCGGGTCGCGCACGAGGGGTTCGCCCAGCTCCCGCCCGGTGTACCCGGACACCACCGGGGTGTGCGGCAGGCGCAGGGAGATCCGCCGGTAGGCGGGTACGGTCGCCGCGCAGGCGTCCGCCACCGAGGGGCTGTGGAACCCGGTGGTGGCCTTGGCCGGCATCCAGGGCGTGCCGTCCTCGGTGAGCCGGTCGGTGACCTCGCCCAGGTCCGGGTCGGGGCCGGCCAGCATGACCTGGGTGGGCGCGTTCACGGCGGCCACCACGACCCGGGGGGTGAGCCGCCCGGCGACCTGGGCAGCGCTCGCCGCCACCGCGACCATGCCGCCGGGCGGCGCCCCGGCCAGGGACTCCACTCGCGCGGCGAGTACGTCCACGGCGTCGTCCAGGCTCATGATCCCGGCGAGCACGGCGGCCGCGTACTCACCGGCGCTGTGCCCCAGGTACGCGGCCGGCCGCACCCCCCACGAGGCGAGCAGCGTGCCCAGTGCCACGTCCAGGCCGAACAGCAGGGGCTGCGCGCGCCGCACGTCGTCCAGCGGGACGGCCGGATTGTCGCCGAGCCAGTCCGCCCTGACCCGGGCACCCTCCTCGCCGAGCCGCCCGAGGACCTCGTCCAGCACCCGGGTGAACACCGGCTCGGTTCCATACAGCCCGCGCAGCATGCCCGGGTACTGCGAGCCCTGGCCCGGCAGCAGCACGACCACCGGGGGGCCGGCGGACTCCCGTTCCGTGTCGGCGCTCACCGGACCTCGCCCCCGCGGGTCTCCACGGTCGCCGGGGTCGCTGCGTCGGTGGCTGTCATCGCCATAGGTCCCTTCTCTCTGCGGAGTGCGCGGTGCGGAGCGCGCCGATGACGGAGCGCTCCGCCCAGGAGGGTCGCGGCAGCGGATAGCGCTGAGGTGGAGAAGCCCTGGAGAACCGGCCCCGGCGGCGGGCTGCTGTCCGTTGCCCGTCCCGTTGCCCGTCCCGTTCAGCAACCGCTGCCGGGCTCGCGGTACGGCTCCGGGTCGGTGACCCGGCCCGCCGCGAGGACCAGGCGCGAGTGCCGGTGCACGGCGAGAAAGCGTCCGTCACCCGCATACCGCCCCCGTCCGACGCGCGCTTAGCATGCGCTCTGTGACCGGCCGGCCGCCCGTCGGGCCCGGCCCCGAACCCCCAGTCCCGCGGCGCGTTCGCGTCATCGCCCGAAACAGGAGCACGGTACACGTGTCCACACCGCCGCCGCCCGACTCCCAAGGGCCCCATCCCCAGGGCCAGTTCTCGCCGGGTCGGCACCCGCAGGGGTCGTACCAGCCGCAAGGGCCGTACCAGCCGCAAGGGCCGTACCACGGGCCGTACCCGCACCAGGGGCCGTACCCGCCGCACCAGCCCTACCCGGGCGCCTGGGGGCAGCCCTTCGGGACCCACCCCCGGCAGCCACCCGTCAACGGTGTCGCCATAGCCGCGTTCGTGCTGGGCGTGTTCTGCTTGGTGCCGGCGGTCGGGCTCGTGCTGGGGCTGATCGCGCTGGCCCGGATCAGGAAGCGGGGCGAGCGGGGCAAGGGGTTCGCCGTGGCCGGTTCCGTGCTGTCCTCCGTGGGGCTGGCCCTGTGGGTGATGTTCCTCTCCACGGGCGCCGCCGGCGACTTCTGGGACGGCTTGCGGGACGCCGCGAGGGGCGGGGGCACGGCGCACGCGCTCTCGACGGGCCAGTGCTTCACCACCCCCAGCGGTTCCCTGCAGGGGGTGACGTACGACATCGACGAGGTGCCCTGCGAGGAGGAGCACGACGGCGAGGTGTTCGCCTCCTTCGAGCTGCCGCGCGGAGCCTTCCCCGGCGAGGGGGAGGTCGCCCGCGCCGCCGACGAGCGGTGCTACGCCCTCCAGGACACCTACGCCATGGACCGGTGGGCCCTGCCGACCGACGTGGACGTGTACCACCTGACACCGACCTCGCAGAGCTGGCGCACGGGCGACCGGGAGATCACCTGCCTGTTCGGGAACACGGACGAGCGGGGCACGCTGACCGGTTCGCTGCGCAACGACGCCACGCGGCTCGACCCGGACCAGCACGCCTACCTGGCGGCGGAGCTCCAGCTCAACCTCGCCATGGACGAGATGCCCGTGGCGGAGACCGTCGAGGAGGACCTCGCGGCATACCGGTCCTGGGCGGCGCGGATGTCGACGGCGCTCGACCGGGAGACCGGGATGCTGCGCGGGCACAGCTGGCCCGCCGCCGCCGAGCGGCCGGTCGCCGGCCTGGTCGCGGATCTGGAGGCGGCACAGCGGGAATGGGACCGGGCGGCCGAGGCCGCCGACGCCGACACGTACTACGAGCACCTCGACAACGGCTTCGGACTCGTCGAGGCCGAGTCGACGGTCACCGCCCGCAAGGCTCTGGGGCTGGACACGACCCCGCCGGTGTACGAGGAGGACGGCGGCGGTGCCGGGGAGGCGCCCGGCCGGGAGGTGTGACGACGGCCGTGGAGGGGAGAAAACGCCTGCGTAAAGCCTTCCCACACATAAGTCATCACATTGAGTGATTCTCTGGCCTTTGCTTGCCTGGCACAACCTGCGGTTGCCACGCTGTCGCTGTCTGTACAACCTGATGGGAGCGGCCAGTGACTTTCGGTGAGCAGCCGGCTTATCTGCGTGTCGCGGGCGATCTCCGCAAGAAGATCACCGACGGCCTGCTGCCGCCCCACACCCGCCTCCCGTCCCAGGCGCGGATCCGCGAGGAGTACGGCGTCTCGGACACCGTCGCCCTGGAGGCGCGCAAGGTGCTGATGGCCGAGGGGCTGGTCGAGGGCCGCTCCGGCTCCGGGACGTACGTCCGCGAACGGCCCGTGCCCCGGCGCATCGCCCGCTCCGGCTTCCGGCCGGCCGGCGGCGCCACCCCCTTCCGGCAGGAGCAGGCCGACGGCGAGGTGCGCGGCACGTGGGAGTCGCGCAGTGAGCAGGCCGAGGCGAGCGGCGCCGTCGCCGAGCGGCTCGGGATCAAGCCCGGGGACCGTGTGATGTGCACGCGGTACGTCTTCCGGGAGGGCGGCGAGGCCATGATGCTCTCCACCTCCTGGGAGCCGCTGGACCTCACCGGCCGCACACCGGTGATGCTGCCGGAGGAGGGGCCGCTCGGCGGCATGGGTGTCGTGGAGCGGATGGCCGCCATCGACGTCGTCGTCGACAACGTCACCGAGGAGGTCGGCGCCCGCCCCGGCCTCGCCGAGGAACTGCTCGCCCTGGGCGGCGTCCCGGGGCACGTGGTCCTGGACATCCAGCGCACGTTCTACGCCTCGGGGCGGGCGGTCGAGACCGCCGACGTGGTCGTCCCCGCCGACCGGTACCGGGCGGCGTACCACCTGCCCGTCAAGTAGCGGCGCCGCTACGGGAGTTCATGCCTCCCCGGTGGTGTGAGATGGCGCACGCCCTCAGTGCGCCTCTCGCGCCCCTTTCCCGTGCTCGCACTGGTGCCCGCTCCCCGCGCCGTCGTGCGCGCGGGCATCGGAATCCGGTCGTTCCCGCAGGTCGCCCCCATGCTCCCGGCATGCCTCCGACCAGAAGCACCGGCCTGCGGAGGCGGCGCGTTCCGCATCGTGCGCCCCTGCCGTTCTGGCTGGTTGCGTACCTCTTTGTGCAAAGCCGTGTTCGCTGCGTAAAGGTTAGGCGTAGGCTCCGGCATATGCGGACTGGGGTTTCCTTGGCGGGCGGGGCACGGCGCGGGCCGTGGACGGGAAGTGGAGGGGCGCGATGAACGACGGCACGGTCACTCTTCCCTGGCTGGTCTTCCGGCAGGACGACAACGGCAATCGCTACCGAGTGGGCAGGTACGCGACCCGGGCCGAGGCCCAGCGGATCGCGGACACCCTCGACGGGCGCGGCCACAAGCAGCTCTACTGGATCGAGAAGCTCGGCGCGAACGGAACCGGCGCGGCGGACTGACCGCACCGGCGGGGCCGGCCGGCGCCACCCGCGTAGGCTCCGGCGCATGACGGAACGGATCGTGGTGGGTGCCGCACTGGTCGACGGCGGGCGCCTGCTCGCCGCGCGCCGCAGCGCACCGGCCGAACTGGCCGGACGGTGGGAGCTGCCCGGCGGCAAGGTGGAGGCGGGCGAGACGCCCGAGGCGGCCCTCGTGCGCGAACTGCGCGAGGAGCTGGGCGTGACGGCCGAACCCGGTGGGCGCGTCCCGGGGCAGTGGCCGCTGAGGGCCCCGTTCGTCCTGCACGTGTGGACCGCACGTCTGCTCCCCGGCTCCGCCGCCCCCGAACCCCTCGAGGACCACGACGCCCTGCGCTGGCTCGCTCCCGACGAGATCTGGGACGTGCCCTGGCTCGACCAGGACGTGCCGGCCGTCGAGCGGGCGCTCGCCCACCTGGGACTGGAGGCGACGGACGCGCGCGGCGCGTGAGCCGGACGGCGCGAGCGCCCTGTACGCCGTTGGTGCCACAGTGAGCCCTCCCTCGCGATACCCGGCCCCCCATATCGGGTATGGGCCCATTAACCCCACGAAATCGGACATGGGTGGGAGTGTCGGCCGGGGAAGTGATCGGCGTGATCGACAGCGAAGGCGGCTGTGCCGAATGGGTCTTCCCCGCGGCGCCGGACGCCGTGCGGACCGCCCGCTCCCTGGTCCGCCGCACGCTGCGCGGGTGGGGCCTCGACAGCCTCGGCGACATCGCCGCCCTGCTGGTCAGCGAGTTGGTCACCAACGCCCTCCGGCACGCGACCGGCCCCATCGGCGTCCGCATGGTGCGCCGCCCCGCCGGGCCGGACGGCGTCCTGCTGGTGGAGGTCTCCGATCCGCTCCCGGACCCGCCGCGCGAGCGCGTCGCCCGCCCCGGCGACGAGGGCGGCCGGGGCCTGCAACTGGTGGCCTCCTCCGCGAGCCGGTGGGGGACCCGGCCCGGAGAGGTGGGCAAGACGGTGTGGTTCGAACTCGCGGTACCGGAAGGACCGGGCGGCTGGTGACACGGCGTTCCCGCCGTGCTGAAATGTCCTGACATCGGGCCCCGTCCCGCCGGTCAACCGGTTCAGGCCAGTGGCAGTTGTCGAACTACGTGATTCGATGCCGTGTCCGCTGGTTAGAAGACTGGAAGTGTTGTCACGGTCCGGACCGAAAACCATCGGGACCGTGCTGTGATCGTGAACACCGTGTCGTGCGGCGCCGTAGTGCTGGATACTGCGGGCAGCCGCTCCCGGTGACCGGTGCCGGACGCGGTGAGCTGGAGGGGACGGTTCGCGTGAGCGAGATACCAGCGAGGGCCTCGGGGCCCGAGGGCCCGTCGGACGGCGCGTCCGACGGCGCGCCGTTCGGTGACGCGGTGTGGCAGAGCAGCCCGCCCGGCTCCATCTACGACTACATCAAGGTCGCGTCCTTCTCCATCGGCCCCGACGGGCTCGTCGACCAGTGGAGCCTGCGCGCGGAGCAGCTGCTCGGCATCCGGGCCGAACACGCCGTGGGCACCGACCCCATCGAGGCCTTCGTCGACCCGGACCTGCGCGAGCGGGGCCAGCGCAAGATGGCCGAGATCCTCGACGGACGGGAATGGACCGGCGTGGTCCCCTTCCGCGTGCCGGACGACGGCGCCGAAGGCGGGCACCACCGGCGCGGACAGCGCGGGCTCGCCGAGGTCTACGTCATGCCGACCCGCACGGAGGACGGGGAGAAGGCCGCCGTCTGCATCGTCGTCGACGTCCGCGTCCTGCGCAGCATCGAGACCGACCTCGCCGCCTCGCAGGCCATATTCGGCCAGTCTCCGTTCGGTTTCCTGCTCATCGACCCCGAGCTGCGGGTGCGCCGCGCCAACCAGCGGTTCGCCTCCGTCTTCGGCGGCACGCCCGACGACCACCGCGGCAAGGGCGTCCACGACTACCTGCCGCGCGCCGAGGGCGACCGGGTCTCCGCGACCCTGCGCCGGGTGCTGGAGACCGGCGAATCCATCACCGACATGCACGTCACCGGCTTCGCACCGGGCACCGAGGAACGCCGCCACTGGTCCGTCAACCTCTACCGCGTGCACAGCGGTTCCGGCCGCCCCATCGGCGTCGCCTGGCTCGGCACCGACATCACCGCCCGCCGCGAGGCCGCCCGCGAGGCCGCCGCCGCCCGGCGCAACCTCGCCCTCCTCAACGAGGCGGGCGCCCGCATCGGCAACTCCCTCGACCTGGAGACCACCGCCCGCGAACTCCTCGACGTCGTCGTCCCCGGCTTCTGCGACCTGGCCACCGTCGACCTCTACCAGGGCCTGCTGGTGGGCGACGAGACCCCGCCGGGCCTCGCCGACGGCAGCGCGGAGCTGCGCCGCGTCGCCTTCTCCAGCGCCGTCTCCGACGTGCCGTTCCACGGCACCGGCGAGCGGGTCAAGCTCGGCGCCGTCCACCACTACCCGTTCAACTCGCCCTGCGCCGACGCCCTGCGCACCGCCCGCCCACGCACCGTCCCCGCCGAGGACGGCGGCCTCGTGCAGTCCACGCTCGCCGTGCCGATGGTCGCCCACGACACGGTCGTCGGACTCGCGCAGTTCGCCCGGACCAAGGGCAGCGAACCGTTCGGGGACCGCGACCGCGACCTCGCCGTGGAACTGGCCGCGCGGGCCGCCGTCTGCATCGACAACGCCCGCCTCTACCGGCGCGAGCACGAGCGCGCGCTGATACTGCAGCGCTCCCTGCTCCCGCCCGGCGACCCCGAGGCATCCGGCCTCGACATCGCCTGCCGCTACCTGCCCGGCAACGCGGCCACCGGCCGGCCCAGCGAGGTCGGCGGCGACTGGTTCGACGTCATCCAGTTGCCCGGACACCGCACCGCGTTGGTCGTCGGCGACGTCATGGGCCGCGGCCTGCGCGCCGCCGTCGCGATGGGCGAGCTCCGCACGGCCGTCCGCACCCTGGCCGGGCTCGACATCGAACCGGCCGAGGTGCTCTCCCAGCTGGACGAGATCGCCCGCGGCCTCGGCGCCCCCGGAGGCGTCCAGCAGGCGACCCGGGCCGCCCGCCGCCCCCGCGAGGCGGACCTCTCCGAGGTCTACCTGGCGACCTGCGTCTACGCCGTCTACGACGCGGTGACCAGGCGCTGCACCTTCGCCAACGCGGGCCACCTGCCCCCCGTACTGGTCGAGCCCGGCGAGCCCGCGCTGATGCTGGACGTGCCGCCGGGCCTGCCGCTCGGCGTCGGCGGGGAGCCCTTCGAGGAGGTGGAGGTCGAGCTGCCCGAAGGCTCCCTGCTCGCCCTCTACACGGACGGCCTGGTCGAAAGCCGCGACCACCCCCTCGACGAGGGCCTCCACGCCTTCGTGGGGGCGCTCACCGACCCGCCCGCCCCGTCGCCCGGCCGCCCCTCCGCGACGACCGCGCCGCGCGCCGGCACCGACCGGGACCTGGAGGACGTCTGCGACCAGGTCCTCAGCACCCTCGACAGCCACCACGCCGAGGACGACATCGCCCTGCTGATGGCCCGCGTCCAGGGCCTGCCCAGCGAGTCCGTCGGCGACTGGACCCTGCCGCGCGAGCCGCGCAGCGTCGGCCGGGCCCGCGAGCTGGCCCGCGCCCGGCTGCTCGACTGGGACCTGGAACCGCTGGTCGACACGACGGAACTCCTCGTCAGCGAACTGGTCACCAACGCCCTGAGGTACGGCGAGGGCGAGATCAGACTCCGCCTCCTGCTCGACCGCACCCTGGTCTGCGAGGTCTGGGACTCCGGTCTGGTCCAGCCCCGCCGGCGCCGCGCCCGCGACACCGACGAGGGCGGCCGCGGCCTGCAACTGGTGGGCCTGCTCAGCGCCGCCTGGGGCTCGCGCCGTACGCCGCGCGGCAAGACGGTCTGGTTCGAACTGCCCCTGCCGGGCGCCGACACCCAGCTGACGGACCCCGCGGAGGCCCTGCTCAGCCTGTTCTGACGGGCGCCCCGGCGTCACCTTCCGGGGCGGGCCGGTGTCGTACGGGTCCGGGCCCGCCGGACCCGGCGCATCCGGCCGTATCCGGCCAGCAGCAGGGCCGCCCCCGCGGTGACCAGGGGCGGCACCAGATCGGCGGACATCACGGCGCCGCGCTCCCGACCGCAACCGGAACACCGGTTCGAGTCGTCCGCGCCGGCAACACCGGCAACACCGGCCACGCCCGGTCCCGGCTGACGCATGGCATCACCTTCGGAGCCTACGAGCACGAACGAGCCACCGCGACCGGGGACGGTCGACAGGGAGGGGAACGCCGTGGACCACACGGAGCCGCACACGGACCCGGACACGGACCCGACATCCACGGACACGACGACCACCGGCCCGCCGGCCGCCGACGGCGGGGACACCCCACCGGGACGGCGGATGGACGGGAAACGCCGACTGGAACGAGGCCCGGAACATCCTGCACCTGTACCGGACCGGCCACGTCTTCGTGGAGGTCCCGGCCGCCGGAAGAGGCGGTCGCAGGGCGGGCAGGACCGTCCGTCGCCGTCGCCGTCGCCGTCGCCGTCGCCGTCACCGCCGCCGTCCGCGGCGTCCGCCTCGGCCTCTCCCGGACGGACGCCGACCGGGAGCTCTTCGGTGTCGCCCCGTACATCGACTTCGGGGCGACGGAGACGAACCGGAAGGAGTACCGGGAGGGCTGGGTCCGCTAGGACGACCGGCGCCTGATCTTCGACCCCAGCCACACCAGCGGGTCGTACTTGCGGTCCACGGCCCGTTCCTTCAACGGGATCAGCGCGTTGTCGGTGATCCTGATGCCTTCGGGGCAGACCTCGGTGCAGCACTTGGTGATGTTGCAGTAGCCGAGGCCGTGCTCGTCCTGGGCCGTGCGACCGCGGTCCAGGCCGGTGTCGCCGGCCGCGTCCAGCGGGTGCATGTCCAGTTCGGCGACGCGCATCAGGAACCGCGGGCCCGCGAAGGCCTGCTTGTTCTCCTCGTGGTCACGGACGACATGGCAGGTGTCCTGGCACAGGAAGCACTCGATGCACTTGCGGAACTCCTGCGAGCGGTCCACGTCCTCCTGCGTCATCCGGTACTCGCCGGGGCCGAGGTCGGAGGGCGGGACGAAGGCCGGGATCTCGCGCGCCTTGGTGTAGTTGAAGCCGACGTCCGTCACCAGGTCGCGGATGACCGGGAAGGCCCGCAGGGGCGTGACGGTGATCGTCTCCTCGCGGGTGAAGACGGACATCCGGGTCATGCACAGCAGCCGCGGACGCCCGTTGATCTCCGCCGAGCACGAACCGCACTTGCCCGCCTTGCAGTTCCAGCGCACGGCGAGATCGGGCGCCTGGGTGGCCTGGAGGCGGTGGATGATGTCGAGGACCACCTCGCCGTCGTTCACCTCGACACGGAAGTCCTCCAGCCCACCGCCCTCCACGTCGCCCCGCCACACCCTGAAGCAGGCCTCGTAGCCGCTCATTCGGAAAGCTCCTCTTCCGCGAGGTACTTGGCCAGCTCGTCCTTCTCGAAGAGGGCGAGCAGGTCGGGACGGACGGGCTCGGTCCGCTCGCGGGTGAGCGCGATCCGGCCGCGCGCCGGGTCGGTGGCCGCGAGGCTCCCCGTGGGATCGGTCAGGGCGCACAGCAGGTTGACGCCGCGCCAGGCGCGGTCCATCGCCGCGTGGTCCTCGCGGGTGTGTCCGCCGCGCGATTCGGTGCGCTCCAGAGCCGACCGCGCCACGCACTCGCTGACCAGCAGCATGTTGCGCAGGTCCAGGGCGAGGTGCCAGCCCGGGTTGAACTGCCGGTGCCCCTCCACGCCGGCCCGGCGGGCCCGTAGCCGCAGCTCCGCGAGCTTCTCCAGGGCCTGTTTCATCTCCGGTTCGCGGCGGATGATGCCGACCAGGTCGTTCATCGTCTGCTGGAGCTCCTGGTGGAGGGTGTACGGGTTCTCCGGCGGGCCGTCGGCGGGCTGCCCGTCCTCCGCCTCGGCGGAGAACGGCCGCAGCGCCTCCGCGGCGGCGGCGTCGACCTGCGCGTCGTCCACCCGGGGCCGCGCTCCGGACCCCCGCTCCGCCGCGTACTCGGCGGCGTGCCAGCCCGCCCGCCGGCCGAACACCAGCAGGTCGGACAGCGAGTTGCCGCCGAGCCGGTTGGAGCCGTGCATGCCCCCGGCCACCTCACCGGCCGCGAACAGCCCCGGTACCCGCCGCGCGGCGGCCGTGTCGGAGTCGACGGCGATGCCGCCCATCACGTAGTGGCAGGTGGGCCCGACCTCCATCGGCTCGGCCGTGATGTCGACGTCGGCCAGCTCCTTGAACTGGTGGTACATGGACGGCAGCCGGCGCTTGATCGCCTCGGCGGGCATCCGGGTCGAGACGTCGAGGAAGACACCGCCGTGCGGGGAGCCCCGGCCCTCCTTCACCTCGGCGTTGATCGCGCGCGCGACCTCGTCCCGGGGGAGGAGTTCGGGCGGCCGCCGGTTGTGGTCCGGGTCGTCGTACCAGCGGTCGGCCTCCTCCTCCGTCACCGCGTACTTGTCCTTGAAGACGTCGGGCACGTAGTCGAACATGAACCGCTTGCCGTCCGAGTTCCTGAGCACCCCGCCGTCGCCGCGCACCGACTCGGTGACGAGGATGCCCTTCACCGACGGGGGCCAGACCATGCCCGTCGGGTGGAACTGCACGAACTCCATGTTCAGCAGCGGCGCCCCGGCCAGCAGCGCCAGGGCGTGGCCGTCCCCGGTGTACTCCCACGAGTTCGACGTCACCTTGAAGGACTTGCCGATGCCGCCGGTGGCGATCACCACCGAGGGCGCCTCCAGGACGAAGAACCGGCCGGTCTCCCGCTCGTAGCCGAAGACACCGGAGACCTTCCCCCGGCCTTCGGCCGGGGGGACCCCCGCCTCGCTGCGCTCGCCCTCCTTGAGCACCCGGGTGACCGTGCACTCCTGGAAGACCCTGAGGCGGGACTCGTAGTCGCCGGTCTCCGCGAAGTCCTCCTGCTGGAGCGAGACGATCTTCTGCTGGAGGGTGCGGATCAGCTCCAGGCCCGTGCGGTCGCCGACGTGCGCGAGGCGCGGGTACTCGTGGCCGCCGAAGTTGCGCTGGGAGATCCGGCCGTCCTGCGTACGGTCGAACAGCGCGCCCCACGTTTCCAGCTCCCACACCCGCTGCGGGGCCTCCTGGGCGTGCAGTTCGGCCATCCGCCACTGGTTGAGGAACTTCCCGCCGCGCATGGTGTCGCGGAAGTGGACCTGCCAGTTGTCGCCGGAGTTGGCGTTGCCCATGGCGGCCGCGATGCCGCCCTCGGCCATCACGGTGTGCGCCTTGCCGAACAGCGACTTGCAGATCACGGCCGTACGGGCGCCCCGCTCGCGGGCCTCGATCGCGGCGCGCAGCCCGGCGCCGCCCGCGCCCACCACGACGACGTCCCATTCCTGCCGGTCGACCACGGACATCAGAAGAACCTCGGATCGTCGAAGGCACCGGAAGCGACGAGATAGACGTAGAAGTCGGCGAGCGCCACGCTCACCAGCGACGCCCAGGCGAGCTGCATGTGCCGGGCGTTGAGCCTGCCGACCAGCTGCCACGCCCGGTAGCGCACGGGGTGCCGGGAGAAGTGCTTGAGCTTGCCGCCGACGATGTGCCGACAGGAGTGGCAGGAGAGGGTGTACGCCCAGATCAGCGCGATGTTGGCGAGGAAGACCAGGGTGCCCAGCCCCATGTGGCCCCAGCCGTAGTCCTCGTCGCGGAAGGCGAGCACGGTGTCGTAGGTGAGGATGAGCGCGACCAGGAGCGCGGCGTAGAAGAAGTACCGGTGGAGGTTCTGCAGGATGAGCGGGAAGCGGGTCTCGCCGGTGTACTTCTTGTGCGGCTCGGCCACCGCGCAGGCCGGCGGGGACGCCCAGAAGGCCCGGTAGTAGGCCTTGCGGTAGTAGTAGCAGGTCAGGCGGAAGCCGAGTGGGAAGATCAGGATGATGATCGCGGGGGAGATGCCCCACCAGCTGCCGAACAGCTCCCAGTTCGGCCCGCCGCGCATCGGCTCGCAGTTCTCCGCCAGACAGGGGGAGTAGAAGGGCGAGACGTAGGGCGCCGCGTAGTAGTCCGTGTTGGCGAAGGCCCGCCAGGTCGAGTAGACGACGAAGGCCAGCAGGCCGGCGGCGGTGGCGGCCGGCGCCAGCCACCAGCGGTCGGTGCGCAGGTGCGGGGCGCGGATGGCGGCGCGCGTCGGGGTGTGGACACCGGCGCCTCGGGGGTGGGGTTCGGTGGCTGGTCGTTCCGTACCAGTGGCCACTGGGCGACTCCGGTCGGTCGGGTCGGGGTGGAGGGCCTGTTCCGAGGCCTCAGGGGGCGCGGCGGTCGCGGGCGCCGAGTCCCTCGTCGTCCGAGTCCGTCCACAGGGAGCCGTCGTACGGCGTGTCGGGGATCGTGACGAGGTCCGGACGCGCGGGCGCGTCGGGTATGGTCGCCGCCGCCCGCAGCAGCGCGACGCTCTCGCGCAGATGGTCGGCGTCGGTGCGGATCCGACGGACGTCCAGGCCGCCGCCGCCCAGTCGCTGCTCCAGCCGGGCCACCGACCGGGACAGGTCGTCGAGACTGCGTTGGATCGATGCCAGGTCGTCGTGCACGGACATGACGTGACCTCACTTCCGCCGGACACGGGACGCGACCGGCCTTGGGTGGCGACGTTCATGCGCCTGAGAGTGTCGCGCGTCACACCTGCCGCTGGGAAGGGATGTGCGGCGATTGGCCGGGGCGTGTCGGCGCATCACGAGGGTCGTTGGGCCGCACGGGTGGGCTTGCGGACCGTCGCCGCCGTGTCTCCCGGCGTCGCCGAACCGTTTCCCCTTCAGTGGGCCGCATCCCCGTCCGGATACAAATGATCAACTCCAATACCGCATATAAGGCATAAGCCGCCCAAAGTGACCATCACGCCCGCGGCCTTCCGGAGGTAGCAGAGATGTCCCACGTCGGCGTCGGACCGCGCGCGGTCATGCGCTCGGTCGCCTTCCTCACCGCGGGCGTGCTCGCGGTCCCCGCGCTGGCCGGCTGCAGCTCCGAGGACCCGTCGGGCAAGCCGCTCGCCGAGCAGGACATCGCCTCCGCGGCCCGCGCCCGGATCTCCGACGGCGGCACCCTGCGCTGGGCCGTGGACTCCGTACCGGACACGCTGAACACCTTCCAGTCCGACGCCGACGCCACCACGGCCCGCGTCGCGCAGGCCGTGCTGCCCTCGATGTACCGGATGGACGGGACCGGCCGCCCGGTGCGCGACCCGGACTACCTGGAGTCGGCGGAGGTCGTCGAGACCGAGCCCAAGCAGGTCGTCGTCTACAAGCTCAACCAGCAGGCCGTCTGGAGCGACGGCCGGGAGATCGGCGCCGCCGACTTCGCCGCCCAGTGGCGCGCCCTGTCGGGCAAGGACAGCGCCTACTGGACCGCCCGCAACGCCGGCTACGACCGCATCGAGAAGATCGAGCGCGGTGCCGGGGACCTGGAGGTCCAGGTCACCTTCAGCCGGCCCTACGCCGACTGGCAGTCCCTGTTCACGCCGCTGTACCCGAAGAGCGTCACGGGCACCCCCGACGCCTTCAACGACGGTGCGCGGCGCAAGCTGGAGATCACCGCCGGCCCCTTCGTCCCGGCCGAGGTCGACACGCAGGACGACGAGATCGTCCTCACCCGCAATCCGCGCTGGTGGGGCGACCCGCCCAAACTGAACCGGATCGTCCTGCGCGCCGTGCCGCGTGACAAGCGGATCGCCGAGCTGGTCGCCGGCAAGCTCGACCTGGCCGAGATCGACCCGGACACGGCCGAGCAGGTCGCCCTGGCCGCCGCGCCCCGCGACGCCGGCACCGGCACCCCGCTCATGGGGCCGGAGGGCACTTCGGCCGCCGGGTCGGGCGGCTCGCCGTTCCGGGCCCCGCGGGCCGGGTCCGCCGCTCAGGCGCTGCGGTCCTGGGCGGTCGCCCACGGCTCCGACGAGGAGGCCGCCGAGGAGGAGATCCTCGCCCGGGAGAAGCGGCGCGAGGCCCTGGCGAAGTTCGAACGCCGGCGGAAGGCCCTCAGCGGCTACGAGGTCCGCAAGTCGCTGGAGCCCGCCTACACCCAGCTCGCCCTGAACGGCTCCGACGGGCCCCTCGCCGACGAACGCGTCCGCCGTGCCGTGGCCCGCGCCCTGGACCGCGAGAAGCTGGCGGAGGCGGTGCTGAAGCCCCTGGGCCTGCCCGCCGAGCCCGTGGGCAGCCACCTGGCGCTGCCCGGTCAGGCCGTCTACGCGGACGGCAGCGGCGCGCTCGGCGACCAGGACGTCAAGGAGGCGCGGGCCCTCCTCGCGGACGCCGGGTGGGTGCCCGGCGGGCCGGTGAGGAAGCCCGAGGACGGCGAGGAGGCGGCCGGGGCCCAGAAGTCCGAGGACGGCGAGGGCGGCGAGGACGAGCAGCAGTCCGAGGGCGGCGACGAGGGGACGTACATCGTCGGCGAGGACAACGAGAACGACAAGGACAACGAGAACGACAAGGACAACGAGAACGACAAGGACAACGACAAGGACAACAAGGAGAACGGCGCGGAGGGCGGCGGGGACGGCAAGAACGCGGACGACGAGGAGGACGAGAAGGACGGCGGCACGGGCCGGGAGCGCGGCGAGAAGCACAGCAGCGGCAAGAACACCGCCCGGAGCGGTGCCTCCGGCGCCTACGCCCCCAAGGGCACCGCCGCCCCGGCCGGCCCGGCGGTGGCCCCGCTGGCGAAGGACGGCAAGGCGCTCACCCTGAACTTCGTGCTCCCCTCGGGCCCCGGCTCCGAGGCCCTGCGCACCGTGGCCGACCGCATCTCGGACATGCTGGAGGAGATCGGTATCGGCACCGACATCACCAAGGTCCCGGACAAGAGCTACTTCAAGGACCACATCGCCTCCGGCGAGTACGACCTCGCGCTCTACTCCTGGCCCGCCACCGCCTTCCCCGCCACCGACGCCCGCCCCATCTACGCCAAGCCCGTCCCGGCCGCCGACGGCTCCCTGAACGTCGCGCAGAACTACACCCGGGTCGGCACCGACCAGGTCGACCAGCTCTTCGACCAGGCCGTGGCCACGCTGGACCGGAAGGAGGCCCGGGGCCTGCTGCGCAAGGCGGACTCGCGGATCTGGGCGGCGGCCGGCTCCGTCCCCCTCTACCAGCGCCCCCAGCTCATGGCGGCCCGGAAGAACCTCGCCAACGCGGGCGCCTTCGGTTTCGAGACCCCGGTGCACGAGGACATGGGCTTCCTGGAGAAGGGCGCCCGGGGCTCGCGCCCGTCGACGGCGCCCTCGCCCTGACCGGTGTCCCGGCGCCGTCCTGAGCGGTGTCCGGGGCCGTCCTGAGCGGTGTCCCGGTGGTTCTGGGCGGCTGTCCGGGGCTGTCGTGGCCGGTGTCCCGGTGGTTCTGGGCGGCTGTCCGGGGCTGTCGTGGCCGGTGTCCCGGTGGTTCTGGGCGGCTGTCCGGGGCCGTCGTGGCCGGTGTCCCGGCCGTCCTGAGCGCTGACCTGGACCGTCCTGACCGGCCGTCCCGCACCCTCCTGACCTCCGCCCGGACCCGTCCTGCCCCGGTGTCCCCGGTCCGCGCGCACAGCACCTGGCAAGCCCCAGCCCCCGGGGCCCCGTACCATTGGGTGAGGCCGTGGCATGTACCGCCCGGCGGGCCCGCGTGACAAGGACGTACGCGAGGGCCGACCTCACACCCTCCGGGAGTACGCCTCATATGGCTGCGTCTACAACGCGTCACGACATCCGCAACGTCGCCATCGTCGCCCACGTCGACCACGGCAAGACCACCATCGTCGACGGAATGCTGAAGCAGGCCGGTGCCTTCGCCGCCCACCAGCTCGAAGGCGTCGACGACCGCATGATGGACTCGAACGACCTGGAGCGTGAGAAGGGCATCACGATCCTCGCCAAGAACACCGCGGTGAAGTACCACCCGAAGGCCGGCGGGGACCCGATCACGATCAACATCATCGACACCCCCGGCCACGCCGACTTCGGTGGCGAGGTCGAGCGCGGTCTGTCGATGGTCGACGGCGTCGTCCTGCTCGTGGACGCCTCCGAGGGCCCGCTGCCGCAGACCCGCTTCGTGCTGCGCAAGGCGCTCAGCCAGCGGCTGCCGATCATCCTCTGCATCAACAAGACGGACCGTCCGGACGCCCGGATCGACGAGGTCGTCAACGAGACGTACGACCTCTTCCTCGACCTGGACGCCGACGAGGAGCAGATCGAGTTCCCGATCGTCTACGCGTGCGGCCGGGACGGCGTCGCCTCCCTCACCAAGCCCGACGACGGCACGGTCCCGTCCGACTCCACCAGCCTGGAGCCGTTCTTCTCGACGATCCTGGACTACATCCCGGCCCCGACCTACGACGAGGACGCCCCGCTCCAGGCGCACGTGACCAACCTGGACGCCGACAACTTCCTCGGCCGTATCGCCCTGCTCCGCGTCCACCAGGGCGAGCTGAAGAAGGGGCAGACGGTCGCCTGGATGAAGCGCGACGGGTCCGTGCAGAACGTGCGGATCTCCGAGCTGATGATGACCGAGGCGCTCACCCGCAAGCCCGCGGAGAAGGCCGGCCCCGGTGACATCTGCGCCGTCGCCGGTATCCCGGACATCATGATCGGCGAGACCCTGGCCGACCAGGAGAACCCGGTACCGCTGCCGCTGATCACGGTGGACGAGCCCGCGATCTCCATGACCATCGGCACCAACACCTCTCCGCTGGTCGGCCGCGGCGCCACCGGCAAGGGCGCGGACAACAAGGCGGTCGTCAAGGACCGCAAGGTCACCGCCCGCCAGGTCAAGGACCGCCTGGACCGCGAGCTGATCGGCAACGTCTCGCTCCGCGTCCTGGACACCGAGCGTCCGGACGCCTGGGAGGTGCAGGGCCGCGGTGAGCTGGCGCTGGCCATCCTGGTCGAGCAGATGCGCCGCGAGGGCTTCGAGCTGACCATCGGCAAGCCGCAGGTCGTCACCAAGCAGGTCGAGGGCAAGACGTACGAGCCCGTCGAGCGCATGACGATCGACGTGCCCGAGGAGCACATGGGCGCGGTCACGCAGCTCATGGGCGTGCGCAAGGGCCGGATGGACAACATGTCCAACCACGGCTCGGGCTGGGTCCGCATGGAGTTCGTGGTTCCGTCCCGCGGTCTGATCGGCTTCCGCACGGAGTTCCTGACCCAGACCCGCGGCACCGGCATCGCCCACTCCATCCACGAGGGCCACGAGCCCTGGTTCGGCACCCTCACGACCCGTAACAACGGCTCGCTGGTCGCCGACCGCTCCGGTGCCGTCACCGCGTTCGCGATGACGAACCTCCAGGAGCGCGGCGTGCTCTTCACGGAGCCCGGCACCGAGGTGTACGAGGGCATGATCGTCGGTGAGAACTCCCGCGCCGACGACATGGACGTGAACATCACCAAGGAGAAGAAGCTCACCAACATGCGGTCGTCGTCGGCCGACTCGTTCGAGGCGATCGTCCCGCCGCGCAAGCTCTCGCTGGAGCAGTCGCTGGAGTTCTGCCGCGACGACGAGTGCGTCGAGGTGACCCCGGAGGCCGTTCGCATCCGCAAGGTGAACCTGGACGCCCGCGAGCGCGCCCGCGCCGCGAGCCGCGCCAAGCACGGCTGATCCACCGGCCGCCTGCGCGCGGTCCGGCGCACAACGGAGCCCGGGTGCCCCCGATCATGGGGGCACCCGGGCTTTTTTCAACTGGTTTTCCGGGACCCGGACAGCCGCCCGAAGCCTTCCGCGGGCCCCCGGGAGCCCTCCGAGGGCCCTCCGGTGTCCGAAACACGGAGATCGACGCCCGATAGCCATGTAACACGTCCGTTTCGCGGCCTTCTCGTCCCGAACAGTTTGTCCAGATTTTGGAAGATCTTCCTTTCAGCTGTGACTGAATTGAGATTTAAAGACGGTGGTCGGTCCTTCTGGTCATGGCAGATAGTTAGCCGCGTAGCGCTCGGGTCAATGGGTCTCGCGCTGTGGGGACAGCGCCCGACTCACGAGCACCACGGGGGTGTCTGACCTTCCGTCAGGGGTGTCGGAAGGCAGATATGCGCCCCCTCCTGTCGGTGAACACGTGGAGTCATGAGGAGGAGCCCCATGCGCGGTGTCACGCACACCAGGTGGGTCACACGGTCCGTCGCCCCCAACTTCGCCCCGTCGGACGGCGATCGACTCTGAGGAGCGGACCGGGCCGCTGACGTCCGGGCATCCGGCTACGCGCGTCCGGCTGCGGGTTTCCCGCGTTCCCCGGGCTTTCCCGACGCTTCTCCATGATCCGTTCCGCGATCGCGCACACCCTGCGCCGGTCGCCGGTTCGGCACACCCACACCTGTGAAATGGGCGAACTGTGACAAGTCCAATCGACATTGAGGGCGGCGGAACACCGGCCGTCGTCGACGGCGCACCGGAGCCGGCCCGGAAGAGCGGGACCAGCGGTCTCGAGGGCCGTTCCCCCGGGCAGTTGATGTGGCTGCGCTTCAAGCGCGACCGGACCGGAGTCGTCTGCGCCTGGATCGTGGTCTGCTACTTCCTGATCGCCGCGCTGGCGCCGGTGATCGCCAAGCTGTACGGGAAGAACCCGTACACCCTGTACGGGCAGGATCCCGAGTACGCGACCGACACTCCCGTCCTCGACGAGTTCGGGCTGCCGCTCGGCTACTTCGGCGGCGTCTCCGGGGACCACTGGTTCGGCGTGGAACCGCAGTTCGGCCGCGACGTCTTCACCATGCTGCTGTACGGCATGCGCACCTCGCTGTACATGGCGCTGGGCGTCACCACGCTGCTGATGCTGACCGGTGTCCTCATCGGCCTGGTCGGCGGCTACTTCGGCGGCCGGACCGACTACTTCCTCGGCCGGTTCACCGACTTCTTCCTCTCCTTCCCGCAGCAGCTCTTCTTCATCGCCTTCATGCCGGTGGTGACCTCGTTCTTCGTGGACCCGCGGGACGAGACGCCCACCTACTTCCGGGCGCTGGCCATCCTGATCGTGCTGTGGCTGCTCGGCTGGATGGGCATGGCCCGGCTGGTGCGGTCCACCGTGCTGTCCCTGCGGGAGCGGGAGTTCGTCGAGGCCGCCAGGGTCGCCGGCGCCTCGCCCTGGCGGATCATCCGCAAGGAGATCCTGCCGAACGTGGTCTCGCCGATCCTGATCCAGTTCACGTACCTGCTCCCCAGCACGATCCTCGGCATCGCGTTCCTCTCCTTCGCCGGTGTCGGCTTCGTCGAACCGACCCCCGACTGGGGGCGGATGTTCGCCACCGGCGCCAAGGTCGCCGAACAGGACCCGGCGTTCATGTTCTTCCCGGGCGTCGCGCTGGTCGTCTTCGTCCTGTGTTTCAACCTCCTCGGAGACTCCGTGCGGGACGCCCTCGACCCCAAGTCAGGACGGTAGGAGGGGGTCCATCGGTGGGGGGACTGCCGCCCCCGCGCCGGCCCACCGGCCGCGTCAGGCAGTGCACAGCAGTGCTCAGTGGACAACAACCCGACAGGCAGGTGCATCACCTCATGAAGTCGTTCAACTCTCGCACTGCGCGCGCCGTCATGGTCGCGCTCGCGGCGGGCTCGCTGGTCCTCACCGGATGCTCGGAGAACAAGGGGGGCGGCGGCAGCTCCGGCAAGGACTCCAAGAAGGACCAAAAGGAGGCCGAGGTCCAGTCCAAGGCGGTCACCTACGCCGACGCCGCGGGCTCGACCGGCCCGGCCAAGGAGGTCCCCGGTGCCAGGCCCGGCGGCATCATCAACGTCTACGAGGAGGCGGGCCTGTCCCACCTCGACCCGGGCCAGATCTACGTCTCCGACGCCGGCCAGGTCAGCAACCTGATCTTCCGCGGTCTGACCAACTTCCAGGAGGACGGCAAGGGCAACGTCTCCGTCGTCGGCGACCTCGCCACCGACTCCGGCACGTCCTCGGACGGCGGCAAGACCTGGACGTTCACGCTCAAGGACGGCATCAAGGACCAGAACGGCAACCCGATCACGTCCGCCGACATACGGCACACCGTCGAGCGCCAGTACGCGAAGTTCATCTTCGACGGCCCGACCTACCTCCAGACCTGGCTGAGCGGCGCCAAGTACCGCGACGCCCTGCCCGACGGCGGCTACGGCGACAAGCACCTGCCGGACTCCGTGCTGGAGACGCCGGACGACAAGACGGTCGTCTTCCACTTCGACACCGCGCGCCCCGACCTGCCGCAGACCCTGGCCATGCCGGGATACTCGGTGGTGCCGGAGGAGACCGACACCAAGGAGAAGTACGACAAGGCCCCCGTCTCCACGGGCCCGTACAAGATCTCCGAGTACAAGGTCGGCAAGTCCCTCAAGCTCGTCAAGAACGAGAACTGGGACCCGAAGACCGACGCCGTGCGCCACCAGTACGTGGACGGCTTCAACTTCGACTTCGGTGTGACCGAGTCGACCCAGACCAAGCGTCTGATCGCCGACCAGGGTGAGGCCAAGAACGCCATCCAGCTCACCCGGGCCGTGGAGGCCACGCAGATCCAGGACGTCGTCAGCGACCCGGCCGTCAACAAGCGCACCGTCAAGGGTTACCAGCCCTACGTCATGACCCTGACGTTCAACCTCGACCGGGTGAAGAACAAGACGGTCCGCGACGCCATCACCTACGGGATCAACTCCAAGTCGCTCATCGCCGGCGAGGGCGGCGCGTACGGCGGCGACGTCGCGCCCAACCTGTTCGCCCCGACCCTGCCGGGCTACGAGGCCGACTACGACCCGTACGGCCGGCTGAAGACGCCGTCCGGCAACATCGAGAAGGCCAAGGAACTCCTCAAGGACATCCCGGCCGCCGAGAAGAAGCTCGTCTTCGCCTACCGCAACAACGAGGCGGGCCAGAAGCACAAGGTGGCCGTCGAGGACGCGCTGACCAAGATCGGCATCGAGGTCGTCTCCAAGGAGATCGACTCGGCCAGCTTCTACGAGCAGATCGGCAAGCTCAAGAACCCGTACGACATGTACATCACGGGCTGGGGCCAGGACTGGCCGTCCCCCGGCACGGTCGTCACGCCGGTCTACGACGGTGAGCAGATCGCCGACGGTTCGCCGAACTACTCGCACATCAACGACCCCGAGGTCCAGAAGCTGATCAAGAAGGCGCTCTCCCAGGAGCCGACCGAGGCCGCGGCGACCTGGAAGGAAGCGCACCGCTACATCCTCGAGAAGATCAACCCGGCCGCTCCGCTGTGGTACACGAAGCAGCTCCAGCTCTTCGGCTCGAACATCGGCGGCGCGCGCTACAGCACCGAGGCCAGCTACATCGACATCAACGGCCTGTTCCTCAAGTCGTAACTCTCTACGGCTGACTGCGGGGGTGCGCACCAGGCGGAGCGCACCCCCAGGGTTCCGTGAATCTTCCCGACCGCCTCCGCAGAGAGCAGCCCACCCGCCATGCTTCAGTTCATCATCCGGCGCACGGTCGGTGCCGCCGTCACCCTGTTCCTGATCGGTGCCGCGACGTTCTTCCTCTTCGTCGCCGGCCCGTCCGACTACGCCTCCCTCGCCTGCGGCAAGGACTGCTCGGCCGCGCGGCTCGAGGAGATCCGTGAGGTACTCGGCCTCAACCAGCCCGTCGCCCAGCAGTTCTGGGAGTTCATGACCGGCATCGTCATGGGGCGCGACTTCCCCACCGGGCACTGCTCCGCACCGTGCCTCGGGCAGTCCTTCTACTCGGGTGATCTCGTCTGGGACACCATCATGGACCGCTTCCCGCTCACCCTGTCGCTGACCGTCGGCGCCGCGATCGTCTTCCTGATCGTCGGCCTGGGCACGGGCATGCTCGCCGCCTTCCGGCGCGGCTCGCACATCGACAAGGTGGCCACCGGCGCCTCCATGGTCCTCAGCTCCTTCCAGATCTACTTCCTCGGCCCGATCGCCCTGGCGATCCTCGTCTACGGCACGGGCGTGATGGAGGACCCCAAGTACGTCCCCATCACCGAGGATCCGGTCGGCTGGCTCGTCGGCCTGTCCATTCCGATGGTCGTGATGGCCACCATCTTCACCGCCCAGTACACCCGTATGTCGCGCTCCTCGCTGGTCGAGCAGCTGGCGGAGGACCATGTGCGCACCGCCCGGGCCAAGGGCATGTCGCAGAAGTACGTCTTCTTCCGCTACGCCTGGCGCGGCTCGCTCATCCCCATCGTCACCATCCTCGGCATCGACCTCAGCAGCCTGCTCGGCGGCGCCGTCGTCACCGAGCTGACCTTCTCCCTGCAGGGCATCGGCCGGCTCGCCGTGGACGGCGCGGTCAACAAGGACCTGCCGCTGACCATGGGCGTCATGCTGGTCGGCGCCTTCATGATCCTGATGCTGAACATCCTCGTCGACATCGCGTACGCCTGGATCGACCCGCGCGTCCGGCTTTCCTAGGAAGAGGGCATCGAGTGACCACACTGACCAAGACCGAGGGCGCGCCACCGCCCACGGGGCCCGAGGGCTTCCTGTCGGTCCGCGACCTGAGCGTGCGGTTCGCCACGGAGGACGGTGTCGTCAAGGCGGTCGACGGTCTCTCCTTCGACGTCGAGCGGGGCCGGACCCTGGGCATCGTGGGCGAGTCCGGGTCCGGCAAGTCCGTGACCAACCTGACGATCCTGGGCCTGCACAACCCGCGGACGACCACGGTCGACGGCGAGATCGTCTTCGACGGCAAGGAACTCGTCACCGCCACCGAGCGGGAACTGGAACAGCTGCGCGGCAACCGGATCGCCATGATCTTCCAGGACCCGCTGACGGCGATGTCCCCGTACTACACGGTGGGCCGGCAGATCGCCGAGCCGTACCGCAAGCACACCGGCTCCTCCAAGCAGGAGGCCTGGAACCGGGCGGTGGAGATGCTGGGCAAGGTCGGCATCCCCAACCCGGCCCAGCGCGCCAAGGACTACCCGCACCAGTTCTCCGGCGGTATGCGCCAGCGCGCGATGATCGCCATGGCGCTGGTCTGCGACCCCGACCTGCTCATCGCCGACGAGCCGACGACCGCGCTGGACGTGACGGTGCAGGCGCAGATCCTCGACCTGCTCAAGGACCTCCAGCAGGAGTTCGGCTCGGCGATCGTCTTCATCACCCACGACCTCGGTGTCATCGCCGACGTGGCCGACGACATCATGGTGATGTACGCGGGCAGCGCGGTGGAGCGGGGCAGCACCGACCAGGTGCTCAGGGCGCCCCGGCACCCGTACACCTGGGGCCTGCTGAACTCGATGCCGCGCCTGGACTCCGATCTCAGCGCCGCGCTCGCGCCGATCCCCGGCACTCCGCCGTCGCTGCTCACCCCGCCGTCCGGCTGCCGTTTCCACCCCCGCTGCACCTTCCAGGACCGGGTCGGCGGCAACCGCTGCGTCACCGAACGGCCCCTGCTGGGCGCGGACCGTTCCTCGGCGTGCCATCTGACGGCGGAGCAGAAGCAGACCATCTTCGTCGACGAGATCAAGCCCCGGCTGGGGTAGGGGAGGACCGGCCGACGGGCCGGGACGCCCACTAGGAGGACCTGCCGCATGAAAGAGGAATCATGAAAGAAGACCTCGTCCTCCCCGCCCCGCGCGAGGCCGCGGCCGGCGGGTCGGGGGAGCCGCTGCTGGTGGCGGAGGGCCTGACCAAGTACTTCCCGGTCAAGGGCGGCTTCCCCGTCCGGCGGACCGTCGGCCAGGTCCAGGCGGTCGACGGCATCGACCTGACCGTGCACTCCGGCGAGAGCTTCGGCCTGGTGGGGGAGTCCGGGTGCGGCAAGTCGACGACCGGCCGGCTGATCACCCGCCTGCTGGAGCCGACCGCCGGGAAGATCACGTACCGGGGCCGGGACATCTCCCACGCGGGGCGCAAGGGGCTGGCGCCGATCCGGTCCGAGATCCAGATGATCTTCCAGGACCCGTACTCCTCGCTGAACCCCCGGCAGACGGTCGGCAAGATCATCTCCGGTCCGATGGAGATCAACGGCATCAACCCGGCGGGCGGCCGGGAGAAGCGCGTCCGCGAGCTGCTGGAGATCGTGGGTCTCAACCCCGAGCACTTCAACCGCTTCCCGCACGAGTTCTCCGGCGGCCAGCGCCAGCGCATCGGTGTGGCACGGGCGCTGGCCCTGGAACCCAAGCTGATCGTGGCCGACGAGCCGGTCTCCGCGCTCGACGTCTCCATCCAGGCCCAGGTGGTGAACCTGCTCCAGAAGGTGCAGAGGGAACTGGGCATCGCGTTCCTGTTCATCGCCCACGACCTGGCCGTCGTACGGCACTTCTCGCAGCGCGTCGCGGTCATGTACCTCGGCAAGGTGATCGAGGTCGGCGACCGGGACTCCATCTACACCCGGCCCCGGCACCCCTACACCCACGCCCTGCTGTCCGCCGTGCCCGAGGTGAACCTGACGGACGGCGACAGCGACCGGCGCGAACGCATCCGCCTGGCCGGCGACGTACCGTCCCCGATCAACCCGCCGTCGGGCTGCCGCTTCCGCACCCGGTGCTGGAAGGCGCAGGACAAGTGCGCGAGCGAGGCCCCGCCGCTGGTCCGGATCGACGGCAACCGCGACGGCCACCTCACGGCCTGCCACTTCCCGGAGGAGCCGACGATCGCCGCCCGCGGGGAGGACATCGTCCTGGACCCGGCGCTGGCCGCGCTGGAGGAGCCGGACGAGGACTGACCCGGCCCCGCGGCGAACAGACCGAGGGCCCGTGCCTGGGGAGGCGCGGGCCCTCGGTTTCCCTGGAGCGGACGTTCCGGGCTCGGGTCAATGGGCCGAGGAGGTCCGTTCCGCGGGCGGTGCCGACAGAAAAGGGGTGTTGTCAGGCGGCCGCCCGGGGGCTCTTGGTGAGACGGGGCGAGGGTACGTCATCCGTCTCGGGGTAGTGGCACGCGGTCAGGTGTCCGGCCTTGTCGCCCTCCACCTGCACCAGCGGCGGTGCCTCGGACGCGCACTTGTCCGTCGCCTTCCAGCACCGGGTACGGAAGGGGCAGCCCGAGGGCGGGTTGATGGGCGAGGGCACGTCGCCGACGAGCCGGATGCGCTCGCGGGGCGTGTCCTCCACCGTGGCCTCGGGCACGGCGGACAACAGGGCGCGCGTGTAGGGGTGACGCGGGTTGTCGTACAGGTCGTCGCGGTCGGCGATCTCCATGATCTTACCGAGGTACATGACCGCGACGCGCTGTGAGAAGTGCCGCACCACGGCCAGGTCGTGGGCGATGAAGACGAAGGCGATGCCCAGTTCCTTCTGGACCTTCTGGAGCAGGTTCACGACCTGGGCCTGGATGGAGACGTCGAGCGCGGAGACCGGCTCGTCGGCCACGATCAGCTTCGGCTCCAGGGCCAGCGCCCGTGCCACACCGATGCGCTGGCGCTGGCCGCCGGAGAACTCGTGCGGGAAGCGGTTGAAGTGCTCGGGGTTGAGACCCACGATCTCCAGGAGTTCCCGGACGCGCTTCTCCCGGCCGCCCGCCGGGTTGATGTCGTTGATCTCCATCGGACCGGCGATGATCTTGCCGACCGTCTGGCGGGGGTTCAGGGACGCGTACGGGTCCTGGAAGATCATCTGGATCTCGGACCGGATCGGCGCGAGCGCCTTCCGCTTGGCGTGCGTGATGTCCTGGCCCCGGTACGTGATCCTGCCGCCGGTCGGCTCCAGCAGGCGGGTGATCAGCCGGCCGGTCGTCGACTTGCCGCACCCGGACTCGCCGACCAGGCCCAGGCTCTCGCCCTCGCGCACCTGGAAGTCCAGGCCGTCCACCGCCCGCACGGCCCCGACCGTACGCGCGATCGGGAAGCCGCCCTTGATCGGGAAGTGCTTGGTCAGGCCGCTGACGTCCAGGAGCGTTTCCGCGTTGCTCATGATGGTGAAGTCCTGTCTCTTGTACGTCAGTTGAGCCGGGATCCGGCGAAGTCGGCGAACAGCTCGGTGCGCTGCTCCTGGGGAAGGTGGCAGGCGGAGCCCCGGCCCTCGACCACGTCCAGCGGGGGCTGCTCCGAGGAGCACAGCCCCCCGCCGACCTTCTCGACGAAGGCGCACCGCGGGTGGAACCGGCAGCCGGAGGGCGGGTTGAGCAGCGAGGGCGGCGAGCCCGGGATCGGCGCCAGCGGCACGTCGACCGGTCCGTCCAGGCTGGGCATGGAACTCATCAGGCCCAGCGTGTACGGGTGCTGCGGGTCGCGCAGCACCTCCTCCTTGGTCCCGCGCTCCACGCACCGGCCGCCGTACATCACCAGCACGTCGTCCGCGATGTCCGCGATGACACCGAGGTCGTGGGTGATGAAGACGATGGCCGTGCCGAACTCCTGCTGGAGGTCCTTGAGCAAGTCCATGATCTGCGCCTGGACCGTCACGTCGAGCGCGGTGGTCGGCTCGTCCGCGATGAGCAGCTCGGGGTCGCAGACCAGCGCCATGGCGATCATCGCGCGCTGGCGCATACCGCCGGAGAACTGGTGCGGGTAGTCGTCCACCCGGGTCTCCGGCTGCGGGATGCCCACCCGGCGCAGCATCTCGATCGCCCGCTCCCGGGCCTCCTTCTTGGAGGCGCCGGTGTGCTTGCGGTACGTCTCGCTGATCTGCTTGCCGATGGTGTGGTACGGCGACAGCGAGGCCAGCGCGTCCTGGAAGATCATTGCCATCTTGTTGCCGCGCAGCCGCTCCAGCTCCCGCTCGGTGGCGGTGAGCAGGTCCTTGCCGTCGAGGACGATCTCGCCCTCGATCGCGGTGCGGTCCCGGTCGTGCAGGCCCAGGATCGTCAGGTTGGTGACCGACTTGCCGGAGCCCGATTCGCCCACGATGCCGAGCGTCTTGCCCTTGGCGAGGTCGAAGGAGAGCCCGTCGACGGCCTTGACGGTGCCGTCCTCGGTGGAGAAGTGGACCTTCAGGTCCCTGACGGAGAGGAAGGGCTGCTGTTCGGTGCTCGTCACGGGGACGCTCCAGGAGGTGATGCGGGGGGTAGCCGGGTGGGGCGGTGGGAGGGGCGACTACGGCGGGCGGAGGTCAGGCGAGCCGGATCCGCGGGTCGATGAGGGCGTAGACCGCGTCGACGACGATGTTGAAGACCACGATCGCACCGGCCGCCAGCACGGTGACGCCGAGCAGCATGGGCAGGTCGCTCTGGTTCACGGACTGGATCGCGAGCCGGCCGATGCCCTGGAGGCTGAAGGTCGTCTCGGTGATGATGGCGCCGCCGATCAGCACACCGAGGTCGATGCCGAAGAGGGTGACGATCGGTCCCATCGCACCGCGCCAGGCGAACCGGAAGAAGACGTTGCGCTTGGACAGGCCCTTGGCCCGCGCGGTGCGTACGTAGTCCTCGTTGAGCTGCTCCACCATCTGGGAGCGCGTCATACGGGTGTAGTTGGCGGTGAAGATGATCGACAGCACGAGCCAGGGCAGCAGCAGGCCGGACACCCAGGCGGCCGGGTCGTCGGTCAGCGGCGTGTACGACGGCTGGCTGAGGACTCCGAGCTCCGAGACCAGGAAGAACATGGCGATGTAGCCGACGAAGTAGATCTGCAGCGAGGAGCCGAGCAGTGACACGGAGCTGGCGAACTTGTCCAGGAACTTGCCCTGCTTCAGCGCGGCGAGCATGCCGGCGCCGACACCGATGATCACGAAGACGACGGCCGCGCCGAAGGCGAGCGACAGGGTCAGCGGCAGTCGGTCCATGATCGTGCCGAAGACGGGCTCGCGGTTGGCGAAGGAGTAGCCGAGGCACGGCGCGTCGCAGTAGCCGTAACCGCCGTAGTCCCGGCCGGCGAAGATGCCGGCGAGCCAGTGCCAGTACTGCATGAGGATCGACTCGTCGATGCCCAGGTTCTCCCGGATCTGCGCCAGGTTCTCCGGTGTGCAGTTCTTGCCGCAGGACATCATGGCGGGGTCACGCGGAACGGCATAGAAGAGCCAGAAGGTGATGGCGCTGATGATCAGCAGGATGACCATCGCGCCGGAGACTCGGCGGACTAGGAAGCGGAGCATGGGGCGTGACTTTCCGGACGGGGCGCCGTCGCCGGGGGTGGAGGGGGGTGGACCGGCCCGAGGGGGCGGCCGTGTGGGTGGTGGCCGCCCCCGGGGGATGGTGCGCGCTTACTTCTTGACGTACAGCTTGCAGAGCGCGACGCAGTTGTTGCCGGCGTCGTAGACGACGTTGCCGATCTTGGACCCGTACATCCAGTTGCGGACGGGGTGGTAGTCGGGCACGGCGCCGGCCAGCTCCATGACCTGGCGGTCGATGGCGCCCCAGGCCTTCTTGGCCTCCTCCGGGTTCGTGATCGCGGAGGCCGCGTCGATCGCCTTGTTGAGGCCGGCGTCGTTCAGCTGGGCGTAGTTGTTGCGGCCGTCGCCGATGTTCTTGCCGTGCCAGCAGGGGTAGAACATCGAGTAGCCGCCCGGCCAGTCCGGGCTCCAGCCGGCGGCGAACAGGTCGTAGCCGTTGTCGATCTTGCCGATCTGGGTGTAGAAGGTCGACTTGTCGACCTGCTTGTTGACGACCTGGAAGCCGGCCGCCTCCAGCGCGTTCTTGATCGCGACGGCCTGCTTTACGGCGTTGTCCCCCTGCTGGTAGGCGATGACCAGCTTCTGGCCGACCTTGCCGGCCTCCTTCAGCAGCGCCTTGGCCTTCTCCGGGTCGCCGCCGGGCTTCTTGGTCTTGCCGTAGGTGTCGAACTGCTCGTAACCGGGGGTGACCGGGCTGAGGATCGTGGTGGCCATCTCGGTCACCGAGGCGCCGCCGCGGATCGTCTGCAGCTGCTGCAGGGGCCAGGCGTGGTTGATGGCCTGGCGGACCTTGACGTCCGTGATGCGGGTGGTGTTGATGGGCCAGTAGTAGGTGGCCACGTCGACCGCGGTGAGGACGCGCTTCTTCAGCTCGGCGTTGGTCAGCACCTGGGCGACCCGCTCGGCGGCGACCTCGTTGAAGATCACCATGGCCTGCTTGTCGTTGCCCTGGTCCGCGATGAAGCGGTCGGTGGCGGCCAGCGGCTGGAAGCCGAACTGGAACTGGAACTTGTCCGGGTACGCGTTGCGCATCGCGTCCGTCTTCGGGTCCCAGTGCTCGTTGCGCACGTACGTCATCGACTTGCCGATGCTGCGGCTCTCGATCTTGTACGGGCCGCAGGAGAACGGACGCTTGTCGTACTTCTCCTTGGTGTCGTGCTTCTTCGGCACCAGGGCGTAACCACGCATCGCGACGGTGAAGTTGAAGTCACCGCGCGCCTCCTTGAGGCGGAAGGTGATGGTCTTGCCGTCGACCTCGATCGAGTCGAGGTGCTTGCCCTCGTACGGACCCTCGTACTTGTCGGCGCCCTGCAGCCAGTCCTGGACGTAGATCGGGCCCTCGGTGATGAACGACGCGAAGGTGCGCTCGAAGGTGTGGCGGACGTCGTCCGCGGTGACCTCCGACCCGTCCTCCCACTTCAGGCCGTCCTTCAGGGTGAAGGACCAGGTCTTGCCGCCGTCCTTCATGGTGCCGGCGTCGGTGGCGGCGTCGCCGACCAGGATGGCGCCGCCCTTGTCGTCGAGCTTGTAACCGGTCAGACCGCGCAGGATCGGCACGGTGATGGCGGCCTCGGTGCTGGAGTAGATCTGCGCCGGGTCCAGGTGGTCCATGTCCTGCTGGTCGAGCGAGTAGGCGATCCCGCCCTTCACCGCGCCCTTGACCTCGGGGGCGGGGCCGGTCGAGTCGGCCTTCGTACCGACCGGGATGTCCACGGTCTTGCTGCCGCTGACCTTGGGGCCGTTGTTCTTGGCCGAGCCGCCCTTGTCGTCACCGCCGCCACAGGCGGTCAGGACCGACGACGAGGCCGCGACGACACCGGTCGCTATGAGGAAGTTTCTGCGGGAGAAAGCCATGATGCACCCCAAGAGTGGTCATACGGGACGGAGAAGGCCGGCCGGACTCCTGTGTACGGACCGGAGGGAGGGACGGGTCAGCGCTTGGACTTCGGGTCGAGCGCGTCGCGCACCGAGTCGCCGAGCAGGTTGAAGGCGAGGACGAAGATCACCATCGAGAGGCCCGGGAAGAGCATGAAGGTGATGTCCTCGGTGTAGAACTGGGCGCCTCGCTGGATCATGACGCCCCAGTCCGGAGTCGGGTCGATCATGCCGACACCGAGGAAGGCCAGACCCGCCTCGGCGGTCACGAAGGCCGGGAGCATCAGCGTGGACTGGATGATGATCGGCGTCCACAGGTTGGGCAGCAGCTCCTTGAAGACGATCCGCATCGGCGAGGCGCCCGTGACCTTCGCGGCCTCCACGAACTCCCGCTCGCGCAGGCCGAGCACCTGACCGCGCAGCAGCCGGGCGAGGGAGGCCCAGCCGAAGCCGGACAGCACGATGATCAGGGAGACGGCTCGCAGCCAGGTCGGGATGTTCTCGTCGGGGGCGACGAAGAGGCCGTAGATGACCGGCATGAAGGCGATGAAGAACAGCGTGGACGGGAACGACAGCAGGATGTCGATCACCCGGCCGACGAGGTAGTCCGTCTTGCCGCCGAGGTAGCCCGCCGTGGTGCCGATCACGATGCCGAGCAGGGCGGTGACCAGCGTGGTGGCCACCGCGATGCCCAGCGACGTCCGGATGCCGTAGAGCAGGAAGGTGAAGACGTCCCGGCCGAGCTGCGGCTCGATGCCGAACCAGAACTCCGAGCTCATACCGCCGTTGGGGCCGGCCGGGTACGAGAAGGCGTCGAGCAGTTCGGGGCGCTGGCTGGCGTACGTGGTGTACGGGTCCTTGCCGTACAGCTTGGCTATGAGCGGCGCGGCGAGCGCGATCACGAAGAAGAAGATCACGATGCACGCGGATATGACGCCCGCGCGGTCGCGCTTGAAGCGCTTCCAGGCCAGGCGGCCCGGGGAGCGGCTCTCGCTGCCCTGAGGGGTGGTGGGCGTGGGCGACTTGGCGACGCTGTCGTCGGTCACCTCGAGCGGGGCAGCCGCTGCTGGAGTTGGGGGGGTCATGGTGCTCCTGGCCCAAGGGAGGGTCTGATGACTCCGCAGGGCGTCCCCCTACGGGCTACGCCGGACTTTTTCAACGCAATTCGTTCAAGGTCAATAAAAACCGGAGCGGCTTGGCTTTCTCTTTACCTTCTTTGCCTTTCCTTGGGTGAACCGTAGTTACGCGTGTAGCGTGCTGTGATCGATCTGTGCCCTGGGTCGGGCCAATCGGACCAATCAGGCAAGGCGTTCGTTATGCGGACTCCAGGTCGTCGAAATGTGTACACCCAGGGTTCGGATTCGAACGGTTCGGCATCGGATCGTGGAGATCCGTTGCGCCGATGTTCAAGATCCTTTAGCGGGGGGTCGCAGCCTCCGCCCCGACGCCCCGTCAGGAGCGGACGGCGGGATGTTGGGTTCCTCCAAAGGGAGGCCTGCGTGTGCGATGTGTGCCTTTTGCCCCGATGCTGACCCGTAATGGATCAGTGGACGAGTCAGTGGACGAGTCAGCGAACGAGCCGGACGCGGCAGGGCACGAGGAGGCACCCCATGCGCGGAGCCAGGCACGCCAGGTGGGCGGCATGCGCGGCGGCGGCAGCCCTCGCGGCGACCGCCTGCGGAGGCGGGGGCGGCAGCGGCGGAGACACGAGCGCGGTCCTCAGTTCCTCCTGGGGCGACCCGCAGAACCCGCTGGAGCCGGCCAACACCAACGAGGTGCAGGGCGGCAAGGTCCTCGACATGATCTTCCGGGGGCTGAAGAAGTACGACCCCGAGACCGGCGAGGCGCGGAACATGCTCGCCGAGAAGATCGAGACCTCCGACTCGCGGAACTTCACCATCACCGTCAAGGACGGCTGGACCTTCTCCAACGGCGAGAAGGTCACCGCCCAGTCCTTCGTGGACGCCTGGAACTACGGCGCGAGCCTCAGGAACAACCAGCGCAACGCCTACTTCTTCGCGTACATCGACGGCTACGACAAGACCCACCCGGCCAGCGGTGAGCAGAGCGCCGACACGCTCTCCGGGCTGAAGGTGACCGGGCCCCGCACCTTCACCGTCAGGCTGAGCCAGAAGTTCTCGACGTTCCCCGACACCCTCGGCTACCCCGCCTTCGCGCCGCTGCCCCGGGCCTTCTTCGACGACCACGACGCCTGGCTGAAGAAGCCGGTCGGCAACGGCCCGTACCTGGTGGACAACTACACCCGCGGCGCGCAGATGTCCCTGCGCAAGTGGGAGGAGTACCCGGGACCGGACAAGGCGCGGAACGGCGGCGTCGACCTCAAGGTCTACACCGACAACAACACCGCCTACACCGACCTGATGGCTGGCAACCTCGACCTCGTCGACGACGTCCCCGCCGCCCAGCTCAAGAACGTGAAGAAGGACCTCGGCGACCGGTACATCAACACCCCGGCCGGCATCATCCAGACACTCGCGTTCCCGTTCTACGACAACGACTGGAGCAGGCCCGGCTCCGAGAAGGTCCGCAAGGGCCTGTCCATGGCGATCGACCGCAAGCAGATCACGGACACGATCTTCCAGCAGACCCGCACCCCGGCCACCGACTGGACCTCACCCGTCCTCGGCGAGGACGGCGGCTACAAGGCAGGCCTCTGCGGCGAGGCCTGCGAGTACAGACCCGACGAGGCCAAGAAGCTGATCAGGGAAGGCGGCGGGCTGCCCGGCGGCCAGGTCAGGATCACGTACAACGCCGACACCGGATCCCACGGGCAGTGGGTCGACGCGGTCTGCAACTCCATCAACAACGCCCTGGACAACGACCGCGCCTGCGCGGGCAACCCGGTCGGCACCTTCGCCGACTTCCGCAACCAGATCACCGACCGCAAGATGAGCGGCCCCTTCCGCGCCGGCTGGCAGATGGACTACCCCCTCATCCAGAACTTCCTCCAGCCGCTCTACTACACCAACGCCTCCTCCAACGACGGCAAGTGGTCCAACGAGGAGTTCGACGACCTCGTCGACAAGGCGAACGCCGAGACCGACACCGCCAAGGCCATCGGCTTCTTCCAGCAGGCCGAGGAGGTCCTGAGGGACGAGATGGGGGCCATCCCGCTCTGGTACCAGAACGGCAGCGCGGGCTATTCGGAGCGGCTGTCCGACGTGGAGCTCAACCCGTTCAGCGTCCCCGTCTACAACGAGATCAAGGTCGGCTGAGGGGGCGCCATGGGACGCTACGTCGTCCGGCGGCTGCTCCAGATGATCCCGGTCTTCATCGGGGCCACGCTGCTGATCTTCCTGATGGTCAACGTGATGGGCGACCCCGTCGCGGGACTCTGCGGCGACCGGGAGTGCGACCCGGCGACCGCCGCGCGGCTGCGGCACGAGTTCGGCCTCGACCAGCCCGTGTGGCAGCAGTACGTCACCTACATGGGCAACGTCTTCACCGGCGACTTCGGCACCGCCTTCAACGGGCAGCCGGTCACCGAGCTGATGGGCACGGCGTTCCCGGTCACCATCCGGCTCACCGTCATCGCCATCGTCTTCGAGATCGTCGTCGGCATCGTCCTCGGCGTCGTCACCGGCCTGCGCCGCGGCCGCCCCGTCGACACCGGGGTCCTGCTGCTCACCCTGGTCGTCATCTCCGTCCCGACCTTCGTCACCGGCCTGCTGCTCCAGCTCCTGCTCGGCGTCAAGTGGGGATGGATCGCCCCCGCCGTCTCCACCGAGGCCCGCGTCGGCGAGCTGATCGTCCCCGGCCTGGTCCTCGCCTCGGTCTCCCTGGCGTACGTCACCCGGCTGACCCGCACCTCCATCGCGGAGAACCGGAGCTCCGACTACGTCCGCACCGCCATCGCCAAGGGCCTGCCCCGCCACCGGGTCGTCACCCGGCACCTGCTGCGCAACTCCCTGATCCCCGTCGTCACCTTCATCGGCACCGACATCGGCGCCCTGATGGGCGGCGCCATCGTCACCGAGCGGATCTTCAACATCCACGGTGTCGGCTACCAGCTCTACCAGGGCATCCTCCGGCAGAACACGCAGACCGTCGTCGGCTTCGTCACCGTCCTGGTCCTCGTCTTCCTCGTCGCGAACCTCCTCGTCGACCTCCTGTACGCCGTACTCGACCCGAGGATCCGCTATGCCTGAGCAGCAGCAGCCGTACGAGCCGGAGCGGGCCGTCGCCGGCACCGGCATGGGCGGGACGATGGACCTCGGCGCGAGCGAGGCGGTGACCCTCGAGAAGACCCCCGCCGGGCCGGACGGGACCGCCGGACCCCAGGACAAGCCCCGCAGCCTCTGGTCCGACGCCTGGCACGACCTGCGCCGCAACCCCGTCTTCGTCGTCTCGGCCCTGGTCATCCTCTTCCTGATCGTCATCTCCGTCTGGCCGTCCCTGATCGCCTCCGGCAGCCCCCTCAAGTGCGACCTGGCCAAGGCGCAGGAGGGCTCCCAGTCCGGCCACCCCTTCG
The DNA here is from genome assembly GCF_055603605.1 of Streptomyces sp. NPDC037271. Lineage (NCBI taxonomy): Bacteria > Bacillati > Actinomycetota > Actinomycetes > Kitasatosporales > Streptomycetaceae > Streptomyces > Streptomyces sp. NPDC037271. The sequence goes on from NZ_JBVJVN010000001.1 coordinate 698,792, forward strand.
GCTTCAACGGCCAGGGCTGCGACGTCTACACCCGCACCGTCTACGGCGCCCGCACGTCGGTGGCGGTCGGTGTCCTCGCCACGCTCGGCGTCGCCGTCCTCGGCAGTGTGCTCGGCGGACTCGCCGGGTTCTTCGGCGGCGCGTGGGACGCGGTCCTGTCCCGGATCACCGACGTCTTCTTCGCGATCCCGGTCGTCCTCGGCGGCCTGGTCCTGCTCTCCGTCATCACCAGCAACACCGTCTGGCCGGTCATCGGCTTCATCGTGCTGCTCGGCTGGCCGCAGATCTCCCGCATCGCCCGCGGCTCCGTCATCACCGCCAAGCAGAACGACTACGTCCAGGCCGCCCGCGCCCTCGGCGCCTCCCACTCCCGCCTCCTGCTGCGCCACATCGCGCCCAACGCCGTCGCCCCCGTCATCGTCGTCGCCACCATCGCGCTCGGCACCTACATCTCCCTGGAGGCGACCCTGTCCTTCCTCGGCGTCGGCCTCAAGCCGCCCAGCGTCTCCTGGGGCATCGACATCTCCGCCGCCGCCCCCTACGTACGCAACGCCCCGCACGCCCTGCTGTGGCCCTCCGGCGCCCTCGCCATCACCGTCCTCGCGTTCATCATGCTCGGCGACGCGGTGCGCGACGCCCTCGACCCGAAGCTGAGGTGAGCCGCCGCATGCTGCTCGAAGTGCGCGACCTGCACGTGGAGTTCCACACCCGGGACGGCGTCGCCAAGGCCGTCAACGGCGTCAGCTACGGCGTCGACGCGGGCGAGACGCTGGCCGTTCTCGGCGAGTCCGGCTCCGGCAAGTCCGTCACCGCCCAGACGGTCATGGGCATCCTCGACATGCCGCCGGGCCGGATCACCGCGGGCGAGGTCCTCTTCGAGGGCCGGGACCTGCTGAAGCTGAAGGAGGAGGAACGCCGGAAGGTCCGCGGTGCCGAGATGGCGATGATCTTCCAGGACGCGCTGTCGGCGCTGAACCCCGTCCTCACCGTCGGCGACCAGCTCGGCGAGATGTTCACCGTGCACCGCGGCATGTCCCGCAAGGACGCCCGGGCCAGGGCCGTCGAGCTGATGGACCGCGTCCGCATCCCGGCCGCGAAGGAGCGGGTGCGGCAGTACCCGCACCAGTTCTCCGGCGGCATGCGCCAGCGCATCATGATCGCGATGGCGATGGCCCTGGAACCGAAGCTCATCATCGCCGACGAACCGACCACCGCCCTCGACGTCACCGTCCAGGCCCAGGTCATGGAGCTGCTCGCGGAACTCCAGCGCGAGCTGCACATGGGCCTGATCCTCATCACCCACGACCTGGGCGTGGTCGCCGACGTCGCCGACAAGATCGCCGTGATGTACGCGGGCCGGATCGTGGAGACGGCGCCCGTCCACGACATCTACAAGGCGCCCGCCCACCCGTACACCCGCGGCCTGCTGGAGTCGATCCCGCGCCTGGACCAGAAGGGCCAGGAGCTCTACGCCATCAAGGGCCTGCCGCCCAACCTCACCCGCATTCCGCCCGGCTGCGCCTTCCACCCCCGCTGCCCGATGGTCCAGGACGTCTGCCGCACCGACGTACCGCCCCTCTACGACGTGACGGAGTCCGACGCGGAGCGGGGCAGCGCCTGCCACTTCTGGAGGGAGTGCCTGCATGGCTGAGCCGATCCTCGAGGTCAGGGGGCTGGTCAAGCACTACCCGCTGACCTCCGGCATCCTCTTCAAGAAGCAGGCCGGCGCGGTGAAGGCCGTCGACGGCGTCGACTTCGAACTGGCCCGCGGCGAGACCCTGGGCATCGTCGGCGAGTCCGGCTGCGGCAAGTCCACGGTGGCGAAGATGCTGGTGAACCTGGAACGGCCGACGGCGGGGGAGATCCGCTACAAGGGCGAGGACATCACCAAGCTCTCGGGCAAGGCCCTCAAGGCCGTACGCCGCAACATCCAGATGGTCTTCCAGGACCCCTACACCTCCCTCAACCCCCGCATGACGGTCGGCGACATCATCGGGGAGGCGTACGACATCCACCCGGAGGTGGCCCCGAAGGGCGACCGGCGCGGAAGGGTGCAGCACCTGCTGGACGTCGTCGGTCTCAACCCCGAGTACATCAACCGCTATCCGCACCAGTTCTCCGGCGGCCAGCGCCAGCGCATCGGCATCGCGCGGGGCCTCGCCCTGCGCCCGGAGATCATCGTCGCCGACGAACCGGTCTCGGCCCTCGACGTGTCCGTCCAGGCGCAGGTGATCAACCTGATGGGCAGGCTCCAGGGCGAGTTCGACCTGTCCTACATCTTCATCGCCCACGACCTGTCGATCGTCCGGCACATCTCGGACCGGGTCGCCGTGATGTACCTGGGCCGCATCGTGGAGACCGGCCGGGACGCCGAGATCTACGACCACCCGACCCACCCCTACACCCAGGCGCTGCTGTCCGCGGTGCCCGTGCCCGACCCGGAGGCCCGGGAGCACCGCGAGCGGATCATCCTGGCCGGCGACGTCCCGTCCCCGACCGACATCCCCTCCGGCTGCCGCTTCCGCACCCGCTGCTGGAAGGCCAGGGAGCGCTGCGCCCTGGAGGTACCGGCGCTCGCCGTGCCCGCCGAGTTCCGCACGGTCCCCGGCCCCGCGGCCCACGACTCGGCGTGCCACTTCGCGGAGACCCTGCCGATCTGGCGCTCCGCGCCGGGGCAGGTGGTGCCGCCGGAGGGGGACACGGAAGGCGGTGGGGGCGGTGGGGGCGGTGGAGAGGGTGAAGGCGGTGGGCACGGCAGCGGGCCGGGGTGACATGGCCCTCCCCGGCCCGCTCACGGCACCCGCACGGCCGCACGATGCTCAGCCTCGCGCGTCCGTATATCGGTGTCGATTCGATGAGGTTGCCCGCGTGTTAAGCGGTCGGCGCATCCCCGCGGCGCTGTGCCAGTGACCGCTTGAGGAAGTCCACCTGGAGCAGCAGCAGGTTCTCGGCGACCGACTCCTGCGGGGTCATGTGCGTGACGCCGGACAGCGGGACCACCTCGTGCGGGCGGCCGGCGGCCAGCAGGGCCGAGGACAGTCGCAGGGAGTGGGCGACCACCACGTTGTCGTCCGCCAGCCCGTGGATGATCATCATGGGGCGGTGCGGCTCGGCGGCGTCGACCAGGCCCGCGTCGTCGATCACCGAGTTGCGGCGGTAGACCTCCGGCTGCTCGTCCGGGTGGCCGACGTACCGTTCCTGGTAGTGGGTGTCGTAGAGGCGCAGGTCGGTGACCGGGGCGCCCACGACGGCGGCGTGGAAGACGTCCGGCCGGCGCACCGCCGCCAGGGCGGCCAGATAACCGCCGAACGACCAGCCGCGGATGGCGACGCGGCCCAGGTCGAGCGGGAAGTCGGCGGCGAGGGCCTGGAGCGCGTCCACCTGGTCCTGGAGGACCACCGCGGCGACGTCGTCCTTGATGGCCTTCTCCCAGGCGGGGGACCGCCCCGGAGTGCCCCGCCCGTCCGCGACGACCACCGCGAACCCCTGGTCGGCGAACCACTGCGAGGTGAGGTGGGCGTTGTGCGCGGCCACCACGCGCTGACCGTGCGGACCACCGTACGGGTCCAGGAGGACGGGGAGGGGGGTGTCACCGTGGTAGTCCCTTGGCATAAGCACGGCGCACGGGACACGGCGTGCGCCCCCCTGGGTGAGGGTCACGCGCGGGGACAAACCGGGGTCTTCGGCATGAGAGGTGACGATCGCCGCCGGCTTCCCGTCCCGCAGTACGTGAACCCGGGCACCCGGCCGGTCGAGAGTGGCGGAGACGAGAACGGTCACGCCCCCGGCACGCACCGCCGAGTGCACGCCGGGCTCCTGCGAGACGCGCTCCACGCCGAGCTCGTTCACCCGGTACACGTGCACTTCACCCGTCGCCGGCTCGGCCGCCTCCTCGCCGGCCGAAGCGGAAACCAGCACGTCGTCGCCGGAGACGTCCAGTACGGCCCGCAGATGCAACTGGGCTCCGGTGAGCGGTCGTTCACCGACCGCCAGGACCCGCGCGCCGCCCTCGTCGGCGATCCGCACGAGCTGCCCGGAGGGGCTCCAGCAGGGAACGCCGGGGAAGAGTTCCAGCCAAATTGGATCTTCATCGGCGTGCACCATCCGGGTCGCCCCGGACTCGGTGTCCACAGCCAGGAACAGCTGGCTGCGCTGGTCGCGCGCCTGTACGAGAAGGAGCGGCGCACCCGCAGCTGACCAGTGCACTCGCGCCAGATACGGATACCGCGCCCGGTCCCAGAGGACCTCCGTGCGCCCCCCGTCCAGCCCGAACGCGAACAGCCGTACGTCCGCGTTGGCGGTGCCCGCCGCCGGGTACCGCACGTGTTGTGGATCACGCTCGGGGTGGGCCGGGTCGGAGATCCACCAGCGGCTCACCGGCGTGTCGTCCACGCGCGCCACCAGCAGCCGGTCCGACTCCGGACCCCACCAGAAGCCCCGGCCGCGCCCCATCTCCTCGGCGGCGACGAACTCGGCGAGCCCGTAGGCGACGCCCTCCGCGTCCGGCTCGGCCAGCGCCCTGTCACCGTCCCCCTCGGCCCCCACGACCCGCAGCGCACCCTGGGCGACGTAGGCGATGTGCCGGCCGTCGGGGGAGGGGCGCGGGTCGATCACCGGTCCGGGGGTGGGCAGTTCGCGTGCCGTACCGGCCCGCAGCTCGGCCGTGAAGAGCCGCCCTGACAACGCGAAGGAGGCCAGCTCGACGGCCGCGTCGGTGGCGTAGCCGACGATGCCGGCGCCGCCTTCGCGGCTGCGCTCGCGCCGCGCCCGCTCCTCGGGCGACAGGTGCTCCTCCGCGCCGCCCAGGAGGGCGCGCGGGTCGGCGGCGACGCGCTCGCCGCCCTCCTCGACATCGAGGATCCACAGCGAGTTGGCCCGGTCCGTGCCGGTACCGGAGCGCAGGAAGGCGACCCGTGAACCGTCGGGCGCCACAGTGAACGAACGCGGCGCGCCGAGCGTGAACCGCTGGGTGCGGGCGTGCCGTTTGGGGAAGGAGTCGGACTCGGTCGTCATGCCCTGACCATATTGGCCATGCGCCCCCTTGTGCGGCTGTGCGCCGAGAGATGCGCGCGCATGGATAGTTATGATCACTGGCGCATGGTGGGTATCAACCAGATGCCCGCTGCGTGGATTTATCTGTCCCAAGGTTTCGACTGCGTCCGACCCCCCCCCATGTCCCTGGGCTTATTGGAGGTGAGCCGCCGTGGCACTCTCGATTTCGGCGGTTGTGCTGCTGGCGATCATCGTCTTCCTACTGGTCAAGAAGTCGGGGTTGAAGGCGGGGCACGCCGTCGTGTGCATGCTCCTCGGCTTCTACCTGGCCTCGTCGACGATCGCTCCCACGATCAGTGAGCTGACGACGAACATCGCGGGGATGATCGGCAGCATCAACTTCTGAGGGGGCGGCCCACTCCTCTGAAGGCGTGAACACTTCGACCTCATCGTCCTTGAGCCGCTCATTTGAGCGCCTGGAGGACAATCGGCGGAATGTGTTCACGCTTTGAGCGGAGTGCGCCCTCCTTCGCGGCCAACAGCCGCCGGATCAGCCCTCGACCGCGTAGGCACGAAACCGTCCCACGTGGCGGGCGCGAAGGCCGATCGGGGATCATCCACGCCTTTCGCGAGGAGGTCACCGTCGCGGAGTGGACGATTCCCACGGACGGTCTCCCGGGTTACAGGGACGGGGCCGACGCCTCTTAGGGTGGAGCCCATGACGGAACTCCCCGCCCGGCGTCTGCTGCTGGTGCACGCGCACCCGGACGACGAGTCGATCAACAACGGCGTCACCATGGCCAGGTACGCCGCCGAAGGCGCCCACGTGACGCTGGTGACCTGCACCCTCGGTGAGCGGGGTGAGGTCATCCCGCCCGAGCTGGCGCACCTGTCCGGAGCCGCCCTGGGCGGGTACCGCAGAGGGGAGCTGACGGCCGCGATGCGCGCGCTCGGCGTCGACGACTTCCGGCTGCTCGGCGGGCCGGGCCGGTTCGCCGACTCCGGGATGCTGGGACTGCCCGACAACGACGACCCCGGCTGCCTGTGGCAGGCCGACGTCGACCGGGCCGCCGAGCTCCTCGTCGAGGTGATCCGCGAGGTACGCCCCCAGGTCCTCGTCACCTACGACCCCGAGGGCGGATACGGCCACCCCGACCACATCCAGGCCCACCGCATCGCCATGCGCGCCGCCGAGCTGGCGGCCGAGGCGGGCTGCCCGGTCGCCAAGGTCTACTGGAACCGCGTGCCGCGCACCGTCGCGGAGGACGCCTTCGCCCGCCTCCGCGACGAGCTGCCCGGCCTGCCCTTCGAGAAGGCGGCCGGCGTCGAGGACGTACCGGGTGTCGTCGACGACGAACGGATCACCACCGAGATCCGCGGTGAGGGCAGCGCGAACGCCGCCAAGACCGCCGCCATGAGCGCGCACGCCACGCAGATCACCGTGGCCGGACGGTACTTCGTCCTCTCCAACGAACTGGCCCAGCCGGTCTTCACCACCGAGTACTACGAACTGGTCCGCGGCGAGCGGGCCGGCGACGATGACGGGCGCGAGAGCGACCTGTTCGCCGGAATCGAGACCGAGGAGGCGCCGTGAGCGGGCGTACCGAGCCGACGACCTCGGCCCTGGCCCAGCCGCTGCGCGCGCCGTCCCTCGGGCGGGTCGCCCTCTACCTGGGGCTCTTCGTGCTCGGCGCCGTCGTCGGAGCGGCGGGGGCGCTGGTGCAGCCGGGATGGTTCCCGGGCGGGCTGCTGCTCGCGCTGGCCGCCGAGGCGGGACTCTGCCTCGGCGCGGGCCGGGCCGTCGGACGCCGGGGCGGGGCCGTCGCGCCCGCCGTCGGATGGGGCCTTGCCGTGATCCTGCTGACCACCAGCCGTCCCGAGGGCGACTTCCTCTTCGCCGCCGGCAGCGGCACCTACCTGTTCCTGCTCGGCGGGATCGCTCTCGCTGTGATCTGCGCCACCCTCGCGCCGGTGCGGCAACCGGACGGCGACGCCGTCCGACTTCGCAAGTGACGTACTACTTCGCCATGACGCGGGCGTGCGAGTCCGGTGTGGGTTTCCCCATCGGTCAAGGAATACGCGTCAGACGTGGCCAGTATGGTGGTGCGCGCCGCCGAGCCGCCCGCTGTGAAGGTGTGACGGGCGGCGGAGCCAACCGGGAGAACCTGCCTTGAGTCGTGAAACTGACAGTTCGTCCTCCGGGCCCCACGGGCGCGGCGGAGCCGCATACCCCTCGGGCACCCCGCCCTACGGGACACCCATGGCTTCCGACGCCGGTGCGGACGCGGGCCGTTCGGCCTCGCGGCCGGAGGACCGCAAGACCGAGACGACGCTGACGACGCGCATCCGGATCAACATCCCCGGATCACGGCCCATTCCGCCGGTCGTCGTGCGCAAGCCCGTCGCGGGCGCCGAGGACGCCCCCGGTGACACGGAGACGACGGCCGAGTGGACCGCGCCGGCGCCGAGCGCCGCCGCGCCGCCCGCGAGCGCCGTCGAGACTCCCGCCGAGCCCGAGCAGCACGCCCGGCCCGGCGAGGACAAGCCGACCAGCGACTGGTTCGCGCCGCGCAAGTCCGGCTCCGGCAAGGGCACTCCGGGCGGCGGCTCCACCAACGGCGCCGGTCTGCCCGGCGGTTCGGGCCCGGCGGTCGCCGGTACGCCGGGCGCGGCTCCCGCGGGCCCCGGTACCGGCAGTGGTGCGCGACCGGGCGGCGGGAGTGCCCGTCCCGGTGGCGTCGTCGGCTCCATGAACGTGCCGGGCGGTTCCCGCCCCGGCTCCGCCAAGGGCGCCGGCCTCTCCGGGGCGACCGGCGGACCCGTGGCGCCCGGCCACGGCGGCGGCACCGGCTCCTTCGACGTGACCGAGGCACTGGGGGCGGGGCCGCTGGGCAACAGCAACAGCAACAGCAACGGCAACGGCAGCCGCCCGGGTGCCGGCAGCGGCACCGAACCGCGCCGCGACGACCCGCCGTTCTTCTCCGGGAGCGGTCAGGGCGGCCAGGGCTCCGGCTCCGGCAGTGCGCACAGCGGCCCGAACGGGCAGTCCCCGTACGGCGACACCCGCGGCCCCGCGGGCCCGACCAGCGGCCCGGTCACCGGGGACAGCGCGCTGACGCCGCCCCCGGCCGGCGGTCTCGGCGGCCCCGGCGCGTCCGACGGGCAGCGCGGGCCCGCATCCCACGGCCTGCGCGGTCCGGGTGGCCCCGGCGGCCCCGGCGGACCGGGTGGCCCCGGCGACGGCCTGAGCGGGTCACTCGGCGGCGGTCTCGGCGGCGGTCTCAGTGGCGGTCTCAGCGACGACACCGCGATCCTCACCCCGCAGAAGCCGGCCCCCGAGCCGGGCACCCCCGGCTACGGCAACCCGGACAACGTCTCCGGCAACACCGTCACCAGCGGCATCCCCGTCGTGCCGACCGACCGGAACGCGCCGTTCCAGGGCGCGTCCGCCGACGGGCCGCGGCCGCACACGCCCCCGAAGCTGCCCGAGCCGGTCTCCGCGCCCCCGGCGAGCTCCGCCAAGCCGGCCAAGAAGAAGGGGCGCGGGAAGCTCTCCCTGCTCGTCGGCGGCCTGGTCGTGATCGCCGGCGTCACCTACGGCGCCGGCCTGCTCATGAACCGCTCCGACGTGCCGAAGGGCACCACCGTGCTCGGCGTCGACATCGGCGGCAGTACCCGCGACGACGCCGTCGAGAAGCTGGACGACGTCCTCGCCGCCCGCGCGAGCAAGCCGCTCAAGCTCACGGTGGGCGGCGAGACCGTCTCCCTGAAGCCGGACCAGGCGGGACTCCAGCTCGACACGCAGGCCACGGCCAGCGCGGCGGCGACGAGCGACTACAACCCGGTCTCCGTGATCGGCTCGCTCTTCGGGCAGCAGCGGGTCGTCGACCCGGTCATGCCCGTCGACGAGGAGAAGCTGCACGCCGCCCTGGAGGACGCCGCCGGCGGGGCCGGGTCGGTGACCGAGGGCACCATCAGGTTCGAGGCGGGCAAGGCCGTCCCGGTGTACGGCAAGGCCGGCACGGGCATAGACGTCGACAAGTCGACCGAGGCCGTGCAGGCGGCGTACCGCGCCCAGGTGGAGACGGGCACCGCCACCCCCGTGAACGTGCCGACCACCACCCAGCAGCCCACGGTCTCCAAGGCCGAGGTCGACCGGATGATGAAGGAGTTCGCCGAGCCGGCGATGTCGGCCAAGGTGACCGTGCGGACCGACGCCGGGCCCGCCGTCCCGATGAGCCCGGAGAAGTCCCTGTGGAAGTTCCTCCGGGTCACCTCCGTCAACGGCAAGCTGGTCGACAAGCCCGACCTGAAGGCCCTCGAGGACCTCTACGGCGGGGCGTTCGACGGTGTGCTCATCACCCGAGCCAACGGTGAGAAGACGCCCGTCACCCCCGAGGACGTCTACGGCGCCCTGCGCCAGGCCCTGAAGAGCAAGACCGACCGCGTCGCGGTCATCGAGACCAACCCCAGCTGACGCCACTCACGAGGGGGCGCCCGGCGAGTGCCGGGCGCCCCCTGGGCGCAGGCAGGTGCTCAGTCCGTCGGTGTCCAGTCCGTCGGTGTCAGTCCATCGGTGTTTCAGTTCAGCATCGCCCGGGCCGCCCGCGCCTCCCCCCGCACCTGCTCCGCGACCGCCTCGTCCACCGCCCCCACGACGTCCGCGTACGCCTCCAGCTCCCCGGCCCCCGCCGAGAACTCCCCCCGCCGCACCAGCAACCGAGCCCGCTCGTACCGCAACCGCGCCGCGTGCGCCGGCAGCAGCAACGCCAGCTCGATCGCCCACAGGGCGACGTCCGACCGCTCCGGCCGGGCCGCCGCCCACGCCCGGACGTTGTTCAGGATGCGCGACACCACCTCCAGCGGCGCCGCCGGCTCCAGCATCGACGGCCGCAGGGCGGCCCCCGTCGCCCCCGCCACCAGCACCTCCGCGTCGTTCCCGCTGAGCACCCGGCCCCCGTCGAACGGATCGGCGAGCACCCGCTCCTCCTCCGGCCCGAACTCCGGCCCGAACCCGACCACGAAGTGCCCCGGCAGCGCGACCCCGTACACCGGCGCCCCCGCCCGCCGGGCGACCTCCAGCCACACCACCGACAGCAGGATCGGCAGCCCGCGCCGGCGCCGCAGCACCTCGTGCAGCAACGACGACTCCAGCCGCTGGTAGTCCGCGGCGGCCCCCTGGAACCCGTACCGACCGCCGAGCAGGTCCCGCAGCGCCGCCGCCCAGGCCCGCGGCGTGCCCGGCCGGAACGGCAGCTGTCCGGCGAGCCGGTCGAGCTCCATCTGCGCGGCGTCCAGCCCCGCCTCGTCCAGCGCCCCGTCCGCCTCCGCGCCCACCAGCAGGCACAGCGTGGCCAGGTCGGGACGCTCGGACCGCGCCTCTTCGGCGAACCGCCGCCGCAGCTCGGCGGAGCGTTCCGGGGACGGGGGACGGGGATGACGCATAGCTGGCTCGTGCCCTTTCACGGCGATCGGTTACCGGTCCGCCGGCGACCGGTTACCGGTCCGCCCCGGAACCCGCGGGCTCCCGGTAGTGGTGGTAGGAGTGGTGCGCGGCGAAGCCCATCCCGGCGTACAGCGCCCGCGCCTCCGCGTTGTCCGTCTCCACCTGGAGGCATGCCGCCGACGCCCCCTCGTCGAGCGCCCGCCGGGCCAGGGCGGCCATGACGGTGGTCGCGAGTCCCCGGCGCCGCTGCGCGGGGTCGACCTCGACGGCCGCGAAGGAGGCCCACCGCCCGTCCACGGCACACCGCCCGATCGCCGCCGGGACGTCCGCCCCGGGCACCGTCGCGAACCACACCGATTCTCCGCCGCCGAGCACCCTCAGGGCCACGTCACTCACGCCCTTGCGCCGGTACCGCGCCAGCCACGCCTCGTCCGCCTCCCGGGACAGGACCACACCGGCCCCCTCCGCCAGGTCGGCGACCGGAGCCAGAGCACCGGTCCACACCTCGGCCGTCACCTCCCGCACCCAGCCGCGCCGCTCCAGCTCCGCGCACAGCAGCTCCTGCGTGCCCGCGGCCCCGGTGGCGGTCTGGACGTACGCGGGCAGGCCGCGTGCGCCGTACCAGCGGCGTACGGCGGTCAGTGCCTCGTCGAGCGGCAGCCCCGGATCGCCGAGCGGCAGTACGGAGTTGGCCCGCCGGGTGAAGCCGGCGGCGGCCCGCAGCTCCCACGCGCCGAGCCGCTCGCTCTCCACCGGCCGCCAGGCCCGCGCGGCGACCCGCGCCAGCTCCTCGTAGGAGGCGGCGGGCCCGCGTCGGCGCGCGGGCGCCGGCGGCACGACCTTCCCGGCGACCAGCGCGGCCTCCGCGACACGCACGGATTCCCCGCTCTTCTTTGTGATCAGCAGCACACCGTCGTCCCATGATGTGAGAACGCCCACGGTGTCGGTGAACTTCTCACCCGGGGCACCAGCATCGCTCAAGCGCCGGACGGAGACTCGTTTGCCCACGTCAGAAGCGGTGATACGGACCTCGAGACGTCCTGCGGCAGAGATTTCCACGGGTCGGTTCACCCCTCCTGTTCGGATCATGCCCAAGAACGGAGATACTAGAGGCGGGCATCGACGACGCCGCGCTCCCGCGCGCCAGGCGGCGGAGCCTGAGGAGGCCCGCCAGCGCCCAATCGAGGAGGAACGACAGCGTGACCTACGTCATCGCGCAGCCTTGTGTCGACGTGAAGGACAAGGCGTGCATCGAGGAGTGCCCGGTCGACTGCATCTACGAGGGCCAGCGGTCCTTGTACATCCACCCGGACGAATGCGTCGACTGTGGTGCCTGTGAGCCGGTCTGCCCGGTCGAGGCGATCTTCTACGAGGACGACACTCCGGAGGAGTGGAAGGACTACTACAAGGCGAACGTCGAGTTCTTCGACGAGCTCGGCTCGCCCGGTGGTGCCAGCAAGCTGGGGCTGATCGAGCGCGACCACCCCTTCGTCGCCGCACTGCCGCCGCAGAACCAGTAGGAGCGGCCCGCGCCGCACCACCTCGGTCCCGTACGGCTGATCGCTCCCGATCGGTGCCGTGCGGGACCGAGGCGTTTCCCCGCGCCGACCGCGCCGGCCGCATCGAGAAAGTGAGCCAGTAACCGTGTCCGCAGTCTCCGACCCCCCGCCCGCCGCCCGCCGCCCTTCCACGGAGTCGCTGCGCGACCGCCTTCCGGCCTTCCCCTGGGACAGGCTGGAGCCGTACAAGAAGACGGCTGCCGCGCATCCGGACGGCATCGTCGACCTCTCCGTCGGCACCCCGGTCGACCCGGTCCCCGAGCTGATCCAGAAGGCCCTGACCGACGCGGCGGACTCCCCGGGCTACCCGACCGTCTGGGGCACCCCGGCACTGCGCGACGCGATCACCGGCTGGGTCGGGCGCCGCCTCGGCGCCCGCGACGTCACCCACCGCCACGTCCTGCCCGTCGTCGGCTCCAAGGAACTCGTCGCCTGGCTCCCGACCCAGCTGGGCCTCGGCCCCGGTGACAGGGTCGCGTTCCCCCGCCTGGCCTACCCGACGTACGAGGTCGGCGCGCGCCTGGCCCGCGCGGAGTACGAGGCGTACGACGACCCCACCGAGCTGGACCCGGCGGGCCTGAGGCTGCTGTGGCTCAACTCCCCGTCGAACCCGACCGGCAAGGTGCTGTCCAAGGCCGACCTGACCCGGATCGTGGCCTGGGCCCGCGAGCACGGCGTCCTCGTCGTCTCCGACGAGTGCTACCTCGAGCTGGGCTGGGAGGCCGACCCCGTCTCCGTCCTGCACCCGGACGTCAACGGCGGCTCGTACGACGGCCTGGTCGCCGTCCACTCGCTCTCCAAGCGCTCCAACCTCGCCGGCTACCGGGCGGCCTTCCTGGCGGGCGACCCGGCCGTCCTGGGCCCCCTGCTGGAGATCCGCAAGCACGGCGGCATGATGACCTCGGCGCCGACCCAGGCGGCCGTGGTGGCGGCCCTCGGCGACGACGAGCACGTCCGCGTCCAGCGCGAGCGCTACGCGGCCCGCCGCACGGCCCTGCGTGAGGCGCTCCTCGGCCACGGCTTCCGCGTCGAGCACAGCGAGGCCAGCCTCTACCTCTGGGCGACCCGCGACGAGTCCTGCTGGGACACGGTGGCCCACCTGGCCGAGCGCGGCATCCTGGTGGCCCCCGGCGACTTCTACGGCCCGGCGGGCGGGAACTTCGTCCGCGTGGCCTTCACCGCGACGGACGACCGCGTCCGCGCGGCGGTCCGACGCCTGGGGGCCTGACGGCTGACGCCCGCCCGCCGGGCAGCGCGCCGGGCGACTCCCGTCCGCCGCGCCGGCGCAGGCACGCAAAGCGCCGGGACCCAGGAAGCGAACCCTGGGTCCCGGCGCCGTACGGTCAGGTGATCAGCCGATCGGCAGGCCCTGCACGGGCAGACCGCCCTTGCCCAGCGCGCCCTTGCCCAGCGCGTCCGTCGGCAGCCCGCCCTTCGTGGCCGTCTGCGCCGTGTCACCGATGATGTCCCCGGCGGAGCCCGCCGCGTCCCCGGCGGCCTTCTGCGCCACCGGCGTGGCCTTCTTGACGACCGAGCCACCGGCCTTGCCCGCGGCCGGCACGCCCTGCTGGACGGCCTTGCCGCCGGTCTCGCCCGCGGTCTCGGTGACGTTCTGGGCCGCGGAGTCGACGGTGTTGCCGACGTTCGCCCCGTCCAGGGCGGTCAGTCCCCCGAGGTTCGGGGTGGCCGGCAGTTCGGCAGCCGCGCTGGCGGAGCCGGCCGCACCGACCCCGGCAGCCGCTCCCGCTGCGACGAGCAGCGCGGCACGGGCGATCCGGCGGGTCAGGGGGAGGGACATGATGCTCCTTCGACGGAAGTCAGTGATGAGGAAATCGACCGCGTCCGGTTGGTGATCGACCGGCTCGGACGCAGTGACTACCGCTCGAAGGCCACGAAGGTTGCGGCGGCCCAACGTAAAGAGTTGGTAATGCGTCGCATTATCAGGTGCCCCGAAAAACGGGCAAAAGGGCTGCGGCTGGAAAGTCTGACGAATCCTTACAGCCCTTGATCCTCCTGGGCTCCGGCGGATTCCGGGGTGACGGGGCGAAGGCGGCGCACCGCGTCGACGTGACGCCCCCGCGGGTAACTCCCCGGAGTGACGGCTCGTACGGGTGAGCGCTACCGCGCGGACGTGATCCGGACCGCTCCCGCGGCCCGCTCCGCGCCCCCCGCGCCGCCGGCGTCCGTCGGGTACCACTTGCTGTCGGTGTTCCCCGCGGTCCACTCCCGGCCCGCGTACGAGACCCGTTCGATGCGCAGCTGCGAGGCGTTGGCCACCGCCCAGTGCGCCAACTGCCAGCCGCGCCGCCCGGGGTGCCCCTCGGCACCCGGGCCGGCGGTCACGGGCAGCGTCACGGTCCGCCCGTCGGAGCCGCCCGCGGTACCGGCGGGTCCCGAGGTGCCCGCGGACGGCGACGGCGACGGTGACGGCGAGGCCGGGGACGCCGCCGAGGCGCCGTCCACCGCCGCGCCGGCCGGCCGGAGCACGTCCTGCCCGAAGTCCCGCACGAGCGCCGCCCGGACCGCGCCCGGTCCCTGCGCCCGGGCCGCGCCCGGACGTCCCTCGCAGGTCAGCGTCGCCGCGGACCGTCCGGTCAGCGCGGCGGCGAGCAGCGCGGCGTCCGGTTCGTGCTTGGCGTACGCCTGGGGGAATCCGCTGCGCTGCACACGCTGGGCGGCGACGGTGAGCGGGAGGCGCGTGTAGCCGGGCACCTCGACCAGATGCTCGTAGAACAGGCCCGCCGAGTACGCCGGGTCCATGATCTCCTCCGGAGTGCCCCAGCCCTGCGAGGGGCGCTGCTGGAACAGGCCCAGCGAGTCGCGGTCGCCGTGGTCGATGTTGCGCAGCGACGACTCCTGCAGCGCGGTCGCCAGCGCGATCGTCACCGCCCGCTCCGGCAGGTCGCGCGCGGTGCCCACGGCGGTGATCGTCGCCGCGTTCGCCGCCTGCTCCGGCGTGAACTCGTAGGTCGCGCCGCCGTCCTCGCCCGAGACGACCTTGCAGCCCGGAGCGCCCGCGCCTCCGGTGACGTACTGCACCGCGAGGTAACCGGCGACCGCGAGCAGGACCACGGAGGCCGCGCCGGAACGGAGCAGACGGCCACGGCGTTTACGGGTTGGCGACGGCTGAAGCACGCGTACAAGGTACTGGAGGGCAGAACACGGTGTACGCCGGGCACGGACCCTGCCCGAAAGGGCGGGGGCGTTAGGGTCGGTGCCATGGCCGATACCCCGCTTGACCTCACGCTGGACGCCGCGGAGCTCACCGCCCGGCTCGTCGACTTCCCCTCCGAGAGCGGCACCGAGGAGCCGCTCGCGGACGCCATCGAGAGCGCCCTGCGCGCCCTGCCGCACCTGTCGGTCCAGCGGTACGGCAACAACGTGCTGGCCCGCACGGAACTGGGCCGGGCGGAGCGCGTGATCCTGGCCGGTCACATCGACACCGTCCCGATCGCCGGCAACGTACCGTCCCGGCTGGACGAGGACGGCGTCCTGTGGGGCTGCGGCACCTGCGACATGAAGGCGGGCGTCGCCGTGCAGCTGCGCATCGCGGCGACCGTCCCGGCCCCCAACCGCGACCTCACCTTCGTCTTCTACGACAACGAGGAGGTCGCCGCCGAGCTGAACGGACTGAAGCACGTCGCCGAGGCGCACCCCGAGTGGCTGGAGGGCGACTTCGCGGTGCTCCTCGAACCGTCCGACGGCCAGGTGGAGGGCGGCTGCCAGGGCACGCTGCGGGTACTGCTGAAGACGACGGGGGAGCGGGCGCACTCCGCGCGTTCCTGGATGGGCTCCAACGCGATCCACGCCGCCGCCCCGATCCTCGCCCGCCTGGCCGCGTACGAGCCCCGCTACCCGGTGATCGACGGCCTGGAGTACCGCGAGGGCCTGAACGCGGTCGGCATCACGGGCGGGGTCGCGGGCAACGTCATCCCCGACGAGTGCGTCGTCACGGTCAACTTCCGCTACGCCCCGGACCGCAGCCCCGAGGACGCCCTCGCCCACGTGCGGGAGGTCTTCGCGGACTGCGGGGTGACGGAGTTCGTGGTCGACGACCACAGCGGCGCGGCCCTGCCGGGGCTGTCCCACCCGGCCGCCGCCGCCTTCATCGAGGCGGTGGGCGGCACCCCGCAGCCCAAGTACGGCTGGACGGACGTGTCCCGCTTCTCGGCACTCGGCGTCCCGGCGGTCAACTACGGGCCGGGCAACCCGCACTTGGCGCACAAGCGCGACGAGCGGGTCGAGGTGGCGAAGGTCCTCGCGGGGGAGGAGCGCCTGAGGTCCTGGCTGACGGCGTGATCCGTACCGGGTTTGCGCCGCTGTGTGGCGGACATGCTGAGGTCCCTCGCACGTAACCCGCGTGGATCTACGCTGAGGTGGAAGAACCTGCAACTGGAGGGAGCGCGCATGGCTACTGGCAACCCCGAGGGCAAGAAGCGGCCACCGGAGGAGCAGCGCCTGGGCCCTGTCCTCCGGCGACGGGGCCAGGTCCAGAAGAGCACCACGGACCAGCGCCTGCTGGACGAACGTGCCCCGACCGACTGGGTCCACACCGACCCGTGGCGCGTCCTGCGCATCCAGTCGGAGTTCATCGAGGGCTTCGGCACGCTCGCCGAACTCCCGCCCGCGATCAGCGTCTTCGGCTCCGCCCGTACGGCGGTGGACTCACCGGAGTACGAGGCGGGCGTGCGGCTCGGACGCGGCCTGGTGGAGGCCGGCTTCGCGGTCATCACCGGCGGTGGCCCCGGCGCCATGGAGGCGGCCAACAAGGGCGCCCTGGAAGCGAAGGGCACCTCGGTCGGTCTCGGTATCGAGCTGCCCTTCGAGCAGGGGCTCAACCCGTACGTCGACATCGGCCTGAACTTCCGCTACTTCTTCGTCCGCAAGATGATGTTCGTGAAGTACGCGCAGGGCTTCGTGGTCCTGCCCGGCGGACTCGGCACCCTCGACGAACTCTTCGAGGCGCTCACCCTGGTGCAGACCCAGAAGGTGACCCGCTTCCCCATCGTCCTGTTCGGCTCCGAGTACTGGGGCGGGCTGGTCGACTGGCTGCGCAACACCCTGGTCGCCCAGGGCAAGGCCGCGGAGAAGGACCTCCTGCTCTTCCACGTCACGGACGACGTGGACGAGGCGGTGGCCCTGGTCTCCAAGGAGGCGGGCCGCTGACGCCGCTCGGACCGGGGCGGTTGCCGGCGCCGCCCGCCCGGCGCCGGGCGGGCGACGGGGGCCAGGGCGACGCGGCGGGGCCCATCTGGCTCCGGGCCACCGCCCGGCGTCGGTGGGGCCGAGATCGCCCTGCCCGCGCCGGGCGGTGGCCCGCCTACGCCAACCCCCGCCCCGCCTACGCCAATCCCCGTCCCGCCTACGCCAATCCCCGTCCCGCCTACGCCAACCCCCGCCGAGCCACCGCCGGCTCCCGGTGCCCGGCGATCGTCGCCACCATGTCCAGCACCTGCCGCGTCTCCGCGACCTCGTGCACCCGGTACACCCGCGCCCCCAGCCACGCCGACACCGCCGTCGTCGCCAGCGTCCCGAGCAGCCGCTCCTTCACGGGCCGGTCCAGCGTCTCCCCGACGAAGTCCTTGTTGGACAGGGACACCAGCACCGGCCACCCCGTCTCCACCATCTCCCCGAGCCGGCGCGTCGCCTCCAGGCTGTGCCGCGTGTTCTTCCCGAAGTCGTGGCCGGGATCGATCAGCACCGACTCCCGCGGCACACCCAGTGCCACCGCCCGCTCGGCCAGCCCCAGAGTGACCGTCAGGATGTCGGCCACGACGTCGTCGTACGTCACCCGGTGCGGCCGGGTCCGCGGTTCCGCGCCGCCGGCGTGCGTGCAGACCAGCCCGGCCCCGTACCGCGCGGCGACCTCCGCGAGCTTGGGGTCGACGCCGCCCCACGCGTCGTTCAGCACGTCCGCCCCCGCCTCGCACACGGCCTCGCCGACCTCGTGCCGCCAGGTGTCCACGCTGATCACGACGTCCGGGAAGCGCCGCCGGACCTCCGCGACGAACCCCACCGTCCGCCGCGCCTCCTCCTCGGCCGACACCTCGTCACCCGGCCCGGCCTTCACCCCGCCGATGTCGATGATCGCGGCACCCTCGGCCACCGCCTGCTCCACGCGCGCGAGGGCGGGCTCGTCGCGGAAGGTCGCCCCCCGGTCGTAGAAGGAGTCCGGGGTCCGGTTCACGATCGCCATGATCACCGGCTCGTGCGCCGCGAATTCACGCCTGCCCAGCCTGAGCATCCCCTGTGACATCTCCTCGTCCATACCGTTCTCACGTCCCGCTCTCGGCCTCGGGGCCGGCCCCCGGACCCGGCCTCCGAATCCGGTCCTCAGGTGCGGCTTCGACCGCCTGCGGCCCCGACTGTCAGACTCGCATGGCACGATCGGACCCGACACAACCGACTCCGACTCCGATCCAACCAGCCACGCGATCCGCCGAATCCCCGAGTCCTCGAATCCGAAGGTCCTCGAATCCGCGTGATCGCCACACTCGACCCGACCATGGGGGCCCCAGCGATGGTCATGTTCCTGTTCCTCGTCATCGCGCTGGCCGTCGTGGTCGCCGCGGTGACGCTCGCCGTGGTGAGCGGCGGCGACAGCGGGCCGTTGCCCGACGCCGCCCCCGAGCGGCTGCCGGACTCCCTGCCCCCGGACCGCCCGCTGGGCCGCGCGGACGTGGAACGCCTCCGCTTCCCGCTCGCCGCCCGCGGCTACCGCATGGCGGACGTCGACGACGCCCTCGGCCGCCTCGGCGCCGAGCTGGCCGAGCGCGACGCCCGCATCGCCGACCTGGAGTCCGCGCTGGCCGGCGCCCGGGCCGCCGTCGCCCCTGGGCACGTCTCCCTGGAGAAGCCGGCCCAGGAGGAGGAGCGGTGAGCGCCGGGGAGGCCGTCGCGGGCCCGGACGGCGCGCCGCGCTGCCCCTGGGCCCTGTCCACCGCGGACTACGTGACGTACCACGACGAGGAGTGGGGGCGCCCGGTCCACGGCGACGACGCCCTGTTCGAACGCCTCAGCCTGGAGGCCTTCCAGTCCGGCCTGTCCTGGATCACCATCCTGCGCCGCCGCCCGGGCTTCCGGACCGCCTTCGCCGCGTTCGAGATCGCCAAGGTGGCTGCCTTCACCGACGAGGACCGCGAGCGCCTGCTCGCCGACGCGGGCATCATCCGCAACCGCGCCAAGATCGACGCGACCCTCGCCAACGCGCGCGTGCTGGCCGAGTGGGCCCCCGGCGAGCTGGACGAGCTGATCTGGTCCCACGCCCCGGACCCCGCCGGCCGCCCGGTCCCGAGGACCCTCGCCGACGTACCGGCCGTCACACCGGAGTCCACGGCGCTGTCCAAGGCGCTGAAGAAGCGGGGCCTGCGCTTCGTCGGCCCGACGACGGCGTACGCGCTGATGCAGGCGTGCGGACTGGTCGACGACCACCTGGAGACATGCGTGGCGCGCGGAAACACGTCCGGGGTCACCCTCTCCGGGCGAGCCTGAGGACGAGGCCGTTCAGGCCGGAGCGGGTCCCGGGACGGCGGTCCCGGGACGGCCGCCGCAGCCGACGGTCCTGGGGCCGCCGCCGCAGCAGCCGACGGTCACCGGCTCACTTGCCGAGATAGCGCGGCTTCTCCTTGTCGACGAACGCCCGCACCGCGATCGCGTGGTCCTCCGAGGAGCCGGCCCGGGACTGCAGCTCGTCCTCCTTCTCCAGCGTCTCGGAGAGCGAGTGCGTCAGCCCGTACGCCATCGCCTCCTTGAGCGCCGCGTACGCCACCGTCGGTCCCTCGGCCAGCGCCCGCGCCGTCTGCTCGGCCTCGGCGCGCAGGTCGGCGGCGGGTACCACCCGGTTGGCGATGCCCAGCTCGTACGCCTCCCGGGCGCCGATGCTGCGCGGGAAGAGCAGCAGGTCGGCGGCGCGTCCGGGGCCGACGACGCGCGGCAGCGTCCAGGAGACGCCCGAGTCGGCGGTGAGCGCGACCCCCGCGAAGGACGTGTTGAAGGCCGCGGTGTCCGCGACGATCCGGTAGTCCGCCGCGAGCGCGAACCCGAGGCCCGCCCCGGCCGCCACGCCGTTCACGGCGGCCACCACCGGCTTCCGGGCCTCGGCGAGCGCCCGCACGATCGGGTTGTAGTGCTCGCGCACCGTGCTCATGGTCCGGCCCGAGCCCGTCTCCCGGTCGGCGGCCAGCAGCCCGATGTGCTCCTTGAGGTCCTGGCCGACGCAGAACGCCCGCTCCCCGGCCGCGGTCAGCAGTACCGCCCGCACGGCGTCGTCCTCGGCCGCGGAGCGTGCGGCCTCGCGGAGCGCGACCTTGGTCTCGATGTTCAGCGCGTTCATCGCCTCGGGGCGGTTGAGCGTGATCGTCGCGAGCCCGTCGCTCACCTCGTAGAGCACGGTGTCGGCCATGGAAATCCCCTCCGCGTCGTGGTGTGTGTCCTGGAGCACGTCAGCCGGTCACCGTGTCGGTCGGTCACCGCGTCAGCCGGTCACCGCGGCAGTGCGTCCCGGGCAGTGCGTCCTGGCGCGCCCGGAAGACAGCATGACGGAGATCACCGGCATCGGATCACTTCCGAGATGTGACCTGCGTCAAAGGATTCCGGTCCATATCCATTCGGCGGAAGTGGGCAGGGGCGCGCAGTATCGCAGTCACATCGCCGAATTGAGTGGTTTTGCTCGCGTGCGTTGCCCAAGCGATGCCGACCGATGTTGGTCATCGGGTCCTGGGATGCGGGATAATGGCTGGGAAGCAATGTGTTCGATGCCGGTGTCGCGCGTCCATGCCGGACTGCGCGTGCCCTCACGGGCCGTCGGCGGTGACGGTGAGCTGGTATCAGGAAGGGGAACGAGCATGGCGGCCATGAAGCCGCGGACGGGCGATGGCCCGCTCGAGGTGACCAAGGAGGGGCGGGGCATCGTCATGCGCGTTCCGCTCGAAGGCGGCGGTCGACTCGTCGTCGAGCTGACCCCCGACGAGGCCGACGCGCTCGGCGACGCCCTCAAGAAGGTCGTCGGCTGACGCGCGAGCGACCATACCCGTTCAGTCGCCCCGGTACCGAACATGGTGCCGGGGCGATTGTCTTCCTGTGTCTTCCTGGCTCCGCGTGCGGATCCGGGCTTCCCGGGCTTCTCCGGGTGGCCCCGGACCGGGGAGTCACCGCTTGACGGCACACAGCAGTCCGTCGCCCACCGGCAGCAGTGACGGCACCAGCTCCTGGCTCTCCCGCACCGCGCGCAGGACTTCCCGCAGCCGCAGCACCTCGGTGGGCTGCGGTCCGGAGTCGATCGTCCGGCCGGCGCCGAAGACGCCTTCGAAGGCGACGAGGCCTCCGGGGCGCAGCAGACGCAACGATTCAGCGAGATAGTCCAGGTACTCCAGGCGGTCCCCGTCACAGAAGACGAGGTCGTAACCGGCGTCCGCGAGCCGGGGCAGCACGTCCAGCGCCCGCCCCGGGATGAAGCGGGCCCGGTTGCTGGCGAAGCCCGCGGCGCGGAAGGCCTGGCGGGCGAACTGCTGGTGTTCCGGCTCCGGGTCGACCGTGGTCAGTACCCCGTCCGGCCGCATGCCCTGCAGGAGGTGGATCCCGGAGACGCCGCAGCCGGTGCCGATCTCCGCGACCGCCTTGGCGTCCACGGCGGCGGCGAGCAACCCCAGCGCGGAGCCCGTGCCCGGGGCCACCGAGCGCAGGCCCGCGTCACGGGCCCGGTCGCGTGCCCAGAGCAGCGCGTCGTCCTCGGCGACAAAGGCGTCGGCGAACGCCCAGCTCGTCTGCCGGTTGCCGGTAATGACCCTCTCCTGTCCCCGTCGTTGCCTCGGCGTGACTGTATCCGTTGGCGCCGGGAACCCGCAGATGGGACCAGTCGTTTGAAGGGGAGAGCAGAGAGACGACTGAGCGGCCGGGCCGAGACGGGGGAACGGTGGATGTACCAGTGCGCCGAGCAAGTGCTGACGCAGCCGTACGAGCCGTGCCGGTCCAGATCAAATTCTCGTAAAACCGCTTATCCGGAGCTAACGGGCGAGGTGGCTATGGTAGGGGCTCCACTGGACACCACCAGAGCCGACAGGGGAGGTGCGGCCGCACCCGCGGATCGGGGAGGAGTGCTGCGGCGCTTCCTCGGATCGGCAGGCAGGCCGAAATCCGTGAACGACACCGCTGCTGACCACAGCCACGCAGGCCGTCCCACCACGGGACACACCCAGACCGCGACCTTCTCCAGCGACGCGGACGGGCAGGCGTGGACTCCGCCCACCTGGGAGGAGATCGTCAGCACCCACAGCGGCCGGGTCTACCGCCTCGCCTACCGCCTCACCGGGAACCAGCACGACGCCGAGGACCTCACCCAGGAGGTCTTCGTCCGCGTCTTCCGGTCGCTGTCGACCTACACGCCGGGCACCTTCGAGGGCTGGCTGCACCGCATCACCACCAACCTCTTCCTGGACATGGTCCGCCGCAAGCAGCGCATCCGCTTCGACGCGCTCGGCGACGACGCGGCCGAGCGGCTGCCCAGCAAGGAGCCCAACCCGCAGCAGGTCTTCCACGACGCCCACTTCGACGCGGACGTCCAGCAGGCCCTCGACACCCTCGCGCCCGAGTTCCGCGCCGCCGTCGTCCTGTGCGACATCGAGGGGCTGTCGTACGAGGAGATCGCCGCGACCCTCGGCGTCAAGCTCGGCACCGTCCGCTCCCGGATCCACCGTGGCCGTTCCCAGCTGCGCAAGGCACTCGCGCACCGTTCTCCCAAGGCGCGTGCCGAGCGTCGCTCGTTCGCGGCCCGTATTCCCGCACTGGGAGGAGGGGGCACGAGCGCGTGAGTGGGTCACGGCCTGAATCCGAGGGGCACCTCGCAGAGCAGCATCTGGGAGACCGGCTCTCCGCCCTGGTGGACGGAGAGCTCGGTCATGACGCGCGTGAGCGCGTACTGGCGCACGTGGCCACCTGCCCGAAGTGCAAGGCGGAGGTCGACGCGCAGCGACGGCTGAAGAACGTCTTCGCGGCAGCGGCCCCGCCGACGCCGTCGGAGAGCTTCCTGGCCCGCCTCCAGGGCCTTCCCGGGGGAGGTGACACGGACGGCGGCTCGCCGCTGGACGGCGACCGGTTCCCCGGCGGCCTCGACGGAGTCTTCGGAACCAGACGGGGCGGGCGGTTCGAGTTCGACTACGTCCCCGCCCGGCCGCACCCCGCCGTACTCTCACCCTCCTCCCCGGTGCGGGGATTCCGGATCCACGACGTGAGCCGGCACGAGCCGGAGCGGTCCTCCTCGCGCGGCCTGCGGTTCGCGTGCGCCGCCGCCGGTGCGGTGTCGCTGGCCGCGATCGCGCTGGGCGGTGTCACCGTCGGCATGCCGGACACCACCACGGAGGCGCGCGGCTCCGGCAGCGGCAGCAATGTGACGCCGACGCGCACGCAGGGCGCGGGAGCGGTCACGACCTCCGAGAGCCAGCGCCGTCGCGCGGGCGGTCCGATGCTCGGCCAGGGACAGCGGGCGCTCGGCGACACCCCCGTCGCGCCCACCGCGATGTCCGCGCCGCTGCTGCCCGGAATGCCGGCCCCGACGGGCGCCGATCCGCGGCAGCAGGCCCTGCGCGCGCTGACCACTCCGGTGACGGCCGGTGCCGCCGCCATGTCCCCGCTGATACGTCCGCTCGAAGCGGTTCCGCCGCTCGCGGCGGCCTCCTGGCCGACGGCCTCCGAGGTCAGGCCGCCCGGCCTGCTCGCCGCGCCCGTCCCCGACCCGGTCCCGTCCTCCCGTCCGGCGGCTTCCCCCGCCACCTCCCACCGTCCGGTTCCCTGACCGGCGTCTGCGGGCCGGCCCGCGGACCTGATTGAATCCGGGGTGGCACCAGAGCCCTTGGAGCCGACGATCTGCGGCCAGCTGCGGGGGAGAACATGAACGAGGGGAAGCCCACGAAGGCGAAGTGGTGGAGTCGTCCCCGCTCGTCCGACGACCCGGCCGACGGCGACTTCGAACTGGAACGCCCTCGCACGGTCCCCGCCACGGACACCGGTGACGACGTGTCCGACGGCGGCGACTTCGAACTCGAACGCCCGGCGGCACCCCGCGTGGCCGACGACGGAGACGGCGACTACGAGCTGGACCGCCCGACGTCCCGAACGGCGACCGGGCCCACGGCCGGTGACGGAACCGCGGACACCGGCCCGCACACCGGCGGGAGCCCGTACGCGGGCGCGACCGCCGACGCGGGCCCGCACACGGGCGCCGGTGCCGACGCCGGACCCCGCGCGGGCGTGGACGCCGATGACGCCGACGCCTCGCCGACCGCGGCACCCGTCGCCGAGCGTGGCAAGCCGCTGCACGACCCGGACCCGTACAGCACCCCTCCGTACGGCGAGCCGGGGCCCTGGGCCCCCGCGCCCCCGGTGCAGCATCCGTCGGTGACACCGGCGCACGGCACGGTCGCGGCGGGGGCGGAGGTGGGGGCGGTGGCGCCTCCCGCGTCCGGTGTCCCGGCGGTGCCGTCGTCGTTCGCGCCCGCGGGTGCGGTCCCCGACCCGGCGTTGGCGGATGCCCCGCCTCCCGTGGCCCCCGCGCCGCCGGTGCCTCCCGGGCCGGAGGCGTCGATGCCGCCCAGCCCAGGCGGCGACGGCCCGGGCATCGGCCCCTGGGGCCGCTACGACCCCTGGGCCGCCCCGGTGGCCGCCGCGCCTCTCCAGCACAGCGGTGCGGCCGCGCCGACGCGGGAGCAGCGGCGCAGGCGGACCAGGACGGTGATCGCCGGCGGGGCGCTGCTGATCGCCCTGGTGTCCGGCGGCGTCGGCGGCGCCCTGGGCACCCACCTGGAACGCAACGGCGGCGTGGGCACGGTGGAACTCCCGCAGGCCGAGAAGGAGACGGTCGAGCGGGCGCCGGACAGCGTCGCAGGGATCGCCGACCGGGCGCTGCCGAGCGTGGTGACCCTGCACGTCAGCGGCAGCGGCGCCGCGGGCACCGGCACCGGCTTCGTACTCGACGACCGCGGCCACATCCTGACCAACAACCACGTCGTGGAGCCCGCCGGATCCGGCGGCGGGATAACCGTGACCTTCAACAGCGGCGACACCGCCGAGGCCACGGTCGTCGGCCGCGACGGCGGCTACGACCTCGCCGTGGTGAAGGTGAAGGGCGTCAGCGGCCTCACCCCCATGCCCCTCGGCAACTCCGACAACGTGCGGGTCGGCGACCCCGTCGTCGCCATCGGCGCCCCCTTCGACCTGGCGGGCACCGTCACGTCCGGCATCATCAGCGCCAAGGAACGGCCCATCACCGCCGGCGGCGAGGAGGGCGACGGCAGCGACGTCTCGTACGTCGACGCCCTGCAGACCGACGCGCCCATCAACCCCGGCAACTCCGGCGGCCCCCTCCTGGACGCCCAGGGCCGGGTCATCGGCATCAACTCCGCCATCCGGTCCGCCGGCGGCGGCACCGAGCCGGACGGCGGAGGTCAGGCCGGCTCCATAGGGCTCGGCTTCGCCATCCCCATCAACCAGGGCAAGCGCGTCGCCGAGGAGCTGATCAACACGGGCAGGGCCACCCACCCGGTCATCGGCATCACCCTCGACATGAACTACACCGGCGACGGCGCCCGCGTCGGCACCCGGGGCAGCGACGGCGGACCCGCGGTCACCACGGGCGGCCCCGGAGCCGAGGCCGGCATCAGACCCGGGGACGTGATCACCGCCGTCGACGGTCAGCGCGTGCACTCCGGCGAGGAACTCATCGTCAAGACCCGCGCCCACCGCCCCGGCGACCGCCTGGAGCTGACCCTGGAGCGCGACGGCAAGGAGACGAACGTCTCACTGGTACTCGGCTCGTCCGACGGGTGAAGGGCCGCGCAGGTCCCGACAAGGGGCCAGGAAGGCAAACAATTCGGAAAGCGCCCGCATACACGCACTCGGGGCTCACGGGACGGTACCGGTCGGACGGGATCGGCGGGTACCGTGGTGGCGGCCCGGACATCCCAAGGAGCTTCAGGTGTTCAATGACATAGGCGCACTAGAGCTGGTGACGCTCGTCGTCCTCGCCGTGCTCGTCTTCGGTCCGGACAAGCTTCCCAAGGTCATCCAGGACGTGTCGCGCACCATCCGGAAGATCCGGGAGTTCTCGGACAGCGCCAAGCAGGACATCCGGCAGGAGCTGGGCCCCGAGTTCAAGGACTTCGAGTTCGAGGACCTGAACCCCAAGACGTTCATCCGCAAGCAGTTGGACAACGACGAGCTG
The DNA here is from genome assembly GCF_055603605.1 of Streptomyces sp. NPDC037271. Lineage (NCBI taxonomy): Bacteria > Bacillati > Actinomycetota > Actinomycetes > Kitasatosporales > Streptomycetaceae > Streptomyces > Streptomyces sp. NPDC037271. The sequence goes on from NZ_JBVJVN010000001.1 coordinate 724,998, forward strand.
GGGCTCAAGGAGATCCGCAACGGCTTCGACCTGAAGAAGGAGATGGCCGAGGTCACCGACGCGGTCCACGGCCGCGAGCCGGAGCCGTCCGGCACTCCGTCGTCCGGTTCCGCCTCCGCCTCCGCCGGCGGTCGGATCGACATGACCAAGAAGCCCGAGACGCCCGCCCTCGACGACCGCCCGCCGTTCGACGCGGACGCCACCTGAGCGTCCTCCGCGGGCCGGTCGGGCATCACGCGAGTACCACCTGAGTGAGGCCCGCGGGCCGCGGTACGCCGAAGCAGCCGGCTCCGCCGCCGCATGTGACGCGTCTCACGCTCCGGACGGGGCGTGCAAGGCCCGAAGGCGGCGTCCGCGCGACCCACGCGCCGGGCGCTTTCCCGGCTGCCGCCTGTGGTGTGGCTATGCTGCCCGAGTTGTTGTGCGGACCGGACGAGTACGCCCGAAGGGGGGCGGGCCGTTCCGGCCCGACGAGAGCTAGGAGGCGTCCGGGCACATGGAGACGACGAGTGGCGCAGTCGCGCAGGCGCCGGCCGCGGAGGACGGACAACAGGTCCCCTCCGCCCGGCGTACGGTCGACGGCTACCTGCGCGCGCCCTTCCCTTGGTACGGCCTTGACGAGGCCTTCACGGGGCGGCGCTGGCTGATGCAGGTCGGTACGGCGGCCGACGGGGCCGTGGAGCACGGTTCGCTCGGGCACGGCGACGGACCGTCGGTGCGCAACGAGCACGTGGCGGGCGACGAGCGGGACGCCAAGGAGAAGTTCGCGGTCGTGGTGACCGTCGCGGCCAACCCCGACCGGCGCAGCGCCGACGGCACCGGTCTGCTGGAGGCCACCTCGGTGTCCTCGGCCGCCTGGCTGGCCGGCGTGGGACTGCTGTCCTTCACCTGGCCCGGCCAGATGGACCACTCGCTGCGCGACGACTGGCTGGAGCAGCAGACGGAGACCGCGTGGGTCCTCGCGGACGATCTCGACGGTGAGGACTGGGCGAAGCTGTCCCTCCCCGTGGACGGCGTGCCGACGTCCTTCCACTACCGGGAGTCCGAGTTCGGCTGGGTGCTCGCCGGTTCCACCGAGCAGGGCGCGCACCTGGGGGCGTACGGACGGGGCATGAGCCCCTACGGGCTGGCCTTCTCCGTGGTCAAGGACATCACCGCGTACGACGGCTAGTCGGCGGGCGGGCGTACGACGGCTGTACGACGAGGGGCGCCGTCCCGGCGGACAGCGCCCCGATCCCGTACGTACGGAGGGTCAGAACTTGTTCTTCGGGGTGATCCCCAGCGACAGCCCCGAAAGTCCACGCTGACGCCCGCCCAGCTTCCCGGCGATCGACCGCAGGGCCGCGCCCGCCGGGGAGTCCGGGTCGGACAGGACGACGGGCTTGCCCTCGTCGCCGCCCTCGCGCAGCCGGACGTCGATCGGGATGGAGCCGAGGACCGGGACCGACGCGCCCGTGGTGCGGGTCAGGCCGTCGGCGACCGACTGGCCGCCCCCGGTGCCGAAGACGTCGACCATCTCGCCGCAGTGCGGGCAGGGCAGGCCGGACATGTTCTCGACCACGCCGACGATCTTCTGGTGGGTCTGGACGGCGATGGCGCCCGCCCGTTCGGCCACCTCGGCGGCGGCCTGCTGAGGGGTCGTCACGACCAGGATCTCGGCGTTCGGGACGAGCTGGGCGACGGAGATCGCGATGTCGCCGGTGCCGGGCGGCAGGTCGAGGAGCAGGACGTCCAGGTCGCCCCAGTACACGTCGGCCAGGAACTGCTGGAGCGCGCGGTGCAGCATCGGGCCGCGCCAGACGACCGGCGCGTTGCCCGGGGTGAACATGCCGATGGAGATGACCTTCACGCCGTTGGCCGAAGGCGGCATGATCATGTTCTCGACCTGGGTGGGACGGCCGTCGGCGCCCAGCATGCGCGGCACCGAGTGGCCGTAGATGTCGGCGTCGACGACACCGACCTTCAGGCCGTCCGCCGCCATCGACGCCGCCAGGTTCACCGTCACCGAGGACTTGCCGACGCCGCCCTTGCCGGAGGCGACCGCGTAGACCCGGGTCAGGCTGCCGGGCTTGGCGAAGGGCACCTCGCGCTCGGCCTGGCCGCCGCGCAGGGCGCTCGCCAGCTCCTTGCGCTGCTCGTCGCTCATCACGTCCAGCTCGACGTCGACACGCGTGACGCCCTCGACCCGCGACACCGCGTCCGTCACCCGCTGCGTGATGGTGTCCCGCATGGGGCAGCCGGAGACCGTCAGGTACACGGCGACCGCGACCGCTCCGTCCGCGCCGATCTCCACCGACTTGACCATCCCCAGCTCGGTGATGGGCCGGTTGATCTCGGGGTCGTTCACCGTCGCCAGTGCTTCACGCACCGCGTCTTCCGTAGCCATAGGACGATGGTACGGCGCCGCCCACCGGGCACGGAAAGCCCCGTCAGCGGTCGTGTACGTCACGCCCCGCGGACCGGTTCGCCGGGAATACCCCGCGGTCGGGGTGGTGGCCGTCGTGCCGCTCCTCCAGGTCCTTGATCACGTCCTGCAGTTCGGAGCGGATCCAGTCCCGGGTCGCGACCTCGCCGAGCCCGATGCGCAGGGCGGCGATCTCCCGGGTCAGGTACTCGGTGTCGGCGATCGACCGCTCGTTCTGCTTGCGGTCCTGCTCCAGGTTGACCCGGTCCCGGTCGTCCTGCCGGTTCTGCGCGAGCAGGATCAGCGGGGCGGCGTAGGAGGCCTGGAGCGAGAGCATCAGCGTCAGGAAGATGAACGGGTACTCGTCGAAGCGCAGGCTGCTGGGCGCGGACACGTTCCACACCACCCACAGGATGATGACGACCGTCATCCAGACGATGAACCGCCCGGTGCCCAGGAACCGCGCGACGCGCTCCGACAGCCGGCCGAAGGACTCCGGGTCCCACTCGGGCAGCAGCCGGCGCCGCGGCGGGCGGGGCTGGTCCAGCCGGGCCCGGGTGCGGGAAGCCGCCGTGGCGCCCGACACCGCCCGCTCACGGGGGGACGTCTCGCGCTCAGGCACCATCGGCCCGCACCTCCTTCGCCGTCGCTCCGGTCTCCTCGTCGAGGTGGTACTCGGTCTCCCGCCAGTCGTCGGGCAGCAGGTGGTCCAGTACGTCGTCCACGGTGATCGCGCCCAGCAGTGATCCGGAATCGTCCACGACGGGCGCCGCGACCATGTCGTACGTGGCGAAGAACCCGGCGACCACGGGCAGCGCCGCGTCCGGATCCAGGGGTTGCAGGTCGTCGTCGATGATCGAGCCGACCAGGGTGTACGGGGGGTCGCGCAGCAGGCGCTGGAAGTGCACCGTGCCCAGGTACTTGCCGGTCGGGGTCTCCTCGGGCGGCCGGCAGACGTAGACCTGGGCGGCGTGCGCCGGGGACAGGTCGGGGTTGCGGATGCGCGCCAGGGCGTCCGCGACGGTCGCGTCGGGCCGCAGCACGATCGGCTCGGTCGTCATCAGACCGCCGGCCGTGTGCTCCTCGTACGCCATCAGGCGCCGCATGTCGGCGGCGTCGTCGGGCTGCATCAGGCTCAGCAGCCGCTCCTTGTCCTCCTCGGGCAGCTCACCGAGCAGGTCGGCCGCGTCGTCGGGGTCCATCGCCTCCAGCACGTCCGCGGCGCGCTCCTCCTTGAGCTTGCCGAGGATCTCGATCTGGTCGTCCTCCGGCAGCTCCTCCAGTACGTCGGCCAGGCGGTCGTCGTCGAGGGCGGCGGCGACCTCGGCGCGGCGCTTGGCGGACAGGTGGTGCAGGACGTTGGCGAGGTCGGCGGGGCGCAGCTGCTCGAAGGTGGCGAGGAGGTTCTCGGCGCCCTGGCCCTGCTCCTCCACGGAGAAGCCGGTGACGGCGGACCACTCGACGGTCAGTGTCTCGCCCTTGTTGCGCCGGAAGGCGCCGCCCTTCTTCCCCTTGCGGACGAAGACCTTGTCGATCTCCCAGTCCCGGCGGGCCGGCAGCTGTTGCACCGACAGGTCCAGGACGGTGACCTCCTCACCGGTGTCGGTGAGGGTGACCCGCCGGTCGAGCAGCTCGCCGAAGACGAGGCGCTCGGTGGGCCGCTGCTCGAAGCGCCGGACGTTGAGCACCCCGGTGGTGATGACCTGGCCGGTCTCGATGCCGGTGACCCGGGTCATGGGCAGGAAGATGCGGCGCCGGGTGGTGAGTTCGACGACGAGGCCGAGCACCCGTGGGGGTTTGCCGGCGACGCGCAGCATGACGACCAGATCGCGTACACGTCCCACCTGGTCGCCGGTCGGGTCGAACACGGCGATGCCGGAGAGATGGGAGACGAAGATCCGGGGGGCGCCCGCTGCCATGGCCGCGGCTCCTTTTCGTAAGCGTGCGTCAGACTGCGTGAAAGCTGTTCCGTACGGTGTCTCTTTCCCGAATTGCCCGCTCGGACGGGCTTCAGGCTAGCCCGTCCCGAACGGCTCCGCTCTGGCGGCCGGTCCGGACGGACTGGCTCCGCTCGCCGTTCACGGCCCCGGTACGCTGCCGTACGCCGCTTGGACCCCTCTCAGCTCCTTGCCGGCCCCTTGCCAGGCCCCTTGTCAGTCCTTGCCAGTCCTTGTCAGAAAGGCAGCCCCACCTGTGTCTGTGACTCCCCGGCGCCGAATCCGCAGGGCCGCGATGATGGGCGCGGTGTGCGCCCTGGCGGTGACCGGAGCGGGGCTGACGGGATGCAGTAGTGAGGACCCGGACGCCGGCACCAACGGCGTCGGCAAACTCCCGGCCGACAAGATCCACGCCAAGACGCGCACGGCCGCCGAGTCCGCCCGGGCGGTACGCCTGCACGGGACCGTCGCCGCCGGCGGGGACACGTACACCCTCGACATGCGGCTGAAGCCCGACGGAGGGACCGGGTCGGTCGCCGCCGACGGGACGACGTTCGGACTGCTGCGCGTCGGCGAGCAGCTCTTCCTCAAGGCCGACGCCGGGTTCTGGAGCCACGACGGCGGCGACACCACGGCCGCCGAGAAGCTGGCCGGCAAGTACGTCAAGGTGCCGCAGAGCGACCCCGTGTACAAGAAGTTCAGCGGCTTCGCGGACAAGGACGTCCTCCTGGACGGCCTGCTGACGCTGCACGGCACGGTGGAGACGGACGGGCGCCACGAGCAGGCGGGAGTGCGCACCGTCCGGATCACCGGCGACGAGGGCTCCGGCGGCTCGCTCGACGTCTCCCTGGAGGGCACGCCCTACCCGCTGCGCCTGGTCCGGGCGGGCAGAGCGGGCACGATCAGCTTCTCGGACTGGAACAAGGACTTCGCGCTCACGGAGCCGGCGAAGGACGACACGCTGGACTACGGCAAGCAGCTGCCGACGTCCTAGGACGCGCTAACGCCTCTTCCGGCGTTTCAGCAGCAGGCGCGGCAGCCCCGCCGGGAGCGGTCCGCGCGTCGTCGCCGGGCTCGGCAGCGGCGCCTCGGCCAGCGAACCGTCGGGCAGCGGCGCCGTCGCCCCCGTCGGTTCCAGGCGCAGCACCCGGCACTCACGGGCCCAGCGGCCGGTCATCGCCTCGCCGTCCGGGGCGTTCAGCCGCTTGCCCTTGAGGTCGGCGACCGCTGCCTGCCACGCCTCGGAGCCGGACGGCAGCTCCACGACCCGGGCCGTCCAGGAGACCAGCCGGCCCCCCTTGTCCTTGCTGCGCACCGTCACCTCGGCCGCGGCCCCGTCGGCCAGCCCCGGCAGCGGCTGCTCGCCGGGGCCGTCGCCGACGACGCACGCCGCGCCCTCGTGCCAGACGTGCCAGAGCGGACGCGCGGCCGCCCCGGGCCCGCCGGCCCAGATGAGACCGGACTTCTTCGTGGCCTCCTCGACGAGGGCCTGGTCGAGCAGCTCGCTTGTCATGCGGTCAGCCTATCCAGCCCGGTGCGGCGGTACGGCTGTCCAGTCCGTACGGTCCCGTCAGGGCCGGGCGGAGTCGGCCGGTCAGAGCCAGCCGTTGCGCTTGAGCGTGCGGTGGATGCCCAGACAGATGCCGACCGTGATCGACAGGACCAGCGGGTAACCGAACTTCCAGTGCGTCTCCGGCATGTAGTCGAAGTTCATGCCGTACACCCCGCACACCATCGTCGGTACGGCGATGATCGCCGCCCACGAGGTGATCTTGCGCATGTCCTCGTTCTGCGCGACGGACGCCTGGGCGAGGTTGGCCTGAAGGATGGAGTTCAGCAGCTCGTCGAAGCCGACGACCTGCTCCTGCACCCGCGCGACGTGGTCGGCGACGTCCCGGAAGTACTTCTGGATCTCCGGGTCGATCAGCCGCATCGGCCGCTCGCTGAGCAGCTGCATGGGGCGCAGCAGCGGGGAGACCGCCCGCTTGAACTCCAGGACCTCGCGCTTGAGTTGGTAGATCCGGCCGGCGTCGGTGCCGCGCGGCGTGCCCTTGCGGCCCGGCGAGAACACCTCCGTCTCGACCTCGTCGATGTCGTCCTGCACCGCGTCGGCGACCGCGATGTAGCCGTCGACGACGTGGTCGGCGATGGCGTGCAGCACCGCGGAGGGGCCCTTGAGCAGCAGCTCGGGGTCCTCCTGGAGCCGGTGCCGCAGCGCGCGCAGCGAGCCCTGCCCGCCGTGCCGGACGGTGATGAAGAAGTCCCGCCCGGTGAAGCACATGACCTCGCCGGTCTCCACCACCTCGCTGTTGGCGGTGAGTTCGTCGTGGTCGACGTAGTGGATGGTCTTGAAGACCGTGAACAGGGAGTCGTCGTAGCGCTCCAGCTTGGGCCGCTGGTGGGCCTGGACGGCGTCCTCCACGGCCAGCGGGTGCAGTCCGAACTCCCGGGCGATACCGGCGAATTCGTCTTCGGTGGGCTCGTGCAGGCCGATCCACACGAACCCTCCGTCGCGGCGCACCTGGCGCATCGCCGTCTGCGGGCTCAGCAGCGCGTCCGTCTCGACGCGCGTGCCGTCGCGGTAGACGGCGCAGTCGACGACGGCGGTGGCGGTCGCCGGGTCGCGGGTGGTGTCGTAGGCGCCGCTGTCCTTGCGCAGAGAGACGCGGGACGGGCGGACCGCGGCGCGCAGGTCACGGATCATCGACATGGCAGGCTCCTTCGCGACGGGCAGCGAACGGCGCCGGTGGCGGGTGGAACCACCCGGAATGAGGACGTCCTGAGTACGTGTGTTCCGCACGTCCACAAAGCGGGGAGCACCGCACCGTCGCGGTGGCCGGCTTCGCTGCTGGTTTCAGCTGCTGGTTTCAGCTGCTGATACGGATCGATGAATCGACGAATCGATGAATCGACGGACCGGATCAGGCAAAACGAGACGAAGTGCTCTTCCGCGTGAAGGCGCGCGGGTGATGGGAGGCGGCAGGGGCGGGAAGCCGGAGCAGCTGCATCAGCGGCCGGAAGAGCGGGTGGTACTGCACGGTCGACTTCGGTCCATGCCAGCCCCACCTCCTCCGGCCGGTCCCTCGTGAGGGACGATCGATTCCCTCTGTTTGGAGGGGTTCCCCGTAGGGGAGTCTTCATGGGGTCGGGGTCTTGATCGCGACGCGCTGCGTGCTGCCCCGAACCGCTGGGCCAGAGTACCAGTCACCCACGTGTCAAGGTGCCGCTTCGCCGCTTCACTACGGGTTCTATGCTCGCCGCATGGCTGATGTTCTTCCTCTGGTCGAGGCCCGGTTGCACAGCGCGCTGGGCGAGCCGGACGCACGCGCGGCGGTCACCTTTCTCGGTACCGACCGTATCGAGGTGCTCCGCTTCCCCGGCGGCGGCCAGGAGGGCGACATCGTCCGCTATGCCACCCTCGGCATGGCGGCGCAGCCCATGGCTGACCCCACGGCCGTACTCGCCGATCCGCTCAAGGGCCCCCGTGCCGAGCTGGTCCTCTCCGTCCGGGCCGGTCTCGCCGACACCGACAAGGTGCTCCGTCCGCTCGCCGTGCTGGCCGCGTCCCCGCAGGTCGAGGGCGTGGTCGTGGCGCCCGGAGCCTCCCTGGACGTGGGCGCGGCGCTGTGGCCCGGGGCGCCGTTCACCTCGGTGCTGGTGGCCGAGCCGGGCGGCCTGGTCGAGGACCTGGAGCTGGACGCCCCGCTGGACCCCGTACGGTTCCTGCCGCTACTGCCGATGACGCCGAACGAGGCGGCCTGGAAGCGGGTGCACGGTGCGCAGGCCCTGCAGGAACGCTGGCTGACGCACGGGACGGACCTGCGCGATCCGTCCCGCGGGTCCGTCCCGCTGGAGTGACGGAACTCACCGGTCTCCGGCCCGCGTCCGTCGGTCGGCGGAGTCCGTGGCTCAGTGAAGGCCGTGACTCCGTGACTCCGTGACTCCGTGACTCCGTGACTCCGTCCTCGGCCGCGTGCCGCGGCTCGGTTCCGGTTCCTGAATGGTGCAAAGTACACCTGGTTCCGGCTGGGTGGCCGTTCCGTCCGGATGGGTGATCGTCCTTGACGTGGGCGGGTGAGGGTAGGACCGTGGGGCCCTATGAGGGGCGAACCCAGTTGCCCGAAATGTGGTGGCCGGGTCAGGGCTCCCGGCCTCTTCTCCGATTTCTGGCAGTGCGACCTGCACGGCACCGTGTATCCGGTGCAGCCCGTGCTCCCGCCCAGCGTCGAGGCGCTCGGCGTCGTGGTGCACCGCACGCAGGTGCCGGTCTGGATGCCGTGGCCGCTGCCCGTCGGGTGGCTGTTCACCGGTGTGGCGTGCGCGGGCGACGATCGCAGTGGCGGCCGGGCGACCGCCGTGGCCTGCTCCGGCCCCGGACCCCTCGGTGGCATCGGTGAGCTGATCCTGATCGCCGAGGAACTCGGCGTCGGCCTCGGGGCGCGGTACGCGGGCATCGACGCCCCGGACCCCGGGCCGTTCATGGACGTCGAGAAGCCGCCCCAGGCGAAAGTCCTGGCGGCCGGCCGTCCGACGCCCCTGTGGCACGTCTCCGGCGCGCCCGTCGACCGCGCAGTCTTCGCCGGGGAGGCCCTCGGAATGTGGCTGTGGGCCGTCGTGTGGCCGGAGCGAGCGGGCCTGCTGATGTACGAGGAACTGGTGCTGACCGACCTGCGGGACGCGGGCGCCGAGGTGGACCTGGTGCCGTGCGGGGCGCTGTCGCCGCGGCTGATCCAGCCGTAGGTGCCGCGTGGGGCCCTGCCCCTTGCCCTCGGCGGCCCCCCGGGGTCGTCGCGGGGGCGGGTGCGCGTAGGGGGTGCAGGGCCGCTGCGGGTGTGACAGTGGTGCGTGGAGTTCCGGTTATCCTTGAGCGTCCCCTTCCGTCCCGTCACCGCTTGGAGTCAGCGTCGTGCGCATCGATCTGCACACCCACTCCACCGCGTCCGACGGTACGGACACCCCGGCCCAGCTCGTACGCAAGGCCGCCACGGCCGGGCTGGACGTCGTCGCGCTCACCGACCACGACACCACGCGCGGACACGCCGAGGCTGTCGCCGCGCTCCCCGAGGGACTCACCCTCGTCACCGGCGCCGAACTCTCCTGCCGCCTCGACGGTGTCAGCATGCACATGCTGGCCTACCTCTTCGACCCCGAGGAGCCCGCCCTGCTCGCCGAGCGCGAGCTGGTCCGGGACGACCGGGTGCCGCGGGCCAAGGGCATGGTCGCGAAGCTCAACGCGCTGGGCGTGCCCGTCACCTGGGAGCAGGTCGCGCGCATCGCCGGCGACGGCTCGGTGGGACGGCCGCACGTGGCCACCGCCCTCGTCGAACTCGGCGTCGTGCCGACCGTGGGCGACGCCTTCACCCAGGACTGGCTGGCCGACGGCGGCCGGGCCTTCGTGGAGAAGCACGAGACCGACCCCTTCGAGGCGCTCCGGCTGATCAAGGGCGCGGGCGGCGTCGCCGTGTTCGCGCACCCGGCCGCCGCCAAACGGGGCCGTACGGTACCGCAGACCGCGATCGCGGACCTGGCCGCCGCCGGGCTCGACGGCATCGAGGTCGACCACATGGACCACGACACGGACACGCGCGCACGGCTGCGGGGCATGGCGGAGGAACTGGGACTCCTGGTGACCGGCTCCAGCGACTACCACGGCTCCCGGAAGACCTGCGTACTCGGCGAGTACACGACGGACCCCGAGGTGTACGGGGAGATCACGCGGCGGGCGTTCGGGGCGTTCCCCGTGCCGGGGGCCGGCGGGGTCTGAGTCCCGCCCCGGCCACACCTTTCCTCCCCTCTCCCGCAAGGCCAGTAGCTCACCCATGTTCGACGTCGCCGTCTTCGGCTCTCTGTTCCTGACCCTTTTTGTCATCATGGATCCCCCTGGGATCACCCCGATCTTCCTCGCGCTGACCTCCGGCCGGCCCGCCAAGGTGCAGAAGCGGATGGCCTTCCAGGCCGTCTGCGTGGCCGGTGGCGTCATCACGGTGTTCGGTCTGCTGGGGCACCAGATCCTGGGCTACCTGCACGTGTCCGTGCCCGCGCTGATGATCGCGGGCGGACTGCTCCTCCTCCTGATCGCGCTCGACCTGCTCACCGGCAAGACCGACGAGCCGAAGCAGACCAAGGACGTCAACGTCGCCCTCGTGCCGCTGGGCATGCCGCTGCTCGCCGGGCCCGGGGCGATCGTGTCGGTCATCCTCGCCGTGCAGAAGGCCGACAGCGCGACCGCCCAGGTGTCGGTATGGGCGGCGATCCTCGCGATCCACGTGGTGCTGTGGCTGGTGATGCGGTATTCGCTTCTGATCATCCGGGTCATCAAGGACGGCGGTGTGGTCCTGGTGACCCGCCTCGCCGGCATGATGCTCTCCGCGATCGCGGTGCAGCAGATCATCAACGGCGTCACCCAGGTGATCCAGGGCACCTGAGGGGCACATGAGCTCCGGGCGTGACCAGGGCCCCGCACGGAACGCCGTGCGGGGCCCTGGTCATGTGCGCAGAGGGTCTGCGGAGTCTCCGCGCTACAAGGCCGAGGCGTCGGCGGGGCGGATCCACAGGCGCTGCCCGACGGCGGCGGCCTGCTGAACGATGCGGTTCACGGAGGCGGCGTCCACGACGGTCGTGTCCACGGGGGTTCCGTCGACGTCATCGAGTCGCATGATTTCGAAGCGCATGGCCTCTCCCTTGATCTGGTCATCCTCCTGAGGAGAACTACTGATGTGGCTCCTGGGTCGTCGGTGCCCGGGCTTCCGTAATGAGTCAACGGAGTGCGCGCTGCAAACATTCCCTACGCTAAGGAAATTTTTCGAACTGCTAAATACTGACTGGTGAGCGGCATGATCCCGGGGTGGCGGGTGACCGTGAGAAGACTGATCGGGACCGGTTGTGTTCGCAGCGTGACCGCCGGGACAATGGAGGCGATGAACGACGACCTCACGTCCCTGGACGCCCGCATCGATCGCACCAACGAACTGCTGCAGCGCATGCTCGCCGAGGTGGCCAAGACGCCCTCGACCCACGCGATCTTCGTCGACGCCGGTTACCTCTACGCGGCGGCGGGACGCCTGGTGGCCGGGACCGAGGACCGCCGGGCCTTCGACCTCGACGCCGAGGGACTGATCGAGGCGCTCATCGACAAGGCGCGCACCATCTTCGCGGACAGCCGCCTGCTGCGCGTCTACTGGTACGACGGCGCCCGGCGCCGCATCCACACCGCCGAGCAGCAGTCCATCGCCGAGCTGCCGGACGTCAAGGTCCGCCTGGGCAACCTCAACGCCAACAACCAGCAGAAGGGCGTCGACTCACTCATCCGCTCCGACCTGGAGTCCCTCGCGCGGCACCGCGCCATCAGCGACGCGGCCCTGCTCGGCGGCGACGAGGACCTGGTGTCGGCGGTCGAGGCCGCCCAGGGCTACGGCGCCCGCGTCCACCTGTGGGGCATCGAGGCGCCAGAGGGCCGCAACCAGGCCGACCCGCTGCTCTGGGAGGTCGACAGCCAGCGCACCTTCGACCTGGATTTCTTCAAGCCGTACGTCTCCCGGCGCACGGCCCAGGCCTTCGACACGGCGGGCGTGGCCCGGCCGGCCCGCGAGGACGTCCGCTTCGTGGGCGCGCAGATCGCGGCGAAGTGGCTGGCGGCACGAGGCCGTGAATCGCTGGTGGAGCTGCTCCCCGGCCATCCCTATCTCCCCGGCTCGGTGGACCAGGACCTGCTGGTGGAGGCCGAGGGGCTGCTGCAGTACTCGCTGCGCGGCCAGCCCGACCTCCGCCGGGCGCTGCGGGACGGCTTCTGGGAGCACTTGCGGGCGCAGTACTAGGCACAGTGCCGGGCGCGCAGTACGTGCTCGCAGTGCCGGGCGCGCAGTACGTGCTCGCAGTCCGGGCGCACAGTGCGTACTGCTCGCAGTGCCGGGCACAGCCCAGTGCCACGTGCGGTACCGGCGGTGCTAGAGATCCGTCCGTGGCCGGGTGGGGGCGCCGTCCCAGAAGTCGGCGAGGGCGCGGGCGGTCGGCAGGGGCCGGTCGGTGTTGGGGGAGTGTTCGGCGCCGGCGATCACGGTCCTGCGCGCGTCCAGCCGTACGGCCATCTCGTCCAGGAGGGGTACGGGCCAGGTGTCGTCGTACGCGCCCGACAGCACGTGGAACGGCAGCGGCACGGCGGCGAGCTCGGCGACGCGGTCCGGCTCGGTACACAACTGCCGCCCCGTGGCGAGTAGTTGAGCGGGCCTGGTGCCCAGCCAGCGGCTGCGCAGCCGTTGCGGGTCTCCGGGACCGACGGCGGGGCCGCCGACCTCCTCGGGTGGCCCCATCGTCTGGATCACCTCCCAGACCTCGGCCATCGTCATGGTGTCGAGCGCGTCCCGAAGGAGCTTCACCCGCTGCTGCTGGGAGACGGAGATCCTCGCCGGGCCCGAGGACATCAGCGTGAGGGAGGCGAAGGGGGCGTGGTCGAGCAGGACGGCGGCACGCGCGATCTGACCGCCGAGGGAGTGCCCGACGAGATGCACCCGGGTCCCGAGGGCGGCGACCTGCGCGAGCACGTCCCGGGCCAGCTCGGTCTGCGCGTAGCCGGCTTCGTCGTGCTCGGGTCCGTCGGACTCGTACTGCCCCCGCCCGTCCACGGCGACCGTACGGTACCCGCGCGCCCCGAGCGGTTCGTGGAGCTGTGTGAAGTCCTCCTTGCTCCCCGTGAACCCGGGCAGCATCAGCACCGTCCCCTTCGCCTCGACCCCGCCGGCCACGGGCGAGTCGACGACGGCGAACTCACCACGCGCGGTACGCAGCCGGTATGCGCGGGCGCCGGAGGGCAGGGTGAAGGTGGCGTTACTGCTCACGGGCAGAGGTTATCGGGCGATACGGGTGACGGAGAGGGCGGCCCGCTGCCGGGCGTCGCCCGCCCCGTCCCCGCCGCCCCCGTGTTTCCCTGCTCCAGCACCCGACCACCGGGCCTCCCGGTGGTCGGGTGTCCGGGCGGGCCGGAGGCGCCGGCTGGTCGGGGGATGGTCGGGGGATGGGCGGGGGACGGATGCGGGAACGCCGACGGCCCGGGCCCGCGCGGGTGGCGGGACCGGGCCGACGGTCGGGTGAGCGGCGTTGATCAGCTTTCGCCGGCCTCCGCAGGCTGCGTGGCAGCCGCGGCTGCCTTGCGGGTGCGGCGCGCCTTCGGCTTCACCTCGGCCGTGTCGGCGGCCTCGGCGGGTGCCTCGACGGCAGCGGCTGCCTTACGGGTCCGGCGCCGCGGTGCGGCCTCCGGCTCCTGCGAGGCCTGGGCCGGGATACCGGCCGTGGCCTCGGTGGCTTCGACGGACTCGGCGGCCTTGCGGGTGCGGCGGCGCGGCTTGGCCTCCGTGGCCTCGGCCGTGTCGACGGCGGCTTCCGCCTCGGCTGCGGCGGTCTTGGCCGCGGCAGTCTTGCGGGTACGGCGCGGCTTCGCCTCGGCCGCTTCCGGCTCCTGTGCCGTCTGGGCCGGGATACCGGCCGTGGCCTCGGTGGCTTCGACGGGCTCGGCGGCCTTGCGGGTGCGGCGGCGCGGCTTGGCCTCCGCGGCCTCGGCCGTGTCGACGGCGGTCTCGGCCTTGGTGGCGGCGGTCTTGGTGGCGGCCGTCTTGCGGGTGCGGCGCGGCTTGGCCTCGGCGGCCTCCGGGGCCTGCGCGGGCTCGACGGCCTGCGCGGGCTCGACGGCTGCGGCCTTGCGGGTGCGGCGCGGCTTGGCCTCCGCGGTCTCCGTGAGGTCCGCGGTGTCCGTCGCGGTCGACGCCGTCGCGGCCTTCTTGCGGGTGCGGCGGGGCTTCGTCTCCGTGGGGTCGGACGCGGGCTCGGTCACTCCCTCGGCCGTGTCGACCGCCGTCTCGGCGGCCGTGGTCGTGACCGCCGCCTTGCGGGTGCGGCGGCGCGGCTTCTCCACGGGAGCCTCGACCGGCTGGGCCTCGACGACCGCCGGCTCGATGACCGCCGGCTCGACCACCGGTGTGGCCTCCAGCGGCGCGGTCGGCGCCTCGGCCGACTTGCGGGTGCGGCGGCGACGCGACTGCGCAGGCGCCTCGGCGATCTCCGTGGCGTCCGCGATCTCGGAGGCCGCGAGCGTGGTGTCCGCCGTCCGCGCCGAGGGGGCGTCGGTCGCCGTGGCCGTCACCGGCTGGCGCGACGGCTCTCCACTGCGCGTGCGGCGCCGGCGGCGCAGCGTGCGGGGAGCCTTGACGGCGTCCGTGTCCGCGTCGGCCACGCTGTCCGCACGGCCGGCCACGGCCTCGGGTGCGACGGTGGCGGAGGCGTCCGCGTCCACCGGTGCCCCACCGCGCATCCGACGGCGGCGACGCGGCGTCGTACGGGACGAACGCTCGCGCTCGGCGGAACGGGACTCGTCCCGGCCACCACGGCCACCGCGGCCACCGCGGCCGTCACGGTCGCCGCGCGCGCGGCCACCCGGTTCGCCCAGGTCCTCCAGCTCCTCCGCCTCGAGCCCGGCGCGCGTGCGCTCCGAGCGGGGCAGGACACCCTTGGTGCCCTCGGGAATGCCGAGGTCGGTGTAGAAGTGCGGGGAGGTGGAGTACGTCTCCGGCGGGTCGCTGAAGCCCAGGTCCAGCGCCTTGTTGATCAGCTGCCAGCGCGGGATGTCGTCCCAGTCGACCAGCGTGATCGCCGTACCCTTCGCGCCCGCGCGGCCGGTCCGGCCGATGCGGTGCAGGTACGTCTTCTCCTCTTCCGGCGACTGGTAGTTGATGACGTGCGTCACGCCTTCGACGTCGATGCCGCGGGCGGCGACGTCGGTGCAGACGAGCACGTCCACCTTGCCGTTGCGGAAGGCGCGCAGGGCCTGCTCGCGGGCGCCCTGGCCGAGGTCGCCGTGGACCGCGCCGGAGGCGAAGCCGCGCTGCTTGAGCTGGTCGGCCAGGTCGGCCGCCGTGCGCTTGGTGCGGCAGAAGACCATGGCCAGTCCCCGGCCGTCGGCCTGCAGTATGCGCGCCACCATCTCGGGCTTGTCCATGTTGTGCGCGCGGTAGATGAACTGCTTCGTGTTCGCGACCGTCGCGCCCGCGTCGTCCGGCGAGGTGGCGCTGATGTGCGTGGGCTGCGACATGTAGCGGCGGGCCAGCCCGATGACCGCGCCCGGCATGGTGGCCGAGAACAGCATGGTCTGGCGCCGGGCCGGGAGCATGTTGATGATCTTCTCGACGTCGGGCAGGAAGCCCAGGTCGAGCATCTCGTCGGCCTCGTCCAGGACCAGGCTCTTGATGTGCTTCAGGCTCAGCTTCTTCTGGCCCGCGAGGTCCAGCAGGCGGCCCGGGGTACCGACGATCACGTCGACGCCCTTCTTGAGGGCCTCGACCTGGGGCTCGTAGGCCCGGCCGCCGTAGATGGCGAGGACGCGCACGTTGCGGACCTTGCCGGCGGTCAGGAGGTCGTTGGTGACCTGCTGGCACAGCTCGCGCGTCGGGACGACGACGAGGGCCTGCGGGGCGTCGGTCAGGGCCTCGGGGGCGGCGCGGCCCGCCTCGACGTCGGCGGGGACGGTCACGCGCTCGAGGAGCGGGAGGCCGAAGCCCAGCGTCTTGCCGGTGCCGGTCTTGGCCTGGCCGATGACGTCCTTGCCCGAAAGGGCTACGGGGAGCGTCATCTCCTGGATGGGGAAGGGAGTGATGATGCCGACGGCTTCAAGGGCTTCGGCGGTCTCGGGGAGGATCCCGAGGGATCGGAACGTCGTAGTCAGGGTGCTGCCTCTTCTGTGTACGTGGTGCGAGGCGAGCGCGCGGGTCGTGCCGGACCGTGTCGGGGACGTCGGCTGCCTTACGGGGGAGCCGTAGGACACGGGACCTCTGTCGACGCTCCAGCGCTCGTACCACTGAGGGTCCCCCTCCGGATTCCGTACGCAGTGTGGCGTACGGCAGGGAGGGCTGTCGGGTCGGAGCCGATCGGGCCACCGACCGGGCATCCTCATGCGTGCGGCCCGACGAAGATGTCACGTACCCGTACGTCACATACTCGGCAGGCGCATTACCACCATACCCCGGATTCGCGCACACGCGATGGCCGATTTGGTCGCGTAGTTGTCGTCACACTGATCGGCCAGGGTGGATCGGGGGCCGACCTGGGCCGACGGGGGTCCTTCCGGCAGACGACAGGCGGGCTATTGTGCGCTGCATGACGAGCTCGGACAAGCCTGGCAACGCCGCAGACGCCCCCGCCGAAACCACCGGAGCCACCGAAATCTCCGGAACCACTGAAACCTCCGCAGCCACCGAAACCACTGGAGCCACCGGGGTCGCCGCCCTGGACTGGGCGACGGCAGCCGCCGACCCCCAGTACCGCGCCGCGGTCGTGGACCTGCTCGGTGCGCTCGCGTACGGCGAGCTGGCGGCGTTCGAGCGGCTCGCGGAGGACGCCAAGCTGGCGCCCACGCTCGCGGACAAGGCGGAGCTGGCGAAGATGGCGTCGGCGGAGTTCCACCACTTCGAGCGGCTCCGCGACCGGCTCGCCGAGATCGGCGAGGAGCCGACGGCGGCGATGGAGCCGTTCGTGGCCGCCTACGACGGCTTCCACAAGCAGACGGACCCCTCCGACTGGCTGGAGGGGCTCGTCAAGGCATACGTCGGTGACTCCATCGCCAGCGACTTCTACCGAGAGGTCGCGGCCCGCCTCGACTCCGACACCCGCGAGCTGGTGCTGGCCGTGCTCGACGACACCGGGCACGCCGGTTTCGCCGTGGAGAAGGTGCGTGCGGCGATCGACGCGGACCCGCGGGTGGGCGGGCGGCTCGCGCTGTGGGCGCGGCGGCTGATGGGGGAGGCCCTCTCGCAGTCCCAGCGGGTGGTCGCCGACCGGGACGCCCTGTCGACGATGCTGGTGGGCGGTGTCGCGGACGGCTTCGACCTGGCCGAGGTAGGCAGGATGTTCTCCCGGATCACCGAGGCGCACACCAAGCGGATGGCGGCGCTGGGTCTGGCGGCCTGATCGCTGCCGGGCACCCCGGTGCGGGTCCCGTCGGTCGCTCACTTCCGGCGTGGACCCCACCGGACGCGGCGGCCGCTCAGGCGGTCGCCGATCGGCCACGGAGTCTTCCCGCGGGCCGCAGCAGCAGCGACAGCGAGGCCGCGGAGAGGGCCGCCGAGCCCAGGAGGACCAGCAGCAGACCGCCGGCGCCCAGCGCGGTGTGTGTGACGAACGCCCCGAACAGTGCCCCCGCGATCCCCGTCGGCAGGACCAGGACACGGTCCGGCAGACGGTGTGGCAGACGGCGGGCGGCGGCCCATGCCAGGGCCAGGCCGAGGATCGCGGCGCTGAGCGCTTCCAAGAGCATGTCGGGGGTCCCTCCCACATGGCCGGCCTGCCCGAAACGGTCACAGCCGTCTTACCCCTGACCTGCGGAATGCAACCCTCCCTCTGTGGGTGAACTGTGCTCCGTGTGTGAAACGGGAAGAGCTCGGACAACGGGAAGAGCTCGGACGACGGGAGGGGGGGGGGGGGGGGGTGCCCCCCCCCCCCCCCCCCCCCTCCCCCTCTTCCCCCCCCCCCCCCCCCCCCCACCCCCCCCCCACCCCCCCCCACCCCCCCCCCAACCCCCACCCCCCCCCCCCCCCCGCCCACCAAGCTCGCCCCACC
>NZ_JBVJVN010000001.1:742941-777315 GCF_055603605.1 Streptomyces sp. NPDC037271
AGGAATCCACCCTCTTTCTGGGGGGGAACTTGTTCTGTGGGGGAAAAGGGGGAAAGCACGAAAAAAAGGGAGGGTTAGGAAGGGGGGGGGGCCCCCCCCGCCCCCCCACCCCCCCCCCCCTCCCGTTCTTCGTCCGTCGCCCTGCTTCCGCCGGCTACAGCGCGCCGAAGCCCACCTTGCGCGGGGCAGGCTCGCCGATCTCGACGTAGGCGAGACGGTCGGCCGGCACCAAGACCTTGCGACCGTGTTCGTCCACCAGGCTCAGCAGCGCCGACTTGCCGGCCAGTGCATCGGCCACCACCCGCTCGACCTCCTCGGCACTCTGACCGCTCTCCAGAACGATCTCGCGGGGCGCGTGCTGCACGCCGATCTTGACCTCCACGGCTATGTCCCTCCGACGGTCAGTGAAGTGCGCGATCTTCGCGCCGTACCCAGCACACATTAGCCCGGTGAGGGGACGTACACGCTGCGGCGGAGAACGCCAGGAGCGAACAGCCGACGGGAACAGGCCGTCGTACGCCCGCGGCCGCCCGGCGCACCGTGCCGGTCAGTGCTGCTCGCTGCCGTGCAGCGGGAAGCCGGCGATGCCCCGCCAGGCCAGTGAGGTCAGCAGCTGGACCGCCTGGTCGCGCGGCACGCTGCGGTCGCTGTGCAGCCAGGAGCGGGCCACCACCTGGGCGAGACCGCCCAGCCCGGAGGCCAGCAGCATCGACTCGGCGCGCGAGAGTCCGGTGTCCTCGGCGATGACGTCGCAGATCGCCTCGGCGCACTCGTTCGTGACCTTGTCGACGCGCTCGCGCACGGCGGGCTCGTTGGTCAGGTCCGACTCGAAGACCAGGCGGAAGGCGCCGCCGTCGTCCTCGACGTACGCGAAGTAGGCGTCCATCGTCGCCCGGACCCGCTGCTTGTTGTCGGTCGTCGACGCGAGCGCGATCCGTACGGACTGGATCAGGGCCTCGCAGTGCTGGTCCAGCAGGGCGAGGTAGAGGTCGAGCTTGCCCGGGAAGTGCTGGTAGAGCACCGGCTTGCTGACGCCGGCGCGTTCGGCGATGTCGTCCATCGCGGCCGCGTGGTAGCCCTGGGCCACGAAAACTTCCTGTGCGGCGCCCAGCAGCTGGTTGCGTCGGGCTCGGCGGGGAAGGCGTGTGCCCCGTGGGCGTACCGCCTCTGTCTGCTCGATGGCTGTCACGCCGCCTCCCATAGTCGTCCTCGTGCGGTGTGCGCCGCGTCGCCATCGTACTTTTCGGTAACCGTGGTGTGTGCGCTGCGAGCGCAGAATTTCACGGACCGGACGGTGGTGAAAGCAGCACAACAGGTTTCAAAAGGGTTCAGGCCGGGCAGAGGTGGCCTCCTTCGGCTCGGCGGGCCTCTCCGTCGTCTCGCGGCGCCGCGTCTCAGCGGTAGTCGTCCTCGTCGTGGGAGACGACCCGGGCCTGTTCCACCAGGTCGGCCTCGTTG
The DNA here is from genome assembly GCF_055603605.1 of Streptomyces sp. NPDC037271. Taxonomy (NCBI): domain Bacteria; kingdom Bacillati; phylum Actinomycetota; class Actinomycetes; order Kitasatosporales; family Streptomycetaceae; genus Streptomyces; species Streptomyces sp. NPDC037271. The sequence goes on from NZ_JBVJVN010000001.1 coordinate 744,400, forward strand.
GCGCGGTCCGGGTCGACGCCGGTCAGCGGGTCGTCGCGCTCCGGAGCGATGTCGGCCTGCTGCTCGGCCGCGTCGGCGTCGGGTGCCTCGACGTCGAATTCCTCCGGTTCCTGCGCCTCGTCGTCGAAGGTCTCGGGGTCGGTCGGGTCGACGGTCATGCTGGGCTCCCTTCCTACGGACGTCCCTGAAGGTGCAGGGGCCACACGCGGGTGCCCACTCCACGAGCCTAGGAGACACCCGATCCGGACGCCATGCGTCGGCTCCTGCCCACGCTGGGGGCTGGCGCGGCGGGCTGGCGCCGCGCCCGCGCTTGTGACGGCGAACACATGAACCACCGTGTGATCGTCTCGTAACATTGCCGCATGCCTTCGACCGAGCCGCCGACCGTGCCGCCCGCCAACGTGCTGCCGAAGGTCGCAGCCGTCAAGGTCGCAGCCGTCAAGGTCGCGGCCGGTGAGCGGCTCAGGTCGGTGCAGCTGCCCGGCATCACCCTGACGGTGCGCTCGAGGCCGCCCGCGCGCGAGGGACTGCCGCCCGCGCTCTACGTCCACGGCCTCGGCGGCTCCTCGCAGAACTGGTCGGCGCTGATGCCGCTGCTGGAGGGCGTTGTCGCAGGCGAGGCCATCGACCTGCCGGGCTTCGGGGACTCCCCGCCACCGGACGACGGCGACTACTCGATCACGGGTCACGCGCGCGCGGTCATCCGCCACCTCGACGCGGCCGGGCGCGGCCCCGTCCACCTCTTCGGCAACTCGCTCGGCGGCGCCGTCGTCACGCGCGTGGCCGCGGTGCGGCCCGACCTGGTGCGGACGCTGACCCTCGTGTCGCCCGCGCTGCCGGAGATCCGCGTGCAGCGCAGCGCCGTGCCGACGGGGCTGCTGGCACTGCCGGGGGTGGTGTCGCTGTTCACCCGGCTCACCCGGGAGTGGACCGCGGAGCAGCGGGTCCGCGGAGTGACGGCGCTCTGCTACGGCGACCCGGGGAGGGTGTCGCCGGAAGGCTTCCGCAACGCCGTGGAGGAGATGGAACGGCGGATGCGACTGCCGTACTTCTGGGACGCGATGGCCCGCTCCGCGCGCGGAATCGTCAACTCGTACACGCTGGGCGGCCAGCACGGGCTGTGGCGACAGGCCGAACGGGTTCTCGCACCGACGCTGCTGGTCTACGGTGGACGGGACCAACTCGTCGGCTACCGCATGGCCCAGCGGGCTGCCCGCGCCTTCCGTGACTCCCGGCTGCTGACCCTGCCGGACGCGGGACACGTGGCGATGATGGAATATCCGGAGACCGTGGCCACGGCGTTCCGCGAACTCCTCGCGGACACCGGGGAACCGATGGTCGGCGAGAGGACCGAAGAGGCCGTCGACGACGAGCCCGCCAACCAGACCACAGGAGGCTGAGGCGCGACGTGGGACGCCACAGCCGCCGCGGACCCGCCCCCAAGGCCGACGCCGCGGACACCGCCGCGGCGCGGGAGCCCCGGCCCGGCCTGCTGGGCCGCCGCCGGGCGCCCGGTCCTCCGGCGGAGGAGCAGGCACCGCAGGCGAACCGAACGCCCGGCACGGCTCCCCAGGGGACAACGGACGAGGCGCCGGGCAGGGCGGACGGGGCCCGAGGCGGGGCCCCGTCCGGCGGCCCCCAGGGATATGCGGGCCCGGGCCCGAATTCAGGCCCGACCCCAGGTCCACGGCTCCCGGGCGGGATGCCGGCCCATGGTTTCGCGACGGTTTCGGACGGCACTCCGGCGCGTGGTTTTCCGACGGTTTCGGACGGCACTCCGGCGCGTGGTTTTCCGACGGTTTCGGACGGCACTCCGGCGCGTGGTTTTCCGACGGTTTCGGACGGCACTCCGGCGCGTGGTTTTCCGACGGCTACGGACGCTACTCCGGCGCGTGGCTTCCAGGGTGTCGCGGATGGCACTCCGGCGCACGGTGTGCCGCGGACCCGTGGTGACCATCCCGAGCAGCGTGAACCCGGCGGCGGCTGGGGCGAGCTGAGCGGACGGGCCGGTGCCGGGCACGGCATTGCGGGGGGACCGTCTGCAGGTGCCCCCTCGCGGCCCGCGCCGCCCTCCTCGCCTTCCTCGTATCCTTCGCGACCCGTGCAATCCGGGCCCCCCGGTCGGTCCGCGCGGCCCGGCCCGTCCTTCCCGCGGCAACGGCAGGCGGCTGCGGGGGAACCACGGCAGGAGTACCTGGACGCCTTCGGCGAGGACGGTGACGTCTTCGCCGCCCGCTCCCCGCGCCGCACCCCCGTCTCCGCGCGCCCCGCCGACCCGTACGCCTCCGTCACCGACTGGAGCGCCGACGGGGTCGGCGGCATCGCGGGTGGCGGTGCCGGAGGCGTTGGCACAGCCTCCGGCACCGAATCCGACGACGCGCCGCCCACCGGTCGGCCCGCGCCGGCCAAGGGCGGCAAGGGCAGGACCTTCACCGGCATCGCCGCGGCCGCCGTCACCACCGTGCTGGCGGTCGTCGTGGCCGGGCAGGTCGCCGACGGGGCGGACGGCGAGGACGTGCAGTCGCAGTCCGCCGCCGACCAGGCCCGCGGCGTCCGCGACTCCGCGTCGCGCACGGACGGACGGCCGACGCCCTCGGCACCCGAGTCCCCGGCGCCACTGACGTACGAGCAGAAGATGGGAAAGAAGTACCCGCTCAGCGCCACGCTCGAGGGTTCGGGGAAGTTCGACGCGGTCCCGGGCATTGCCAAGGGGCCGGGGACGGGGCAGAAGTACACCTACCGCGTGGACGTGGAACAAGGGCTCGGACTCGACGCGCGACTCTTCGCCGATGCGGTGCAGAAGACGCTCAACGACGACCGGAGCTGGGCCCACAACGGCGCCCGCACCTTCGAGCGCATCCACTTAGGGCAGCCCGACTTCGTCATCACGCTGGCCAGCCCCGGCACCACCGCAGTCTGGTGCGCCAAGTCCGGCCTGGACACCACCCAGGACAACGTGTCCTGCGACTCGGCCGCCACCGAGCGCGTGATGATCAACGCCTACCGGTGGGCGCAGGGCGCGGAACCGTACGGCGACGACCTCCACGGGTACCGGCAGATGCTGATCAACCACGAGATCGGCCACCGCATCGGCTTCAACCACGTCACCTGCGACAAGGACGGTGAACTCGCCCCGGTCATGCAGCAGCAGACCAAGTTCATCGACCACGACGGAATCGACTGCCGCCCCAACCCCTGGGCGTACCCCAACAGCTGACCGCGAGGCCCGGCCGTTCGTCGCTCACCGTGACGGCGTCATCCCTTAGCGGGACAGAACGCACTCCGGGTCGGAAAGTTACGGCCGTTCACCCCTTTTGGTGGGGGGGGGGGGGAAAAAACCCCCCCCCCCCCCCCCCCCCCCCCCCCCCCCCCCCCCCCCCCCCCCCCCCCCCCCCCCACCGCCTTGTCCGCATACGTTCGTCCCGCTGCGAGCCGCCGGGCCAACGACGGCTCCCCAGACGGGAGATCGGGGGTGCGCGCGTGCGCATCGGACTGCTTACGGAGGGTGGCTACCCGTATGTGAACGGTGAGGGCGGACCCTGGTGCGACCGGCTCGTGCGCGGTCTCGAGCAGCACGAGTTCGACGTCTACGCGCTCAGTGACAGCGAGCGTCAGGAGACTGACGGGTGGGTGCCGCTGCCGCCGCAGGTCAGCCGGGTCCGCACCGCGTCGCTGTGGGACGCCGGGGACGGCGGCGCCGTGCACGGACGGCGCGCTCGCAGGCGCTTCGCCGAGTGCTACGGGGAACTGGCCGCGGCCCTCTGCGCCGCCACCCCCAACGACTCGTCCGGGGCCTCGCAGGAGGCGTCGGCCCTTGAGGCGGACCGTTTCGCCAGCGCGCTGTACGGGCTCGCCGAACTTGCCCGCGACGAGGGCGGACTGTCCGGCGAACTGCGCTCGGAGGCCGCCGTACGCGCCCTGGAACGCGCCTGTCGCGCGCCCGGCGCCCACCGCGCGGCGCGTGAGGCGCGCGTCCCCGATCTGCTCACCGTCGCCGCGCGCCTCGAACGCGTTCTGCGCCCCCTGTCGCTCGACTGGTACGAGGACGACGGCCTCGGTGCGGTCGACCTGTGCCACGCCGCCTCCGGTGGCACGGCCGCGCTGCCCGGCCTGCTCGCCCGGCACTTCCGCGACGTGCCCCTGCTGGTGACCGAGTACGGGGTGCGGCTGCGGACGCACTACCTCACCGACCCCGACTCGCCACCCGCGACACGGTCCCTGCTGGCCGCCTTCCACACCCGACTGGCCGCCGAGACGTACCGGCACGCGGCCGTGATCACGCCCGGCAACACGCACGCCCGCCGCTGGCAGGAGCGCTGCGGGGCCGACCGCGCCAAGCTCCGCACGATCCACCCGGGCATGGACGCGGCCCCCTACGCCGAGGTGGGAGAGTCGCCGGACCGCGCCGACCCGCACACCCTCGTCTGGGTCGGCCGCGTCGAGCCCGCCAAGGACCTGGTCTCGCTGCTGCACGCCTTCGCGGAGATCCGCGAGGAGGAGCCGGGAGCCCGCCTCAGGATCATCGGCGCCCCCGACGGCCCCGAGGGCGCGGCCTACCTCGCCCACTGCAAGGGCCTGGCCGCGCAGCTCTTCCCCGACGAGGCCGACGGCCCGTACGCCGTCGGCCGCAACCCGGTGTCCTTCGAGGAGACCGGCGGACCGGAACTGCCGTCCCGCGTCGACGCGTACGCCGCGGGCACCCTGGTGGTCCTCTCCAGCGTCGTCGAGGGGTTCCCGACCGGCTTGGTCGAGGCCATGCTCTGCGGGCGCGCGACGGTGTCCACGGACGTCGGCGCGGTGGTGGAGGCCATCGGCGGCACCGGACTCGTCGTGCCGCCGCGCAATCCCCGGGCGCTCGCCGAGGCGTGTGTCGCCCTGCTGCGTGACCCCGAGCGCCGTGAGCGCCTGGGTGCCGCCGCGCGCGCCCGTGCACTGGAGCTGTTCACCGTCGAGCAGAACGTCGCGGCATTTCACGGCATTTACCTGGAGATCCTTTCGAGGGCGCCCGTACGCCGCGTCGCCCTCGACGACACCGGAGAGCCGCTGCCGTTCGCCGTTCCTGCCGAGGCGCACGTCCTCGGCCGCTCGGCCGTACCCACGACTCGCGTCGTGTCCCGCGTCGGCCCCGGCTGGGCGACCGACGCCCCCGTCCGTGGCACGACCCCGGTCACCGCGACCGAGGGGGTCCGATGAGCGGCCTCGGCGAACTGGACCGCCCCGAGACCCCGGGCAGCCCGGGCGCCCGGGACGAACGCCCGCGGGAGTTCCTGACCGCAGGGACGCCTGCCCCTGCAGCTCCTGCCGACCGGCGGACGGCGGATGAACGGCGGTCGGGTGCGGGTGAGGGTCCGTGGCCGCTCGAGAACCGGGAACCGGGCGAGGGACGGCACACGGGTGTCGACCGGCGGTCACACGAGGACAGGCGGTTCGGTGGGGGCCTGCGGCCCCGCGACGACCGGCGGTCCGGTGGTGTCCGGGGGGCGGACGGTGACGGGCGAGGGCCGGACGAGGGGTGGCGCGCGGGCGACGCCCAGCGCGCAGCCGGGAGTCGGCGGCCGGGGGAGAGCGGGCGGCCGGGCGGGAGCAGGGAGCCGGGCGAGGGCCGGCGGCCGAGCGATGGCGGGGGAGTGGGCGCAGACCGCTGTCCAAGGACGGGCCAGGACCGCTGTCCGGGGACGGGCCAGGACCGCTGTCCGGGGACGGGCCAGGACCGCTGTCCGGGGACGGGCCAGGACCGCTGTCCGGGAGCGGGCGACCGCCCGCGCGCAGCCACCGACGGCAAAGCGGCCACCGACGGCAAAGCGGCCGACCGCGGCGGCGCGGCCGAGCGTGGCGCGGCCGAGCACGGCGCGGCCGAGCACGGCGCGGTAGCCGCCGTCGGCAAGCCGCCGCCCGCTGCTCGCCGCGCCACCGCGGACCCCGTGAAGGCCCTGCTGCACCGGCACCACGACCTCTGCGAACGCGCCGTGGACCCGCTGGAGATCGCGGCCGGCCTGGAGGCGCACGGCATCACCGACCGGACCGCCGCACACTTCCGCCACCGGGACGTCTTCTCCCTGGCGGAGGAGATGTACGCCCGTGTCCCCCGTGACGACACGCCCCCGCGCCCCACGGACCTGCCGGCCCCCCGGGTGCGCGCCACCTGGGTCGTGCTTGCCCTGCTGCCCGGCGCGCTGTGCGTCGCCGCCGTGGCCGGCCTGCGCCTCACCGACGGACGGCCGCGCCTGATCGCGGCCGTCGCCGGCACCCTCGCGGTCTCCCTGGCCCTGCGCGCGGCCCTGCGCCGGGGGCCGCTGGGCGCCGCGACGCGCACCACCGGCACCTGGGCCTGGACCTGCTGGCTCGTCGGCTACTCCCTCCTCGGTGACGGACTGCTCGCCACCGCGCTGGCCGGCGGCCCGGACGGCCTGCCCGACGGCACCACCGACGGTCCGTGGCCCGTCACCGTCGCCCCCGTACTGGCCCTCGCCCTGGCCTGCGCGCCCGCAGCCGCGAGTGCCCACCTCTTCGCCGTGCGCGCCCGCCGCAAACTGTCGGACAGCCGCGGTCTGGCCGACTTCTCAGCCTCCGTACGCCCCCTCCTGCTCGGTGTGTTCGCCCTGTTCATGGCTGCCTTGGCAGCCCTGGCCGCGCTGACCGGCGAGGTCCTCGCAGAGCCCGCCGCCTACGCCCGGACGCTCACCCTGGGCGCCCTGCTCCTGCTCGCCCGCCTGCTCGCCGTGCACGGCTGCACCCACGCCCCCACTCTCGTCCTGACCGCGTCGGCCACCGCGCAGGCGGCCGCCCTGGCCACGCTCTTCGCCGGCCGCCTCCCCGGCTGCGGTTTCCTGGCCGCCCCCGTGGAGGCCGTGGTCGTCGCCTGCGGCCCGGCCGGCGTTCCGACGGTGGTCTGCGGCACCGGCGCCCTGGCCCTCCTGGTCCACGCGACTCGCCGCCTGACCAAGGCTTCGGCCCACGCATCGACGGAGCAGCCGCGATGACCTCACCCCCGGACAGCCCCCCACACGTCCCCGTCACCCTCCGAAGGAGCCCCCAGATGACCACCTCCCGACCCGACGCCTCGGCACCGGGAGCCGCCCGATGAGAGTCCTGCTGATCGGAGCCAACGGCTACATCGGCCGCTTCGTCGCCGACCGTCTGCTCGCCGACCCGGCGGTCCAGCTCACCGCTCTCGGCCGCGGAGACGACGCCGACGTCCGCTTCGACCTCGCCACCGGCAGCCCCGGCGCCCTCACCCGCTTCCTCGACGCGGTCCACCCCGGCGTCGTCGTCAACTGCGCCGGGGCCACCCGGGGCGGCGCCCGCGAACTCACCCGGCACAACACCATCGCCGTCGCCACCGTCTGCGAGGCCCTGCGCCGCAGCGGCTGCGGCGCCCGCCTGGTGCAGGTCGGCTGCAGCGCGGAGTACGGCCCCAGCCAGCCCGGCTCCTCCACCGCGGAGGACGCCGTGCCCCGACCCGGCGGCCCCTACGGTGTCAGCAAACTCGCCGCCACCGAACTGGTCCTCGGCTCCGGCCTGGACGCCGTCGTCCTCCGCGTCTTCTCGCCCGCAGGCCCCGGCACCCCAGCCGGCTCCCCCCTGGGCCGCCTCGCCGAGGCCATGCGCCGCGCGATGCAGTCCGGCGACGGCGAACTCCGGCTCGGCGGCCTCGGCGCCCAGCGCGACTTCATCGACGTCCGCGATGTCGCCCGCGCCGTCCACGCCGCCTCGCTCTCCGCGGCGCAGGGGGTCATCAACATCGGCTCCGGCCGTGCCGTCCGCCTGCGCGACGCCGCCGCCACCCTCGCCCGCGTGGCCGGCTACGGCGGCGCCCTGCACGAACTCGACGGACCGCCCGGCGCGCTGCGGCCCGTCATCGGGCACCCCCGCACCGAATCCGTCGGCCACCGCGTCGAAACCCTCGGTCACCACCGCACCGACGGCCTCGGCCCTCACCGCCCGGAACCCCTCGGGCACCGCGGCGACCGTGCCGACACCGAGCACGCGGCCCCCGCCGTCCACCCCTACCCGGACGGCTGCGGCAGCTGGCAGCAGGCCGATGTGCGCACCGCGCGCGACCGCCTCGGATGGCGACCCCGGATCGCCCTCGAAGAGTCTCTCGCCGATATCTGGATGGAGGCCGCATGCCGTATCTGACCAGCGTCAAAGCGGGCAGCGCGAGCACCGGCGTCCGCACCGGCCTCGGAGTCCCCGGTCTGGCCCACCCCCTCGTCGCCGCCGGCGAGTGGGCCGACCTCACCAGCCCGGGCACACCCCTGCACTGGGTCGTCCTCAACGTCGCCGACGGCCCCGGCGCCCAGCCCGACCCGAGTTGCCTGGAAGCAAGCGGCCGCCTGCGCAACGCGGGCGTTCGCGTCCTCGGCCACCTCGACCTCGGGTACGGGGCACGGAGCTTCGGCGCACTGATCTCCGACGCACACCGGTACCTCGACTGGTACCGGGCCGACGGCTTCCTCCTCGACCGCTGCCCGTCCGACCGGGCAGAGCTTCCCGAAGTCCGCCGCACCGTCACCGCACTCCGAGGGATGCGTGACGACGCCCACGTCGTCCTCGGCCACGGCACCCACCCCCACCCCGGCTATGCCGAGAACGCCGACCAGCTCGTCACCTTCTCGGGCGCCTGGAGCGACTACCGCTGGTCCCAGGCGGCCGAGTGGAGCGCCGGCCATCCGCCCGAGCGGTTCTGCCACCTCGTGCACGGCGTGCCCCGCGGGCATCTTGAGGAGGCGCTGCGCATCGCCCGGTGGCAGGGTGCCGGGACGATCTACTTCACCGACCGCACGGACCGGGGAGGCCGAACGGACCCCTGGGAGACGATGCCCGGCTACTGGGACGAGATCGTCTCGCGGGTCGGGACGGGTGTCTCGGAATGAAAAAGGCCGTGGCAGTGTTGCGAGGAGAACAACCGTAATTACTGACCGACCAACGGAGTCCCCGTGTCGCTGCCACCCCTGGTCGAGCCGGCCCCCGAGCTCACCGTAGACGAGGTCCGCAGGTACTCCCGCCACCTGATCATCCCCGACGTGGGGATGGACGGGCAGAAGCGGCTGAAGAACGCGAAGGTGCTCGCCGTGGGCGCGGGCGGTCTCGGCTCGCCGGCCCTGATGTACATGGCGGCAGCCGGTGTCGGCACGCTCGGCATCGTGGAGTTCGACGAGGTCGACGAGTCGAACCTGCAGCGGCAGGTCATCCACAGCCAGGCCGACATCGGCCGGTCCAAGGCCGAGTCCGCCCGCGACACCATCAAGGGCATCAACCCGTACGTGGACGTGGTCCTTCACCAGGAGCGGCTCGAGGCCGACAACGTGATGGACATCTTCAGCCAGTACGACCTGATCGTCGACGGTACGGACAACTTCGCGACCCGTTACCTGGTCAACGACGCCTGCGTGCTGCTGAACAAGCCCTACGTCTGGGGTTCCATCTACCGTTTCGACGGCCAGGCCTCCGTCTTCTGGTCCGAGCACGGTCCCTGCTACCGCTGCCTCTACCCGGAGCCCCCGCCCCCCGGCATGGTCCCCTCCTGCGCCGAGGGCGGCGTCCTGGGCGTGCTGTGCGCGTCCATCGGCTCCATCCAGACCAACGAGGCCATCAAGCTGCTCGCGGGCATCGGTGAACCCCTCGTCGGCCGCCTGATGATCTACGACGCCCTGGAGATGCAGTACCGCCAGGTCAAGGTCCGCAAGGACCCCGACTGCGCGGTCTGCGGTGAGAACCCGACCGTCACCGAGCTCATCGACTACGAGGCCTTCTGCGGCGTCGTGTCCGAGGAGGCCCAGGCGGCGGCCGCCGGCTCCACGATCACTCCCAAGCAGCTCAAGGAGTGGATCGACGACGGCGAGAGCATCGAACTCATCGACGTCCGCGAGCCGAACGAGTTCGAGATCGTCTCCATCCCGGGCGCCCGGCTGATCCCGAAGAACGAGTTCCTCATGGGCTCCGCCCTCGAGAGCCTCCCGCAGGACAAGAAGATCGTCTTGAACTGCAAGACGGGTGTCCGCAGTGCGGAAGTCCTGGCGGTCCTGAAGTCCGCCGGCTTCTCCGACGCCGTCCACGTCGGCGGCGGCGTGATCGGCTGGGTCAACCAGATCGAGCCGGAGAAGCCCGTCTACTGATCACCACTCCCGCTGACCAGCGGGCCCGAAGAAGCCCACGGCTCTGAACGCTCGGATGCCGTGGGCTTCTGTCGTTGTCGGTCGGCGCTGAGCAAACCTCGCACGGCCCCGGGGCAGCCCGGCCTCGGCGCCGGACCGCCACCAACGTGGAGATCGCGTGACCGGATGCGGGCTGATGTGGCAAGACGCTGTCCTTCACCTTCCCGGAACGCTCGCCGGCGATCCCCGTTGTTCCTCCGCCAATCGCCGTCCGATCGGGCATGCAGGGGGCATGCGCGCCGACAGTCCGCGCCCCCGGCGGGGTCCGCTTACCTGTCAGGTCATCGTCCCCGGCGCACCGGCATGCCAGGATCTCGGTGTACGGAGCCCGACCGACCGGAAGGACACCATGCCCGCCTACGCCATAGCCCACCTGCAAGAGGCCGCCCCGCACCCGGAGATCGTCGAGTACATCGAGCGCATCCGGGCCACCTTCGAGCCGTACGGCGGACGCTTCCTCGTTCACGGAGCGGAGCACGAGGTGGTGGAGGGCAGCTGGCCCGGGCACGTCGTGATGATCAGCTTCCCCGGGATCGCCGAGGCGCGGGCATGGTGGGACTCACCCGCATACCAGGAGATCGCACCGCTGCGCTCGCGGCACATCGAGTGCGACATCATCATGGTCGAAGGCGTCCCCGAGGGCTACGACCCTACTGCCACCGCAAAGGCGATGCGGGAGGCCTTGCCTGCCGACTGAGCCCCCGCCGCCGTCATGAGCAGACCTTGCCGTCCTCCGGCACCGTCCCCTTCACCAGGTAGGCGTCCACCGTGGAGTCGACACAGTCGCTTCCGCTTCCGTACGCCCCGTGTCCCTCGCCCTTCCAGGTGAGCACCACACCCACGTCCTTGCCCAGTTCGTCCGCCATCCTGCGGGCACCCTCGTAGGGCGTGGCCGGGTCGCCGGTGTTGCCGACCACCAGGATCGGGGCCGCGCCGGAGGCGCTCACCTCGGGGGTCTCGTGCTGACCGGCCACCGGCCACTCGTGGCACCACCCGGCCGTGTCCCAGCCGAGGAAGGCCCCGAACACGGGTGAGACCTTCTCGAACCTCGGCAGCAGCCTCTTCGTCTCCTCCAGGGTCGGCCGCTGCTTGTCGTCCAGGCACGATATGACCCGTTGGGAGTGGGTCGTCGTGCCGTAGCGTCCCGAGGGATCACGCTCGTTGTAGCCGTCGGCGAGCGCCAGCAGCTCGGAGCCGTCGCCCTCCTCCGCCGCGGCCAGCGCGCTGGTCAGGGCCGGCCAACCGTCCTTGCTGTAGAGCGGCAGCACGATGCCGGTGAGTGCCAGCGTCTGGGTCAGCTTCCGCCCGGGCGACGACGTCGGCAGTGGCTCCGCGTCGAGCCGCTCCAGGAGGTCGGCGATCTCCCGCGAGCCCTGTTTCGGGTCCTCACCGGTGGATTCCAGGTAGTCGTCCAGGGCGCGCTGGAAGCCCCTGGCCTGGTTCTCGGCGTGGCCCATCGTGTCGGCGCTCGGGTCCACGACCGCGTCGAGGACCACGCGCCCCACGCGCTTCGGGAACAGGTGGGCGTAGACGCCGCCGAGTTCGGTGCCGTAGGAGATGCCGAAGTAGTGCATCTTCTCGTCGCCCAGCACATGCCGCATCAGGTCCATGTCGCGGGCCGTGTCCGTGGTCGAGACGTGCCCCATCAGCTTGCCGGCGGCCTTCTCGCAGCCCTTGCCGAAGTCGGCGGCATCCTTCAGGTAGGCCTGCTCCTCGGCCGTGGTGTCCGGAGTGGAGTCCACGGACTCGGCGTCCTCGATCGCCTCGTCGCCGCGGCAGCGGATCCCCTCGCTGGCGGCCACCCCCCGCGGGTCCCAGCTCACCAGGTCGTATCGCTCGTGCAGGGAGGAGACGGTGTCGGCGTAGGACGGCATCGTGGAGACGCCCGAACCGCCTGGGCCGCCGAAGTTGAACAGTAGCGAGCCGATGCGCTCGTCGCCGGTGGCCTTGGCGCGGATCAGCGCGAGGCCGATCGTCTCGCCGCCCGGCTCGGCCCAGTCCAGCGGCGCCTCGAGCGTGGCGCACTGCCAGTCGCCGTCCGGCGCGGGGGAGTCGGCGGTGCCCTTGCAGCGGCCCCAGTCGAGCGTCTGGGAGGCCAGCGACTCGGGCACCCCGGACGGCGCGGCCATCGACGGCCGTGCGCTGTCCGTCCCGCCCGTCCCGCCGTCGTCCTCGCCGTCACCGGACGAGCCGCCGCTGCAGCCCGCCGTTGCCAGCAGTGCGGCGGCGGCCGTCAGAGCCGTCCACCGTACGAGACGCGCCATGTGCTCTCCCCCCTCACAAGCCGTCCGCGCCGTGCAGCGGATGGCGGTCATGCCATGGTAGGTGGATCGCGCAACGCCTGCCGCGCCCTGTGGATAACTTTCTGATCTGCGGTTTTCTCGTGTCGTGGTGTCGTGGAGGTCAGGAACAGACGGTTCCGGCCGCCGGTACCTTGCCGTCCAGCAGGTAGCCGTGCACCGCGTCCTGCACGCACTTGTTCTTGCTGTCGTAGGCACCGTGCCCCTGGCCCCTGTAGGTCAGCTGCACGCCGACACGCTCCCCCAGCGCCTCCGCCATCCTTCCCGCACCCTCGTAGGGCGTCGCCGGATCGCCGGTGTTGCCGATCACCAGGATCGGCGGCGCACCGGGCGCGCTGACGTCGGGATGGTCGGCGGCACCGGTGACCGGCCAGTCGGTGCAGCCGAGCATGGACCAGGCGAGGTAGTCACCGAACAGCGCGGAGGCCTTCCGGAACTCGGGCAGCTTGCTTTCCACGTAGGCGGGGTCGTACCGCGGCTTGTCGTCGGCGCAGCTGATGGCGACGTTGGCCGCGTTGATGTTGCTGTACGCGCCGTTCTCGTCGCGCCCGTTCAACGCGTCCGACAGCCTCATGAGGAGCCTGCCGTCACCGTTGTACGCCTGCTCCAGGCCGTCGGTGAGGTACTCCCAGAAGTCCTTCGAGTACAGAGCCTGTGCGATGCCGCCGGTCGCGGCGGTCTGGGTGAGTTCGCGGGGGAAGACGCCGGGGACGGGTTCGCGGTCGAGATCCTTCAGGAGCCGCGCGATGCGGTCCTTGACGTCCTGGGCGCTGTTCCCGACTGGGCAGTCCTCGGCCTTCGACACGCAGTCCTCGGCGAAGTTGTCGAGCGCGAGCTGGAAGCCTTGCGCCTGTGCGAGCGAGCTCTGTTCCGGCGTCCGCGTCGGGTCGACGACCGCGTCGAAGACGGCGCGGCCCACCTTCTTGGGGAACAGGTGGGCGTAGACGCCGCCGAGTTCGGTGCCGTAGGAGATGCCGAAGTAATGCAGCTTGTCGTCGCCCAGGACCTGGCGCATCAGGTCCATGTCGCGGGCCGCGTCGGTGGTGCGCACGTGCGGCAGGATCTGCTTCGAGTGCTTCTCGCAGGCCGTGTTGAACTCCTCCGTGTCGTCCACCAGCTCGGTGCGCTCGGCCGCGTCGTCGGGGGTGGCGTCCTGTTGGAAGTAGGTGTCGAGCTGGTTGTCGTCCAGACACTTCACGGGGGCACTGCGGCCGACACCGCGTGGGTCGAAGCTGACCAGGTCGTAGCGGGTGCGCAGTGTCGCGTAGTCCTGGCCGAAGGCGGGCAGCGTGGTGACGCCCGATCCGCCCGGGCCGCCGAAGTTGAAGACGAGTGAACCGATCCGCCGGTCTGCCTCACCGCTGGCCTCGGCACGGATCAGCGCGAGGTCAATCGTGTCGTCCTTGGGGGCGTCCCAGTCGCGCGGAGCCTTCATGGTGGCGCACTGCCACTCGTCGCCGTCCGGCAGCGGGGACGGAGCGGCGCCGCCGCCTTCGGCTTGGGACGGAGCCGGGCAGTCCTTCCAGTCGAGCTTCTGGCTCGCCAGGTCCTCGTCCTCCCGGCTTCCGTCGCCGCAGCCCGCCAGCAGGGCGGACAGGGTCAGGGCGGTGGCGGTGGCGAGGGTGGTGAGGGAGGCGGCTCGTAGCCGGGAGGGAGTCGGCATGCGTCCATCGTGCGGTTGCGCGGTGTCATGCGCTCGGGGCCGGAGCCGTACGAGGTACGGGGCGGGCCCTTGAGGCGTCCGGGTGTGGCCCGGTGAGCACGGTTCGTGATCCCGAGGCATGGGGGTCTCGCTCACGGGGGGTACGGGGCCGGCCCGAGCTGTACGGATCAGGGGCCGAAGCGTGCGGATCCCGCCCCGAGTTGTACGGACAAGGGTGCGGGTGCGGCCCCGAGTCGTACGGACAAGGGTGCGGGTGCGGCCCTGAGTCGCACGGTTCAGGGGCCCAAGCGTGCGGAGACCGGCCCGGAGACGGCTACAACGCCTCTTTCCGCGTCAGGTGGTTGAAGACCAGCCAGCCCGGCAGTACGGGCAGCCAGAGCGTGAGCAGCCGGTACAGCAGGACCGCGGGGGCGGCGACCTCCTTGGGGAGGCCTACGGCGATCAGGCCGACCGTCAGTGTCGCCTCCACCGCGCCCACACCGCCCGGCGTCGGCGCCGCGGAACCCAGCGCGTTGCCCGCGAGGAAGACGACCGCGACGCTCGCCAGGCTGATCGACGTCGACTCGTCGCCGAAGGCCCGGATCGAGGCGTCCAGGCACATCACGAAGCAAGCGGTGAGCAGCAGCATCCCGCCGATGCCGGTGACCAGCTTCTGCGGCCGTTGCAGCACATCGAGCATGCGCGGTACGACTCCGGCGAAAAGCGACCGCACGCGCGTGACGACGAATTTCCGCAGGAACGGCACCGAGGTCACCACGAGCACGAGCACAGCCACCGTCAGCAGACCCGCGATGACCGTCCGGGACGGGGACAGCGACGGCGTCTTCTCGGTGCCGGTCAGATAGCCGAAGGACAGCAGCATCAGGATGTGGCAGCCGAGCCCGAACAACTGCGACGCGCCGACGCTCGCGACCGCGAGACCGGGGCGCACCCCCGCGCGCTGGAGGAAGCGGGTGTTCAGGGCGACCCCGCCGACCGCCGCGGGGGCGACGATCTTCACGAACGACCCGGCGACCTGCGCGGCCACGGTCCGCAGGAACGGCACCCGCTCGGGCACGAACCCCAGCAGGGCCATCGCCGCGGCGACGTAGCTCGCCGCGGAGAACAGCACGGCCGCGGCGACCCAGCCCCACTGGGCGTTCGAGATCAGGGGCCCGAACTCGATGTGGGTGAGCTGCGTCAGCAGGAAGTAGGCGCCGATCGCCCCGGCGATAAAGCTGATCAGCGTACGTGGCCGCACTCGTTCCAGGCGGGCCGGCTCGACGGGGGCCTGCGGCCTGATCCGCAGCACCGCGTGCCGGATCAGCGTGAGCAGGTCCTCCTCGCGGGCCCCCTCCAGCGCCTCGTCGACGGCCCGCTTCTCCGCACGCTGCTCGGCGCGTACGGCCTTCTTCTCGGCCTTGTCGGCCCTTTCCGGTCTGCCGGCCTTGTCGGAGGTCCCGGGTACGGGGCTCGTGTTGTCGGCGGCCGCCTCCGAGCGGGCGAGCTTGGCCTGCCGGGACGACTCCAGGACCGCCTCCCGCTCGCGCTCGGCCCGCTCCCGGGCCAGCTTGCGCAGGGTCGCGCGCGTGGAGCGGCTGAGCGCGATGGGCTGGAGCATCGGCAGGCAGTCCGCCACGGTGTCGGGGCCGAGCACGCCCACCGCCGAAGCGACCGCGCGTTCGGCACCCACCCGCAGGCCGAGCGTGACCAGGAGTTGGGAGACGTCCATGCGCAGCAGCAGGTCCCCGGCGGCGATCTCGCCGATGCGCAGGTCGGTGAGGATCACCGTGCCGGAACGATCCACCAGGATCGCGTCGCCCACCAGCCTGCGGTGCGCGATGCGCCGGGACTGCAGGGCCCGCACCTGCTCCCAGGTGCCGCGCAGCAGGTCGTCGGTGATCTCCTCGTCCGACAGCGAGTCGAGCGTGCGCCCGCCGGTGTGCTCGTAGACGAGCATCACGGCGTCGGGACCCAGTTCGGATGTCGCGATCAGCTTGGGGGCGTTGGCGCCGGCCGCGATCGCCGCGTAGGCGAGCAGTGCCTCCTGCTCCAGGGCCTGCCGCAGGGAGGGCAGGCTGCTGCGGGTGGCGAAGCCGCGCAGCGTCAGGTTGCGCCACGCGCGGTAGAAGAAGCCCTGTGCCTGCTGCTCCCGGTCCACCACCGTCACGTCCAGCGGTCGGCCGTCCTCCAGCGTGACGAAGTAGCGGCGGCCGCGGTCACCGGTCTCCGCCGTGTCCGACGGCGCCTCCTCGCGGGCGGCGGTCACCGGGCGGAAGCCGACGTGCCGCAGGCCCGCCATCAGCGTCCGCCCGGTGGGGCGGACGTTGGGGGACCCCACCGCGTACAGCGTTCCGTACGCCACGGACCAGCCGATGAGCACCGTCAGGATGATCGAGAACGGTGTCGTGTAGCCGGTGACGAGCATCGAGAAGGCGTCGAGGAGCAGCACGATCCACAGCACCGCGCGCCAGCGGGGTCTGCGGGACATGCCGACGGCCGTCATGTAGGCGATGACGGGCGCCAGGTACCCGTGCACCGGATCGGTGAGAGCGTGGACGTCACCCGGCGAGGGCTGGGTGAGGGCCTCCTGGATGGAGCCGGGGGCCGCCTCGGCGACCCACAGGTCGGTGGCGAGGGTCACCCCGTGTGCGAGGACCGCCGCCAGCACCCCGTCGGCGATCCGCAGCCCGTCCCGTTTGATCAGCCGCTCGATCGCGAACGCGACGGGCACCAGGAGGATCGCGATGCTGGAGGCCAGTCCCGCGATCTTGATCAGCAGATCGGGTGCCTGCCCGGTGCCCTTGTTGATGTCCTGTTCGAGGCCCGAGGTGGTGCCGTGGGCGAAGGCGGCGACGGCGAGCAGTACGGCGACGGCGAGCACGCCCACCAGGAGCCGCATCAGGTCGGACGGACGGTGCACGCGCGCGGGGAGCAGCGGTTCGTCGCCCTCCACCTCGTCGATGTGCGCGACGTCGTCGGGGTCGGCGGCGGTCGCCGTCCTGCCTGGGGCCGCCCGCCGGCCGGTGTTCTCGCCGCTTCCGTACGCGGTGTCCGGGCGCGACGAGGAGTCAGAGGTGCCCTCGGGGTCCTCGGGGTGCACACCCTGCTGTTTCATCGCCTCTTCTTGCTCTCGTATCACTGGTCACCGCCCGCACGATGGTGGCATGCCGCGTCGGCCTCGGCAGGCATCAGGGTGCCCGTGCGGGCCGCACAGTCTGCCCGAAGCGCCGCTTCCGGGCGAGGGACGCGCACCGTCCCAAGCGCGTCGCGTTGTCGGTGGAGTGCGGCAGTATGGGTCGGATGAGCGAGCAGAGCCTTCCGGACGACGCCCGCCCGGACTACGCGGACGCGCTGCCCGAGTACGCCGAGCGGGTTCTCGAGGTGACCGAGCTGATTCCGCCGGGCCGGGTCATGACGTACGGGGACATCGCCGAGTACCTGGAGGAGGGAGGGCCCCGCCAGGTCGGACGGGTGATGTCCCTCTACGGGGGAGGCGTTCCGTGGTGGCGCGTCGTCCGCGCGGACGGGGTCCTGCTCGCGGGGCAGGAACTGGAGGCGCTCGACCGCTACCGGGAGGAGGGCACGCCCCTGAAGGAGGCGAGCAGAGGCGCGGAGGGGCATCTGCCGCGCCTCGATCTGAAACGGGCGCGGTGGGACGGCGGCGAACGCGCACAGGCTCACATCTGACAGCTTCCGCCATCGGATCGGCCGACGTGTGACCTGTGATCCGTATGAGGGAAAAGGGACAGTTCGGGCACGTCCATGGCATGACGTACGTTCGTGGGGTGGGGGACACAAGCGCCGCACGTGGCCCGAGGGAAGAAGGGGAAGCTCTGCTTCTGCCTCATCCGTCGGCCTGGCGTCGGCGGCACCAGCCCCTCTCATCCCGCGGCCCCCGTCGTGCCCGCAGCGCGGACGGCCCACCAGCACACCCACCAGGACCGGCGAACCACGTGAGCTCCTTCTCCTCTGCCAGACACCCGTCGCACCCCCAGGTGCGACGGGGGAGCCGTGGCGCTTACCGGCTGGTGCGTACCCCGCCGGAGCGAAAGGATCCCCCTCGTCTGGACGCCGCACAGCGCGCCGTGGTTGAGCACCGGACCGGACCGCTGCTCGTCCTCGCGGGCCCGGGCACCGGCAAGACCACCACGCTCGTCGAGTCCGTGGCGGACCGTGTCGCCCGGGGCGGCGACCCCGAGCGGATCCTGGTGCTGACCTTCAGCCGCAAGGCGGCCCTCGAACTGCGCGACCGGATGGCGCTGCGCATGGGAGCCACCCGTGCTCCCCGGGCGACCACCTTCCACTCCTTCGGTTACGCCCTGGTCCGCGCTCACCAGGCCGGCGACCTCTTCGCGGAACCCCTGCGGCTGCTGTCCGGCCCCGAGCAGGACGTGACGGTACGCGAGCTGCTCGCCGGGCAGGTCGACCTGGAGCGGCTCGGCCTGGCCCATGTGCGCTGGCCCGACGAGCTGCGGGCCTGCCTGACCACCCGCGGCTTCGCCGACGAGGTCCGCGCGGTCCTCGCCCGCAGCCGCGAGCTGGGCCTCGGGCCGGACGCGCTGGGGGCCTTCGCCCGACGCATAGGCCGCCCCGACTGGCGGGCCGCCGCCGTCTTCCTCGCCGAGTACCTCGACGTGCTCGACCTGCAGGGCGTGCTCGACTACGCGGAACTCGTCCACCGCGCGGTGCTCCTCGCCCGCCGTCCCGAGGTCGCCGCGCACCTGGCCGCACAGTACGACGCGGTCTACGTCGACGAGTACCAGGACACCGACCCGGCCCAGGTCCGGCTGCTGCACGCCCTGGCCGGAGGCGGGCGCACCCTCGTCGCGTTCGGCGACCCCGACCAGTCGATCTACGCCTTCCGGGGCGCGGACGTGAACGGCATCCTCGACTTCCCGACCGCCTTCCCGCGCGCGGACGGCCGGCCGGCGCCGGTCGAGGTGCTGCGGACCTCGCGCAGGTCCCGGGGCGCCCTCCTGGCCGCGACCCGGCTGCTGACCCAGCGCATGCCGTTGACCCGACTCCCCGCCGACAAGGTGCGCGCCCACCGCGAGCTGACCCCGGTGCGGGACGGAGGGCGCGTCGAGGTGTTCACGTACCCGACATCCGGTACCGAGCTCGACAACATCGCCGACATCCTGCGCCGGGCCCACCTGGAGGACGGCGTCCCCTGGGGCGACATGGCCGTCCTGGTACGCGCCGGGTCACGCACCATCCCCATGGTCCGCCGCGCCCTCACCGCGGCCGGCGTCCCCTTGGACATCGACGGCGACGACCTTCCCCTGCGACACGAGCCGGCCGTGGCGCCCCTGCTGACGGCGCTGCGGGCGGTGGCGGAGGCGGAGGCGGGAGAACGGCCCGGGGCCGGCCTCGCTGCACGCCGGGCGGACGGTGTCGTGCCGGGGGAGGCGATACACAGGGCGGACGGCGACGTCACGGACGAGGCTGAGGACGGGCCGGGCCAGGACGACGCCGACGAGGTGGCGCAGGCCGCACCTGAGGCGCCCCTGCAGGCCGGACCCGAGGTGGCGGAGGCAGGCCCCGAGGTGGCGGTGAAGGCCGGACCCGAGGCCGACGCCGATACGGCGGTGCAGGCAGATCCCGAGGCCGACGCCGATACGGCGGTGCAGGCAGATCCCGAGGCCGACGCCGATACGGCGGTGCAGGCAGACCTCGAGGCCGACGCCGACACGGCGGTGAAGACCGCGCCCGGAGAACGCGCCGACCGCGCGGCGGACCCGTGCTGGCTCCCCACCGAGACCGCCCTCACCTTGCTCACCTCCCCGCTCGCCGGCATGGACGCCGCCGATCTGCGCCGCCTCGGCCGCGCCCTGCGGGAGGAGGAGCGTGCCGCGGGCGACCCGTTGCCACCGCCCTCGGACGTCCTGCTCGCGCGCGCGCTGGCCGAGCCGGAGCGGCTGGCGGTGCACGACCCCGCGTACGCGCGTGGCGCCCAGCGTCTCGGTGCTCTGCTGCGCAAGGCCCGCGAGCGTCTGGCGGGAGGCGGCAGTGCCGAGGAGGCGCTGTGGGACCTGTGGGAGGGCACGCCGTGGCCCGCCCGCCTGGAGCGCTCCGCCCGGCGTGGCGGCGCGGCCGGACGCAACGCCGACCGCGACCTCGACGCCGTGTGCGCGCTCTTCGCGACGGCCGCCCGCGCGGAGGAGCGCACCGGCGGCCGGGGCGCCCTGAACTTCCTGGAGGAGATCGACGCCGAGGACATCGCCGCCGACACCATCACGCGGCGTGCCGTACGGCCCGAAGCCGTCCGCCTGATGACCGCGCACCGCTCGAAGGGGCTGGAGTGGCGCCTGGTCGTCGTCGCGGGCGTCCAGGAGGGACTGTGGCCGGATCTGCGCCGCCGCGGCTCCCTGTTGGAGGCCGACCGGATCGGCCGCGACGGACTCGCCGAACCGCTCACCCCCGGCGCGCTGCTCGCCGAGGAACGCCGCCTGTTCTACGTGGCCGCCACGCGCGCGCGTGAGCGGCTCGTCGTGACCGCCGTGAAAGCACCGGCCGACGACGGTGACCAGCCCTCCCGGTTCCTGACCGAACTCGGAGTCGAACCCGCCGACGTCACGGGCCGCCCGCGTCGCCCTCTCGCCGTCTCGGCGCTCGTCGCCGAGCTGCGCGCCACCACGGTCGACCCCCGCGTCTCCGAACCCTTGAGGGAGGCCGCCGCCCGCCGCCTGGCGCGCCTCGCCGCCCTCGCCGACGAGGACGGCCGCCCCTTGGTGCCGTCCGCCCACCCGTACCGCTGGTGGGGCATGTGGGACTCGACCGAGAGCAAGGTGCCCCTGCGCGACCGCGACCAGCCCGTCACCCTCTCCGGGAGCGCCCTGGACCAGCTGGCCAACACCTGCGCCCTCCAGTGGTTCCTCGGCCGGGAGGTGAAGGCCGACGCGCCCGCGACCGCCGCCCAGGGCTTCGGCAACGTGGTGCACGTCCTCGCCGACGAGGTGGCCTCCGGGCGCACCCCGGCCGACCTCGCCGTCCTCATGGAGCGCCTGGACTCGGTGTGGAACGCGCTCGCCTTCGACGCCCCGTGGAAGTCGGCGCAGGAGAAGGCCAACGCGCGCGTGGCGCTCGAACGCTTTCTGAAGTGGCATGTCATGGACCGCGCCGGACGCACGCCGGTGGCGAGCGAGCACGACTTCGACGTGACCCTGGAAGCGGGCGACTACGAGGTGCGCATCCGCGGCCAGATGGACCGTGTCGAGGCCGACGGCGACGGCCGCGCCTACGTTGTCGACTTCAAGACCGGCAAACAGGCGCCCAGCTCCGCCGAGGTGGCCCACCACCCGCAGCTCGCCGTCTACCAGCTCGCCGTCCGTGAGGGCGCTGTCGACGACGTCTTCGACGGCACCCGCCCCGGGCCGGGCGGCGCCGAGCTCGTCCAGTTGCGCCAGGGCGCGCCCAAGCGGGACGGCGGCGAGACCTTCCCCAAGGTGCAGGCGCAGGACCCCCTGGAAGGGCCGGGGGGCGAGTGGGTCGGGGACCTGCTGGCCACGGCCGCCGGCAAAGTCCTCGACGAACGGTTCACGCCGACCGCGGGCCAGCACTGCACCCACTGCGCCTTCCGCGCGTCGTGCAGTGCACGGCCCGAAGGGCGGCACGTCGTGGAGTGAGCGCCCGGAGCGCCCGGAGCCCCCGGAGCACCTGGAGCGTCCGGAGCCCCCGGAGCCCCCGGAGCCCCCGGAGCCCCCGGAGCGAGCGGGCCGTCCGGTGTGATGAGCGGCACCACAGGCGCTGACCTGCGCTTCTTCCCGCTCCGGAGGTGATCCCGCCTTCGCCTGTCAGTGCCCGACGCTAGCCTCTCTGACGTGCCAGCCCATCTCACTGATCCCGAACAGCTCAAGGAGCTCCTCGGTATCCCCTTCACCCCGGAGCAGACGGCCTGCATCATCGCGCCGCCCGCCCCGCAGGTGATCGTGGCCGGGGCCGGGTCGGGCAAGACGACGGTGATGGCCGCCCGTGTGGTGTGGCTGGTCGGCACCGGCCAGGTCGCCCCGGAACAGGTCCTCGGCCTCACCTTCACCAACAAGGCGGCCGGCGAACTCGCCGAGCGCGTCCGCAAGGCGCTCATCAGGGCCGGCGTCACCGACCCCGATGTGATCGACCCGGACAACCCACCGGGCGAACCGGTGATCTCGACGTACCACGCCTTCGCGGGCCGCCTCCTGACCGACCACGGCCTGCGCCTCGGGCTCGAACCGACCTCCCGTCTGCTCGCCGACGCCACCCGCTTCCAGCTCGCCGCGCGTGTCCTGCGCGAGGCCCCAGGGCCCTACCCCGCGCTCACCCGCTCCTTCGCCGACCTGGTCAGCGACCTCCTCGCCCTGGACGCCGAACTCGCGGAGCACCTCGTACGCCCGGAGGAGCTGCGCACCTGGGACGCCGCCCTCCTGGACACCCTGCAGGACGTCAAGCTCAGCAACGCCGATCTGCGCAAGGTTCCCGAGGCCGCCGCCGCGCGCCGCGAACTCGCCGACCTGGTGATCCGCTACCGGGCCGCCAAGCGCGAACGGGACCTGCTCGACTTCGGCGACCAGATCGCCCTGTCCGCGCAGCTCGCCGGGCTCCCCGAGGTGGGCCGCGTCCTGCGCGACGAGTTCCGGGTCGTGCTGCTCGACGAGTACCAGGACACCTCGGTGGCCCAGCGCATCCTCCTGGCGGGCCTGTTCGGCGGCGGCACCGGCCACCCCGTGACCGCCGTGGGCGACCCGTGCCAGGCCATCTACGGCTGGCGCGGCGCCTCCGTCGCCAACCTCGACGACTTCCCGGAGCACTTCGCACACGGGGACGGCCGCCCCGCCACCCGTCAGGCGCTCAGCGAGAACCGCCGCAGCGGCGGCCGCCTCCTCGACCTCGCCAACGGTCTCGCCGAGCCCCTGCGCGCCATGCACGCGGGCGTGGAAGCCCTGCGTCCCGCCCCGGGCGCGGAACGCGACGGCACGGTCCGCTGCGCCCTGCTGCGCACCCACGCCGAAGAGATCGACTGGATCGCCGACTCCGTCGCGCACCTCGTGCGCACCGGCAAGGCGCCCGGCGAGATCGCCGTCCTGTGCCGTACCGCGACCGACTTCGCCGAGATCCAGGGCGCGCTGGTGGCCCGCGACGTCCCCGTCGAGGTCGTGGGCCTCTCCGGGCTGCTGCACCTGCCCGAGGTGGCCGACCTGGTCGCCGTCTGCGAAGTACTCCAGGACCCCGGCGCCAACGCCTCCCTGGTGCGCCTGCTCACCGGCCCGCGCTGGCGTATCGGCCCGCGCGACCTCGCCCTGCTGGGCCGCCGCGCCCGGCTCCTGGTGAGCCACGCGCGCGTGGACGGCGACGACGACCCCGACCGGCGGCTCGCCGAGGCTGTCGAGGGGGTCGACCCGTCCGAGGTGATATCGCTCGCGGACGCCCTCGACACCTTCCTGGAGACGCCGCTGGACGGCACCGGCGACGACGACGGGCTGCCCTTCTCCACGGACGCCCGCGTGCGCTTCGCACGGCTGGCCGCCGAACTGCGCGACCTCCGCCGGGCCCTGTCCGACCCGCTCATGGACGTCCTGCACCGCGTCCTCGCGGTCACCGGCCTGGAGGTCGAGCTGTCGGCGTCCCCGCACGCCCTGGCCGCCCGCCGCCGCGAGACGCTGTCGAACTTCCTGGACGTCGCCGCGTCCTTCGCCGCGAGCGACGGCGAGGCCACCCTGCTCGCCTTCCTCGGCTTCCTGCGCACCGCCGCCCAGTACGAGAAGGGCCTGGACAACGCCCTGCCCGGCGGCGAGAACACCGTCAAGGTGCTCACCGCGCACAAGTCCAAGGGCCTGGAGTGGGACGTCGTCGCCGTACCCGGCCTGGTCACCGGCACCTTCCCCAGCGGCCAGGGCCGCGAGAAGTGGACCGCCCAGGGCAAGGTGCTGCCGCACGGCCTGCGCGGCGACGCCGACACCCTGCCCGACGTCGAGTCCTGGGACTCCCGGGGACTGAAGGCCTTCCACGAATCCATGAAGGGACACCAGCACACCGAGGAACTCCGCCTCGGCTATGTCACCTTCACCCGCCCCCGGTCCCTGCTGCTGGGCTCCGGCCACTGGTGGGGCCCCAGCCAGAAGAAGCCCCGCGGACCGTCCGACTTCCTCACCGCCCTGTACGAGCACTGCGCCGCCGGGCACGGCGAGATCGAGGCCTGGGCGGACGAACCCGCCGAGGACGAGGAGAACCCGGCCCTGCACCGGGCGACCGCCGATCAGGCCTGGCCCCTGCCCCTGGACGACGAGGCACTCGCCCGACGCAGGGCCGCCGCCGAGACGGTCCTCGCCCACCTGGACAGCCTCGCCTCCCACGTGGACGGCCGCCCCGCCGCCACGCACGACGTGAACACCTACGACGACCCGGACTGGCCGGCGCCCCCCGAGGACGAAGAGGCACCCCAGGACGAAGAGGACTCCGGCTGGACCGAAGACCCCGCCGACTGGGACTCCTGGGCCACGGACCGCCCCGTCACATCACAGGCGGACCTCCCTTCCACGTCACAGGCGGACCTCCTGTCCGTACCACCGGCGGACCTCCCTTCCACGTCGCACGCGGACCTCCTGTCCGTACCACCGGCGGACCTCCCTTCCACGTCGCACGCGGACCTCCCCTCCGCACCGCCGACGGACCTCCCCGTCACACCGCCGCCGGACGGATCCGCCGCGCCGTTGCCGGACCGGCGGACCGTCCCCCCGCCGGACCGGCCGGCCACGCGACCGCCGGACCGCCGCCCCACCGTCCCCCACCAGGCGACGCCTCCCGGACAGCGCGGCACCGGCCTGCCCCGCCCCCACCCCGAGGAGCCGCCACCGGCTCACCCCGCCCCCCAGCGACCGGCCGCCCTCGCCCGCCTCACCCCGGAGGAGGCCCGCACCGTCGCCTCCTGGGACCGCGACCTCGACGCCCTCACCGGCGAGCTCCTGCGCGCCCGCGAGAGCGTCACCGAGGTGCATCTCCCGGCGTCGCTGACCGCCACCCAGTTGCTGAGCCTGGCCGCCGACCCGGACGGCTTCGCGCAGGAGCTGGCCCGGCCCATGCCCCGCCCGCCCCAGCCCGCCGCCCGCCGCGGCACCCGTTTCCACGCCTGGGTCGAGGCCCGCTTCGAACCACTGATGCTGCCCCTGCTCGAACCGGAGGAGCTCCCCGGCAGCGAGGCAGAGGTCGCCGACGAACGCGACCTGGAGTTCCTCAAGGACGCGTTCGAGCGCACCGAGTACGCCCGGCGCACCCCGTACCGCGTCGAAGCCCCCTTCCAGCTCTCGCTCGCCGGCCGTGTCGTACGCGGCCGCATCGACGCCGTCTACAAGGAGGGCGACGGGGAGACCGCGACGTACGAGATCGTCGACTGGAAGACGAACCGCGTCGCCAGCGGGGACCCGCTCCAGCTCGCGCTCTACCGCCTTGCCTGGGCCGAGCAGCTGAACGTACCGCTGGAGTCGGTGACGGCCGCCTTCCTGTACGTACGCACCGGCGAGGTCGTACGCCCCGAGGGGTTGCCGGACCGCGCCGCGCTGGAGGATCTGCTGCTGGCCGAGCCGGTCGGTGACGAACCGCACGACCGGGGTGTCCGCGCGGGCCGATAGGCTCGTGAGCATGAGCCACCCCGTTGACAATGCTGTCAGCGCTGTCCGTACGTACATCGAGCAGCACCGCGCCGCCTTCCTCGACGACCTCGTCGACTGGCTGCGCATACCGTCCGTGTCGGCCCAGCCCGAGCATGCGACCGATGTGCGCCGCAGCGCCGACTGGCTCGCCGCCAAACTGAAGGAGACCGGCTTCCCGACCGCCGAGGTCTGGCCGACCGAGGGCGCCCCGGCCGTCTTCGCCGAGTGGCCCTCCGGTGACCCGCAGGCACCGACGATCCTCGTCTACGGCCACCACGACGTGCAGCCCGCCGTCCGCGAGGACGGCTGGAACAGTGATCCCTTCGAGCCCGTAGTCCGTGGGAACCGCCTCTACGCGCGCGGGGCGGCCGACGACAAGGGCCAGGTGTTCTTCCACACACTCGGCGTCCGTGCCCACCTCGCCGCCACCGGCCGAACAGCCCCCGCGGTGAACCTCAAACTGCTGATCGAGGGCGAGGAGGAGTCCGGCTCCCCGCACTTCCGCGCCCTGGTCGAGGAGCGCGCCGCACGGCTCGCCGCCGACGCGGTGATCGTCTCCGACACCGGCATGTGGTCCGAGGACACCCCCACGGTCTGCACCGGCATGCGCGGCCTCGCCGAGTGCGAGATCCGGCTGCACGGCCCCGACCAGGACATCCACTCGGGCTCCTTCGGGGGCGCGGTCCCCAACCCGGCCACCGCCGTCGCCCGCCTCGTCGCCGCCCTGCACGACGAGCACGCGCGCGTGGCGATCCCCGGCTTCTACGACGGCGTGATCGAGCTCACCGACCACGAACGCGACCTCTTCGCCGAGCTGCCCTTCGACGAGCGGCAGTGGCTGCGCACGGCCAAGTCGTACGCCGCCCACGGCGAAGCCGGGCACACCACGCTGGAGCGCATCTGGGCCCGCCCCACCGCCGAGGTCAACGGCATCGGCGGCGGCTACCAGGGCCCGGGCAGCAAGACGGTCATCCCGTCGTCCGCCATGGTGAAGCTCTCCTTCCGGCTGGTCGCGGGCCAGGACCCCGACCACGTGGAGAAGGCCGTCCGCGCCTGGGCAGCCGAGCAGGTGCCCGCCGGGATCCGCTGCGAGATCACCTTCGGCGCGGCCACGCGCCCGTGCCTGACGCCGCTGGACCACCCGGCGCTGCAATCGGTGGTCCGTGCCATGGGCCGGGCCTTCGGCAAACCGGTGCGCTTCACCCGCGAGGGCGGCTCCGGACCGGCCGCCGACCTCCAGGAGGTCCTCGGCACACCGGTGCTCTTCCTCGGCATCTCCGTCCCGTCCGACGGCTGGCACGCCCCCGACGAGAAGGTGGAGCTGGATCTGCTCCTCAAGGGCGTCGAGACCTCCGCCCACCTGTGGGGTGACCTGGCGGAATACTGGCGCCACGCGCCCTGAACGCTCCGCACGGCCGTGGTCCGGACCGGCATCGCGCGCGGCACACTGGAAAGGCCGCCCCGCGCCGCCGAGCTCTCCGGACCCGGTCGCCACCCTCGTACGACCCGCTGAACCGCCTGCCGCACCGAACCGCTCACCGGGGGAGTTGGAAGCACCCGTGACCACCTGGACCGACCACACCGCCGACCGTCCCATCTCGCTCACCGCCCCGAGCGGAATCGACCGCGCCGCCCACCACCGCCTCGACGAGGCATGGCTCGCTGCGGCGTGGAGCCACCCCTCGACGCGCTGTTTCGTGGTCTCCGGCGGCCAGGCCCTCATCGACGAGACGCCCGACGGGCGCACCGAACTCGTCATGACCCCGTCCTTTGAGGCCCCGCTCACCGAGGCGCACCGCTACTTCCTGGGAACGGACGAGGACGGCGTCAGCTACTTCGCCCTCCAGAAGGACTCCCTGCCCGGGCGCATGGACCAGTCCGCCCGCCCCGCGGGCCTGCGTGAGGCGGGCCTGCTCCTGTCACCCCGCGACGCGGGTCTGATGGCCCACGCGGTCGCCCTGGAGAACTGGCAGCGCCTGCACCGGTTCTGCTCCCGCTGCGGCGAGCGCACCGTCATCGCCGCGGCCGGCCACATCCGCCGTTGCCCCGCCTGTGGTGCCGAGCACTATCCGCGCACCGACCCCGCGGTGATCATGGCGGTCACGGACGGGGAGGACCGTATCCTGCTCGGCCGCCAGGTCCACTGGCCCGAGGGCCGCTTCTCGACGCTCGCCGGCTTCGTGGAGCCCGGCGAGTCCATCGAGCAGTCGGTCCGCCGCGAGGTCTACGAGGAGGCCGGCATCACCGTCGGCCCCGTCGAGTACGTCGCCAGCCAGCCCTGGCCGTTCCCGTCCAGCCTGATGCTGGGCTTCATGGCCCACGCCACCTCGACCGACATCAACGTCGACGGCGACGAGATCCACGAGGCCCGCTGGTTCTCCCGCGACGAGCTGGGCGCGGCCTTCGACTCCGGCGAGGTGCTGCCGCCCTACGGCATCTCCATCGCGGCGCGCCTCATCGAGCTCTGGTACGGCAAGCCACTGCCGACGCGCGGCTCCTTCTGAGTCAGGACGACGCGTAAGGGGTGGCCTCCCCGGTGAGGAGGCCACCCCTTACGTGTCTCGAAGAAGGCGTGTGCCTCGGCCGGCGCCGGGCACGTAGCCGCCGAGCCGGAGTGAGGGCCGCGTGGATGAGGACCAGAGAGGTCGTTTCGGAATGCGGTGAGATGCCGGACGGCGCGAGCATGGGCAGCAAGCCCGTGCAGAAGACCGCGATCTTCGGGTCGAGAACGTTGCCGAACGGTCCGGTGCGCCACGGGCTGCCGGACGGGGGGCGGGGCACTCTCCCCCGAGGCCACCGAACGGCTGCGTCGGCTCTGCAGCAGCGCCTGGACGCCCAGGAAGCGGAGGCGGACGGCACCGGCGAGCTCGACGACCGTGCAGGCCGTGGCGGACGCCGCCTGCCAGAACGGCGGCCAGGCCGACCACGGCGCCGTGCTTCCACCGGAAGTACGGCGCGGCACGCGCGCACACGAAACCCCCGACCAACCACCCTGGGAACGGCCGGGGGTCGCGCGCGCCGGCGTCAGACCGCGAGAGCCTGCTTCACCTGGGCAAGGCTCGGGTTGGTCATGACGACCTCGTCGCCACCCGTGGAGGGAACCACCCGGACAGTGGGTACCGTCTGGTTTCCGCCGTTCGCCTTCTCCACGTACGCGGCGGACTCCGGGTCCTGCTCGATGTTGATCTCGGTGTAGGCGATGCCCTCGCGGTCCATCTGGCTCTTCAGCCGACGGCAGTAGCCGCACCACGTGGTGCTGTACATCGTCACAGTGCCCGGCATGTCTATCGCGCTCCTTCGGCGGCTCGGAAATGAGGTCGCACGGAGGGAACGTCTGCGGCGACGCCACCATTCCCGGAGCGACCGAGGCACGTGACGCCCGTCGCATTGGTACGACTATCAGTGCGTGCCTGTGGACAACCGACTCACCCGTCTCCCGCGACCTGGCAGCATGGCGGTGTGACAGCAGCAACGCATTCCACCCTCTTCCCGCAGGTACCGGACTCGGCCGACGCGGTGCTCGAAGGGCTCGACCCCGAGCAGCGCGAGGTGGCGACCGCCCTGCGCGGCCCGGTGTGCGTGCTGGCGGGCGCCGGTACCGGCAAGACCCGGGCGATCACCCACCGCATCGCCTACGGGGTGCGCGCGGGGATCCTCCAGCCCTCCAGCGTGCTCGCCGTCACCTTCACCAACCGTGCCGCCGGGGAGATGAGAGGCCGCCTGCGCCAGCTCGGTGCCGCAGGCGTCCAGGCCCGTACGTTCCACTCGGCGGCGCTGCGCCAGCTCCAGTACTTCTGGCCGAAAGCGATCGGCGGCTCCCTGCCCAGGCTCGTCGACCGCAAGATCCAACTCGTCGCCGACGCGGCCGCCGCCTGCCGCATCCGCCTCGACCGGGGCGAGCTGCGCGACGTCACCGCCGAGATCGAGTGGTCCAAGGTGACCCAGACCGTCCCCGCCGACTACGCCCTCGCGGCGGCCAAGGCCGGCCGTGAGGTCCCCCGCGACCCGGCCGAGATCGCCCAGCTCTACTCCGCCTACGAGGACCTGAAGCGCGGACGCGGCGTCATCGACTTCGAGGACGTGCTGCTGCTGACGGTGGCCGTCCTCCAGGACCGCCACGATGTCGCCGAACAGGTCCGCGCCCAGTACCAGCACTTCGTGGTCGACGAGTACCAGGACGTCAGCCCCCTCCAGCAGCGCCTGCTGGAACTGTGGCTCGGCGACCGCGACGACCTGTGTGTGGTCGGCGACGCCAGCCAGACCATCTATTCGTTCACGGGAGCAACCCCCGACCACCTGCTCGACTTCCGCAGCCGTCACCCCGGCGCCACCGTCGTCAAGCTGGTCCGCGACTACCGCTCCACCCCGCAGGTGGTCCGCCTGGCCAACGGTCTGCTCGCCCAGGCCCGGGGCCGGGCCGCGGACCACCGTCTGGAGCTGGTCTCCCAGCGTCCGGCGGGCCCTGAGCCCGTCTACACCGAATACACCGACGAACCGGCCGAGGCCGAGGGCGCCGCCCGCCGTATCCGCGAACTCATCGACTCGGGTGTTCCGCCCGCCGAGATCGCGGTCCTGTTCCGCACGAATTCCCAGTCGGAGACCTACGAACAGGCCCTCGCCGACGCCGCGGTCCCCTACCAGCTGCGCGGTGCGGAGCGCTTCTTCGACCGCCCCGAAGTACGCAAAGCCGGCAGTTCCCTGCGGGCCGCGGCGCGCTTCGGCGGCAACGACTCCCTCCTCGACGACGCCGTCGACCTGCCCTCCCAGGTGCGCGCGGTGCTGTCCGGGGAGGGGTGGTCCCCGCAGCCCCCGGCAGGGTCGGGCGCCGTCCGCGAGCGCTGGGAGTCGCTGGCCGCCCTGGTCAACCTCGCCCAGGACTTCGCCGCCGCCAGAGCGGGCGCCACCCTGAGCGACCTCGTCACGGAACTCGACGAGCGGGCGGGGGCCCAGCACGCCCCGACGGTGCAGGGCGTCACCCTCGCCTCCCTGCACTCGGCCAAGGGGCTGGAGTGGGACGTCGTTTTCCTGGTGGGCGTCACCGAGGGCATGATGCCGATCGCCTACGCAAAGACCGACGAGCAGGTCGAGGAGGAACGGCGCCTCCTCTACGTCGGCGTCACCCGGGCGCGTGAACGGCTGCATCTTTCCTGGGCGCTCGCCCGTTCACCCGGTGGTCGGCCGAGCCGCCGTCCCAGCCGCTTCCTGAAGGGGCTGCGGCCCGGTTCGGGGACGGCCGGCGGACGTACGGCCGCGGGCGGCTCGGGAGGCGTGGAGCGCGGCTCCGGGGGTGGCGGCGTCGCGGCGTCGGTCCCCAGACGGGTACAGCGGATCCCGGCCCGCTGCCGGGTCTGCGGGCGCACGCTCACCGACGCGGGCGAGATGAAGTTGATGCGCTGCGAGGACTGCCCGTCCGACATGGACGAGGGGGTCTACGAGCGGCTGCGCGAGTGGCGCGCGATCCAGGCGGGGCGCAGCGGCCAGCCCGCGTTCTGCGTCTTCACCGACAAGACGCTGATGGCGATCGCCGAGTCCGTCCCGGAGGACGAGCGCGAGCTGGTACGGATCCCGGGCGTCGGCGCGCGGAAGCTCAACCGGTACGGAGCGGATGTTCTGGCCATCTGTGCAGGCCAGAACGGAGTGGGGCTTGACGAAGGCGACTGATACGAACTCGTCGAAAAAATAGTTTGCGCATGCCCCGGGAATCCCCATAGGTTCTTGGTCACGGGAGCAGCGGCCTTCCCGAAGGCCCTGAATCCGTGTTGTACTTGCATATCCGCGGACTGGTTCATCCCGGTCCCCCGAGACGCCGAGAGGAGGCGAGCCCAGTGATCAGCATCGACTTCAGCACCACCGTCAGCTCCACCGCCAAACTGACCGATCGCTCGGCCGTCTCCCTGTGCACGCTCGGCGCTTCCAACCCGGGCACCGGTCTGTCCGGCATTCGTGCCGTCCTTCCGGCCGCCGCCTCCGTTGCCTCCGCGGGCCTTCCCGTCCGTGAGCGCGATGAGCGACCGACCGAGGCACTGGAAGCAGCAGTAGAGGCACAGGCGCAGGCCTATGCCTTTACCGCGACCGGTGCCGGTTTCCGGACGCAGACGACGCAGCACCACCTGATGTGGGCCTTCCGTGGGCCAGAACCCTGGAGTGATCCAGCCTGATCGACGATCAGGCCGGCGCCTTCAGGGCCGCGGAACCCCATCCGGGATCCGCGGCCCTTCTGTTTGTCCCCGAACGGGGACGACAGCACGAAGGAGCCTCGGGACAAGAAAAGAACCCGGTACCAAGCCGCCACCCGGCCGACCGGCCGGAACGACCAGACGAGGAAGAAACCCCGTGCAACTCGAAGCGCACGCCCCGTCCGTACCGCCTTCCGACACGATCCCCAAGCCCGTCCCCACGGAGGACTCCACCTTGACCCCGCTCACCGCGCTCACCGCGCTCGACGACGCCATCGAGAACCTCGGCGTGCCCGTTCCCTGCCGCTCCTACGACCCGGAGGTCTTCTTCGCGGAGTCGCCGGCGGACGTGGAGTACGCCAAGTCCCTGTGCCGCACCTGCCCGCTGGTCGAGGCCTGCCTCGCCGGCGCCAAGGAGCGGCGTGAGCCCTGGGGCGTCTGGGGTGGCGAGCTGTTCGTGCAGGGTGTCGTCGTCGCCCGGAAGCGGCCCCGTGGCCGCCCGCGCAAGAACCCGGTCTCGGCATGAACACCGCAGGAACGATCGACCGTCCCCTCACGTACGACCCGAAGAAGCAGGCCCCGATGAAGCCGTCCACCCACGACATCACAGGCACCACGCCTGAAGACTTCACCCCCAGTGACGCGAAGGACTCGCGTCAGAACAGGACCCGCGAGATGCAACTCATCCCAGAAGCCCTGGCTCGTGCGCATATGCACGACCGCCTGCAGAAGGCCGAGCAGGAACGCCGGGCCCTGCGCCTGGCGACCGCTCGCCGGATGCAGCGACGGGCCGAGCGCGCCTCGATGCGTGCCCGGCGCGCGCTCGCCATGGCGGTCATGCAGTAACCCGGCCACACCCGGAGCATGGCCTCGCCGACGAGGGAGGCGAAGCTCCCCGTGGGGGGGGGGGGGGGGGGGGGGGGGGGGGGCCCCCAGCAGTTTCTCCCCCGCGGGCCGGGTCTTTATCTTCCCTTTCTCCCCCTCTTCTCTCTTTTTCTCCCCTGCCCCCTCCCTCGT
>NZ_JBVJVN010000001.1:777325-896158 GCF_055603605.1 Streptomyces sp. NPDC037271
TTGCGTGCTCCCGCAGGGGGGGTAGGAGAGCAACCAGGCAACACGAGGAACGTTCCCTCCGAAGGGGGGGAGGAGACCCCCCTTGGGGGGATCGCTCCCCCCGACCGCCCCCCCCCCCACAGCGCGTTCAGCCCCGGCGGCTCATGCCTCCGCCGCCGTTTCCCCCATCTCGTACTCGTCCTCCGCCGCGTACTCCTCCTCGGGGAGGAACCCGACCAGCCACTCCTCCAGCTCGTCACGCAGCCGCACCGTCGCTCCCAGCTGGCACAGCACACCGATGGTGCTCAGGGTCACGCGGTGAATCAGCAGGTAGGCCGGCGGCAGGTTGAGCTGCTTGGCCAGCTGGTAGGCGGGGGAACGGGGGTCGCCGATCCGGGCCGCCTGGCTCCGCATCCAGCCGCGGGTGAAGGTGAACTCGTCGACCCGGGCAGGCTCGATGATCGGCAGCAGGTAGTCGAGGATGGCGTCGGGGTCCAGCTCTATCGACTCCTTGACGAAACCCTCTGCGCAGAGCATCTCGTAGACGGCGTCCGCCTCGCCGTCCAGCGCCATACGCAGGGCCGACCCGATGGGCTCGGGCAGGCCTCCCGGGAGGCGGTCGACCGTGCCGAAGTCCAGGACACCCAGGCGCCAGTCGTCCTCGCCGTCCGGCCCGCACGGCAGCAGCCGGAAGTTGCCCGGGTGCGGGTCGGCGTGCAGCAGGCCGGTGCGCGCCGGGCCGGAGAAGAGGAAGTGGGCCAGGAGCTGGCCCGCCCGGTCACGCTGCTCCGGTGTGCCGTCCGCGATGATCTCCGACATCGGGATGCCGTTGATCCACTCGGTGACCAGCACCTGGTCGCACTGGTGGACGACGTCCGGCACCACGATGTCCGGGTCGTCCGCGAACTCCTCTGCGTGGGCTCGCTGGGCCTGCGCCTCCAGGTCGTAGTCCAGTTCCTCCGAGACCCGGTCCTTCAGCTCCTTGATCAGCGGCTTGATGTCCATGCCCGGGACCAGCGGGCCCAGCAGGCGGGCGAAACGGCTGAGCTGGTTCAGGTCGGACAACAGGGCCTCGCCGGCGCCCGGGTACTGCACCTTGACCGCGACCTCGCGGCCGTCGTGCCACACCGCACGGTGCACCTGACCGATCGAGGCGGCCGCGGCGGGCTTGTCCTCGAACTCCACGAACAGCTCGGGCCAGTCCTCGCCGAGCCGCTCCGCGAGCACGGAGTGCACCGTGCGCGTCGGCATCGGCGGTGCCGCCTCCTGCAGCTTGGTCAGCGCCGCCCGATAGGGGCCCGCGACCTCCTCGGGCAGCGCCGACTCGAAGACGGACAGGGCCTGTCCGAACTTCATCGCCCCGCCCTTGAGCTCGCCCAGCACCTTGAACAGCTGCTCCGCGGTGCGCTGCTGCAGCTGCTGGCCGACGATCTCCGCGGACTCGCCCACGATTCGCTTGCCGAGCCCCCAGGTCGCCCGCCCGGCGAAGCCGAGCGGGAGCGCGGCGAGCTTGGCGGTCCGGGTGACCGCCTTGCGCGGAAGATCAGACATGCGCCCTCCAAGTCCCAGCCGGCCGCCCCGGTTCTGCCTCACGGCGTACGTCCGCCGACGGCCCTTGCCCCGCCATTGTCGCGCGCCGCTCCCCATCCTCGGGGGTGTGTTCCTGCTTACCTTTTCCGGCGGCACCGCACGGGCACGCGGAGTGCGCCCGCACCGGCCGCGTGTGCCACCGCAGACCCGGCAGTGAGACCTCCCAGCGTGCGCCGACGCTCGAAGGCGTCCGGCCGTCCAGGAAGGCGAGCGCGTGGGCCGCCGCCAGCCCGGCGACCGTCGTGGCCAGAGTGAGGTCGCAGGCCCGCACCTGGCGCTGCTTGCCGGACCGCCACTGTGCCACCAGACGGGGCCAGGCCGGGTCCCGGTCGGTGCGGTCCGCGTACAGACAGCCCGCGCACCCCGTCTCGCCGGGCAGGACGAGAGGACCGACGACACCGGTCCCCTCCACGACACCGGCGTACAGGTGGGGCGTACCGGAGGCCATGAGGGATTCCGCGGAGGCGGGGTCGGGTGTGTGGACCGCGACGTCGTCGCGCGGGGCGACGACCACCAGCGAGAAACCCGGGACGCCCTCCTCGGGCGGCGTCGTGGGACTGCGGCGCGCCGGGCGGCCGGGGGCGGCCCGGCGGACGACACGGCGGGCTGTCTCGTCCCGGCGCTCGCCGACGGACTCGGCGGGAAGCCCGCCCGGGGCGACGTCCCACGGCTCGACGCGGCCGCCGTCGAGCACGTCGATCTCGCCGACGCCCGCACCCGACAGCAGGCCGGACAGCACCGCGCCCACCCGCCCCGCACCCCTCACCCGCACCCGCAGGGCACGCCGGGCGGCCAGGTGTCTCATCGCGTCTCCCGGTTCGGAGGTGGTCAGGGACAGGGAGGCCAGGTCGGGGCGGAGCCGGTCGAGGACCTCCTTCTTCTCGCGCAGGGCGTCGGCATCCGGCCCGCCGCCCCGGGAGTCGTCGAGGAGGCCGGCCCGCGCCAGCCCCTCCACCACCCGGTCGACATGCCCTTCGGGCAGGTCCAGGCGATGCCCCTCCTCACGCAGGAGAGCCGGTCCACGGGTGCCGTTGAGCAGTTCGAGGAAACTGTCCGTAGCCGTGTCCACCGGGCCGAGCGTCAGTGCGTGCGCTGGTGTCATCCCGAACTGCACGGTGTTCAGATCGCGCCAGCCGCGCCTGAGCGCGGGCTTCACCATCGGATGCATGCCAGGTCCCCCGTAGGTCTCCGAGAGTCTTCGAACGTCCCGTATGTCCGGCGGTGGCCCGTCGCGTACCGGTCCATGCGGTCGGTCGCGAATCCGCCGGCGAGTGCCAGCATGCCCTGATCCGTGGCCGGGCGTCGCGAGTTGTCCACAGGCGGTGATCATTCGTCGTACTAATCAGCCGATACCCATCAGCCGGTACCAATCACTCGTGCGAATCAGTCGTACAAGTCTGTCGTACACCCGCAGGAGGGGTGGCGGATCGGCACCGAACCCATCCGGAGCCGGGACTTCCCCGTGTGCAGCGGGTAACGTCGTGGCGTGTCCGCCGACCCACTGCACCGCGCCGGGGCGCCCCAGCGCGCACCGACGAATTCGCCGCCGAACGGCTCGGGGACGAGCGCGATCGAGGTCCGCAGGAGCACCCGGCGACGCCGGACGGTCTCCGCGTACCGCGAGGGCGATCGCACCATCGTGCTGATCCCCGCCCGGATGTCCGAGGCCGAGGAACAACGCTGGGTGAGCGTCATGCTGGACAAGCTGGCCGCCCAGGAGAGCAGACGGGTCCTCGGCGACGCCGAGCTGGCCGAGCGCGCGGAGCGCCTGTCGGGCCAGTACTTCGACGGGCGGGCACGGCCCACCTCGGTCCGCTGGGTCACCAACCAGAACACGCGCTGGGGCTCGTGCACCCCCTCCGAGGGAAGCATCCGGCTGTCGCACCGCCTCCAGGGCATGCCCGAGTACGTCGTCGACTACGTCCTTCTGCACGAACTGGCGCATCTGCTCGTCCCCGGGCACGGACCCCGGTTCTGGCGGCTGCTGGAGGCGTATCCGAGGACCGAGCGGGCCCGGGGCTACCTCGAGGGCGTGGTCGCCGCCGACCGGCTGCCGCACCTGCCCGAGGCCCGCAGCGAGTGACGTGCAACCTCCGAGCGAGCGCGGGAAGGGTGTCCGGCACGGCCGCGCACGGGTTCTGTACCGGGTCTGTACCGACTCCCTCCGGTGTCCGGGATTGCCGTTAGCCTGGCGCGACGCACTCGCATTCGGATGGGGGACGGTCGTAACGCATGGCCAGGGAATTCCAACGCGGCCACAAGGCCAGGATCAGTGATCTCACCGCGGGCACGGATCTGTACGTAGGCGTGCAGATCTCCGGCCCCGGACTGAGCTTCGACATCAGCTGCTTCGGTCTCGACGCCGACGAGCGGTTGTCCGACGACCGCTACTTCGTGTTCTTCAACCAACCGAAGACCCCCGAGGAGTCCATCCAGCTCCTGGGTGCGCAGGCGGGTGACACGGAGTCCTTCCGGGTCACCCTCGACAGGATCCCGCCGCAGGTCCAGAAGCTCTCCTTCACGGCCACGATCGACGGCGCCGGGCAGATGTCGCAGGCCGGCCCCGGCTACATCCGGATCGTCGCCGGCGGCGAGGAGGTGGCCCGGTACCCGTTCAACGGCTCGGAGTTCTCCACCGAGCGCGCGGTGATGCTGGGCGACTTCTATCTGAAGGACGTGTGGCGGTTCGCCGCCGTCGGACAGGGCTTCGACGGCGGACTGGACGCGCTGCTGAGGAACTTCGGCGGCGAGGTGGCCGAGGAGGAGGCGCCCGCGCCGCAGCAGGAGCAGCAGCCGCAGTCCGGTGCCGCCCCGGGTTTCGCCCCGCCGGCCCAGGCCTCTGCGCCCCCGGCGTTCGGCGCGCCTACCACCCCGGCCCCTGCTCCCGCGCCGCAGCCCGCCGCGCCCCAGGGCTTCGCCCCTCCGCCCGGCGCCACGCCGGTGGTCCCCGCCCCGACGCCAGGGCCCGACGTGCACGCCGCGCAGACCATCGTCGCGCCCATGAACACGCCGCCCGGCGGATCCCCGGTGCCGCCCCCGGCCCCGCCGCCTCCTGGTTATGGTCAGCCTCAGGTCCCCCAGGCTCCGGTTCCGCCTCCTGGTTATGGTCAGCCTCAGGCTCCCCAGGCTCCGGTTCCGCCTCCTGGTTATGGTCAGCCTCAGGCCCCCCAGGCTCCGGTTCCGCCTCCCGGTTACGGTCAGCCCCAGGTCCCCCAGGTCCCCCAGGTCCCCCAGGTCCCGCAGGCTCCGGTCCCGCCCCCCGGTTACGGTCAGCAGACCCCTCACGGCGCCCCGCAGGGCATGCCTCAGGGAGCGCCGCAGGGTGCCGGGGTGATGGCCGCGCTCCAGCAGTTCAAGGAGACGGCGACCGGACAGCGCTGGACCCAGCAGAACAAGAAGCTGGTCCGCGTCGACCTCGGTGCGGAAGGCCAGCCTGTACTCGCCCGGCAGGGCAGCATGGTGCTCTACCAGGGCAAGGTCGACTTCAGCTACAAGGGTGCCGGGTTCGCCGGCCGGGTCGTGGGCAACGCCACCGGCCAGGAGATGCAGCTGATGCGCTGCACCGGCAAGGGGCAGGTGTTCCTCGCCGACAACAGCGCGATGCTGCACCCCATCGAGCTCCAGGGCGACGCCATCTGCGTCTCCGCGGAGAACGTCCTCGCCTTCGACGAGAGCCTCCAGTACGAGGTCCGCCGCATCGAGGGCCACGGCATCCCCGGCGGCGCGCTGTTCACGATGCAGTTCCAGGGCACCGGCACCATCGTCGTCAAGACGCACGGCGTGCCCGTGGTGCTGCCGGTCACGCCCACCACCTTCGCCGACTGCAACGCGGTCGTCGCCTGGTCGGCCGCCGCCCAGGTGGTCGTCTCCAGCCAGGTGCGGATGCGCCGCAACTCCTACGCGGGCGACACGGGCGAGAGCGTCAACCTGCAGTTCCGGGCAGCGCCCGGCAACTTCGTCATCGTCCAGCCGTACGAGATCTGAGGGAGAGCCCGACATGAACCAGCCGCTCGCGGGCTACGCTCCCGCACCGGTCACCGCCCGCATGGAGAACCACGGCAACCACATGCTGAAGGTCGCCATGCAGACCGGGAACGACCTCCTCGCGCGTGTGGGCTCGATGACCGCCTACGAGGGCTTCGTCCAGTACGAGCCCAACCCGCCGGCCGTCCGCCAGATCGCCCGCGACTGGGCCACCGGCGAGGGCGCGCCCCTGATGAAGTGCTCCGGCGACGGCCTGCTCTACCTCGCCGACTACGGCGCCAACGTCGTCGTCATCAACCTCAACGGCGACGGGATCTCCGTCAACGCGACCAACCTGCTCGCCTTCGACGCCCACCTCACCTGGGGTGTGGAGCGGGTCAAGGGCCTGGCGAAGTTCGCCGGTCAGGGCCTGTGGAACACCAAGATCTCCGGACAGGGCTGGGTCGCCCTCACCTCCCGGGGCAAGCCGATCGTGGTCGACTGCGGCGGCGGTGAGGACGAGACGTACGTCGATCCCGACGCGCTCGTCGCCTGGTCCCCGAACCTCAAGGTGAAGGGCAAGCGCAGCTTCAAGGCGCAGTCGCTGATCGGCCGCGGCAGCGGCGAGGCCTACCAGATGGCCTTCTCCGGTCAGGGCATCGTCGTCGTCCAGCCCAGCGAGGACAGCACCGACCGCCTCCGGGTCCGGGGCTGAGGGGGAGCCAGAACATCATGCAGAGCCCGCTTTTCGCCTACAACGACCAGCAGACCCAGGAAGCCTGGAGCCTGCAGAACAAGCACATGCTCCGCGTCGCCCTGGAGGGTCACGACGACGTGCTCGCCCGCAAGGGCACGATGGTCGCCTACCAGGGGCTCGTCGAGTTCGACGCCGAGTACCAGAGCAACAACCAGTCACGCGCGCGTGCGCACACCGGTGAGGGCCTGGACCTGATGCGCTGCCACGGGCAGGGCACGGTCTTCTTCGCCAACCTCGCCCAGCACATCCATGTGATGGAGGTCGACCAGGAGGGGATCACCGTCGACAGCAGCTACGTGCTGGCGATGGACTCGTCCCTGCACCACGAGGTCATCGCGGTCGACAGCCTCTACGGCATCTCCGGTTCGGGGAAGTACCAGCTCAACATCACCGGCCGCGGCAAGGTCGCCCTGATGACCTCGGGCGCACCGCTGCTGATGCAGGTGACGCCCGACAAGTACGTCAACTGCGACGCCGACGCGATCGTCGCCTGGTCCACCGGTCTGCGCGTGCAGATGCAGGCCCAGACCCACTCCTCCGGGGTGTGGCGGCGCCGCGGCAGCACCGGCGAGGGCTGGGAGCTCAGCTTCATGGGCAGCGGCTTCGCGCTCGTCCAGCCCAGCGAACTGCTCCCGCCGCAGAACGCCCAGATCGGGCAGGGCGTAGCCGCGCAGTACGGCATGGGACAGCAGGGAGCCCGTGGTCAGAACCAGGGGAACGTCTGGAGCTGAGCCCGGAGCACGGTCCCGTAAGGGGTGATCGCGCACAGCGGTCACCCCTTACCGGGGTGACGCGGTCACCCCGTCCGGGTTCGGAGCCGGGCACGCGTTGCCTCGAGCAGGCGTACGACCGACTCGTCGGCCACGTCCGTGACCTCTGCGTACGGGAACCAGCGCAGGTCGAGGGACTCGTCGCTGATGGCCTCCACAGCCCCCTCGGGAGCCACCGCGGCGTACTGGACGTCCAGGTGCCAGGCGCAGGGCGTGTGGTGGCGGTCCAGCCGCACCGGGCCGCCCGGGGCCAGGGCGAGCCCCGCGATGCCCGACTCCTCGGTCGCCTCGCGCAGAGCCGCCTGCGCCAGCGTCGCGTCGACCGGCTCGCAGTGGCCGCCCATCTGGAGCCACATGCGCATCTTCCTGTGGAGGGTCAGCAGGACCCGTTCGCGCGACGGGTCGACGACCAGGGCGCTCGCCGTGACGTGCCCCTCCCGGCAGGCCTTCCACATGCCGTCCGGGTGCGTCGCGAGGTGGTCCAGGTAGGCCTGGCGCAGCTCGTCCTGGCCCTCATGGCCCTTCAGGACCAGGACCGCGTCGTCGTGGAGACTCACTCGGCGTCGTCGCCCTTGCCGTCGGCCTCGGCCTGGCCCTTCTCGTCCTTCTCGTCCTTCTTCTTCAGGTTGGGCTTCCCGGCCGCCTCGCCGAGCATCTTGTCCAGCTCGGAGAAGTCGAGCTGCTCACGGTGCACGAAGCCGTCCGGGTCGTCCAGGTCGGTCGCGGTCGGCAGCATGTCCGGGTGGGCCCACAGGCCGTCCCGGCCGTCGACACCGCGCGCGTCCGTCAGGGACGCCCACAGACGGGAGGCGTCGCGCAGGCGGCGCGGGCGTAGCTCCAGGCCGATCAGCGTGGCGAAGGTCTGCTCGGCGGGGCCGCCCGAGGCGCGACGGCGGCGCAGCGTCTCGCGCAGCGCGTCAGCGGAGGACAGACGCGGCTTGGCGGCGGCGTGCACCACCGCGTCCACCCAGCCCTCGACGAGCGCCAGAGCCGTCTCCAGACGGGCCAGGGCGGACTTCTGCTCGGGGGTGTCCTCCGGCTGGAACATGCCCTGCTGGAGAGCCTCCTGCAGCTGCTCCGGGTTCTGCGGGTCGAACTGGCCGACCACGTCCTCCAGCTTGGCCGTGTCGACCTTGATCCCGCGGGCGTATCCGTCGACCGCGCCGAACAGGTGCGAGCGCAGCCACGGCACGTGTGCGAAGAGGCGCTGGTGGGCGGCCTCACGCAGGGCGAGATACAGCCGCACCTCCTCCTGCGGTACGCCGAGGTCCTTCCCGAACGCCTCGATGTTCACCGGCAGCAGCGCGGCCTTGCCGACCGGGCCGAGCGGCAGGCCCACGTCGGTCGAGCCGACGACCTCGCCGGCGAGCACGCCGACGGCCTGCCCGATCTGCGTGCCGAACATGGCGCCGCCCATGGAGCGCATCATGCCGATCAGCGGGCCGGCCATGGCCTGCATCTCCTCGGGCAGCACGTCCCCCATGGCGGTGCCGACGCGCTCGGCGACCGGGTCGACGAGCTCCCGCCAGGCGGGCAGGGTCGCCTCGACCCACTCCGCGCGGCTCCAGGCCACCGCGGTGCCCGCGCCGGAGGGCAGGGCGGTCGCGTCGTCCAGCCACAGGTCGGCCAGGCGGACGGCCTCCTGGACGGCAGTGCGGTCGGTGGGACCGACGCTGGCGTCCTTCGTGCCGTCCGGCGTGCCCTGGGAGACCGTCTGGCGGGCGATCTGCTTGGCCATGTCCCAGTTCACCGGGCCGCCCTCGTAGGAGAGCATCTGGCCCAGCTGCTGGAACGCGGCACCCAGGTCGTTGGGGTTCATGGAACCGAACATGGCAGCGAACGGGTTGTCCGCACCGGGGCCACCAAGGCCACCGGCTCCGGACGGCCCGAAACCGAACGGGTTGGCCGGTCCCTGACCACCACCGCTCTGCTGGTCCTTCTTCTTGCCCTCGTCGCCGTCGTCCGGCTCCTCCGGCGGAAGGCCGAATCCGAATGGGGTGTCACTCACGGGGTTCCTCGGCTGGTAGGGCCGCCGGTTCTTTCCGGCGGCACGGCTGCCCGACTTCACCACCCAGCGTAGACACCCGGGGCGGTTCGGGCCTCGGTGCTTCGCCGACTGACGGCCTGCGGCAGGATGGATGCCACCTGGTACGTACGCGTCACCCGCGCCCGTACTGAAGACAACCGCTGGAGACGCCCGGTGAGTTCCCCAGATCCGCAGGTTCGCGCAGCGCGAAACCAGTCAACCAGTTCCTCCCGCCCCGGCGCGCGCGGACCCGTCGTCGCGGTCACCGGTGCCGCGTCCGGGGTCGGAGCGCTGCTCACCGAGCGGCTCGCCGCGTCCGACGAGGTCAGAGAGGTCGTGGCCATCGACGAACGGCGCGGTGACTGCGCGGCGGCACGGTGGCAGATCCTGGACGTACGGGATCCGGCCATCGCCGAGAAGCTGCGCGGCGCCGACGTGGTCGTGCACCTGGCGCTGGACCTCGATCTGGAGACCGACGCGGCCGCCCGGACGGCTTACAACGTCCGGGGGACGCAGACCGTCCTGACCGCCGCGGCGGCGGCCGGCGTGCACCGTGTCGTGCTGTGCACCTCCGCGATGGTCTACGGCGCCCTCCCCGACAACGAGCTGCCGCTGTCCGAGGACGCCGAACTGCGCGCCACGGCCGAGGCCACCGGGGTCGGGGACCTGCTGGAGATCGAGCGGCTCGCGCGTCGCGCACCGCGGGCGCATCCCGGCCTCAACGTCACCGTCGTCCGGCCGGCGGTGCTGGTCGGGGGCATGGACACCGCGCTGACCAGGTACTTCGAGTCGCCCCGGCTGCTCGTCGTGGCCGGGTCGCGGCCGGCCTGGCAGTTCTGTCACGTCGACGACCTGTGCAGTGCCCTGGAATACGCGGTGCTCGAGAAGGCCGACGGGGAACTGGCCGTCGGCTGCGACGGCTGGCTGGAGCAGGAGGAGGTCGAGGAGCTCAGCGGCATCCGGCGGATGGAGCTGCCGTCGGCGGTCGCGCTCGGCGCGGCGGCCCGGCTGCACCGCATCGGGCTGACGCCCTCCCCGGCCGGGGACCTGGCGTACACGATGTACCCCTGGGTGGTGAGCGGCAGCCGGCTGCACGACGCCGGATGGCGGCCGAAGTACACCAACGAGGAGGTGCTCGCGGAGCTGCTGGAGGAGGTCT
Source organism: Streptomyces sp. NPDC037271 (assembly GCF_055603605.1). Taxonomy (NCBI): domain Bacteria; kingdom Bacillati; phylum Actinomycetota; class Actinomycetes; order Kitasatosporales; family Streptomycetaceae; genus Streptomyces; species Streptomyces sp. NPDC037271. Next base: position 787,570 of record NZ_JBVJVN010000001.1, read on the forward strand.
CCGGGCGGCACACGGTCGCCGGGCGACGCCTCGGGCGCAAGGACGCGACCGCGGCGGGAGCCGCCGGAGCGACGGTGGCCCTGCTGGGCGCGGCCGCGGTGGTACGACGGGCACGGAAGGTCCGGCGGCGGATCTGAGGCCGGACGCGGTGCCGCCCCCGGCCTCTTGCGCGCGCACCGGCTTGTCTGTCTGCCTCCGGCCCTTTTGCGCCCGCGCACCGGCTTGTCTGTCTGCCTCCGGCCCTTTTGCGCCCGCGCACCGGCTTGTGTGCCGGCCCCCCGGCCCTTTTGCGCCCGCGCACCGGCTTGTGTGCCGGCCCCCCGGCCTCCTGCGCCCGCAGCCCGGCTTCTCCTGCCCGCACCCGGCCCCGCCGCCCGCCGCGCACCGGCGGCGGGCCCTGTAGGAGGCTCCAAAGCGGTACGCGCGCGTGCCGGGTGATTGCGCTATTCCGCGCCGTCCGCGCGGTGGGGCACGATGGGCGCATGGCAACCACGAACGACCACCCCGGCGAACTGGCCGCGCCGGACCCCGTCAAGCTGATCGGAATCCGGGAGGCACCCCTCTCCGTGGACGAGGTCTTCCAGGCCGTCGGAGACGACGCGGCCGGCGGGACCGCGCTGTTCGTCGGGACGGTCCGCAACCACGACGGCGGGACCGACGTCGACCGGCTCGGGTACTCGTGCCACCCCAGCGCCGAGGCCGAGATGCGGCGGATCGCCGAGAAGGTCGTCGCGGAGTACCCCGTACGGGCGCTCGCGGCGGTGCACCGCGTGGGGGAGCTGGAGGTCGGGGACCTCGCCGTGGTCGTCGCCGTGTCCTGCCCGCACCGGGGCGAGGCCTTCGACGCCTGCCGGAAGCTGATCGACGACCTGAAGCACGAGGTGCCCATCTGGAAGCACCAGTCCTTCTCGGACGGTACCGAGGAATGGGTCGGCGCCTGCTGAGAGCGGCGCCGCTCCCGTAACTCCGGTTGCGTAACGGACCCCCCGGCGTGAGCGTTGTCACTGCGGATGGTTAATCTGCTGATCGGTCAGTCGCGGACGCTCATGGGGTTGGGAGGTCGGCATGGCAGCGCTTGCCTGGTTGCTGATTCCGCTTGTGGCCGCTGTCGGCGCGGGTCTGTGGGGCAGTTGGGCCAACCGGACCCGCAAGGCACGGAGCGACGGACCCGAGCTGGACGGGTACGCCCGCTTCCGCGAGGCCATGGAGAGGCCCCGTACCGGGCCCTGACCGGACGACGCGGCCCTGACGGTGTTCTGACAGTCCGGTCCCGTACTGTCGTGCCATGCCACGCCGCACCGCGACGATGCTCGCTTCCACCCTGATGCTGATCGCGCTCCTGTGCGCGGGTGTGTTCATCCCCGTGCCGTACTCGGAGATGTCCCCGGGGCCGACGGTGAACACGCTGGGGGACCACGACGGCGAGCCGGTGCTGCAGATCTCCGGTCACGAGACCTACGAGGCGAGCGGGCATCTGAACATGACCACCGTCCGGGTCACCAGCGCCGAGTACAAGATGAACCTCGTGGAGGCGGTTTACGGGTGGCTGGCGCACGACAACCGCGTGGTGCCGCACGAGACCCTCTACCCGGACGGCAAGACCGAGGAAGAGGCCACCCAGGAGAACGCCGAGGAGTTCAGCCAGTCCCAGGAGAGCGCCAAGGTCGCCGCCCTGAAGGCACTCGACATCCCGGTGAAGTCCTGGGTGGTCGTCTCCACGGTCGTCAAGGACTCCCCGGCGCAGGGCAGGCTGCACGCCGGCGACGTGATCAAGGCCGTGGACGGCAAGACCGTCACGAAACCCGCGGACGTCGCCGAGCTGGTGACCGAGCACAAGCCCGGACAGGACGTCGTCTTCACGATCGTGCCCGCCAAGGAGCAGGCCGCCGCGGAGAAGGAGGGCCGGACGCCCACCGAGACGCAGGAGGTCACGATCACCACCGCGGCCTCGGACGACGCCGGCGAGAAGCGCGCCATCGTGGGGATCTCCGCCGGGACCGATCACACGTTCCCGTTCTCCATCGACATCAAGCTGGCCGACGTCGGCGGCCCGAGTGCCGGTCTGATGTTCGCCCTCGGCATCTACGACAAGCTCACGCCGGGCGACCTGACCGGCGGCAAGTTCGTCGCCGGCACCGGGACGATCGACGACAACGGCAAGGTCGGCCCGATCGGCGGCATCGGGATGAAGACGATCGGCGCACGCGACAAGGGCGCCCGGTACTTCCTGACGCCCGCCGACAACTGCGCGGCCGCCGCCGAGGACATCCCCGACGGGCTCACCCTCGTGAAGGTGGACACCATCGACGACGCCCTCGGCGCGCTGAAGGACATCCGCTCGGGGAAGACCTCGCAGCTGCCGGAGTGCACGACCGGATGACGGGCCGAACGGCCGCGTAGAGCTCCGCGGGGTTACTCCTCGAAGGTCGCCGTCAGCGCCTGGGCCAGCCCCGGCACCAGGTCGGAGCCCGTGAGGACCTCCGTGGCGGCGTCCTTCTCCCGCAACCGCAGGGCGGAGTCGCGGGTGCCGTCGCGCAGCACCGCGACCGTCATGCGGACCTCCTGGCGGTCGGGGTGCTCCGCCACCCACTGCGCCAGTTTCGCCTCGTTCAGGCCCTCGGGGACCTGGGCCTCGGCGGACGGCGGCAGCATCAGGCGCTCCACGGCGAGGGCGCAGCCGACCACCGCGTCGGGCCAGGCGATGGTGCCCAGGAACTCGTCGAGCGGCTGGTCCGTTGGAATCTCGTCCTGCTCGATCGGGGTGAGGCCGGAGCTCTCCGGCTCGTCCTGGAGACCGAGCCGGTCCGCGAGCGAGGGCTGATCGGCCCTCAGCCGTGCGGTGTCGACAAGTGCAAAGAGGCGTGCGGGCTGGTCCCAGCCGAGGCCCGAGACGTAGTCGTCGATCTCGAGTACGGCCCGGGTGAGGGGGCTCGCTGCCATGGGGGTGTTGGACATGGTCACAATCCTGCCTCGTTACTGGCCCGAATCGGGAACCGAGTAAACGATGAGTAAGTTGCATAAGTGTGGGCCCACGATCTCGGGGGCGCACGGGGGGCCCACGAACCCGAGGGCCTGACGGATCAACAGCGAACTTCGAGGTGCGCACCTTGGCTTTCCAGATGCCGGACCGCGGCGGAGGCCCCCCGTCGGGGCCGCGGATCAGAGTGGGCCGCCCGTCCCGGCGTGTCCGAACCCTGCTGATGACACTGGGCGTCCTTGCCGTGCTCGGCATGGCGTTCACCATGTTCGCGGGATTCTGGACGGACTGGCTCTGGTATCGGTCGGTCCACTACTCGTCGGTGTTCACGACGACCCTGTGGACCAAGATCGGACTCTTCTTCGTCTTCGGCCTGCTGATGGCGCTCGCCGTCGGGTTCAACATCTGGCTGGCCCACCGGCTGCGGCCACCGCTGAGCGCCATGTCGATGGAGCAGCAGAACCTCGACCGGTACCGCATGGGCATCGCCCCGTACAAGAAGTGGCTGCTGCTCGGCATCACCGCCCTGGTCGGCCTCATCGCCGGCGCCTCCGCGTCCGGTCAGTGGCGGACCTGGCTCATGTGGGTCAACGGCGTCTCCTTCGGGCAGAAGGACCCCCAGTTCAAGCTGGACGTCTCCTTCTACGCCTTCGACCTGCCCTGGTACCGGTTCCTGCTCGGCTTCGGCTTCGCCGCCGTGATCATCTCCGTGATCGCCGCCGCGCTCACCCACTACCTGTACGGCGGGCTCCGCGTCACCAGCCCGGGCGCGCGCGCCACGGCCGCGGCCACCGGGCACCTGTCGGTGCTCATCGGCGTCTTCGTCGCCCTCAAGGCGGTCGCCTACTGGCTGGACCGGTACGGGCTGGCGGTGAAGTCCAGCGACTTCAAGGCGACCGACAGCTGGACCGGTCTGCGGTACGTCGACGCCAACGCCTACCTGCCGGCCAAGACGATCCTGTTCTGCATCGCCGTCATCTGCGCGCTGCTGTTCTTCGCCACCATCTGGCGGCGCACCTGGCAGCTGCCCGTGATCGGCTTCGGCCTGATGGTGCTCTCCGCGATCCTCATCGGCGGCCTGTACCCGGCGCTGGTCCAGAAGTTCCAGGTCCAGCCGAACGAGCAGGCCAAGGAAGCGCCGTACGTCGAGAAGAACCTCAAGGCGACGCGCGACGCCTACGGCATCGCGGGCACCCAGGTCACCGAGTACCCGGGCGTGAGCCAGACCAAGGACAAGACCAAGCTCCGGGACGACGTGGACGCCGCCGCGTCCATCCGGATCATGGACCCGAACGTCATCTCCCCGACGTTCCAGCAGCTCCAGCAGATGCGTAACTACTACGCGTTCCCGACCAACCTGGACGTCGACCGCTACTCCGCGGACGGCAAGGACCAGGACACGGTCATCGGTCTGCGCGAGCTGAACCTGGCCGGCATCCCGAAGAAGAACTGGATCAACAACCACTTTCGGTACACCCACGGCTACGGCGTGGTCGCGGCCAAGGGAACCGAGGTCGACTCCGAGGGCCGCCCGGTCTTCACCGAGTCCAACCTGCCGTCCGAGGGCGATCTCGGCACGTACGAGCAGCGGATCTACTACGGCGAGAAGACCACCACGTACTCGATCGTCGGCGGTCCCCAGAAGGAGATCGACTACTCCGACGACAGCGGCGAGAAGACGTTCAGTTACAAGGGCGACGGCGGGGTCGACCTGTCCAACCCGATCAACCGGGCGGCATACGCGGCGGCGTTCAGCGAGCCGCAGATCCTCTACTCCGGTGCGATCGGCGAGGGGTCGAAGATCCTCTACAACCGAACGCCCAAGGAGCGCGTCGAGGCGGTCGCCCCGTGGCTGACCATCGACGGCGACGCCTACCCGGCGGTGGTGGACGGCCGAATCCAGTGGATCGTCGACGCGTACACGACGACGAACGGCTATCCGTACGCCTCGCGTACGACGCTCGGTGACACGACCGCCGACTCGCTGACCGCCGCGAACGACCAGCGTGCGGTGGTGGCCCAGCAGAACCAGGTCAACTACATCCGCAACTCGGTGAAGGCGACCGTCGACGCGTACAGCGGCGACGTGAAGCTCTACCAGTGGGACACCCAGGATCCGGTCCTCAAGACCTGGATGAAGGCGTTCCCGAACACCGTGCAGGGCAAGAGCGAGATCTCCGACGAGCTGATGGCGCATCTGCGCTACCCGCAGGACCTGTTCAAGGTCCAGCGCGAGCTGCTCACGCGCTACCACGTGAAGGACGCCAACACGTTCCTCAGCGGCAGCGAGGTGTGGCAGGTGCCCGACGACCCGACCAACAAGTCGGGCGACGCGGTGCCGCCGTACTACCTGAGCATGAAGATGCCCGACCAGGACGAGCAGGCGTTCTCGCTCACGACGACGTTGACGCCCAACGGTCGTGACAACCTCAGCGCGTTCATGGCGGTCGACGCCGAGGCGGGGACCGAGGGCTACGGCAAGATCAGAATCCTGAAGCTGCCGACGAGCACCACCGTCAACGGACCCAAACAGGTCCAGAGCCAGTTCAACTCCGAACAGGACATCGCCGAGTCCATCAGGCTGCTGAGAGGCGGCGACTCGGAGGTCGAGTACGGCAACCTGCTGACGGTGCCGCTCGACGGCGGACTGCTGTACGTGGAGCCGGTCTACGTGCGCGGCGGCGGCCTCAAGTACCCGTTGCTGCGCAAGGTGCTGGTCAGCTACGGGGGTGCCACCGCCTTCGAGAACACGCTCGACGAGGCCCTCGCCAAGGTCTTCGGGGCCGCAGAGGCCGGCACGACGGAGCCGCCACCGGACGAGGGCGAGGGCACGACCGAGCCACCGCCGACGTCCACCAACCCGACGGTCCGGGAAGCGCTGAGCGACGCGCAGAAGGCCTTCGACGCCGGCCAGAAGGCCCTGGAGCAGAAGGACCTGGCCGCGTACGCGGAGGCTCAGAAGGACCTGGAGGCGGCCCTGCAGCGCGCCGAGGAGGCGCAGGCCAACGCCGACGAGAGCGCCGGCGGCAAGAACGGCGACGACAAGGCCGGGGACAAGACCGGGGACAAGACCGAGGACGGCAAGGCCAGTCCGAGTTCCGCCCCGACCGGAGATCCCGGCGGAGGCTCGGACAGCGGCTGACCCCGCTGCTTCGAGCCGGGCGTTCGACCTGGTCAAAGCCCATCCCGCGCCGTGCTAGGGTTGTGAACACAACGGCGCGGGGTGGAGCAGCTCGGTAGCTCGCTGGGCTCATAACCCAGAGGTCGCAGGTTCAAATCCTGTCCCCGCTACTGAAGTCGTGAGCTATACGCGAACGGCCACAAAGGCCCGGATTCCGAAAGGAATCCGGGCCTTTGTGATGTGCGAACGCATGTGCCGGTGACGTCTACGGCCGCGCCGCCAGGGGAGTTGGGGGGATCTGTGTTTGACTTGTCTCCCTGTGGGCATGTCGACAAAACGCTGAAGTGACCTCACGGGCTGCGGTATACCGGATGTACCCAGGTTGCAGGTGGTGCGACGATGGACGTTATGGGGGACATGGCAAATCTGTTCGGGACAGGGCGTTTTGCCCAGCCGTCCGGTCAGGAGGAGAGCGCGGACGAGGCCCAGGAAGCGGCCGACGAGGCCGCCGAGGAAGTGCGCCGGCGGATCGCCGCCGAGGCCGGTGACGTCGAGGCGATGAGCGTCCTCGGCGCGATGCTGCTGCGCCGCGGCGACTTCGACGGAGCCGAGTCCCATCTGCGTGCCGCCACCGCGGCCGGCGACCGGGCCGCCGCCAACAACCTGGGCGTCCTGCTGCATCAGCGCGGGTACGCCGACGACGCGGCCGGATGGTGGCGGATCGCCGCCGTCGCCGGGTCCGCCCCGGCCGCTCACGCACTGGGACGGCACTTCCGCGAGCGCGGGGACGAACCCGCCGCCGAGTACTGGCTGCGCCAGTCCGCCGAGCAGGGCCATGTGCTGGGCGCCTACGCCCTCGCCGACCTGCTGGAGCACCGGGGTGACGACGCCGGGGCCGAGCGGTGGATGCGGGCCGCGGCCGAGCGCGGGCACCGGGAGGCCGCGTACCGGCTGGCACGAGCCCTGGACCGCGGTGCCGGGCGGGACCGTGACGGCGGCGACGCAGGGGCGGCCTCCGCGGCCGAGGGGGCCGAGCAGTGGTACCGGCAGGCCGCCGCACGCGGCCACCGGCGAGCCGCCCTGCACCTCGGGACGATCCTGGAGAAGCGGGGGGAGCTCAAGGAGGCCGGCCGCTGGTACCTCACGTCCGCCAAGGACGGCGAGGCCCGCGCGGCCTGCGCGCTCGGCTTCCTGCTGCGCGACGCCGGGGACACGGAGAGCGCCGCCGTGTGGTGGCTGCGGGCCGCGCAGGACGGCGACGGCAACGCCGCCAACGCGCTGGGCGCGCTGCACGCCGAACGCGGTGAGACCCAGACCGCCGAGCGCTGGTACCGGGCCGCGATGGACGCCGGGGACGACAACGGGGCGTACAACCTCGGGTTGCTCTGCGCCGAGCAGGGGCGCACCGCACAGGCCGAGCAGTGGTACCGGCGAGCCGCGTACGCCGGACACCGGGAGGCCTCCAACGCGCTGGCCATCCTGCTGCTGCGCGGCGGGGACGAGACAGGTGCCGAGCCGTGGTTCTCCAAGGCCGCCGAGGCGGGCAGCGTCGACGCCGCGTTCAACCTCGGGATCCTGCACGCGGGACGGGGCGAGGAGCAGGCGGCGCTGCGCTGGTACGAGCGGGCGGCCGCCGCCGGGCACACCGAGGCGGCGTTGCAGGTCGGCATGGCGCGCCTGCGGGACGGGGACGAGCGCGAGGCCGAGCGGTTCCTGCGGTGCGCGGCGGGGGGCGGCAGCGCGGAGGCCGCCTACCGCCTGGCGACGGTGCTGGACGCGCGTCGCCCGCCCGCGCCCGCGCACGAGCTGGGTGAGACGGCACAGGAGAAGTCCGAGTGCGAGGAGTGGTACGAGCGGGCGGCTTCCCAGGGGCACCGGCGGGCCCAGGTGCGGGTCGGCATGCTGGCCGCGGCGCGGGGCGACGTGGTCGAGGCCGCGCGGTGGTACCGGGAGGCGGCCGAGGCCGGATCCCGCAACGGCGCGTTCAACCTGGGGCTGCTGCTGGCCCGCGAGGGCAGCGAGCCGGAGGCCGTCGTGTGGTGGCGCCGGGCGGCCGACGCCGGACACGGGCGGGCGGCGTTGCGGCTGGCGCTGGTCTGCGCGCGGCGGGGGGAGCTGGCCGAGGGGCAGCGCTGGGCCGACCGGGCGGTGTCGTTGGGACCGCGGGAAGTGGGGGAGCGGGCGGCTCGGCTGCGAGACGCGTTGCGGCAGGAGCTGTCGGCCTGATGCGTGACGCGTGATGCGTCACGCTGCGCTGAGCCGGGTGCCCTGTGAGGCGGCCGGTGTTGTCGCTGGGCGGCGGCGTGGTCCCTCTCAGGCCGTTCAGGCACCGTTTCGGGCACTGGGGGAGGCGCGACTGCCCCGGCTGCGGCGGAAGCGATTTGCTTCTGGTCGTGGGGTTGACGTAATGTTCCATTCATCGACGCGGGGTGGAGCAGCTCGGTAGCTCGCTGGGCTCATAACCCAGAGGTCGCAGGTTCAAATCCTGTCCCCGCTACTGAAGGCCGAGGGCCGGAATCCGAAAGGGTTCCGGCCCTCGGTGCGTTCACCGGGAGCCGGTTATCGGTCACTGTTCACCGGTCACGGTTCACCACAGTCCGCTCCCACGACGAAGCCCCGGCACCATCGGTGCCGGGGCTTCGTGCGAGGACGGGTGGAAGGGCTTACGCGGCAACGCAGTTCGGGCAGGTGCCGCGGTACGTCACCTCGACGTCGGAGACGGTGAAGCCGAAACGCTCCGAGTCGGGGAGATCGGCCAGCGGGTTGCCGACCGGGTGGACGTCGCGAATCGCGCCGCACTGGGCGCAGACCAGGTGGTGGTGCGGCTGGTGCGCGTTCGGGTCGTACCGCTTGGCACGCTTGTCCGTCGCGACTTCCAGTACCTCACCGAGCGAGACCAGCTCGCCCAGGGTGTTGTAGACGGTCGCCCGGGAGATCTCGGGGAGCTTGTCCACAGCCCTGGCGTGCACCTCGTCGGCCGTCAGGTGGACGTGCTCGCCGTCGAGGACCTCGGCCACGACCCGCCGCTGCGCGGTCATGCGCCAGCCGCGTCCACGCAGCCGTTCCAGTAGGTCACTCATACAGACCAGCCTAACAGCAAGGGGGACCAGGCCCCGAACGTGTGTGACTTTGGAGTCTTACTTGACTTAGACATTGTCCATTGTAGGATCGGTAGCGGCATTAGCCAAGGGACAGGTTTTGCAGGATTGGCGCAGGAGGCAGTACGTGACTCAGGGACCGCTCACTACGGAGACCGGTGCACCGGTAGCCGACAACCAGAACAGCGAGACCGCGGGCATCGGCGGCCCCGTGCTCGTCCAGGACCAGCTCCTTCTGGAGAAGCTGGCCCACTTCAACCGTGAGCGCATTCCGGAGCGCGTCGTGCACGCCCGCGGCGCCGGCGCCTACGGCACCTTCACGGTCACCGCCGATGTCACCAAGTACACCCGGGCGAAGTTCCTCTCCGAGGTCGGCAAGGAGACGGAGACCTTCCTCCGCTTCTCCACCGTGGCCGGCAACCTGGGCGCGGCGGACGCCGTCCGCGACCCGCGCGGCTTCTCGCTGAAGTTCTACACCGAAGAGGGCAACTACGACCTCGTCGGCAACAACACCCCGGTGTTCTTCATCAAGGACGCCATCAAGTTCCCCGACTTCATCCACACCCAGAAGCGCGACCCCTACACGGGTTCGACGGAGATGGACAACGTCTGGGACTTCTGGAGCCTGTCGCCGGAGTCCACGCACCAGGTGACCTGGCTGTTCGGTGACCGCGGCATCCCGGCGTCGTACCGCCACATGGACGGCTTCGGCTCGCACACCTTCCAGTGGAACAACGAGGCGGGCGAGGCCTTCTGGGTCAAGTACCACTTCAAGACGGACCAGGGCATCAAGTGCCTGACGCAGGCCGAGGCCGACAAGCTCGCCGGTGAGGACCCCGACTCCCACCAGCGCGACCTGCGCGAGGCCATCGAGCGCGGTGACTTCCCGTCCTGGACCGTCGGCGTGCAGATCATGCCCGTGGCCGAGGCCGCGACGTACCGCTTCAACCCGTTCGACCTGACCAAGGTGTGGCCGCACGCGGACTACCCGATCGTGTGGTTCGGCAAGCTGGAGCTCAACCGCAACCCGGAGAACATCTTCGCCGAGGTCGAGCAGTCGATCTTCTCCCCGGCGCACTTCGTGCCCGGCATCGGCCCGTCCCCGGACAAGATGCTCCAGGGCCGCCTGTTCGCCTACGGCGACGCCCACCGCTACCGCGTCGGCATCAACGCCGACCACCTGCCGGTGAACCGTCCGCACGCCACCGAGGCGCGCACCAACTCCCGTGACGGCTACCTGTACGACGGTCGCCACAAGGGTGCGAAGAACTACGAGCCGAACAGCTTCGGCGGCCCGTTCCAGACGGACAGGGCCCTGTGGCAGCCGGTCGCGGTCTCCGGTGTCACCGGCGACCACGAGGCTCCGTCGCACGCCGAGGACAACGACTTCGTCCAGGCGGGCAACCTCTACCGGCTGATGACGGACGAGGAGAAGGAGCGGCTGATCGGCAACCTGGCCGGTGCCCTCTCCGGCGTCTCGCGCGACGACATCATCGAGCGCGCGATCGACAACTTCCGTCAGGCCGACGGTGACTTCGGCAAGCGGCTGGAGGCCGCGGTCCAGGCCCTGCGCGGCTGACGTCCAGCACTGGACCGCTTGTCGTAGCGGTGGGCCGGATCCCCGGGTACGGGGGTCCGGCCCGTTCGTCGTGTCAGCGGGAGTGACGCGAGGGGTGTCGCCGGAAATGCCGGTCACCGGAAGGGCCGCCGGACGGACTCTCGTCAGGCGGTCACCGCCGGCGTCTCGTGCCGCGAGCGTGCCGGTGCCCAGCAGCGGATGATGTCGCGTACCGAGACGATGCCGGCGGGCTCCCCGCGGTCGAGGACGATGAGGTGGCGGAAGCCGCCGTGCGCCATCGCCCGGGCCGCCTCCTCCACGGTCCAGGACGGTGCGGCGAACACGACGTCGGTGGTGGTGTGGGCGTGGGCGCGTTCGGTGTCCGGGTCCTGGCCCAGGCCGACCGAGACGAGGACGTCGCGTTCGGTGAGGATGCCGATGCCGCCGGCGTCGGGGTCGTACACCACGGCCGCCCCGACGCGGCGTGCGGACATCAGGGCGGCGGCCTGGCGGAGGGTGTGGGCGGGGCCGATGGTGAGGACGACCGTGCTCATGGCTTCGCGGACGAGCATGGGTGGAGCCACCTCCTGCCGGTGATCCATGAGTTGGTTCATGGATTCACAAGTTCACAAGTAGAGGGACTCTCAGAGTGGCAGGTAAAGCACGGGTCAACAAGGGGCCGGGCGATGGTGCGCAGGGTGCGCCAGGAAGGAGCTCGGTAGCGCTGGTCGAGAACAGCGCTTCGGCTAGCTGCGGGGATGCCCCGCAGCTAGCCGATGACCTGCGTTCATGCTGTCATCACCGGTTGTCGCCGGCCACCCTCGGACGGTCCACGGTGATCTACCCCCTGTAAGCGTTGATCCAGGCGATCTGTGCCCGTGGAAAACCAGGGCATAGCCGGGCGGGTGAGCCGGCCATTTCGTGTTCCGGCCGACTGTATCCGCCGCCTAGCGGACTCAGTCTCTCGCCCGCATGGTCCCACCGACACGAGCTCTTCCCGCGGGAGTGTGACAATCACGTATATGTGCGGGGCCCGAGTGGGTAGCCGGTAGCGAAAAGGGAGGCAATGCCATGTTGTTCTTCTACGACCGGCAGACGGGAGGTGCCGCATCGGGCAAGCTCGATGCCAGTGGTGACTACGTCAACCTCAAGGACTTCCCGGCCGGACAGTTCGGGGAGTGGACGCACGTCGTGCCCGGAGGCGGCCAGCTCTTCTTCTACGACCGGCAGACGCGAGGTGCCGCATCGGGCAAGCTCGATGCCAGTGGTGACTACGTCAACCTCAAGGACTTCCCGGCCGGGCAGTTCGGGGAGTGGACGGACGTCGTGCCCGACGGCGTTCTGGTCTTCTTCTACGACCGGCAGACGCGAGGTGCCGCATCCGGCAAGCTCGATGCCAGTGGTGACTACGTCAACCTCAAGGACTTCCCAGCTGGACAGTTCGGGGACTGGACCCGCATCGTCTCCGCCGGCGGCGATTTCTTCGCCCGTTTCTTCTTCTACAGCAAGGACACGGGAGGTGCTGCATCGGGCGAGCTCCGCGACGACGGTGACTACGTCAACCTGAAGGATTTTCCGGCCGGGCAGTTCGGGAAATGGACCAACATCGTCTTCGACGAAGGCGCCTCCAAGCTCTTCTTCTACAGCAAGGACACGGGAGGTGCTGCATCGGGCAAGCTCGATAACGGCGGTGACTACGTCAACTTGAAGGATTTTCCGGCCGGGCAGTTCGGGCAATGGACCAACATCGTGTCCACCCGCAGCAAGCTCCTCTTCTACAACCAGGACACCGGAGCTGCCGCATCGGGCGAGCTGGATGAGGGTGGTGGGTTCGTCAACCTGAAGGACTTCCCGGCTGGACAGTTCGGGAGCTGGACCAACCTGGGTGTGACCCAGGAGGGGACTCCCTGACAGCGGCGACGGTGGCCGATGGCTTCCTGGTCCCCCCACGCGCTGGCTCTCATGACGGTCCCACGACGGCTCAGAGGGCCTGCGAGAGGGAGGAACGCGCAGGCCAGGCCGTACTCAGCATCAGTAACGCTGGTTGAGGTACCCGAGAAGCTCGTCGTGCAGCCGGCCGTTCGAGGCCGCCGCGTTGCCGCTGTTCGGGCCGGGGCGGCCGTCGAGGCCGGTGAAGGTGCCTCCGGCCTCCGTGACGATGATCGAGTTCGCGGCCATGTCCCAGAGGGAGAGCTCGGGTTCGGCGCAGATGTCGACCGAGCCCTCGGCGACCATCATGTACGGCCAGAAGTCGCCGTACGCGCGCGTGCGCCACACCTCGCGGGTCAGGTCGAGGAAACCGTCGAGCCGGCCCTGCTCCTCCCAGCCGCCGAGCGACGAGTACGCGAAGGAGGCGTCGGAGAGCGCGGAGACCTGGGAGACCTGCAGCCGGGAGGCCGAGGTCAGGCTGCGGCCGGTGAAGGCTCCGTGGTCCTTCACCGCCCACCAGCGGCGGCCGAGCGCCGGGGCGGAGGCGAGGCCGACGACGGGCTGGTAGCCGCCCTCGCCCGCCTCCATGAGGGCGATGAGGGTGGCCCAGACGGGGACGCCGCGCACGTAGTTCTTGGTGCCGTCGATCGGGTCGATGATCCAGCGGCGGGGGCCGGTGCCCTCGACGCCGTACTCCTCGCCGAGCACCGCGTCGCGGGGGCGGGCGCGGGCGAGGTGGCCGCGGATGAGTTCCTCGGCGGCCTTGTCCGCCTCGCTCACCGGGGTCATGTCCGGCTTGGTCTCGACCTTCAGGTCGAGGGCCTTGAAGCGTTCCATCGTCGCGGCGTCGGCGGCGTCCGCGAGAACGTGGGCGAGGCGGAGGTCGTCGAGGTAGTCGGCCATGCGGTCACGGTATCTGCCGGGGGCGGGGCGGGGCTACCAGGGGTTCGGCGGGCGGAGGGCGGGTGCCGGCGCCGGTGGGCCCCCGGCCCGGTGTCCGGCGGGGCGCGGGCCCCTCGGGACCGGGCGCAGGAGGGTGCGCGGCCCGGCGTGGCGGCGTGCGACTGCCCGCGGTGTGGCGGCGTGCGACTGCCCGCGGTCGTGTCGGCGGGTGGCCGCCGGTGGCCGTGACGGTCTGTGACCGCCTGCGGTCGGGTCGGGGTGCGACTGCCGGTGGCCGCGGCGGCGTGCGCGAAGGCCCTTGACAGTGCCCCCAGGCCCGTCAAACCTGGGCACCAGATCGCTCGGCCCGAGGGAGGCGATGGTGCCTGCAGCCCGGGAGTCCCTGCTCGATGCCGCTTACGCGGCGTTGGCGCGCCGGCCGTGGTCCGCTGTGCGGATGGTGGACGTCGCGGCGGCGGCCGGAGTGTCCCGGCAGACGTTGTACAACGAGTTCGGGAGCAAGGAGGGGCTCGCCCGGGCGCTCGTCCGCAGGGAGGCGGACGGATACCTGGCCGGAGTGGAGCGCGCCCTCGCCGGCGGCCCCGAGGACGACTCGTGCGAACGGCTCACCGCGACCGCCGAGTGGACCACGTCCGCCGCCCGGGACAACGCGCTGGTGCGGGCCATGCTCACCGGCTGCTGGAGCGAGCGGCTGCCCTCCCCGGCCCTGACCGCGGTGCCGTCCTCCTCGGCCGTGCCGGCCCAGCGCAGGGCCGACGGTCCGCTGCCCTCGCCCGGCGACTTCGTCGCCCTCGTGCGCGACCGTGCCGTGGCCGTCGTCCTGAAGGGCGGCGGCACGTTTCCGTGGCCGGACGCCACCGAGCTGGCCCGCTCCTGCGAACTGGCCGTACGTCTCGCCCTGTCCTGCGTCGCGGCGCCGCCCGCCGAGGGCGGGGTGGCGGACCTCGTGCGAGCCGCCCTGCCGCGCCGGCCGGCGCCGTAGCGGCGAACGCCTCAGTGCGCCGAGCCCGACAACTGCAGCCCGATCACGCCGATGATGACCAGGCTGATCGAGACGATCTTCAGCGTCGAGACCAGGTCCCCGAGGAAGACCATGCCGTAGATGGCGGTGCCCGCCGCGCCGATGCCGGTCCACACCGCGTACGCGGGGCCGACGTCGAGCTTCTTCAGGGACATGGTCAGCAGGCCGAAACTGCCCAGCGCGAAGACGCAGAAGGCGATGGTGGGCCAGAGCCGGGTGAAACCGTGCGACAGCTTCAGGCAGACGGCGAAGCCGGTTTCGAGCACCCCGGCCACTATGACCAGCAGCCACGCCATGTGTTGTCCTCCCGTAGTCCCCTACCGTGACCGCTGCGCCGATCGGTCGCCTCGTCCGACCATGCCCGGACTTGGACACGACGTGGGTGCGACTTGGTGCGATTATGCACTTACCGGTACCACGGCACGGCAAACAACGCGGAGGTCAGTCGCCTTCCTTCCGCTCCCGCGTCGACAGCAGCCGGCGCAGCGAGTACAGCCGCGCCGGGTCGGCGTGCCCCTCGGCGACCCACGCGTCCAGCGCGCAGTCGGGTTCGTCGTGGCCGCACGCGCGGGGGCAGCCCTCGGTGCCGGGCACCAGGTCGGGGAAGGCGTTGATCACCCGGGACGGGTCGATGTGCGCGAGCCCGAACGACCGCACGCCCGGAGTGTCCACGACCCAGCCACCCGCCTCGGAGGACAGCGGCAGGGCGAGGGCCGAGGTCGTCGTGTGCCGGCCGCGTCCCGTCACCGCGTTGACGTGGCCCGTCACGCGCCGGCGATCCTCGGGCACCAGGGTGTTGACGAGGGTCGTCTTGCCGACGCCGGAGTGGCCGACGAAGGCCGTGATCTTGCCGTCCAGGTGTTCTCGTACGAGGTCGGCCGCCGCGCCGTTCTCCAGCCCCTCGCGGCTGGTGACGACGTACGGGATGTCCAACGCGCCGTACAGCTCCAGGAGTTCGTCGGGCGGCGCGAGGTCCGACTTGGTCATGACGAGCAGCGGGGTGAGGCCGCCGTCGAACGCCGCGACCAGGCAGCGGTCGATCAGGCGTGGGCGCGGCTCGGGGTCGGCGAGGGCGGTGACGATGGCGAGCTGGTCGGCGTTGGCGACGACCACGCGCTCGTAGGGGTCGTCGTCGTCCGCCGTGCGGCGCAGCACCGAGGTGCGCTCCTCGATGCGGACGATCCGCGCGAGCGTGTCCTTCTTGCCGGACAGGTCACCGACCAGTGCCACCCGGTCGCCGACGATCGCGGCCTTGCGGCCCAGTTCGCGGGCCTTCATCGCCAAGACGACCCGGTCCTCGACCAGGCAGGTCAGCCGGCCGCGGTCCACGGTGAGGACCAGGCCCCCGGCGGCGTCCTCGTGCTTGGGCCGGGTGTGGGTACGCGGCCGGTTGCCCTTGCGGTTGGGACGGGAGCGGATGTCGTCCTCGTCGGTGTGCTTGCCGTAGCGGCGCATGGCGAACCGTCCCTACGCCTCGAGCATCCCGGTCCACAGGGCGGGGAATTCGGGCAGGGTCTTGGCGGTCGTCGCCACGTTCTCGATCTCCACGCCCTCGACCGCGAGGCCGATGATCGCGCCGGCGGTGGCCATGCGGTGGTCCTCGTAGGTGTGGAAGACGCCGCCGTGCAGGCGCCGCGGGCGGATGTGCAGGCCGTCGGCGGTCTCGGTGACGTCGCCGCCGAGCTCGTTGATCTCCTTGGTGAGCGCTGCCAGCCGGTCCGTCTCGTGCAGGCGCAGATGCGCCACCCCGCGCAGGGTGGAGGGGGAGTCCGCGAGGGCGGCGACGGCCGCGATGCCCGGGGTCAGCTCGCCGACCTCGCCGAGGTCCACGTCGATGCCGTGCACCGCACCCGATCCGGTGAAGACGAGCCCGTAGTCCGTCAGTTCGCAGGAACCGCCCATCTCGGTGAAGATCTCGCGGAGCCGGTCGCCGGGCTGGGTGGTGCGGGACGGCCAGTCGGGGATGACGACCCTGCCGCCGGTCACGAGCGCCGCCGCCAGGAACGGCTGGGCGTTGGACAGGTCCGGCTCGATGGTCAGGTCGCGGCCGAGCAGCGCTCCCGGCGTGACCCGCCAGACGTTCGGCTCGCCGCCGGACTCCGGGGTGTCGACCTGGGCGCCGACCGAGCGCAGCATGTCGACGGTCATCCGGATGTGCGGCATGGACGGCAGCGCGGAGCCGGTGTGGCGGACCTCCACGCCCTGGTTGAAGCGCGGGCCGGACAGCAGCAGCGCGCTGACGAACTGCGAGGACGACGACGCGTCGATCTCGACCGGACCGCCCTCCAGGGCGCCGCTGCCGTGCACGGTCATCGGCAGCGCGCCGCGCCCGTCGTCGTCGACGCGGGCTCCGAGGGAGCGCAGCGCGTCGATCACGCCGTGCAGGGGACGCTCGTACGAGCGCGGGTCGCCGTCGAAGCGGATGGCGCCGTCGGCGAGCGTGGCGACCGGAGGCAGGAAGCGCATGACCGTGCCGGCGTTGCCCACGTCGACGGTGGCCGGGCCGCGCAGGCCCGCCGGGATGACCCGCCAGAACTCGCCGGTGCCCTCGGGGCCGACGCCCTCCTCGATCTCGACGCCCATCGCGCGCAGGGCGCCGGCCATCAGCAGGGTGTCGCGGGAGCGCAGCGGGCGGCGCAGCCAGCCGGGCTCGGAGGCGAGGGCGGCCAGCACCAGGGCGCGGTTGGTGACCGACTTGGACCCGGGCACGTGGACGGTCGCGTCGACGGCTCCGCTCGCGTGCGGGGCGGGCCAGAGGGCGGTGTGCGCGGGGTTCACGGTCATGGGCCCCACTTTAATGGCAGAGAACGACCGGAGATCTTGATCAAAAGCGGAGAAACCCGGCCGAAAACGCGACAGTGCAATGCGATCGTGCACTTGCCGTGCATATATGCGGAGTGCGGGGGTGGAAGGCTGGAAGCGCGGGGGCGGAAGGCCGAAGGGAGCGCCCCGTTCACAGCTCCAGCAGCCAGCGCCCCCCGCCGATCAGCGAGCACAGCGACACCGCGTGGAACAGGAAGAACCACACCCCCGCCGGTGCGTGGGTCAGCCGGGCCAGCTGGTCCGCGTCCGAGTCGCCGGCGCCGCCCCGCGCCCGCTTGGCCTGCAGCTCGAACGCCGGGCGCACCCCGCCCAGCAGCAGGAACCACACCACCGCGTACGCGAACGCCGCCTGCACCTGGGGCCCGGTCAGCCAGGACACCAGGACGAACGTGGCGCCGGTGAGCACCACCGTGAGCACCCCGTAGGCGTTGCGGACCATCACCAGCAGGGCGACGAGCAGTGCCGTCGCCAGCCACAGCAGCAGGGTGATGCGTCCCGAGGTCAGCAGCGCGGCACCGCCGAGACCGAGCAGCGGGGGAGCGGTGTAGCCGGACACCGCGGTGAGGATCATGCCGAGCCCGTGCGGCTTGCCGCGGCTGACGGTCAGGCCGCTGGTGTCCGAGTGCAGGGTGATGCCGGTCAGCGTGCGCCCGGTGAGCAGGGCCACGAGGCCGTGGCCGCCCTCGTGGGCGATGGTGATGGCGTTGCGCGCCATCCGCCACAGCCCGCGCGGCACCACGACGGCGAGCGCGGCGACCAGGGTCGCGACCACCACCCACAGGTCGGGATCGGGCTGGGTGCCGGAGACCTCGTCCCAGAGGGAGGTGAGCGAGGCCGTTGCGACGTGGTCCATGTTCGGTGCGGGCTCCTCGTGTGCGCGGTTCAGCGGGTGCGGCGCGAAGCGCCTCGTTGAGGGTGGTGGCAGGGAGACGGGCGGGCCTGGCAGTGTGGCACGTATGTGCGGACGGTATGCGGCGAGTCGTCGACCCGAGGATCTCGCGGGAATCTTTGAAATCGAGAAGTGGGAGCCCAAGGAGACCTTGGAGCCCGACTACAACGTGGCCCCCACCAAGGAGGTCTACGCCGTCCTGGACCGTCCCCTGAAAGACGCCGAGGACCCGAAGCCGGTTCGCCAGCTGCGCAAGCTCAGGTGGGGCCTCGTCCCCTCCTGGTCCAAGACACCCGAGGGCGGCGCCCGGATGATCAACGCGCGCGCGGAGACCGTCCACGAGAAGCCCTCCTTCCGCCGCGCCTTCGCGACCCGGCGCTGCATCCTGCCCGCCGACGGCTACTACGAGTGGGTCACCGGCAGACAGGAGCGCGACCTGGAGGTCGAGGGCCGCAGGAAGCGGCCCCGCAAGCAGCCGTACTTCGTGACCCCGGCCGACGGCTCCGTGTTCGCCATGGCGGGGCTGTACGAGTTCTGGCGGGACAGGACGCTGCCGGACGACCACCCGCAGGCCTGGTGGGTGACGTGTTCGGTGATCACCACCGAGGCGGAGGCCGCGCCGCTGGCGGTCGCCCCGGCCGACGGTCCGCACGCGCTGGCCGAGATCCACCCGCGGATGCCGCTGATGCTGACGCCGGACCGGTGGGACGACTGGCTCGACCCGGCGCGCACCGACCCCGACGAGCTGACCTCCCTGCTGGCGTCGCCGCCCACCGGGCTGATGCGCGCGTTCCCCGTCTCCACCTCCGTCAGTAATGTCCGCAACAACGGGCCGGAGCTGTTGAAGGAGCTGGAAGGGCCGGAAGAGGGCACACTCTTCTGACGTGACGCATGCGACAACGGATCCGACAGAGACGGTCGAGACGGACGCCGGCCCGGCCCGCATCACCTGGCACCCGGCGAAGAAGCCCCGCCTCGTCCTCGCCGCGAGCCACGGCGCGGGCGGCGGCATCGAGGCGCGCGACCTGCGGGCGCTGGCGGCCGCGCTGCCCGCGCACGGCGTCAGCGTCGCCCTGGTCGAGCAGCCCTGGCGGGTGGCCGGCAAGAAGCTGGCGCCCGCACCCAAGACCCTGGACACCGGCTGGCGGGGCGTCTGGCCCGCGCTGGCCGCACCCGGCCTGCCGGTGATCTCCGGCGGCCGCAGCGCCGGCGCCCGCGTCGCCTGCCGCACGGCCGTCGAACTGGGCGCCCACGCCGTCCTCGCCCTGAGCTTCCCGCTGCACCCGCCGGGCAAGCCCGAGAAGTCCCGCGCCGCCGAGCTGCTCGGGGCCGGGGTGCCGACCCTCGTCGTCCAGGGCGGCAACGACCCCTTCGGCCGGCCCGAGGAGTTCCCCGAGGTCCCCGGGGAGACGTACGACCTGGTCGGGATCCCGCACGGCGACCACGGCTTCGCCGTGCCCAAGCGTGCGGAGATCACGCAGGAGCGGGCCCTGGAGATGATCACCGAAAGTGTCGCGGAGTGGACCCGCTCACTCGGCTGAGGGCCCGGGAATGACCGGCGGGCGGCCACTGTTGTGGCGGACATACGTTGCTGAGAATCAGCACCGACGCCGTACGAGAGGAAGTCCGCCGCATGGCTTCAGCCTTCTGCCCAAGTCGCAGCAGCCGCGCCGACCTGGACTGGACGGTGCTGCACGCGGCGAAGACCGCTCCTATTCGGACGGCGGGCGGACCGGATCGGCAAGCGCCCCCGACCGCAGGTCGTCTATCCTCCGATTCGAGTGGGACCGGTCTCGGTCTCGCGACATCGCTGGAGGAGGTGGGTCCGGTCACTGGGACCGACGCAGGGACCGAACACGGCCAGGCGGAGCAGCCCGAGGGCCGGGGCACGGGCGTGGAGTCGACCGCGGAGCGCAGCGCGCGCTTCGAGCGGGACGCGCTCGAGTTCCTCGACCAGATGTACTCGGCCGCGCTGCGCATGACGCGTAATCCGGCCGACGCCGAGGACCTGGTGCAGGAGACCTACGCCAAGGCGTACGCGTCCTTCCACCAGTTCCGCGAGGGCACCAACCTCAAGGCGTGGCTGTACCGCATCCTCACCAACACCTTCATCAACTCGTACCGCAAGAAGCAGCGCGAACCCCAGCGCAGCGCGGCCGAGGAGATCGAGGACTGGCAGCTCGCGCGCGCCGAGTCGCACATGTCGACGGGTCTGCGTTCCGCGGAGTCGCAGGCGCTCGACCACCTGCCCGACTCGGACGTGAAGCAGGCGCTCCAGGCGATCCCCGAGGAGTTCCGCATCGCCGTGTATCTGGCGGATGTGGAGGGCTTTGCCTACAAGGAGATCGCCGACATCATGGGGACACCCATCGGTACGGTGATGTCCCGGCTGCACCGTGGACGCCGTCAGCTGCGCGGCATGCTGGAGGACTACGCCCGCGACCGCGGTCTGGTCCCGGCCGGCGCCGGAGAGTCGAACGAAGCGAAAGGCTCGGGGTCATGAGCTGCGGAGAGCCGCACGAGACGGATTGCAGCGAGATCCTCGATCATCTCTACGAGTTCCTCGACAAGGAGATGCCGGACTCGGACTGCGTGAAGTTCGAGCACCACTTCGAGGAGTGCTCGCCCTGCCTGGAGAAGTACGGGCTGGAGCAGGCCGTGAAGAAGCTGGTCAAGCGGTGTTGCGGACAGGACGACGTGCCGGGTGACCTGCGTTCCAAGGTCATGGGCCGGATCGACCTGATCCGCTCCGGGCAGTCCGTGCCCGAGCACGACGTCACGGCCGCGCCGCCGGCTCCTCAGGAGTCCTGAGCCGGTCCACGTACGGGACATGGCGCGTTGCTCGCGTCGCGTCACTCGTGCCGTGTCACGTGCATCGCTCGTGTCGCGTCACTCGTACGTGCTAATTCGCGGGTTGTCTGCCCGCGTTCCCCCGCCGCCGTCCTAGGCTCCGGAAGCCTGACAGGCATGGCCGGGGGAGGGGCTCATGGACGCGGTACCGGCGCGGGCGCGTGTCTACATCGCCGGTGTCGTCCTCGCCGTCCTGGTCTGCCTGAGCCCGCTGCCCCGGTGGCACACGCCCTGGTGGGTGATGCTGCTGCTCGCCGGGCTGTACGCGGGCTCGGAACTGGTCGCCCGGTCCCGTTCCGTCGGGACCTGCTACCCCGTGCTGCTCGCCGGGGCCTTCCTGCTGCCACCGCCCGCCGCCGCACTCGTGGTGCTGCCCGGGGCCCTGCTGCCCCCGGTGGCGCAGCGGCCCTTCACCCTGCGGCGCGTGTGGCGGGCCGGGCATCTGACGCTCGCCGTGTGGGCCGCGGCCCGGGTCCACTGGGAGCTGGGCGGGCGGGACGCGGTCGCCGCCCCCGACCTGCCGTACGCGCTCGTGCCGGCCGGGGCCGCGGTACTGGCGTTCTGCCTGGTACTGACCCTGCTGGACGGCGGCATCCTGGCGCTCGCCGACCGAACCCCGGTGGGCGGGGCCTGGTGGGGCCAGTTCTCCCGGTCGCTCGCGCCGATCGCCGTGCACGGGCTCGCCGGACTGATGATGGCCGTCCTGTGGCGCAGCCCGTACGGCCCCGTCGCCGCGCTGCTCGTGCTGCTGCCGATGTGCGTGGCGTGGTGGGCGTTCGCCCAGTACCACCGGGAGCGGGCCGCGCACCGGGCGACCATCCGCGCGCTGGTGCAGGCCGTCGACATCAAGGACGGCTACACGCGCGGGCACAGCGAGCGCGTCGGCCAGGCCTCGATGATGATCGCCCGCGAGCTGGGCATGGACGACGAGCGCGTCGAGACGCTCCGCTTCGCCGGCATCCTGCACGACGTGGGCAAGCTCGGCGTGCCCACCCGGCTGCTGCGCAAGGACGGGCCGCTGACGCCCGAGGAGCGCCGGGTGATCGAACTGCACCCCGAGTACGGGCACGAGATGGTGCGCGGCATCCGCTTCCTGGGCGAGGCCCGGGCCGCCGTCCTGCATCACCACGAACGGCTGGACGGCAGCGGCTACCCCTACGGCCTGGCCGGCGACCGCATCCCGGAATCGGCCCGGGTGGTGGCCGTCGCCGACGCCTTCGACGCGATGACGTCCACGCGTTCCTACAGCCGGGCGCGTCCCGTCGCGGCGGCGGTGGAGGAACTGCGGCGGTGCGCCGGGGCGCAGTTCGACCCACGGATGGTCGGGGCACTGGTCCGCGCCCTGGGGTGCGACGGCTGGCGCCCGGCGGTGACGGCGGACGGCACACCGGCCCCGGCCCTCCCCGGCGACACACCGGCACCCTCCCTCCCCGGCGGCGCGCTCCCGGCCCGGGGAGAGGACGCGCGGGACAGCGTCGGGAGGGGGGCGCCGTGACGGGGCCGAGGGCCCGGGCGGACCGGCGCCGGAGGGCGTACCCGGGGCACGGTCGCCGGTCGCGGGCGGCGGCCCGTCGGGCGCCGGCCGGCTCCGCGCCGAGGACGGTGGGACGCGCGGGCACGGGCCGCCCCGGCTTCCGCGGGCCGACGGGAGGCCGCCTCGACGAACCGGCCGACCACGCCGGCGAGGACCCGCCATGACATCGCCCCGGCCCGGGCCCCGGCCCCAGTCCCAGTCCCTGCCGCCGTCCCGTCACAAGGGCCGCTCGCTGCCGCGGGCCGGGCCCCGCCTCCGGTCCCCGGTGGTTCTCCTCCTGATCCCCGCCTGCGCCGGCCTCCTCGCACTCGCCTGCCTCGCCTCCGTGCTGTGGTCGGGACTGGCCGAGCGGCCCGTAGCGCTCTCCTTCGGCATCCTCGTCGCCCTCGGTGAACTCACCCGGCGGGCCGGGGCCGAGGTCCGGGAGGCCGCGCCGCTCGCGGCCGCGGGGGCGCTGGCGTACGCGCTGCTCGGGGACATCGCCGGACGGCCCACGCACCACGGCGTCGCCCAGACGGTCACGGTCGTGCTCGCCGCCTCGCTGCTCGGCAGCGTGCCCTACATCGCGCGGGGCGGCGGGCCGGTGCTGGAACACCTCGCGCGGCGTGTGCTGACCGTCGCCTTCGCCGCCCTGTGCTTCCAGCCGCTGTCCAACCAGGATGCGTTCCACGACTGGAGCGGCCCCGCCTACGCGGTGCTGCTGATCGTGCTGCTCGCCCTGTCCACGCTGTGCGACGCCGTACTCGCCGCGGCTCCCGCGCACGCGCGCACCGGATGGCCCTTCGGCCCGCTGCTGCGCGAGGAACTGCGCGGCATGGTCGGCGTCACGTCCGCGGTGGGCGCGACCGGGGCGGTGATGGCCCTCGCGGTGGCCGTCGCGGGACTGTGGGCGCTCCCCGTCCTCTGCGTTCCGCTTCTGCTCACCCAGCTGTCCTACCGGCGGTACGCGGCCGTCCGGGCCACCTACCGGCAGACCATCGCCTCCCTGGCCCGAGCCACCGAGATCGCCGGGTACACCCCGGCCGGACACGCCCGCCGCGTCGCCGAACTGAGCTGCGCCGTCGGCCGGGACCTGGGGCTGTCCGGGGCCGAGCTGACCGTGCTCGAGTACGCGGCCCTCATGCACGACATCGGCCAGCTGAGCCTGGTCGACCCGGTCCCGGCCGGGGCCACCGCCGGCCTGCCCGCCGCGGAACAGCGCAGGATCGCGCTCCTCGGCGGGGCCGTCGTCCGCCGGACCGGGGTCGACGCGGCCGTCGCCGTGGTGGTGGAGCGGCAGGCCGACCCCTGCCGGGAGCAGCCGGTCGCCGCGCGGATCGTGCGGGCCGTGAACGCCTACGAGGAGAAGACACGGGACGCCGGGCCCGGCGGCGGCCTCACGGCGCTGGAGGAGCTGCGCCTGGCCACCGCGGGCGACTACGCTCCCGATGTCGTGGAAGCACTGGCCCGGGTGCTCTCCCGGCAGGGAGGGGCGGCACGTGAGCGTCTCGGCTGAGGGCGGGACGGGAGACGGGCGGGCAGTCTTACCGCGCCCGCGGCTGGGTAACCCATGGGTAATGAGCGCCCTTCCAGCCGTACGTGGTTGGATGCGAAGGAGAAGGTGTCCGGGGGCGCGGAAAGGCACAGCCAGCCCACTGAACGGAACTGGCAGGCGGGAATCGTGAGGATCTTCGGCAAGGGACGGCACCGGCCCTCCGCCTCCTGGCGGCAGGCCACGGACCGTGCGTTCACGCTGATCGGCGACGGTCGCTACGAGGACGCGGGCGCGCTGCTGACGCGGGCCGCCGACCTGGAACCCTGGCTGTCGGAGTCGTGGTTCAACCTCGCCCTGCTGCACAAGTTCCGGCACGACTGGGAGCAGGCCAGAGCGGCCGGCCTCAGGGCGGTGGCGCTCCTCGACCGGGACACCGGCGCGCCCGACTGGTGGAACGTCGGCATCGCCGCGACCGCCCTGCAGGACTGGCCACTGGCCCGCCGGGCCTGGCAGGCCTACGGGCTGCGCACACCCGGGGACCCGACGGACGCCGGTGAGCCGCTCGGCATGAACCTCGGCAGCGCGGCCGTACGACTGTCCCCGGAGGGGGAGGCCGAGGTCGTGTGGGGGCGGCGGCTGGACCCCGCCCGCATCGAGGTGCTGTCCATCCCGCTGCCGTCCTCCGGCCGGCGCTGGGGCGAGGTCGTCCTCCACGACGGGGTGCCGCACGGCGAACGGACCACCACCGCCGGGCACGCCTACCCCGTCTTCGACGAGATCGAGCTGTGGGCACCCTCGCCCGTACCCACCTGGGTGGTCCTCCTCGAGGCCGCCACCGAGTCCGACCGGGACGCCCTGGAGCAGCTCGCCGCCGACGCCGGGTTCGCCGCCGAGGACTGGTCGTCGTCGGTCCGGCTGCTGTGCCGGATGTGCTCGGAGTCACGGATGCCGTCCGACGAGGGCGAGGGCGAGCACCTCGACCCGCACGACCACAGCGAACCCGGACACCCCGGGCCCCTCGGCCACCGCACCGACGGTCAGCTGTGGGTGCCGGAGCGGGAGTGCGGGGTGGCCGCGCCGGCCGCGCTGGTGAAGGGGTTGCTGGACGGATGGGTCGCGGACAGCCCGGACTCACGGGACTGGCGGGATCTGGAAGAGGTCTGCTGAGCGGCCCCGTAGTCTTTACCGGGGGCTCTGCAGCAGCAGTCGCCATCAGCATCACCCTTAGTTGTTCGAGGAAGGCATACGTCGGTCATGGCCCAGCAGGACACCGATCAGCAGCACGCGGGCGTGCTCCCCGTGGACGACGAGGGGTTCGTCGTCGACACCGAGGACTGCGAGGAGCGCGAGGCGGCCTGGCGCGAACGCGGCACCTCGCGTCCGATCACGGTGGTCGGCAACCCGGTGCTGCACAAGGAGTGCGCGGACGTCACCGACTTCGGCGAGGAGTTCCAGCAACTGGTCGCGGACATGTTCGCCAGCCAGCGCACCGCCGAGGGCGTGGGCCTGGCCGCCAACCAGATCGGCGTCGGCAAGAAGGTCTTCGTCTACGACTGCCCCGACGACGAGGGCGTCCGCCACGTCGGCGTGGTCTGCAACCCCGTCCTCGTCGAACTGCCCGCCGACCGGCGCAGGCTGGACGACAGCAACGAGGGCTGCCTGTCCGTGCCGACCGCCTACGCGCCGCTCGCCCGCCCCGACTACGCCGAGGTCACCGGGCAGGACGAGAAGGGCAACCCGGTCAGGGTGCGCGGCACCGGCTACTTCGCACGGTGTTTGCAGCACGAGACGGACCACCTGTACGGGTACCTCTACATCGACCGGCTCTCCAAGCGGGAACGCAAGGACGCGCTGCGGCAGATGGCCGAGAACGAGCCGCGGTACCCCGTGGTCGCGAACGACTGACACCGCACCACCGGTCACACATCCACCGTGCGCACGGCGCCCGTTCGGGTCTCACCCCGAGCGGGCGCCGTTCGTATGCCGGAACCTGCCACACACCAGGAGAATTCCGGCACCGGGGGGTGGCGAATGAGGCAAATCCGTTCCCACAGCGGTCAGTTGTGGTGCTGAATAGGAACTGCGGGGATACGCAACGGCGCACGTCCCGCTCAGCGAGAGGGGTGCGCCACCGGCGGCTGAGAGGGGTTTGTTCGTGCATGCTTTCTCACACGGCACCACAGCGACACCGACCGCGATCGCAGTACCGCCATCGCTGCGCCTTCCGGTGATCGAGGCGGCATTTCCCCGGCAACTGCACCCGTATTGGCCGAAGCTCCAGGAGAACACCCGGACCTGGCTGCTGGAAAAACGGCTCATGCCGGCGGACAAGGTCGAGGAATATGCCGATGGCCTGTGCTACACGGACCTCATGGCGGGGTACTACCTGGGCGCCCCGGACGAGGTCATGCAGGCGATAGCGGACTACAGCGCCTGGTTCTTCGTCTGGGACGACCGGCACGACCGGGACATCGTCCACGGCCGGCCGGCCGCCTGGCGGCGACTGCGGGACCAGCTGCACACGGCACTCGACTCACCGGAGGACCACCTGCACCACGAGGACACGCTGGTCGCGGGGTTCGCGGACAGTGTGCGCCGGCTGTACGCCTTCCTGCCGCCTCCGGCGACGTGGAACGCCCGCTTCGCC
Organism: Streptomyces sp. NPDC037271; assembly: GCF_055603605.1. Lineage (NCBI taxonomy): Bacteria > Bacillati > Actinomycetota > Actinomycetes > Kitasatosporales > Streptomycetaceae > Streptomyces > Streptomyces sp. NPDC037271. Next base: position 814,394 of record NZ_JBVJVN010000001.1, read on the forward strand.
CGGCACTTCCACGCGGTGATCGAGGCGTACGACCGCGAGTTCCACAACCGCACCCGCGGGATCGTGCCCGGCGTCGAGGAGTACCTCGCACTGCGCCGGCTCACGTTCGCCCACTGGATCTGGACCGACCTGCTGGAGCCGAGCGCGGGCTGTGAACTTCCGGACTCCGTCCGGAAGCATCCGGCATATCGCCGGGCAGCGCTGCTGAGCCAGGAATTCGCCGCCTGGTACAACGACCTCTGCTCACTCCCGAAAGAAATAGCGGGCGACGAGGTCCATAATCTCGGAATCAGTCTTGTCGCCCATGAAGGACTGACCCTGGAAGAAGCAATCGCAGAAGTCCGGCGACGCGTCGAGGAATGCGTAACGGAATTCCTCGCCGTAGAACAGGATGCGTTACGGTTCGCCGACGGACTCGACGACGGCACCGTGCGCGGAAAGGAACTGAGCGGCGCCGTCAGGGCCTGCGTCGGCAATATGCGGAACTGGTTCAGTTCCGTCTACTGGTTCCACCACGAGTCCGGCCGGTACATGGTCGACAGCTGGGACGACCGCTCCACACCCCCGTACGTCAACAACGAAGCGGCAGGTGAGAAATGACCGTCGAGTCAGTCAACCCCGAAACCCGCTCCGCAGCGACACCGGAGCTGCGCGTGCCGCCCGTGGCGGGTGGCGGTGTCCCGCTCCTCGGCCACGGCTGGAAGCTGGCCCGCGACCCGCTGGCCTACATGTCCCAGCTGCGCGAACACGGCGACATCGTGCGCATCAGGCTCGGCCCGAAGACCGTCTACGCGGTCACCACCCCGGAGCTCACCGGCGCCCTGGCCCTGAGCCCCGACTACCACATAGCCGGCCCGCTGTGGGAGTCACTGGAGGGCCTGCTCGGCAAGGAGGGCGTGGCGACCGCCAACGGCCCGCTCCACCGCCGCCAGCGGCGCACCATCCAGCCGGCGTTCAGGCTCGACGCGATCCCCGCCTACGGACCGATCATGGAGGAGGAGGCGCACGCGCTCACCGAGCGCTGGCAGCCGGGACGGACCGTCGACGCCACCTCCGAGTCCTTCCGCGTCGCCGTGCGCGTCGCGGCCCGCTGCCTGCTGCGCGGCCAGTACATGGACGAGCGGGCCGAGCGGCTGTGCGTCGCGCTCGCCACCGTCTTCCGGGGCATGTACCGGCGGATGGTGGTCCCGCTGGGCCCGCTCTACCGGCTGCCGCTGCCGGCCAACCGCAAATTCAACAACGCGCTGGCCGATTTGCATCTCCTGGTCGACGAGATCATCGCCGAGCGCCGCGCATCCGGTCAAAAGCCGGACGATTTGCTGACGGCATTACTGGAGGCGAAGGACGACAACGGCGACCCGATCGGGGAACAGGAGATCCACGACCAGGTGGTCGCGATACTCACCCCCGGCAGTGAAACCATCGCCTCCACGATCATGTGGTTGCTGCAGGCACTTGCCGAGCATCCGGAACATGCCGACCGCATACGCGATGAAGTCGAAACGGTCACCGGCGGACGTCCCGTGGCATTCGAGGATGTCCGGGGGCTCACGCACACCGGCAATGTCATCATGGAGGCCATGCGTTTGCGTCCCGCCGTATGGGTATTGACGCGGCGCGCCGTGGTCGAGACCGAACTCGGTGGCTATCGCATTCCGGCCGGGTCGGACATCATCTACAGCCCATACGCAATCCAGCGCGACCCCAAGTCGTACGCCGACAACCTGGCGTTCGACCCGGACCGCTGGCTCCCGGAACGCGCGACGGACGTGCCGAAGTACGCCATGAAGCCGTTCAGCGTGGGCAACCGCAAGTGCCCCAGCGACCACTTCTCCATGGCGCAGCTGACGCTGATCACGGCGGCGCTCGCCGCGAAGTACCGCTTCGAGCAGGTGGCGGGCTCGAACGACGCGGTCCGGGTGGGCATCACGCTCCGTCCGCAGGATCTGCTGGTCAGGCCAGTGGCGCGGTGAGCGGCGCGGCGTGGCGGCTCAGGCGACGGCCTCCGGGCCCCGGAAGGTGCGCCGGTAGGCGTGCGGAGTGGTGCCCAGGGCCCTGACGAACTGGTGCCGCAGGGCCGCCGCCGTACCGAAGCCGGTGCGCCACGCGATCGCGTCCATCGTCTCGTCCGTCGCCTCCAGCAGCCGCTGGGCCAGCAGCACGCGCTGGCGCAGGATCCAGCGGTAGGGAGTCGTACCCGTCTCCTGCTGGAAGCGGCGGGCGAAGGTGCGCGGGGACATGTGCGCCCGCGCCGCGAGCCGCTCGACGGTGACCTCCTCGTCGAGGTGCTGTTCCATCCAGGCCAGCACCTCGCCGACGGTGTCGCAGGAGGAGCGGGGCAGCGGCCGCTCGATGTACTGCGCCTGACCGCCGTCCCGGTGCGGCGGTACGACCATCCGCCGGGCGATCCGGTTGGCGACCTCCGGGCCCTGCTCCTTGCGCACGATGTGCAGACAGGCGTCGATGCCCGCGGCGGTGCCGGCACTGGTGATCACCGGGTCCTCGTCCACGTAGAGCACGTCCGGCGAGACGGCCACCGTCGGGTACTGCCGGGCCAGCTCGGCCGCGTGGTGCCAGTGCACCGCGCACCGCCGTCCGTCCAGCAGACCGGCGGCGCCCAGCACGAACACCCCGGAACACACGCTCAGCACGCGCGCGCCCCGGTCCACCGCCCGCCGCAGGGCGTCCAGCAGCTCGGCCGGGTACTCCCGGCGCGCGTAGTCGCTGCCCGCCGGCACGGCGATCAGGTCGGCCTCCTCCAGCCGGTCCAGTCCGTACGGCGTGGAGACGGAGAGCCCGCCGACATGGGTGCTCAGCGACGGGCCCTCCGCCGACACCACCGCGAAGTCGTACTTCGGCAGGCCCTCGTCGGTCCGGTCGATGCCGAAGACCTCGCAGACGACGCCCAGTTCGAAGGGATGCGCGCCGTCCAGCAGGACCGCGGCCACGTTCTGCAGCATGCCGCCAGTGTGCCGCGGAAGTGGCAGGAAATCGAGGTCCTACGGCAGTCCTGCCACTCACGGTAAGGAGTCTCCGGCAGGACAGTGGTGTCATGACCGGAAACCAGACAGAAGCCCTGATCGGAATGCTCGTGACCTTCGGACTCCTCGTCCTCATGGTCCTCCCCTCGGTGATCGGCATCGTGCGCGAGAAGCGCGTCGACCGTCAGCTCAGGGAGGCCCGGGCGGGCGAGGGGGCGGGGAAGGAGACTCAGAAGTCCTCGTCCAGGTCGACGGTGCCCTCCACTGCCACCTGGTACGCCGAGGGGCGCCGCTCGAAGAAGTTGGTCAGCTCCTGAACGCCCTGCAGCTCCATGAAGGAGAAGGGGTTCTCGGAGCCGTACACCGGGGCGAAGCCGAGCCGCGTCAGGCGCTGGTCGGCCACGCACTCCAGGTACTGCCGCATCGAGTCGGTGTTCATGCCCGGGAGGCCGTCACCGCACAGGTCGCGCGCGAACTGCAGCTCGGCCTCGACGGCCTCCCGCAGCATGTCGGTGACCTGCTGCTGGAGTGCGTCGTCGAAGAGCTCCGGCTCCTCCTTGCGCACGGTGTCGACCACGTCGAAGGCGAAGGACATGTGCATCGTCTCGTCCCGGAACACCCAGTTGGTGCCGGTGGCCAGGCCGTGCAGCAGGCCCCGGCTGCGGAACCAGTAGACGTAGGCGAAGGCGCCGTAGAAGAACAGGCCCTCGATGCACGCCGCGAAGCAGATGAGGTTGAGCAGGAAGCGGCGGCGGTCGGCCTTGGTCTCCAGGCGGTCGATCGACTCGACCGAGTCCATCCACGTGAAGCAGAACTCCGCCTTCTCCCGGATGGACGGGATGTTCTCCACGGCCGCGAAGGCCGCGGCGCGGTCCTCCGGGTCGGGCAGGTAGGTGTCCAGCAGCGTCAGATAGAACTGGACGTGCACGGCCTCCTCGAAGAGCTGGCGGGACAGGTACAGCCGCGCCTCGGGGGAGTTGATGTGCTTGTAGAGGGTGAGCACCAGGTTGTTCGCGACGATCGAGTCGCCGGTGGCGAAGAAGGCCACCAGCCGGCCGATCAGGTGCTGCTCCTCCGGGCTCAGCTTCGCGAGGTCGGCGACGTCCGAGTGGAGGTCGACCTCCTCGACGTGCCAGGTGTTCTTGATGGCGTCCCGGTAGCGCTCGTAGAAATCCGGGTAGCGCATGGGGCGCAGGGTCAGCTCGAAGCCCGGGTCGAGCAGGTTCTTGGTGGTGGTCTCGGTGGTCATTACTGGCAGGCCTCGCAGGACTCGGGGTTTTCCAGGGAGCAGGCGACCGCGTCGGGGTCGGGGGTCTGCCGCACGGGGGCGGTGGCTTGGGCGCCGGCGGCGCGGGCGATGCGGGTCGCCGGGCGGGAGCGCAGGTAGTACGTGGTCTTCAGGCCCCGCTTCCAGGCGTACGCGTACATCGAGGAGAGCTTTCCGATGGTCGGCGTCTCCAGGAACAGGTTCAGTGACTGCGCCTGGTCGAGGTACGGGGTGCGGGCGGCGGCCATGTCGATCAGGCCGCGCTGCGGGATCTCCCAGGCGGTGCGGTACAGCGCGCGGACGTCCTCGGGGATCCAGGTGAAGCCCTGCACCGAGCCGTTGGCCTCGCGCAGCGCCTCGCGGGTGCGGGCGTCCCACACCCCGAGCCGCTTGAGGTCGTCCACCAGGTAGGAGTTGACCTGGAGGAACTCGCCCGACAGCGTCTCGCGCTTGAACAGGTTGGACACCTGCGGCTCGATGCACTCGTAGGCGCCCACGATGGAGGCGATGGTCGCCGTCGGCGCGATCGCGAGGAGCAGGGAGTTGCGCAGGCCGGTCGCGGCGATGCGCTCGCGCAGGGCCGACCAGCGCTCCGGCCAGGTGTGCTCGACGCCGTAGTGGTCGGGGTGCAGCACGCCCCGGGCGGTGCGGGTCTTCTCCCAGGCGGGCAGCGGGCCGTGGCGTTCGGCGAGGCCGGCGGAGGTCTCGTACGCGGCGAGCATGACCCGCTCGGCGATGCGGGTGGACAGGGCCTTCGCCTCGGGTGAGTCGAAGGGCAGACGCAGTTGGAAGAAGACGTCCTGGAGGCCCATCGCGCCGAGGCCGACCGGGCGCCAGCGGGCGTTGGAGCGGCCCGCCTGCTCGGTCGGGTAGAAGTTGATGTCCACGACCCGGTCGAGGAAGGTGACAGCGGTGCGGACGGTGGCGTCCAGCCGCTCCCAGTCGATGTCGCCGGCCTCCCGGTCGACGAACGCGCCGAGGTTGACCGAGCCCAGGTTGCAGACCGCGGTCTCCCCGTCGTCGGTGACCTCCAGGATCTCCGTGCAGAGGTTGGAGGAGTGGACGACGTGGCCCGGCTCGGCGGTCTGGTTGGCGGTGCGGTTGGCGGTGTCCTTGAAGGTCATCCAGCCGTTGCCGGTCTGCGCGAGGGTGCGCATCATGCGGCCGTACAGCTCGCGGGCGGGCAGCGTCCTGCGGGCGAGCCCCGCGGCTTCGGCCCTGCGGTAGGCGGCGTCGAACTCCTCGCCCCACAGGTCGGTCAGCCCGGGCACGTCGGCGGGGGAGAACAGCGACCACGGCCCGTCGGCGTCCACCCGGCGCATGAACTCGTCGGGGATCCAGTGCGCCAGGTTCAGGTTGTGGGTGCGGCGGGCGTCCTCGCCGGTGTTGTCCCGCAGTTCCAGGAACTCCTCGATGTCCGCGTGCCAGGTCTCCAGGTAGACCGCCGCCGCGCCCTTGCGCCGGCCGCCCTGGTTCACGGCGGCGACCGAGGCGTCCAGCGTCTTCAGGAACGGGACGATGCCGTTGGAGTGCCCGTTGGTGCCGCGGATCAGTGAACCCCGGGCGCGGACGCGGGAGTAGGCGATGCCGATGCCGCCGGCGTGCTTGGACAGGCGGGCGACCTGGTGGAGGCGGTCGTAGAGGGAGTCCAGCTCGTCCTTGGGGGAGTCGAGGAGGTAGCAGGACGACATCTGGGCGTGCCGGGTGCCGGAGTTGAACAGGGTGGGGGAGGAGGGCAGGTAGTCGAGGTGGCTCATCAGCCCGTAGAGGGCGGCCACTTCGTCGACGGACCGTACGGTGTCGTCCTCGGCGAGCCCGGCGGCGACGCGCAGCAGGAAGTGCTGGGGCGTCTCGACGGCCTTGCGGGTGATCGGGTGCCGGAGCAGGTAGCGGCTGTACAGGGTGCGCAGCCCGAAGTAGCCGAAGCGGTCGTCGGCGGCCGGGTCGATCAGCGCGTCCAGCCGGTCCGCGTGCAGTCGGACGAACTCGGCGGTGCGGTCGGCGATCAGGCCCTCGCGGTGGCCGGTGGCGACCGACTCGGTGAAGGAGGTGACGCCCTGGGAGGCGGCCTCGGCGCGGATGCCGATGGTCAGCAGCCGGGCGGCCAGCCGGGAGTAGACCGGGTCCTCCGAGATGAGCCCGGCAGCCGCCTCGGTGGCGAGTTCGCGGAGCTCGGCCTCGTCCGCGCGGGCGGACCGGCCGCGCAGTGCGGCGGCGGCGACCCGGCCGGGGTCGGCGTCGGGGAGGTCGGCGGTCAGCCCGGTCAGGGTCCGCAGCAGGACGGCACCCGGGTTGCCGGGTTCCTCGGTCACTCCGGGTACCGGAGCCGCTGAGGTCGCTGAAGGCGTCACCGGGGTCGCTGAAACCGGGTCGGCTGGCGCGATGGTCACGTGGGGCACTCCCTCGCTCGGCACGGGGCCTGGCGGAGGGCAGGGGGCAGCTCACGAGCGCACACGGCGTCGCGTCCACCGGCCCACTCCACGAGGCCCGGACGTCATGGCACCCGGACCGGGACGGCCGGGCGCACTGTCGGCAGGTCCTCGGACTCGACTCGTGTACAGACGCACACGAGTACACCGTTGCGGGACAGTTCCGGATTCGCACCGGATTCCCCTGCGGCGACAGCGAGCATGAGCATACATCTTGTGCCGTGTTCCGCGAGCACCCCCAGATGTAGTGCCGATCCCGTGCCGGACGTCAGCGCGTGGTCGTGCTCCGCCGCCGCGTACGGCAACGGGCCGCCGGATCTCTCCGACGGCCCGACGCGTGCCAGGGGTCAGTGCGAGGTGCCCGCCGTGGCCGGCGGCAGTTCCACCTGGACGCCGGGGTCGCCCGCGTCCGCCGTGTAGTCGCCCGGCTTGGTCTCGTCGACGCCGTCGGGCGCCTTGGCCGCCCGCAGGACGAAGGTCAGGACGACGGTGACCAGGACGTTCAGCACGAAGGCGGTGAGGCCGATGTAGCCGATCTCGCCGATGCCGGGGATCTCGTCGGAGGAGCCGCCGAAGTGCTTCTGCGTCGGCGAGGCGACACCGTACGCGGCGACCGTGCCGTAGACCATGCCGACCGCCCAGCCGCCGAGCAGCGCCCAGCGGTGGAACCAGCGGGTGAACAGGCCGCCGACCAGGGCCGGGAAGGTCTGCAGGATCCAGATGCCGCCGAGCAGCTGGAAGTTGATCGCGACCGTCTTGTCCATGCCGAGGACGAAGACCAGCGCGCCCACCTTCACCAGCAGGGAGACCAGCTTGGAGACCTTCGTCTCCTGCGCCGGGGTGGCGTCCGGCTTGATGAAGTCCTTGTAGATGTTGCGGGTGAAGAGGTTCGCGGCCGCGATCGACATGATCGCCGCCGGGACCAGCGCGCCGATACCGATCGCCGCGAAGGCCACGCCTGCGAACCAGTCCGGGAACATGTTCTCGAACAGCTGCGGGATCGCCAGCTGGCCGTTCTCCACCTTGACCCCGGCCGCGATCGCCATGAAGCCCAGCAGCGCGAGCAGACCGAGCATCAGCGAGTACAGGGGCAGGATCGTGGTGTTGCGGCGGATCACCTCGCGGCTGCGCGAGGACAGCGTGGCGGTGATCGAGTGCGGGTACATGAAGAGCGCGAGCGCCGAGCCGAGTGCCAGGGTGGCGTACGTCCACTGGCCGCCGTGGTCCGGCACCAGCCCGCCGTTGCCCGACTCGGTGAACTTGTCGCCCGCCGCGGCGAAGATGTCGTCGAAGCCGCCCAGCTTGATCGGGATGTAGATGATCGCCACCGCGATCACGATGTAGATCAGCGTGTCCTTCACGAAGGCGATCAGCGCGGGCGCGCGCAGCCCCGACGAGTAGGTGTACGCCGCCAGCACGCCGAAGGCGATCAGCAGGGGCAGGTCCTTGACGAACCAGTTGGTGTCCTCGCCGCCGCCGACGCCCATCACGTCCAGCACGGCCTGGATGCCGACCAGCTGGAGCGCGATGTACGGCATCGTGGCCAGGATGCCCGTCAAGGCGACCGCCAGCGACAGCCCCTTCGAGCCGAACCGGCCGCGGACGAAGTCCGAGGTCGTCACGTACCCGTGCTTGTGGGAGACCGACCACAGCCGCGGCAGGAAGGTGAAGATCAGCGGGTAGACCAGGATCGTGTAGGGCACCGCGAAGAAGCCGGCCGCGCCCGCCGCGTAGATCGCCGCCGGTACGGCCACGAAGGTGTACGCGGTGTACAGGTCGCCGCCCAGCAGGAACCAGGTGACCCAGGTGCCGAACGAGCGGCCGCCGAGGCCCCACTCGTCGAGGCTCTGGTCGTTCGCGGCCCGGCGCCAGCGGGCGGCCAGGAAGCCCATGGCGGTGACGAGGACGAAGAAGAAGATGAAGACGGCGAGTGCGACGCCGTTCACGCCGTCGTTCACTTGGCCCCGCCTTCCCGGCGGGCGCGCTGGTCACGCTGCCACAGCTTGTAGGCGATCACCGTGAGCACGGTGGAGACGATCACCCACGCCATCTGGTACCAGTAGAAGAACGGGATGCCGATGAAGGCCGGGTCCGTCTTCGCGTACGAACCGACCCACAGCATGGCGACGAACGGTGCGGCAAGGCAGAGGCCGATGACGACGCGCACCGGCGTCACCGTCGGCCCTCTGCTCACTTCCGGGGCTTGTGACATGCGGTGGCTCCGTCCCCTCGCTGATCACCTCGTGCAGTGCGCACGAAATGTAGGGGACGGCGTCAGGACAGCGGAAGACCTCGTCCGCATATCGGTCCTCAACCGCAACGTCGCCGCCGCGCGTGCGGGGGTTCGCCGGATACGCCCCGGGGCCGGGCCGTGCTCAGTCCCGGGGCCGCTTCAGCCGGGCCACGAACTTGTAGCGGTCGCCCCGGTACACCGAGCGCACCCACTCCACCGGCTGGCCCGTCCGGTCCTGCGAGTGCCGGGAGAGCATCAGCATGGGCAGGCCGACGTCGGTGCCGAGCAGGCCGGCCTCGCGCGGCGTGGCCAGCGAGGTCTCGATGGTCTCCTCGGCCTCGGCGAGATGGACGTCGTACACCTCGGCGAGGGCCGTGTAGAGGGACGTGTACTTCACCAGGGAGCGGCGCAGGGCCGGGAAGCGCTTGGCGCTCAGGTGGGTGGTCTCGATGGCCATCGGCTCGCCGTTGGCCATGCGCAGCCGCTCGATGCGCAGCACCCGCCCGCCGGCCGTGATGTCCAGCAGTCCGGCGAGCCGGTCGTCGGCGGTGATGTAGCCGATGTCCAGCAGCTGCGAGGTGGGTTCGAGGCCCTGGGCCCGCATGTCCTCGGTGTACGAGGTGAGTTGCAGGGCCTGCGACACCTTTGGCTTGGCGACGAAGGTGCCCTTGCCCTGGATGCGCTCCAGCCGGCCTTCGACGACCAGTTCCTGCAGGGCCTGGCGCACGGTCGTGCGCGAGGTGTCGAACTCCGCGGCCAGCGTGCGCTCGGGCGGGACCGGCGTGCCCGGAGTCTGCGTCCGGGTCATGTCGAGCAGATGCTTCTTCAGACGGTAGTACTTGGGCACGCGCGCGGTACGGACGGTCGCCCCACCCTCGTTCTCCGCACTGCTGACGTCGGTGCTCATGCTCTGCCTTCCCGGCTCCGGGTGCCGAAGCGACCGATATCCCTGTCGGCCACGGCTCACATCGTGGCACGGCTTCGTGCCGGTGTGGTCCCGCACGCTCCGTGATCCCTTCTGTATACCCGCGCGGCCCCTGCTGGTCTAGTCCATAGCGTCACCCGGAGCCACTGGTACGCGCGTTCGGGCCCGTACCGGCACGTCATTGGGCGGGCGGTGGTACGCCCGGTCCCGGTCCGCCCGATCTGCCCGTTGCGCAATGAAAGGTCCCTGCATATCTCGGTCGCATCACGGACGAGGGGGCCGTGGTTGAACACCCTTGACAGCCCTATTGGTCTGGGCCAAGCTCCCCGTACTGGTCTACACCATTGGTCCAGGTCCCGGCCCCATGGGCGGTCCGCGTCGACGAGCAACCGCGGGGAGGCAGGGGGGTTGTGTGGCATCCCTGAGGAGGGTTGGCGTGAAGCGCAAGCTGACAGCCGCGATCGGTATCGCGGGCATGATGGTCTCGATCGCGGCGTGCGGGGGCGACGACGGCAAGGAGACCGGGGCGGACGGTTACGCCGGCGAGACGCTCAACGTGTGGGTGATGGACGGTTCCTCGCCCGACGGCTGGCAGGCGGACCTCGCCAAGGAGTTCGAGGCGAAGACCAAGGCCAAGGTCAAGTTCGAGATCCAGAAGTGGAACGGCATCCAGCAGAAGCTGACCACCGCTCTCTCCGAGGAGAACCCGCCCGACGTCTTCGAGATCGGCAACACCCAGACCCCCGCCTACGCCAAGACCGGCGGACTGGCGGACCTGAGCGACCTCAAGAGCGAGATCGGCACCGACTGGTCCGAGTCCCTCAACAAGTCCGCCGTCTTCGACGGCAAGCAGTACGCGGCCCCGTGGTTCGTGGTCAACCGCGTGGTCGTCTACAACAAGAAGATCTGGGCGGACGCGGGCATCAAGGGCACGCCCAAGACCCGCGACGAGTTCTACAACGCCCTCAAGACGATCGGCGAGAAGACCGACGCCGAGCCGATCTACCTGCCCGGCCAGAACTGGTACCACTTCGTGGGCCTGGTCATCGGCGAGGGCGGCGAGCTGGTCAAGAAGGACGGCGACAAGTACGTCTCCAACCTCGGCGACCCGAAGATCGCCGCCGCCACCGAGACCTACAAGAAGTTCCAGGCCCTGTCCAAGGCGCCCAAGGACAAGGACGAGGCCACCCCGCAGCAGGGCGAGATCTTCGCCAAGGGCAAGACCGGCGCCTTCATCGGCATGGGCTGGGAGGGCGCCACGGCGATCACCACCAACCCGGCGATCGAGAAGGACCTCGGCTACTTCACCATCCCGGGCGCCACGGCCGACAAGCCCGAGGGCGTCTTCCTCGGCGGCTCCAACCTGGCCGTCGCCGCGGGCAGCAAGAAGCAGGAACTGGCCAAGGAGTTCCTGAAGCTCGCGCTGTCCGACAAGTACGAGGGTGCGCTGGCCAAGGCCAACGGCGTCATCCCCAACAAGGAGTCGCTGCAGACCAACCTGCAGGGCAACGCCGCCGCCGAGGCCGCCGCGCCGGCCACGAAGTTCGGTGACACCACGCCGCTGATCCCGGAGTGGGCCGCGGTCGAGAACGACCCCAACCCGATCAAGACGTATCTGACGGCCGTGCTGAAGGGCAAGTCGCCGGCCGAGGCCGCCGAGCAGGTCGAGGGCGAGTTCAACGAGCGCCTGGCGCAGCAGCAGTAGCACCGGGTGAGCCGGGGGGGGGGCCGGCACACGGCGGCCCCCCCCCCGGCGTCGAGGTGAACAGGTCGAGAAGAGAGAGACCGCGAGCATGACCGTGCAGACCGAACGGCCGCCCTCAGGCCCGGCGGACGTCCGCAAGGCGGACGGCGGGGAGGCCGGCGGGCCGAAACAGAGAGCCGCGTCGCGCGCCGGCGCGCTCACCCCGTACCTGTTGCTGCTGCCCGCCTGCGCGGCCACCGTGCTGCTGCTCGGCTGGCCGCTGCTGAAGGACGCCCTGCTGTCCTTCCAGAACCTCAACATGACGCAGCTGATCCAGCACGTCACCGAGTGGAACGGCCTCGACAACTACAAGGAGGTCCTCACCAGCGAGGACTTCTGGCGGGTCACCGTCCGCTCGATCCTCTTCACCGCGGTCAACGTCGCCCTCACCATGCTGGTGGGTGCCCTGATCGGTCTGCTGCTCGCCCGCCTCGGCAGGGTGATGCGGCTCGTGCTGCTGATCGGCCTGGTGCTGGCGTGGGCCATGCCGGTGGTCGCCGCGACCACCGTCTACCAGTGGCTCTTCGCCCAGCGCTTCGGCGTCGTCAACTGGGTCCTGGACAAGCTCGGCTGGCACTCCATGGCCGACTACAGCTGGACCGGCAGCCAGATGTCGACCTTCTTCGTCGTCACCGTGCTCATCGTCTGGATGTCCGTCCCGTTCGTCGCGATCAACCTGTACGCGGCGACCACCACCATCTCCGCCGAGCTGTACGAGGCCGCCTCCCTCGACGGAGCCGGCGCCTGGCGCAGCTTCACCACGGTCACCCTGCCGGTCCTGCGGCCGTTCCTCTACGCCACGACCTTCCTGGAGATCATCTGGATCTTCAAGGCGTTCGTCCAGGTCTACACGTTCAACGGCGGCGGCCCGGACCGTCTCACCGAGATCCTGCCCGTCTACGCCTACATCGAGGGCGTCGGCAACCAGCACTACGGCATGGGCGCGGCGATCGCCGTCCTGACCATCCTGATCCTGCTCGGCCTGACCGCCTACTACCTCAGGATCGTGCTCAAGCAAGAGGAGGACGAGCTGTGAAGCGCTCGCTCTTCGGCCGCCTGTGGCCCAACGTCACGGCCGTCGTCCTGTTCATCGGCCTCGTCTTCCCCGTCTACTGGATGTTCGCCACGGCCTTCAAGCCGACCGGTGACATCATCTCGGAGGACCCGGTCTGGTTCCCGACCGACGTCACCTTCGAGCACTTCAGGACCGCGGTCAACGCCGACCACTTCTGGACGTACGTCGGCAACTCGTTCATCGTCACCGTCTGCGCGGTCGTCTTCTCGATGGTCATCGCGCTGGCCGGGGCGTTCGCCCTGGCACGGATGCGGTTCCGGGGGCGGCGGGGCTTCATCGTCGGCTTCATGCTCGCCCAGATGGCGCCCTGGGAAGTCATGGTCATCGCGATCTACATGATCGTGCGCGACGCGTCGATGCTGAACAGCCTGGTGCCGCTCACCCTCTTCTACATGATGATGATCCTGCCCTTCACCATCCTGACGCTGCGCGGCTTCGTCGCCGCCGTGCCGAGGGAACTGGAGGAGTCCGCGCTGGTCGACGGCTGCACCCGCGGCCAGGCGTTCCGCCGGGTCATCCTGCCGCTGCTCGCCCCGGGGCTGATGTCCACCTCGATGTTCGGCTTCATCACCGCCTGGAACGAACTGCCCCTCATCCTGGTCGTCAACAAGGAGGCCGAGTCCCAGACCCTGCCGCTGTGGCTGACCAGCTTCCAGACCGTCTTCGGCGACAACTGGGGCGCGACCATGGCCGCCTCCTCGCTCTTCGCCATCCCGATCCTGATCCTCTTCGTCTTCCTGCAGCGCAAGGCCGTCAGCGGCCTGACCGCCGGCGCAGTGAAGGGATAACGCGACCGATGACGACCATCGCCAGGGCAACCGACACCCTCACGCGCGACGCGCTCACCGTCCTCCAACCCGGATTCACCGGCACCACCGCCCCCGACTGGCTGCTGCGCCGCCTCGGCGAGGGCCTGGCCTCCGTCGGCCTGTTCGGACGCAACATCGCCTCGGCCGAGCAGCTGGCCGCGCTGACCGCGCAGCTGCGCGCCGAACGCGAGGACGTCCTCGTCGCCATCGACGAGGAGAGCGGCGACGTCACCCGGCTGGAGGTGCGCACCGGCTCCTCCTTCCCCGGCAACCTCGCCCTCGGCGCGGTGGACGACGTCGGGCTCACCCGGGAGGTGGCCGCGGAACTGGGCCGCCGGCTCGCGGCCTGCGGCGTCAACCTCAACTGGGCCCCGTCCGCCGACGTCAACTCCAACCCGGACAACCCGGTCATCGGCGTGCGCTCCTTCGGCGCCGCCACCGACCTGGTCGCCCGGCACACCGCCGCCTACGTCACCGGCATGCAGTCGGCGGGCGTGGCCGCCTGCACCAAGCACTTCCCGGGCCACGGGGACACGGCCGTCGACTCCCACCACGCCATGCCGCGCATCGACGTGGACGCCGCGGTGCTGGCCGAGCGTGACCTGGTCCCGTTCCGCGCGGCCATCGCCGCCGGCAGCCGCGCGGTGATGAGCGCCCACATCCTGGTTCCGGCCCTGGACCCGGACCGACCGGCAACGTTGTCCCACCGCATCCTGACCGACCTGCTCCGCGGCGAACTGGGCTTCGACGGCCTGATCGTCACCGACGGCATGGAGATGCGGGCCATCGCGGGCACCTACGGCATCGAACGCGGCAGCGTCCTGGCGGTCGCGGCCGGCGCCGACGCCATCTGCGTGGGCGGCGGCCTGTCCGACGAGGACACCGTACGGCGGCTGTGCGACGCGCTGGTCGCGGCCGTCCGCTCGGGCGAGCTGCCCGAGGAGCGCCTGGCCGACGCGGCGGAACGCGTCCGCGCCCTGGCCCGCTGGACCACCGCGCACCGGACGGACGCCCCGGGTGCGGAGGCCGCCGGCGGGCAGGGGGACGGGGACGTGGGCCTGCGTGCCGCCCGGCGCGCCGTGCGGGTCACCGGCGCCGAGGGCTTCACCCCCCTCACCGACCCGCCGTACGTCGCCGCCCTCACGCCCGTCGCGAACATCGCGGTCGGCGACGAGACCCCCTGGGGCGTCGCCGCCGAGCTCCTCCGCATGCTCCCCGGCACGGAGACCGGCAGCTTCACCGGACCGGACGCCGGGAGGGAGGTGCTGGCCGCGGCCGGCCCGCGCCGCGTCGTGGCCGTGGTCCGCGACGAGCACCGCCACCCCTGGATGGCGGCGGCCCTCGACATCCTGCTGGCGGCTCGCCCCGACACGATCGTGGTCGAGATGGGCGTCCCCGGCGCCGAGCCCCGCGGCGCCCTCCACCTGGCCACCCACGGCGCGGCCCGCGTCTGCGGCCGGGCGGCGGCGGAGGTCATCGCGGGGGTGTAGCGGGTACGCCCGCCGGTACGACGCAGGCGCCGGGTCCCTCGACGGGAGCCGGCGCCTCGGCCGGTGCGGGCGGGGTCCGGCCGCGCCGCCCGGGGCGCCGGGCGGGCCGGTCCGGGGGCGGTGGGACGCGGAAGGCCTGGGACGCGGAAGGCCGCACCCCGTGAGGTGCGGAGCCGGGCCCGGGGGTGCCCAAGAGGCGTGGAGCGGGACTTCTTCGTGCGCGCGGGCTCACCCGTCGGTACGACGAAGGGCGCCCCCGCGATGGCGGGGGATCGGCGCCCTTCCTGCACGCGGGCCGCGCGGCCTTTTCGGCCGGAGCAGGCTCAGATGCCCTGCCAGTCGGGCTTGTGGGCGTAGGTGTGCCGGAAGTAGTCGGCGAGCTTCAGCTTGGAGGCCGCGGCCGTGTCGACGACGACCGTGGCGTGCGGGTGGAGTTGCAGCGCGGAGGCCGGGCACACGGCCGCGACCGGACCTTCGACGCTCGCGGCGACCGCGTCCGCCTTGCCCTCGCCGGTGGCGAGCAGCACCACGTGCCGGGCCTCCAGGATGGTCCCGATGCCCTGCGTCATCACGTGGTGCGGCACCTGCTCGATGTCGCCGTCGAAGAAGCGCGCGTTGTCGACGCGGGTCTGCTCGGTGAGCGTCTTGATCCGGGTTCGCGAGGCGAGCGAGGAGCACGGCTCGTTGAACCCGATGTGCCCGTCGGTCCCGATCCCCAGCAACTGGAGGTCGACCCCGCCGGCCTCGCCCAGCGCCCTGTCGTACGCCTCGCACGCCCCCTGCACGTCCTCGGCGGTGCCGTCGGGGCCCATGAACGCGTCCATGCCGATCCCCAGCGGCTCGAGCACCTCGCGCCGCAGTACCGAACGGTACGACTCGGGGTGCTCCGCGGGGAGCCCCACGTACTCGTCGAGCTGGGCGATCCGCGCCCGCGCCGTCTCCACGGCACCCGAGCGCACCTTGGCCGCCAACGCCTCGTACACGGGCAGCGGAGTCGAGCCGGTGGCCACCCCGAGCAGGGCGTCGGGCTTGCGCCTGAGCAGCTGCGCCATGGCCTCGGCTATGAGCTCGCCGCCCGCCTTGGCGTCCGGAACGATGACAACTTCCACGCTTGCCTGCCGTTTCGAAGAGAGGGCTCACCCGGGGCCCGGGACTGGCCGTGTGGTTGGACTGGTTGACGCTATGTGGTTTAGACCAATCTAACAGAGCCGGGCCCCGTGGGCGCGTTGAACCGGTCGGGCGGGTGGCCGTGCCCGGCGGGTGTCATCCCGGTGTCACGTCAGCGACCCTCCCGTCGCGTCCACCCAGCTTCCCGTGACCCACCGGCCCCCGTGCGAGGCGAGGAACGCGACCACGTCGGCCACCTCGGCCGGCGCCCCCACTCCGCCCAGCGCGGAGAGCGCCGCCGCCCGCTCCCAGCCGTCGGCGGTCCCGTGCAGCAGCTCTGCTGTGTTGTCCGTGTCGATGATGCCGGGCGCCACCGAGTTCACCGTGATGCCGCGGGTGCCCAGGACCTTGGAGAGGTCACGCGAGAACACGTCCAGCGCGCCCTTCGTCATCGAGTACGCCATGTTGTCCGGCATCGCCGCGGTGCGGGCCAGCCCCGACGAGATGTTGATGACCCGGCCGCCGTCGCGCAGCCGGCCCATGCCGTGCTTGAGGATGAAGAACGGCGCCTTCACATTGACCGCGAAGACCGCGTCGTACTCCTCCTCCCTTATCTCTCCGATGGGCCGGGTGGTGCCGATGCCGGCGTTGTTCACCAGGACGTCCACCCCGTCGGCGTGCCGGTCGAACTCCTCCCACAGCGCCTCAGCGGCCCCCGGAGCGCTCAGGTCGGCCGCGATCGCGAACGCCGAGCCGCCTGCCGCCTCGATCGCTGCGACCGCCTCCTTCGCCGCCGCCTCATTCCTGCCGTAGTGCACCGCGACGCGTGCGCCGTCCCGCCCCAGCCGCTCCGCGATCCCTCGCCCGATGCCCCTGCTCGCCCCCGTGACGAGAGCCGTCCTGCCCGTGAGAACCCCCTGCTGCACGCCCATGCCGGCGCCCCCTCCGCATTTGACTAGTGGTCGCTACAGAAAAGACCGTACAACAGCCCGGCGGCATTTCTCTAGTGCCCGCTATAAAATGCACTCCATGGTGAGCAGTGAGAAGACCGGACAGGCGGGGGCCCCGGCCGGCGGTGCCGCGGCGAGGACCCGTGGCCGCCCCCGCTCCTTCGACCGCGCGACGGCCCTGGAGAAGGCGCTCATGGCCTTCTGGGAGCACGGATACGAGGCCACGTCGGTCTCCGACCTCACCCGGGCCATGGACATCGGCGCCCCGAGTCTGTACGCCGCCTTCGGGGACAAGCGTTCGCTCTTCGAGGAGGTCGTCCAGGAGTACGGCGTGCGGTACGGCTCCTTCGGCGCCCGCGCCCTGGCCGAGGAGCCGACCGCCCGCGCGGGGGTGGAGCGGATGCTGCGCGAGGCCGCCGTCGAGTACACGGCCCCCGGCCGGCCGCACGGGTGCCTCGTCATCCACGCCGCCGTCAACTGTTCGACCTCCGAGGTCGAGGAATCCCTGCGGGCGCGGCGCAACGCCAACATCGCCGGGATCGAGGACAGGATCGGCGCCGACGTCGCCGCGGGGGTGCTGCCGCCCGGCACTGACGCGGCCGCCCTCGCCCGGCACACCGGCGCCATGATCCAGGGCATGTCCCAGCAGGCGCGCGACGGTGCGAGCCGGGCGGAGCTGGCGGCGCTCGCGGAAATTGCCATGGCCGTCTGGCCCCGTGTGTGAGCCAACAGGGTTAGGCTTTGGCCGACTGCTCGGGCGTCCGGGCAGCCGACGGACACGGGTATGACAAACCCTCGTCCGCCACATGGACACGATGAGTGGTCTAGTCCACAATGGCCACTGAGACACTTGCCGTGACATTCGTACGACGTGATCGTCGGGCTTCCGCCTTCCCCGCACAGGAGGGCGGACCGAGGAACCGGAGCTCTCTGCCCTGACTGCCCCGGCTCCTCATCCTTCGGCCGACCGGGACCGCACACCCCACGGCCGTTGTTGCTCCGGGCTGCGGTGCCGGGAGGGCTGAGGGTCCCTCTCAGGCGCCGCGGCCCGCGGGTGTTCCGGGGCGGATCCGGCGCCGACGACGGTGGGATCCGGTTGGTTTCCAGCGCTGTCCGTACCGCCAGGTACGCTCAGCCACGTGCCCTCCATGAACGAACTCGTACGCCAGCACACCGCACTCGACGTCTCCGACCTCGAGTGGCTCCACCTGCTGGTCTCGGAGTGGCAGCTCCTCTCCGACCTCTCCTTCGCCGACCTGGTCCTGTGGGTCCCCACCCGCGACGGCACGCGTTACGTCTCGGTCGCCCAGATGCGGCCCAACACCGGACCCACCTCGTACCAGGACGACATGGTCGGCCACCTCGTTCCGCGCGGCCGCCGTCCCATGCTCGACGCCGCCCTGGACGAGGGCCGGATCGTGCGCGAGGGCGACCCGGAGTGGCGCGAGGAGGTCCCGGTCCGCGTCGAGTCCATCCCCGTACGACGGCAGGGGCGCGTTCTGGGTGTCATCGCCCGCAACACCAACCTGCTCACCGTGCGCACCCCGAGCCGCCTGGAGCTCACGTATCTGCAGAGCGCCTCGGACCTCGCGCAGATGATCGCGGCCGGCTCCTTCCCGTTCGAGAACCAGCAGCTCGACATGGACGCCTCGCCCCGCGTCGGCGACGGCCTGATCCGGCTCGACGCGGACGGCATCGTCCAGTACGCCTCCCCGAACGCGCTGTCGGCCTACCACCGCATGGGCCTCGCCGCCGACCTGGTCGGCCATCACCTCGGCCGGACCACCGCCGAACTCGCGCCGTCCCGCGGCCCGGTGGACGAGGCGCTCGCCAAGGTGGCCAGCGGCTGGGCGCCGCGCGAGTTCGAGATCGAGGCGCACGACGGGGTGATCCAGTTCCGCGCCATCCCCCTCAAGCCGAAGGGGACGCGCATCGGTTCGCTGGTCCTCCTGCGCGACGTCACGGAACTGCGTCGCCGTGAACGCGAGTTGATCACCAAGGACGCCACCATCCGGGAGATCCACCACCGGGTGAAGAACAACCTCCAGACGGTGGCGGCCCTGCTGCGTCTCCAGGCCCGGCGCATCGAGTCCGACCGGGGACGCGAGGCGCTCGAGGAGGCCGTCCGTCGGGTCGGGTCGATCGCCATCGTGCACGAGACCCTGTCCCAGACCCTGGACGAGCGCGTGGAGTTCGACGAGATCGCCGACCGCGTGCTGGCGATGGTGGCGGAGATCTCGCCGGGCAAGGTCACCGGCCGGCGCACCGGCCGCTTCGGCATCCTGGACGCCGAGGTCGCGACCCCTCTGTCGATGGTGCTGACCGAAGTTCTGCAGAACGCCCTGGAGCACGGCTTCCGCGAGGGCGACACCGGCACGGTCGAGGTCTCCGCGGTCCGTGGCGGTACGACGAAGGAGGCCCGGCTCCTGGTCACCGTCCAGGACGACGGCGTCGGGCTGCCCGCGGACTTCGACCCGCACCGCTCCGGCAACCTCGGCCTGCAGATCGTCCGCACCTTGGTGGAGGGCGAGCTGGGCGGAGCCTTCGACATGGTCCCGGCGCCGGAGCGCGGCACCCGGGTGATCCTGGACATCCCGGTGACCACGGAGAAGTAGCCGGCGCCGGCGGGGGAGCGGCCGGCCCGCGGAGAAGCAGCCGACGGGCCGGACAGCAAAAAGCCCCGGACCGGTGAAGGTCCGAGGCCAGTGCTCGTGCGATCGCATCGGGGTACTGCGCGCTGCGGCTCGGGAGCGGGGGGTTGCGTACTCGCTGTCTACGGAGTAATGCCGTCAGGCACACGCGCCACCAAGCTCAGGCTGTCAGCAGGGGTGGGGTCAGGCGGAGGCCTGACGAGCCCGGTTACGGGCGGCACGGCGCTTCATTGCGCGGCGCTCGTCCTCGCTGAGACCACCCCAGACGCCGGAGTCCTGGCCGGACTCGAGCGCCCACTGCAGGCACTGCTCCATGACGGGGCAGCGACGGCAGACGGCCTTGGCTTCCTCGATCTGCAGCAGCGCGGGACCGGTGTTGCCGATGGGGAAGAAGAGCTCGGGGTCTTCCTCGCGGCAAACGGCGCGGTGACGCCAGTCCATGGCTGCTACCTCTCCTTGGTATTACATGCAGGGATGCTTGTGAATGTGAACGCTTTCACGAATCCCTCAACAAGGGAAGGGCCCATCGCCAGGTTGCCCGGGCGTGGTCCTGTGGTTTGAAGAGGGGTTCCGGTGATCTGTGGAGGCCGATGTTGCGGGCCGTCCCGATCGCCAAGAAGAGACTCGCAAACCTCGGCGGCGGATACAACCCCTTCCGGAAAGTTTTTTTAGATTCTGCGGTGTCGACTAGGTCACAGCCGTACTTCCATGGGGTGGATCCTGGTCTAAACGTTCGAGTGAAAGGACTTTCGCCCCTTCTGCTCACACAATCACACGCAGTGCACGGCGAACGCCTGTGAACGTCACGCTTGTGCGCAGCCCCAGGTGGTCACCGTCCATCTGGAGGGGGAGTGGCACCTTCGAATGCAAGGTGAACTCGGTCATGTCGTGCAGGGAGACGGCGTGCCGGCCCCGGGGGCCGCGCTCGGGGGACGAAGTGAGCAACTGGGTGCCATACCGGGCAACCGCCGCCGTCGACAGGCGGCTGAGGCCGAAGACGTCGAGCCCGGTGTCGAACGAGGCCTTGGGCGAGGCGTAGATCGGGCGATTGCCGAGGAACGTCCAGGGGCACGTGTTCGAAACTATGGACAGCACCAGATCGGTGACCGGATCCTCGCCGGCCCGCTCCAGGGTGATCGTTCCGCTGCGGCGGTGCGGCTCGCCGATGAGCGCGCGCATCACCTGGCGGACGTAGAGGGCGTGTGTCGACTTCTTGCCGCGCTCGCGGTGCTGCTCGACCCGGCCTACCACGCCGGCGTCGAAGCCCAGCCCGGCGTTGAAGGTGAACCAGCGGGCCGGGGCCGCCGCGTCCTCCGAGCCGGGCGCGCCCGAGGCCAGGCCCAGTCCGACGGTCCGCTCGCTGCCCTGGCGCAGTGCGTCCAGCAGGGCGCCGGTCGCCTCCACCGCGTGGTTGGGCAGACCCAGCGCGCGGGCGAAGACGTTGGTGGAACCGCCGGGGACCACCGCGAGACCGGGCAGGTGCTCCGGGTCGGGGCCGGCGTGCAGCAGACCGTTGACGACCTCGTTCACCGTGCCGTCGCCGCCGAGCGCCACCACCAGGTCGATGTCCTCGCTCTGTGCCGCCTGCCGGCCGAGGTCGCGCGCGTGGCCGCGGTACTCGGTGGTGACCGCCTCGAGCTTCATCTCGCTCGCGAGGGCGTGGATCAGCACGTCGCGCGTACGCGCACTCGTGGTGGTTGCCGCCGGATTGACCACGAGAAGTGCACGCATGGTCTGCAGGGTACCTACTGGGGGGTACCCGGCCCAGTCCGAGGTGAGAACGCCGCGGGCGCGGGGTGCGCGTGATACGCCGGATTGTGCGCGTTGCGCCGGACGCGCCCACGGGCGCCGGCGTGCCGAGGGCTACCCTTCAGGGGTGAGCAGTGAGCAGAAACCCACCCCCGAAGCCGCCGAAGAGGCGGGCCCCCGTCCCGGCCGGCTGACCGCCGCGGCCTCGCTCGCCGCACTGGAGGGGCTGGCACTCGTCGCAGGGGGCGCCTGGATGCTGGTGGGAGGTCTTACCGGCCACCCCGACGACCGGACCTCGGCCATCACCGGCGGCGTCACCCTGATCGTCCTCGCCCTGCTGCCGCTGCTCGCCGCCCGTGGGCTGATCGGCCGGCGGGGCTGGAGCCGTGGGCCCGCCGTCGTCACACAGATCATGGCACTGCCGGTGGCCTACAACCTGCTGCAGGCCGACAGCGTGGCCATCCCGGCGGGCATCGTGCTCGGCGTCGTGGCCGTCACGGCGCTGGTGCTGCTCGTGAACCCCGCGACCACCCAGGCCCTTGGCATACGGGGACCCAGGAGCGCCGAGAAGTAACCGCTGTCCGGTGGCGACCGGGCCCGACGACAGCCCGGCGGTGACCGGGCGCCTGCGGCTACTCCTCGACCAGGAGTTTCTCCCGCAGCTGTGCCAGCGTGCGCGCCAGCAGCCGCGACACGTGCATCTGCGAGATGCCGACCTCCTGCGCGATCTGCGACTGGGTCATGTTGCCGAAGAAGCGCAGCAGCAGGATCCGTTTCTCCCGCGGAGGCAGGTCCTCCAGCAGCGGCTTGAGTGACTCCCGGTACTCGACACCCTCCAGGGCCTCGTCCTCGGCGCCCAGCGTGTCCGCGACCGCCGGGGACTCGTCGTCGGTGTCCGGGACGTCCAGGGACAGCGTGGAGTAGGCGTTGGCCGATTCCAGGCCTTCCAGGACCTCCTCCTCCGAGATCGCCAGCTTCTCGGCGAGTTCGTGGACGGTGGGGGAGCGGCCGTGCAGCTGCGAGAGCTCCGCCGTGGCCGTGGTCAGGGACAGCCGCAGCTCCTGCAGCCGGCGCGGGACGCGCACCGCCCAGCCCTTGTCCCGGAAGTGCCGCTTGATCTCGCCGACGACCGTCGGCGTCGCGTACGTGGAGAACTCCACACCGCGGTCGGGGTCGAAGCGGTCGACCGACTTGATCAGTCCGATGGTGGCGACCTGGGTGAGGTCGTCCAGGGGCTCACCGCGGTTGCGGAAGCGGCGCGCGAGGTGCTCGACGAGCGGCAGGTGCATGCGGACCAGCCGGTTGCGCAGTTCCGCGTACTCGGGGCTGTCCTTCGTCAGGGTGCGCAGTTCGGTGAACAGGAGGCGCGCCCCGCTGCGGTCCGTCGGGTCGTGCCGCGTGCCCTGCGCGCCTCGTGCGCCCGGCGCGCCGTCCTCGGAGTGTCGCTCGTGCTCGCTCATCGTCCCGCCCGTTGCCCTTTCCCGAGCCCGCGCCTCCGCTCGGACGGGCCGGACGGGGGTGTCCCCCGTCCGCGGCACCTCGCCCGGGGCGACGGCCCCGGGCGAGGTCTCGTCCTCCGGATGTGGCCGGGCCTGCTCGGGAATGCCGTCGATGCCGTCCGCCATGCGTCGGGCCTCGTTCTCAGAACGTGTGCCCTCGGCCGGCAGCTCCCCTGTGCCGCGCTCTTCGTCCCGCACCGGCCCGTCCCCGTTCCTCACGTCGGCCCGGGTCCCGCGCCGCGCTGTTTGTAGAGGCTGATCGAAACGGTTTTGTCCTCGTCCACGGCGGAGGAGACCTTGCCGGCGAGAGCG
The DNA here is from genome assembly GCF_055603605.1 of Streptomyces sp. NPDC037271. Taxonomy (NCBI): domain Bacteria; kingdom Bacillati; phylum Actinomycetota; class Actinomycetes; order Kitasatosporales; family Streptomycetaceae; genus Streptomyces; species Streptomyces sp. NPDC037271. Next base: position 837,615 of record NZ_JBVJVN010000001.1, read on the forward strand.
GACAGCACGGTCCAGGCGAAGGTGTCCCGCGAGGGGGCGTGGCCGTCCGTGGTCGGCGCCGAGACGGTGACCTCGAGTGAGTCGTCGACGAGGCGGAAGACGCAACTGAGCACCGAGCCGGGCACGGCCTGCTGAAGCAGGATCGCGCAGGCCTCGTCGACTGCGATGCGCAGGTCCTCGATCTCGTCGAGGGTGAAGTCCAAACGGGCTGCGAGGCCGGCCGTCGCCGTACGCAGCACCGACAGGTAGGCACCCGCGGCCGGCAGCCGGACTTCGACGAAGTCCTGGGTCGCGGGCTCGCCTGCGATCTGGGACACCCTCACCTCCAAGGTGGTACAAGCGTTACAGGGCCGAGGTCGCCCCTCGGGGTAACGCGATACGTGGTTCAGCGGTGACGTTATCGCGCTCCGAACTTTCCTGTCCCCGAGACCCCAACCCCTTGCTGTCACTCATAGTAAACACATGAACACGCACAGTGGCTAGGGGTTCGGCGGGCCCAAATCGGAAGAGCGCGCGCCGGGTTGACGTACCCAGGCGTCAGACGGTCGAACCGTCCTGCGGAGAGGTCACACGAGGACGTGGTCGACGAAGCACCAGCGCCAGTTCTCACCGGGCTCGAAGGTGCGCATCACCGGGTGGCCGGTGTCCTTGTGATGCGCCGTCGCGTGCTGCCTCGGCGAGGAGTCGCAGCAGCCGACGTGACCGCAGACGAGGCACAGCCTCAGCTGCACCGGATCCGTGCCCTCGGCCACACACTCCGGGCAGGTCTCGCTCCGCGGCTGCGGTTCCGGGTGCGGCAGCGCGTCGGCGTGCGTGCACTGTTTCATGATTGCCAGGTTACGTCGGGTGTGCGGAGAGCCGCGCGGAAAGAGGGCGGGCGAGGACGATGGACGTGATGCCGCTGCTGTTGCTGGTGGCGGGCAGCGCCGCGGTCGCCGCGGCGGGGCGGCGCGTGCCGGTGCCGCCGCCGCTGCTGCTGGTCGCGGCGGGCCTGGCGGTGAGCTACGTCCCCGGAGTGCCCGACTACACCCTCGACCCGCACATCGTCCTGCCGCTGCTGCTGCCCCCGCTGCTCCACACGGCGGCCACCGACAGCTCCTACCTCGGCCTGAGGGCTCAGATCCGGCCCGTGGCGCTGCTGTCCGTGGGCTACGTGCTCTTCGCCACCTTCGTGGTCGGCTGCGCCGCGTATCTGATCGTGCCCGGCCTGCCGCTGACCGCGGCCCTGGTGCTCGGCGCGGTGGTGGCACCGCCGGACGCCGTCGCGGCCACGGCGGTCGCGCGGCGCGTGGGGCTGCCCTCCCGGATCACCACGATCCTCCAGGGGGAGTCCCTGGTGAACGACGCCACCGCGATCACCGCTTTCCGGGTGGCGCTCGCCGCGGCGGTCGGTGAGGGTGCCACGTGGGCCGGCGGGATCGCGGAGTTCCTGATCGCGGCCGTCGGCGGGGTCGGTGTCGGGCTGGTGCTGATGGTGCCGCTCCACTGGCTGCGCACGCACCTGAAGGAGGCGTTGCTGCAGAACACGCTCTCCCTGCTGATCCCGTTCGTCGCCTACGCGGTCGCCGAGCAGGTGCACGCCTCCGGGGTGCTCGCGGTGGTGGTGGTCGCGCTCTATCTGGGCCACCGCGCGTGGGAGGTCGATTTCGCCACCCGTCTCCAGGAGGACGCGGTGTGGAAGATGGTCGCGTTCGTCCTGGAGTCCGCCGTGTTCGCCCTGATCGGACTCCAGCTGCCCGTCGTCCTGGACGGGCTCGGGGAGTACGAGGGTGCCGACGCCGCCTGGTACGCGGTCGCCGTCTTCGTGGTGGTCGCCGTGGCGAGATTCGTGTGGGTGTATCCGGCGACCTTCCTGCCGCGGCTGTCGGCACGTGTCCGCGCGCGTGAAGGGGACCTCTCCTGGAGGGGGCCGTTCGTGATCGGCTGGGCCGGGATGCGGGGCGTGGTCTCGTTGGCGATCGCCTTCTCCATCCCGCTCACCGTGCACGGCGGCGAGCCGTTTCCCGAGCGCAACCTCATCCTGTTCCTCACCTTCACCACGGTCATCGGCACGCTCGTCGTCCAGGGCGTCACCCTGCCGCCGCTGATCCGCCTGCTGAAGTTCCCCGCGCACGACGTACAGGCGGAGACCCTGGCGGAGGCCAACGCCCAGGCGCAGGCCTCCCGCGCGGCCGAGCAGCGCCTGGACGAGCTCCTCGCCGACGAGCGCAACGCCCTGCCGGCCCCGCTGGCCGACCGCCTCCGAACGGTCCTGGAGCGTCGCCGCAACGCCGTCTGGGAGCGGCTCGGGCAGGCCAACCCCGTCACCGGCGAGACCGTCGACGACACCTACCGACGGCTGTCCCGGGAGATGATCAGCGCCGAGCGGGAGGTCTTCGTCCGGCTGCGGGACGGCCGCTACATCGACGACGAGATGCTGCGTACCCTGCTGCGGCGGCTGGACCTGGAGGAGGCGGCGGCGTACCGGGAGGCGGCGTAGGGGCCCGCCCGCCGGCCGACCGGCGGTGCGTCGTGCGGCCGACGGGGCGGGCGGCCCGACGCGGCCCGCGTGACGGGACGCCACGCGGGCGTGCGCCGCCGGACACGGGAGGGGATCCCCGGCTCTCCGGGCCGCGCCCGGGTGGGCGGCCCAGAGGCCGGCCCTGCCCCGCCCGGACACGTCGCGGGCCGGGCAGCGTGGGCGGGGGTCCGGACCGCCGGACCCGCACGGCGCGGGATGCGCCGGGCAGGCCGGGGCAGGCGCCGGGGCGGCCGCGGAGACCTCCGGATCCCGGTGCTCGCGAGGCCGGGCGCGGCGGGCGCCGTGACGTCCGTCCGACGGGGGCCGCTCAGGGAAAGGGGCGGCCGGTGACGACCGCCGTCAGGGTCGTCCCACGGGGGAAGGCGCCCTCCTGGGTGAGGACGAGCAGGGCGTGGAGCATCTTGGCGACGTAGACGCGCTCCAGGGGGAGGTCGTGGCGGCGCTCGAAGTCCTCGGCGAAGGAGTCGAGCTCGGGAGTGGTGCGGGCGTAGCCGCCGCCGTGGAAGCGGTCGTCGAGGTCCCAGGAGCCGCGGGGCCCGCCGAACGCGAGGTCCTGGAGCCGTCGTATGTCGTCGGCCAGGAAGCCGCCCTTGAGCACCGGTATCCCGAGCACCCGGCGGCCCGGGGGGAGGCCGGCGGCCAGACCGGCGAGCGTGCCGCCGGTGCCGCAGGCGAGCGCGACCACGTCGGCGTGTTCGCCCAGTTCCGTGCCGAGGGCCCGGCAGCCGCGCACGGCCTCCGCGTTGCTGCCGCCCTCGGGGACGACGACCGCGTCCTCGGCGTCCACCGAGCGCAGGAGGGCGGCCAGAACCTCCGGTTCGGTCTTGCGGCGGTACGTCGAGCGGTCGACGAAGTGCAGCCGCATGCCGTCGGCCGCACACCGGGACAGGGAGGGGTTGAGCGGCCGGCCGGCCAGCTCCTGACCGCGCACCACGCCCACCGTGGAAAGACCGAGCAATCGGCCGGCGGCGGCTGTGGCACGCAGGTGGTTGGAGTAGGCGCCGCCGAACGTGACGACGGTACGGCCGTCCACCGTGGCGAGAATCGGCGCGAGTTTGCGCCATTTGTTGCCGACCAGCTCGGGATGGATCAGATCGTCCCGCTTCAGCAGCAACCGGACACCGTGACGCTCGAACCGCCCGTCGGCGGTCTCCTGCAACGGTGAGGGCAGGCGGGGGCGCAGGGAGGCGGGGCCGGAGGCGGTGTCGGTGCCGTTCACTCCGCCATTGTCACGCCCGCCGCGCGCGGCGCACGGATCACTTCAGCCGGTCGCGGATCCGCTCCCGCATCGACGCCATAGTGAACCCCCGCGGGTCGACCTTCCCCGGCTGCCATTCGAGGTGGCCGATGACGGATCGTTCGTTCCACCCGTGGTGGCGGCAGACCGCGGCGGCGGCCCGCTCGATCGCCTCCAGTTGCGCCGCCGGCCAGGGATCGTCGCCGTCACCCAGGTTCTCGCACTCGAAGCCGTAGAAGTGGCGGTTGCCGTCGGTGTTCGCCTCGTTGTCCCGGGGCAGGCCCTTCTCCGCGATCACCGCGCGCAGGACCTCGTCGTCGCCGAGCCCGGCGTGATTGGCCCGGCCGTACCCGACCAGGTGGACCTTGCCGTCCTTGGTGATGACCCCGTGGCACAGTGGCCCCGGCAGGCCCTCGTAGCCCTTGCGGCAGATCTCCACGGTCCGTTTGCTGCCCTTGGTGACCGTGTGGTGGATCATCACGCCGTGCACGGGCCCCCAGGGGCCCTTGTGGTTGCGGTTGTGGTCCCGCCAGTCGCCGACCTGGACGACGGTGAGGCCCTCTGCCTTCAGTGCCTTGAGGAAACTGCTCGCGGACATGGGTGAGGCCACGGCCGACTCCTTCGCGCTCAGCGACGACCGCCCGTCGCGACCGCCTCGTACCGTGCTTGTACCGAAACGGAGTGCTCCCTAGTACTTGTTCGATCCGTGTGCGATCCGATCCGGACAACCTTGTCCCGGCCAATCGTTTCGAACGGAGACGGGACAAGACGCCGAGAAGCCGAGACGGTGAGACACGAGACGTCGAACAAACCCCGTATCTGCCCCGGTCGGCGGTGATCCATTCCCGCTCGTTCGGGTAATAGCACCGGCGCGCTCCGTGCGGAAGGGTGATGCACGCACAACGATGCCGGGCACAGCCGTCCGGCACGACCGGGGAGGGCAATTCCTTATGTCGGTAGGCGAAGAGGTCCGCACCGAGCAGACCAGGCCGCAGCAGAGTCTCGGCACGGCGGCCGCGCGGAACCTGGCCACCACCACCAAGTCCGTTCCGCAGATGCAGGAGATCAGCTCCCGCTGGCTGCTGCGCACGCTCCCGTGGGTGGACGTCCAGGGCGGCACGTACCGGGTGAACCGGCGCATGACCTTCGCCATCGGCGACGGCCGGGTGACGTTCGTGAAGACCGGCGACCGCGTCGAGGTCATCCCCGCCGAGCTGGGCGAGCTGCCGGCCCTGCGGTCGTACGAGGACCAGGAAGTGCTCTCGGAACTCGCGCAGCGCTGTGAGCAGCGGGAGTTCGGCCCCGGTGAGGTGATCGCCTCGTTCGGCGGCCGGGCCGACGAGGTCTACCTGCTGGCGCACGGCAAGGTGGAGAAGGTCGGCACCGGCCCCTACGGCGACGACGCGGTGCTCGGCGTCCTCGCCGACGGCGCCTACTTCGGCGACCAGGCGCTGCTCGACGGGGACGCCATCTGGGAGTACACCGCCCGCACGGTCACCGCCTGCACGGTGCTGGTGCTGCCCCGCCAGCAGGTGGAGCAGATCGCGGAGCGCGCGGACTCCCTGCGCACGCACCTCGAGGAGCGGCGCTCGATCCCCCAGCAGCGCACCAACAAGCTCGGCGAGAAGGCCATCGACCTCTCCGCCGGCCACAGCGGCGAGCCGGACATCCCGCACACCTTCGTCGACTACGAGGCCCGGCCCCGTGAGTACGAGCTGAGCGTCGCCCAGACCGTGCTGCGCATCCACTCACGCGTGGCCGACCTCTACAACCAGCCGATGAACCAGACCGAGCAACAGCTCCGGCTGACCGTCGAGGCGCTGAAGGAGCGTCAGGAGCACGAGCTGGTCAACAACCGCGAGTTCGGCCTGCTGCACAACTGCGAGTACGACCAGCGGATCCAGCCGCACGACGGCGTACCCGGCCCGGACGACCTGGACGAGCTGCTCAGCCGTCGGCGCGGCACCAAGCTGCTCCTCGCCCACCCGCGTGCGATCGCCGCCATCGGCCGTGAGCTCAACAAGCGCGGGCTGGTCCCCGAGACGATCGACATCGCCGGCAACCGCATCCCGACCTGGCGTGGTGTGCCGATCTACCCGTGCAACAAGATCCCGGTCACCGAGGCCCGCACGTCCTCGATCATCGCGATGCGTACCGGCGAGCAGGACCAGGGCGTCATCGGCCTGCGCGCCACCGGCCTCCCGGACGAGATCGAGCCGAGTCTGTCGGTGCGCTTCATGGGCATCAACGAGCAGGCCATCATCAAGTACCTGGTCACGGCCTACTACTCGGCCGCGGTCCTCGTGCCGGACGCGCTGGGCGTCCTGGAGAACGTCGAGATCGGCCGCTGGCAGTGACGCCAGTCTCCCGAACGCCGTGTTGCCGCCCTTCCTGGCGGGTACACCCCGGGGGTACGGAGGCGGGCGTATGGGGGAGGTGAGTCCATGACAGAGGCTCGGCACGGCGTCACCGAGACGCTTCGCCCCACCAGGACGCTGGAAAGGCGCGAGCCCACCGGCACGCAGCGGGAGAAGGAGCCGGGGGCGACACCCGACGGACGGGGGGCGGCGGGGTCCGAGGGGCACGAGGCCGCGGGGCTGCTGCGGGAGTCCCGGGTGGCGGTCGACCCCGAACTGCGGTCCGCCATCATGTCACTGCCCGCCTCGATGCGCCGGGTCGCGCTGTACCACTTCGGCTGGGAGCACGCGGACGGTACACCCGCGGCGGACAACGCGGGCAAGGCGATCCGCCCCGCGCTCGTGCTCACCTCGGCCGCCGCGCTCGGCGGCGCGGAGGCCAGGGCGGGGGCGGTGCGGGCCGCGGCGGCGGTGGAACTGGTCCACAACTTCACGTTGCTGCACGACGACGTGATGGACCGCGACGCCACCCGGCGCCACCGGCCGACCGCGTGGACCGTGTTCGGGGACGCCGACGCGATCCTCGCGGGGGACGCCCTCCAGGCGCTGGCCCTGCGGCTGCTCGCCGCGGACCCGCACCCGGCGTCCGCGGCGGCGGCCACCCGGCTCGCCGACTGCGTCATGGAGCTGTGCGAGGGCCAGCACGCGGACACGGCGATGGAGCGGCGCGCCCCGGGCGACGTCACCCTCGACGAGACGCTCGCCATGGCCGAGGCCAAGACGGGCGCCCTACTGGGATGTGCCTGTGCTCTCGGCGCGCTGTACTCCGGTGCCGCCGAGGAGGACGTCGAGGCCCTGGACGCCTTCGGCCGCGAGGCGGGCCTCGCCTTCCAGCTCATCGACGACGTCATCGGCATATGGGGCGATCCGCGCCGTACCGGCAAGCCGGCCGGCGCGGACCTGGCCGCCCGCAAGAAGTCACTGCCGGTGGTCGCCGCCCTCACCTCCGGCACCCCGGCCGCCGGCGAACTCGCCGAGCTGTACACGGCGCCGTACGACGAGGACAGGGAGGACCTGGAGCGCACCGCACTGGCCGTGGAGCGGGCGGGCGGCCGGGACTGGGCGCAGGCCCAGGCGGCCGACCGGATGGCGAGGGCCATGCAGGAACTGGCCCGTGCGGTGCCCGACCCGGAGGCCGCGGGCGGGCTGCTCGCGCTGGCCGAGTTCGTGACCCGGCGCAGCACCTGACCGCGCCCCTCCGGCAGGCCCGGCACCCGGGAAGCGCCTGGCCGGTGACGCAAGACCCCGGAGCCCGTGCAGGACCGTACGGACCTGACCGACGTACGGCCGCACCGCCGCGGGCTCCGGTTCGGCGGGTCCCGCACTTCCCCACGGTGTGCGGGGCCCGCCCCTTTACGGTGTACGGCCGGGCGCGCCTCCTGCCTTCCGCCAGTGCTCGACGACCGGGCTCAACCGCCCTGTACGCGGGCGATGGTGAGCCGACGAGTCGGGCGGGACATGGGCATGGTGATCCGGAGGGCGGGGGAGGGCGACCGGGTGCCGGCCGTCCGGTCGCCGGACGAGGCCTTCCAGGACGGTCCGGCGAGCATCCGGGTTCTCCCCGACGAGATGGTTCCCCGGCCGGAAGACCAAAACCCCTTGAACCACTACGCGTGAAGCACTATAACTGAAGTGGTTGAGACGGAGGAGACCACTTTGCGCAAGCTCACGTACTTCATCGCCTGTTCGATCGACGGCTTCATCGGCGGTCCGGACGGCGACGCGTCCTTCATGGTCCCGTTCGTCGACGAGGAGTTCCTCGCGTTCCTGACGTCGGAGTATCCCGAGACGCTGCCGACCCACGGCCGCCGGCCCCTCGGGATCGACGACCTGCCGAACAAGCGGTTCGACACGATCGTCCAGGGCCGGGCCAGCTACGACCTGGCCCTGAAGGAGGGCATCACCAGCCCCTACGCCCATCTGCGCGAGTACGTCGCCTCGCGCACGCTCGCGGAGTCGCCCGACCCGAACGTCGAGATCATCCAGGACGGCCTGGTCGGCAGGATCCGCGCGCTGAAGGCCGAGGACAGTGCCTTCGGCATCTACCTGTGCGGCGGCTCGGCCGTCGCCGGCGAGCTGATCGACGAGATCGACGAACTGGTCATCAAGACGTACCCGGTGGTGCTGGGCACGGGCATGCCGATGTTCGGCTCCGGCTTCCAGGTCTCCGAGTTCGTCCAGGAGGGGGTGCGGGCCTTCGGCAACGGCGTCACGGTCAGGACGTACAGCAGGAAGGGCTGAGCGAGCGCGTTCGGCTTCAGGGCGAGAGGCGGGGCCGGCGGCAGCGATCCGGCCGCGGTCCTTCCGCTCGGCAGGGAGACCGAGGAGAGGCTGCGGAACGCGACCTGACTCGATCGTGGCGCAGGAACAGTCCGGTGAAGCGCGGCCGACGGGATTCGTCGCGGTGCCGGCCGGCTCGCCGTGACGAACGCCGCGCCGTCCGCGCCCGGTGCGGCGGCACTCGCGCTCGCCGTGGCCGCCTGCTGTGTCTGGACGGGCCCGCGCCGGACGGGACGGGCCCACCGGGGACCGCTCTCCCGCCTCGGGCGGGTGTGAGGGGCGGCAGCTCACGCCGCGGGCCCACGCCCAGGCGCGCGACCCTGGAAGACAGACCGCACCCGTTCCGTCATGGACGCCGTGCTCGGCGTACCGCGGAACGGGTGCGGGCCGGAAGACCAAGACCGTGCGACCCGAGGGAACCGGGCCGAACGGGGTCGTCCAGGATCAGGCCTTCTTGGTCTCCCAGAAGATCTTGTCGATCTGGGCGATGTAGTCCAGGGCCTTCTGGCCGGTCGCCGGGTCGGTCGAGGCCTTGGCCGCCGACAGGGCCTTCAGGGTGTCGTTGACCAGCTGGTGCAGCTCCGGGTACTTCTCGAAGTGCGGGGGCTTGAAGTAGTCGCTCCACAGCACGGAGACGTGGTGCTTCGCGAGCTCGGCGCGCTGCTCCTTGATGACCGTGGCGCGGGCCTGGAAGTGCGGGTCGTCGTTGCCGGCCATCTTCTCCTGGACGGCCTTCACCGACTCCGCCTCGATGCGGGCCTGGGCCGGGTCGTACACGCCGCAGGGCAGGTCGCAGTGGGCGCTGACCGTGACCTTGGGGGCAAACAGGCGGGAAAGCATGCAGCGTTCCTTCCTCGTGATCGTCTTCTCAGGGGGGACATTACTCCCTGGGAGGCGCGTTTTCGCGAGTGCCCCCGTGGGCTTAGGACAAAAGTCCGGGGTCAGACTGAGACTGGTGGAGGAAAGACCGGGGAGGTGCCGGGTCATGCCGGAGCAGCTGTCGCAGGAGACCGAACGCGCCAGAGGGGCCCTGCCCTTCGGGCCGGCCGAGGTGACCGGGCCGTCGATGGTGCCCACGCTGCACCACGGGGACGTGCTCCTGGTGCACTGGGGGGCCAGGGTCCGGCCGGGTGACGTGGTGGTGCTGCGGCATCCCTTCCAGCAGGACCTGCTCGTGGTCAAGCGGGCCGTCGAGCGGCGCGGGGCCGGCTGGTGGGTGCTCGGGGACAACGCGTTCGCGGGCGGTGACAGCACCGACTACGGGGTTGTCCCGGAGGAGCTGGTGCTCGGCAGGGCGCGGGCGCGGTACCGGCCGCGTCGGCCGGGTCAGCGCTCGCCGCTCGCGGTGGTCCGCTGGGCGCTGTCGGCGCTCAGGCCGGTGGCCCGGTCCGCCTCCAGGCGTTTGCGGGCGCGGTAGGCCGCCACGTTGGCACGGGTGGCGCAGCGGTCGGAGCAGTAGCGCCGGGAGCGGTTGGTGGAGGTGTCCAGGTAGGCGTTGCGGCAGGGGGCCGCCTCGCACAGGCCCAGGCGGTCCACGCCGTACTCGGTGAGGTGGAAGGCCAGGCCCATCGCCGCGAGGGCGGCGAAACCGGCGGTCGCGTTGGACGGGTGGTCCGCCAGGTGCATGTGCCACAGCGGGCTGCCGTCGTCGTCGCGGTGGTCGTGGCCGGAGATCTGCGGGCTCACCGGGAACTCCAGCAGGAGGGAGTTCAGGAGGTCCACGGCGAGGGTCTCGTCGCCGCCGTCGGCCGCCTCGAAGACCGCCCGCAGCCGCCCCCGCACCGACCGGAACCGGGTCACGTCCGCGTCCGTGGCGCGCCGGGCCGCCGACTGGTTGGCGCCGAAGAGCTCGCGGACGGCCTCGACCGAGGTCAGGGAGTCCTGTCCCCGGGCCGGTTCCTCGGTGTTGACGAGACGTACGGCGTAATCCGAGTAATAGGCCAGTTCCACTTGTAGTCCTTACGGAGGGGCTCTATGGTCGTGCCTGCGGTCGGGTAACAGCTGATCGTGGTTCCAGGGTATTACCAGGGTATTGCGTCACGCACACGACGGAGGGGCCCGATGACGGACGCGGACATCACCACCACCACGACCGGCGCCGACTGGCAGGCCTGGCAGGTCAGCTGGGACCGGCAGCAGGAGTGGTACATGCCGGACCGCGAGGAACGCTTCCGGACCATGCTGGACATGGTCGAGGCCCTGGTCGGTCCCGCGCCGCGCGTGCTCGACCTCGCCTGCGGCACCGGGACCATCACGGCCCGGCTGCTCGCCCGGTTCCCGGAGGCCACCAGCACCGGCGTGGACCTCGACCCCGCGCTCCTCGCCATCGCCGAGGGCACCTTCGCGGGCGACGAGCGGGTCTCCCTGGTCAGCGCCGACCTCAAGGACCCCGACTGGACGGCGGGGCTGCCGTACGACTCCTACGACGCCGTCCTGACCGCCACGGCCCTGCACTGGCTCCACGCCGAACCCCTCGCGGCCCTCTACGGTCGGATCGCGGAACTGGTCCGCGACGGTGGTGTCTTCATGAACGCGGACCACATGATCGACGAGACGACCCCCAGGATCAACGCGGCCGAGCGCGCCCAGCGGCACGCGCGGATGGAGGCCGCCAAGTCGCAGGGAGCGCTGGACTGGGCCGAGTGGTGGCAGCTCGCCGCCAAGGACCCGGTGCTCGCCGGGCCCACCGCCCGACGCTTCGAGATCTACGGTGAGCACGCCGACGGCGACACGCCCTCGGCGGCGTGGCACGCGCGCGTGCTGCGCGAGAAGGGCTTCGGCGAGGCGCGGCCGGTCTGGTGCTCGCCGTCGGACACGCTGCTGCTGGCGCTCAAGTAACGCGGCGGCGGTCCGGGTCCGGGTCCGGACGCAGCCCGAAGGGGGCGGTACAGAGATACGTACCGCCCCCTCGGCGTGCCTGCGGGCGTTCAGAGGACCTTGGACAGGAACGCCTTCGTCCGCTCGTGCTGCGGGTCCGTCAGGACGTCGCGCGGGTTGCCCGACTCGACCACCACGCCGCCGTCCATGAAGACCAGGCTGTCGCCGACCTCACGGGCGAAGCCCATCTCATGGGTGACGACGACCATCGTCATGCCGGACTCGGCGAGGTCGCGCATGACGTCGAGGACGTCGCCGACCAGCTCCGGGTCCAGGGCCGAGGTCGGCTCGTCGAACAGCATCAGCTTCGGGTCCATCGCCAGGGCCCGGGCGATCGCCACCCGCTGCTGCTGGCCGCCGGAGAGCTGCGAGGGGTAGTTGCCCGCCTTGTCGCCCAGGCCAACGCGCTCCAGGAGCTGCCGTGCCCGCTCCCTGGCCTGCGCCTTGCTCACGCCCTTGACCTGTACCGGCGCCTCCATGACGTTCTCCACGGCCGTCATGTGCGGGAACAGGTTGAAGCGCTGGAAGACCATGCCGATGTCCCGGCGCTTGAGGGCGACCTCGCTGTCCCTCAGCTCGTAGAGCTTGTCGCCCTTCTGGCGGTAGCCGACCAGCTCGCCGTCGACGTACAGACGCCCGGCGTTGATCTTCTCGAGGTGGTTGATACACCTGAGGAAGGTGGACTTGCCGGAGCCGGAGGGGCCGATGAGGCAGAACACCTCGCCGGACTTCACCTCCAGGTCGATGCCCTTGAGGACCTCCACGGCACCGAAGGACTTGTGGACGCCCTCGGCCTTGACCATGGCGGGGGAGGACTGCGTCATGCCGTGACTCCCTTCGGGCGGCGGGTGGGCAGGACGGCCGCCTTGAAGCGCTGCAACGGCGTCGGCGGCAGGGTGCGGCTGGAACCGCGGGCGTAGTACCGCTCGACGTAGTACTGCCCGACGCTCAGGATCGAGGTCATGATCAGGTACCAGGCGGCGGCGAGGAAGTACATCTCCACCGTCGAGCCCGCGCCCTGCCCGATATCCTGGGCCTGCTTGAAGAGGTCGGCGAACTGCACCGCCGAGACCAGCGAGGTGGTCTTCAGCATGTTGATGACCTCGTTGCCCGTGGGCGGCACGATGACGCGCATCGCCTGCGGGATCACGATCCGGCGCAGCGTCTTCGGCTGGCTCATGCCGAGCGCGTGCGACGCCTCCGTCTGGCCCTCGTCGACCGAGAGCAGACCGGCACGGCAGATCTCGGCCATGTACGCGGCCTCGTTGAGCCCCAGACCGAGCAGCGCCGTCAGCAGCGGCGTCATGAACGAGGACCAGTAGTCCTTGTAGATCGGACCCAGGTTGATGTACTCGAACACCAGGCCGAGGTTGAACCAGACGAAGAGCTGGACCAGGACCGGGGTGCCGCGGAAGAACCAGATGTAGAACCAGGCGATGGACGAGGTCACCGGGTTCTTCGACAGGCGCATCACGGCGAGCAGGATGCCGCCGGCGATGCCGATCGCCATCGACAGCACCGTGAGCAGCAGGGTGTTCCAGACACCCTTGAGGATGCGGTCGTCGAAGAAGTACTCGGGGATCGCGCCCCAGTTGATGTTGCCTCGCGCGAAGGCGTAGACGACCGCGCCCAGGAGGGCGAGTGCGACGGCCGCGGACACGTACCGCCCCGGGTGCCGGACCGGGATGGCCTTGATGGCCTCCGGCCCGGCGGGGGGCGTCGCGTCGGGACCGCCCGTCTTGCTGACGTCAACAGTCACGGGTGGAGCCTTTCAGAGCCGAGTCGAACCGGGCCGGTTCAGGAACCGCCGTTGATCTTGGCCTCGGTGATCGCGCCGTCCGCGACGCCCCACTTGTCGATGATCTTCTTGTACTCGCCGTTGTCGATGAGCGCCTGGACCGCGGCCTGCAGCGCGTCACGGAGCTCGGTGTTGCCCTTGGCGACGGCGATGCCGTAGGGGCCCGCCTCGACCTGCTCGCCGACGATCTCGAAGTACTTGCCGCCGCCGGAGTTCTTCACGGAGTAGGCGGCGATCGGGAAGTCGGCGGAGACGACGTCGGCTCCCTTGGAGCGCATCCGGGTCTCGGCCTCGGGGTTGGTGCCGAAGTCCTCGATCTTCAGGGTCTTCTTGCCGTCCTTCTCGCACTTGGTCGCCTGCTCCTTGGCGAGGTCGTGGGAGAAGGTGTTGCGCTGCACGGCCATGGTCTTGCCGCACAGGTCGTCCCAGGTCTTGATCCCCTGGTCGTCGCCCTTGTTGGTGTAGAGCGAGACGCCCGCGGTGAAGTAGTCGACGAAGTCGACGCCCGCGCCGACCTTCTTGCCTGTGTCGGCGTCGATGCCCTCCTGGCGCTGCTTGGTGTCGGTCATGGCCGACATGGCGATGTCGTACCGCTTGGAGGCGAGGCCGCCGACGAGGGTGTCGAACGTGGCGTTCTGGAACTCGAACTTCACCCCGAGCTGCTTGCCCATGGCCTCGGCCAGGTCCGGGTCGATACCGACGACCTTGCCGGAGTCGTCCTTGAATTCGACCGGAGCGTAGGCGATGTCGGAACCGACCTTGATGACGCCCTTGTCGCGTATGGACTGCGGCAGCTTGTCGGCCAGCGGGGCGGTGCTCTTCGCCGGGCTCTCGCTGCCGGAGTCGTTGTCCTTGGTCTGGTCGCCGCATCCGGTGAGCAGCAGGGCGCCTGCGACCGCGATCGCACCGACCGCTGCTGTCCGGGAGTGCGCGGCGGTCGTACGACGGGTGGAGCTTGCGGTCATGGTGGTTCCTCCGGCGGATGAAGGGAGATGCCGATGGTGACGGTGGAGTTCCGGTGGAGCGGGACGCCGGCCGGGACATCGGCAGGCGCGGCGGGTCGACGAGAGCACACGCCTTCGAGTGTCGCGACCTCGTGTGATTACGGCATCTTGCCATTCGGACTCGGCCGTTCAGGGGGGACGTCATGTCAAAATCGGATAACGGGTGACCCCCCGAACCGCACCAGGTCGGTACATCACGACCGAACCTTTACGGGAATCCTCCCTTCCGGCCGGAAGATCTTCGGCATTCCTCGATATGCAGACGCGGTTCGCGCGTATGTGCGGCCTTTGAGGACCTGTTCTCCATGCCTGTCAAGGGATGCCGAGAAGTTGTCCGGATCCCTGGCTATGAGTCATGTCACCGGCATGCGGCGTTCGGGGTCCGACATGTGAGCTTGCGCTTATCGGACTCGTCGCGGGGGGCGTCCGTCGGGTAAGAAGGTTCTTTACACCCCTCATCAGGGGCTCAGGGCGCGTGTGCGGCGCGCCCGTCGCGCAGGCCTCCCTGTGGCCCAGTCGGCCGGCGTCCTGCGCGGTGCCCGCCCATTCCTCACCAGGAGTGGACAAACCCTCAAACCATGAACTCTTAAGGGGTAAGACAAAGTGGCAGCGGAGATCGTCAATCCTCGCAGCGACAGCGACGCCAGTACGGAGCAGGAGGCGGGCACGGAGCCCCTCGACTCCTTCGACCCCGCGTTCGCGCTGCACCGCGGCGGCAAGATGGCCGTGCAGGCCACCGTGCCGGTCCGTGACAAGGACGACCTGTCCCTGGCGTACACGCCCGGCGTCGCGAAAGTGTGCAGCGCGATCGCCGAGCAGCCCGACCTCGTCCACGACTACACGTGGAAGTCGTCGGTCGTGGCGGTCGTGACGGACGGTACGGCGGTTCTGGGACTCGGGGACATCGGGCCCGAGGCCTCCCTTCCGGTGATGGAAGGGAAGGCGATCCTGTTCAAGCAGTTCGGCGGTGTGGACGCGGTTCCGATCGCGCTGAACTGCACGGACGCCGACGAGATCGTCGAGACGGTGGTGCGGCTCGCGCCGTCCTTCGGCGGCGTGAACCTGGAGGACATCTCGGCGCCGCGGTGCTTCGAGATCGAGCGCAAGCTCCAGGAGCGCCTCGACATCCCGGTCTTCCACGACGACCAGCACGGCACGGCGGTCGTGACGCTCGCGGCCCTGCGCAACGCCGCTCGGCTGAGCGGGCGGACCCTGGGCGAGCTGCGGGCGGTGATCTCGGGCGCGGGCGCGGCCGGTGTCGCCATCGCCAAGATGCTGGTGGAGGCCGGCATCGGGGACGTCGCGGTCGCGGACCGCAAGGGCGTCGTCTCGGCGGACCGGGAGGACCTGACCCCGGTCAAGCGGGAGCTGGCCTCCTTCACCAACAAGGCGGGGCTGTCCGGCTCGCTGGAGGCCGCCCTGTCGGGCGCCGACGTCTTCATCGGCGTCTCCGGCGGTACGGTGCCGGAGCCGGCGGTCGCCTCGATGGCGAAGGGCGCCTTCGTCTTCGCGATGGCCAACCCGAACCCCGAGGTGCACCCGGAGGTCGCCCACAAGTACGCGGCGGTCGTCGCGACGGGGCGCTCGGACTTCCCGAACCAGATCAACAACGTGCTGGCGTTCCCGGGCATCTTCGCGGGCGCGCTGCAGGTGCGGGCGTCCCGGATCACCGAGGGCATGAAGCTCGCGGCGGCCGAGGCGCTGGCCTCCGTGGTGGGCGACGACCTCGCCGCGGACTACGTCATCCCGTCCCCGTTCGACGAGCGCGTCGCGCCGGCCGTGACGGCGGCGGTGGCGGCGGCGGCTCGGGCGGAGGGGGTCGCGCGCCGGTGACGGTGTGATGCCGCGTGTGGTGCACGGCCTCGTCCTTGGTGGACGGGGCCGTTCGCTTTTGCCGGTGGGGCGGCGTCGGTGTGGGGCGGGGGTGGGTGGCGCGGCCCGGCGCTGCGGGGTGCCTCCCCCACTCTCGGCTGCGCTCGAGCGGGAGGTGCCCCCACCGCCCACCCGTGCCGCCCCAGCGGCACGACTGCCCGCAGCTGCGCGGGGGCAAGAGGGCGTGTGTCACAGGGCGTCGTGGTTCCGGTCTGCGGGTCGGGAACCTATCGTCAAGGTCATGTTCGCTGTCTACGCCGCCCGAATCGACCGCGACCAACCGCTGACCGGACTGGAGTTGGGAGAGCGCCCCGCTCCCGAGGCCCGTCCCGGCTGGAGCGTCGTCGATGTCAGGGCCGCCTCCCTCAACCACCACGACCTGTGGTCCCTGCGCGGCGTCGGCCTCCCCGAGGACCGGCTCCCGATGATCCTCGGCTGTGACGCCGCGGGTGTCGACGAGGACGGCAACGAGGTCGTCCTGCACTCCGTGATCGGCCAGACCGGCCACGGCGTCGGCCCGAAGGAGCCACGCTCGATCCTCACGGAGCGCTACCCGGGGACGTTCGCCGAGCAGGTCGCCGTGCCGACCTGGAACGTCCTGCCCAAGCCGAAGGAGCTCTCCTTCGAGGAGGCCGCCTGCCTGCCGACCGCCTGGCTGACGGCGTACCGGATGCTGTTCACCAACGCCGGGGTGCGCCCGGGTGACTCGGTGCTGGTGCAGGGCGCCGGTGGTGGGGTCGCCACGGCCGCGATCGTGCTGGGCAAGGCGGCGGGGCTGCGGGTCTTCGCCACCAGCCGGGACGAGGCCAAGCGGAAGCGGGCCCTGGAGCTGGGTGCCGTGGAGGCCGTCGAGCCGGGCGCGCGGCTGCCGCAGCGGGTCGACGCCGTCATCGAGACCGTGGGCGCCGCCACCTGGTCCCACTCGGTGAAGTCGCTGCGGCCGGGCGGCACGCTCGTCATCTCCGGCGCCACCAGCGGCGACCGGCCCTCCCACGCCGAGCTGACCCGGGTCTTCTTCCTGGAACTCAAGATCGTCGGCTCCACGATGGGCACCAAGGACGAGCTGGAGGACCTGCTGTCCTTCTGCGCCGCGACCGGTGTACGTCCCGTCATCGACGAGGTGCTTCCGATGGACCGGGCCCGCGAGGGATTCGAGCGGATGGCCTCCGGAGGGCAGTTCGGCAAGATCGTGCTCAGCGGTTCCTGACCTGCAAGCTTTTCTCCCTGTCACGCAGACCGATCGGATCGATCAGGTCGATCAGGTCGATCAGGTCGTGCGGATCGTTCGGGTCGCGCAGGGCGATCGGATCATTCAGCTCGTCCACGGCGGGCCCGGTCTTCCGGGTCCGCCGTTCGCGTTCCCCGAACCACCCCGGAGTGTCAACCAGGGTTGACGAGTGGGTCCTGTCAACCTACATTGACACCATGAGCGAAGCAACGGATCTCGCCGCGCGGGCGGGTGATCGTGACCCCCGGGTCGGGCTGCGGGCCGTCGCCGCACTGCGGATGCTGCTGGAGCAGCTGGAAGCGGTGCAGGTGCGCAGCGCGCGCAACCAGGGATGGTCGTGGCAGGAGATCGCCACGGAACTCGGGGTCAGCAGGCAGGCCGTGCACAAGAAGCATGGGAGGCATTGATGTTCGAGCGATTCACGAAGGACGCCCGGGCCGTGGTGCAGGGGGCGGTCGAGCACGCCGAAGAAGCACGGGCGCAGACCGTCGACACCGAGCACCTGCTGCTCGCCCTGCTGGACCGTGAGGGCAGCCGGGCCTCCTTCGCCCTGTCGGCGCTCGGGGTCGGAGAACGCGAGGAGGAGGTACGGCAGGCCCTGGCGGAGGCGCGGCGACGTGCCGGGCTGACCCGGGCCGAGACCGACGCCCTCGCCGGGCTGGGGATCGACGTCTCCGAGATCGTCGCCCGGGTGGAGGAGGCCCATGGCGTCGGCGCGATGTCCGGCGACCGGAGGGACAGGCGTTGGTGGTCCGGGCACCGCAGTTTCAGCAAGGGCGCCAAGGAGGTGCTGGAGCAGGCCCTGCGGGCTGCCGTCGCCCGGCGCGACCGGCACATCGGGGACGAGCACATCCTCCTCGCCCTCACCGTCCGCCCCGGCGTACCCGCCGAGGTGCTCGCCGACCACGGGGTGACCCATGAGTCGCTGACCAGGGTGCTGGGCGGCGGTGCGGGGGAGGCCTGCGCCTGACGTGCGCGGCGTCCCGGCGAGGCGCCTTCGGCGGTGTGCCGGGGAGCCGCGCCGGGGACATGCGCCGCAGGAGCCGGTGCCGGTGCTCAGGCCTTCGGTGCCCGCAGCACCGCCCCGATGTGCGCCGCGGCCGTCGACAACTGGAGGCGGGCGTCGCGGAGCTGGTCGGCCGTGACGCCGTGGTCCCGGGCCGCGTCGCGGATGTCGTCCCGGAAGCGGTCGAGCAGCCGGTCCAGGTCGCGGGCGGGGTCACCGGTGGACTCCGCGGCGTCCTCGTGCGCCCAGGACGGGGCGTAGCCGGCCGGGAAGTCCTCGCGGGCCGCGGAGTACTCGGGCCGGTGGGTGCTCGGCCCGGTGTCGGTGCGGCCGAAGCCCCAGTCCTTTCCGAACTCCTTCCCGAAGTCCTTGCCGAAGTCGCCGACCTCCTTGGCCAGTTCGCTCAGGCCCTCGCGCAGCCCGGTCGGCCAGTCGCCCCGCGAGAAGTGGTCCTGGACCTGCTCCTGGACCCGCTGGGCGATGCGCTGCACCTCCTCCTGCGCCTGAGCCCGGGCCCGCTCCTGGGCCTCCTTGGCCTGATGCCGGGCCCGCTGGGCCTCCTCGCGGGCGCGGCGGCTCTCGTCCTTGGCGCGGCGGGCCTGCTCCTTCCACTCCTGCTTGACGCGCCGCATCTCCTCCTTGGCGGCGCGCCAGGCCTCCTTGTCGTCGGTGTCCGCGGTGCCGGCGGCGGAGCCGGTGCCCTCGCCGTGCGCCGCCGAGCCGGTGCCCCCGCGGGCGGCGCTGGCCGCGGCCCGCATCTCCCGGCGCAGATCACCGGCGGCGCCGCGCACGTCGGCCCGGATCTCGGCGGCGAGCTCGGCGACGGACTCCCGGATCTCCAGCTCCAGGTCGGCCAGTTCGCCACTGCGGTCGGACAGTTCGGCGCGGCCGGCGTCGGTGATGGCGTACACCTTGCGGCCGCCCTCGGTGGTGTGGGTGACCAGGCCCTCGGCCTCCAGCTTGGCCAGGCGCGGGTACACCGTGCCGGCCGACGGAGCGTACAGACCCTGGAAGCGCTCTTCGAGGAGCCGGATCACCTCGTAGCCGTGACGCGGGGCCTCGTCCAGCAGCTTGAGGAGGTAGAGGCGGAGGCGGCCGTGCGCGAAGACGGGGGACATGTCAGAGCACCTTCTTTTCGGTCGTGCCGTCGGCCGGGGCGCCGGTGGCGCCGCGGTCCCGGCCGGAAGCGGAATTGTCCCCCGAGTCGTCCTGCGCGTCGCCCGCCGGGCCGGTGTCCACGGGCTCGCGGTCCCCCGCTGTGTCCTCCCCTGCCGGGCGGCGCAGCAGGGCGATCGAGCCGGAGATCGTCGTGGCCTTCAGCCGGCCGTTGCCCGCGCCGAGCCGGCCGGTGATCCGCTTGGCACCCCACTGGCCGCCCACCCGGAGGTCCTCGAAGGCGCTGGAGACCGTGCCGCTGGCGGTGTTCGCCTCCACCCGGGCGTCGGCGGGCTGGGGCAGCCGGATGGCGATCTCGCCCGAGACGCTGGTCAGGCTGATGTCGGTGGGGCCGCCGGCCGGATCCAGGTCCACGATCATCGAACCGCTCACGGAGTCCGCCCGGACGGAGGAGCCCGCCTCCACCACCGTCAGGTCGCCGGAGACGGAGTTGAAGCGCAGGTCGCCGCTGAGGGCCTGGGCCTCCACATTTCCGGAGACGGTATCCGCGCGGACCGGGCCCGCGAGGCTCACCAGCGTGGTGTCCCCGGCGACGCCCCGGACCTCGGCGCGCCCGTCGAGTCCGGAGACCACGGCCGTGGCGCTGACCACGCCCACCTCCACGCGGGTGCCGGTCGGCACGGCCAGGGAGACCACCGCGCTGCGGCGCCAGCCCTTGCGGTCGAGCCACTTGAGGAAGCCCTTCCAGGGCAGGTCCTCGTAGGCCACGGTGAGTATGCCGTCCTGGTGGGTCACGATCAGGGGTGGCCCCTCCATCTCGGAGACCTCCAGGCGGGCGGAACCTTCGTCCGTGCCCACGACGTTCACTGTTCCATTGACGATGCGTACCTGGAGCTCGCTCACGGACTCGTCGAAGGTGAGTTTCCCGGGCTCCGCGACGGACCACTCGGACATGGTGCAGACCTCCTCGACCGAACGCGCCATATCGCGTCCTCCGTAATTCACGATATATCGCGCGCAGGGAAAGTCAAGAGACCCGTTCCGGTGATCTGCGCTCGGCCGGGAGGGCGGGATCGGGCGGGTTTGCCCTAGCTTGTGAACATGTCGACGGAAGAGTCCGCATCCGCCTCCGCTGCCGGTGCCCTGCTGCTGTGCCGCGCCGAGCCGGACTCCGTCACCGCCGTCGCTCCGCTGCTGGGCGAGCGCATGCCGCTGCTCCGGGCCGGCGAGAAGTGGAGTGTGCTCGTCCCGGAGGGCGGGCCCTGGCGGCACGGCGGCGAACCGGTCGAGCGCGTGCTCACCGGCTGGGCGGCCGCGCTCGCCGTCGGCGCCCCCTGGCCCGTACTCGCCCTGTGGTGGGACGCCGACCGGGCCGGCTACACCCTCGCGTCCGGCTTCCGCCGCCCCGTCGGCTACGTGTGGCTCGCGGACGGCACCCCGGCCGGCGAGGACGAGGCGATGCGCACCTTCGCCCACCGCCTCGGCCTGGATCCCGTACTGGACGTGCAGTCGCTGGACCGGCTGACCGGGCCCGATCCCGAGGCCGACGCCCGTACCAGGCTGCGCGGCCTGCTCGCGGTCCTCACCCGCGCGGGAGTCGCCCTCCCCGCCGGACTCGACCCCGGCGAGCCCGCCGACCGCCTCGGCGCCGCCGCCCGAGCCCTGCCCGGCGTCCGGCGGACCGGGGCCGCCGGGCGGCGCCCGACCGCCGGCGAAAGCCGCCTTGCCCCCTGGATGCCCTGGGTGGGCGGCCCCGGAGCCCGCGCCCTGGCCCTGGCCCAGATGGCGGCCGGCCTGCCCCTCACCGCCTGGGGTCTGTGGCGCCGCAGCGGAGGCTGGACCACGGCGGGGGTACTGCTGGTCGCGCACGGCGCGCTGGGGGTGGCGTACGGGCTGACACGGCGTCCCTGACAGCCTCCGGGACGCGGCGGCGCACCCCCTGGGGGACTACTCCTCGTCGTCCTCGTCGTCCAGCCGCGCCAGCCAGGTCGCCAGCCGCTCCACCGGCACCTCGAAGTCCGGGTTGAGATCGACGAAGGTCCGCAGCTGCTCGGCGAGCCACTCGAAGGTGACCTCCTCCTCGCCGCGCCGCTTCTCCAGTTCCTCGATGCCGCGGTCGGTGAAGTACAACGTGCTCTCCGTCGGATGGGTCGGCTGGACCGACTGAGTCGAACAGGGTGGGGTTCCGTGGGAACCGCTGGTCCCAGGATAGGCGCGCCCCGTACCCGCGCCGGCATGGTCCCGGCCGCCGGTACGCGTACGTACCCGCGCCCGCACCGTCCCGGCCGCCGGACGAGTACGCACGCCGAAGGGCCCGGCCCCGGTTTCCCGGGGGCCGGGCCCTTCGGCGTCAGGCCGGTCGTCCGGAGGCTCAGGCCTCGAACACCTCACGCACCAGCTGCTCCTGCTCGGCCTGGTGCCGCTTCGCGGAACCCACGGCCGGGGACGAGCCGTGCGGGCGCGAGATGCGCCGCAGGCGCTCGCCGTGCGGGACGTCGGCGCCGACCGCCAGGTCCAGGTGGTCGATCAGGTTGAGCGCGATGAACGGCCAGGCACCCTGGTTCGCCGGCTCCTCCTGGGCCCACAGGTACTTCTCGGCGTTCGGGTACTTGGCGATCTCCGCCTGGAGCTCGGCACCCGGCAGCGGGTACAGGCGCTCGATGCGGATGATGGCCGTGTCCGTCACGCCGCGCTTCTTCCGCTCGGCGTCGAGGTCGTAGTAGACCTTGCCGGCGCAGAAGACGACCTTCTTGACCGCGGCCGCCTCGACCGAGTCGTCGCCGATGACCGGGCGGAACTGGCCCGTCGTGAACTCCTCCGCCTTCGACGCGGCGGCCTTGAGGCGCAGCATCGACTTCGGGGTGAAGACGACCAGCGGCTTGTGGTGCGGGTTGTGCACCTGCCACCGCAGGAGGTGGAAGTAGTTCGACGGCAGGGTCGGCATCGCGACCGTCATGTTGTTCTGCGCGCAGAGCTGCAGGAACCGCTCCGGGCGGGCCGAGGAGTGGTCCGGGCCCTGGCCCTCGTAGCCGTGCGGCAGGAGGAGCGTGACGCCGGAGGTCTGGTTCCACTTCTGCTCGGCCGACGAGATGAACTCGTCCACGACCGTCTGCGCGCCGTTGACGAAGTCGCCGAACTGCGCCTCCCACATCACCAGCGCGTCGGGGCGGGCCAGCGAGTACCCGTACTCGAAGCCCATCACCGCGTACTCGGAGAGCAGGGAGTTGTAGACGTTGTACCGGGCCTGGTCCTCGGCCAGGTACAGCAGCGGCGTGAACTCGTCGCCCGTCTCGCGGTTGATGAGCACCGCGTGGCGCTGGCCGAAGGTGCCGCGCTGCGAGTCCTGGCCGGACAGCCGGACCGGGACGCCCTCCAGGAGCAGCGAGCCGACGGCGAGGGTCTCGCCCATGCCCCAGTCGATCGTGCCGTCCTCGACCATGGCCGCGCGGCGCTGCAGCTGCGGCAGCAGCCGCGGGTGCACGGTGACGTGGTCGGGGATGTTGACCTGGGACTCGGCGATCCGCTTGACGGTCTCGGCGGTGACCGCGGTGTTCACGGCGACCGGGAACTCGGCCTGCGGGTCCGAGGGCTCCGCGGCGGACGGCTGGGAGGCCGCCTCGCGGACCTCGGTGAAGACCTTCTCCAGCTGGCCCTGGTAGTCCTGCAGCGCCTGCTCGGCCTCTTCCAGGGTGATGTCGCCGCGACCGATGAGGGACTCGGTGTACAGCTTGCGCACCGAGCGCTTCTTGTCGATCAGGTCGTACATCAGCGGCTGGGTGAAGGCCGGGTTGTCGGTCTCGTTGTGACCGCGGCGGCGGTAGCAGATGAGGTCGATCACCACGTCCTTGTTGAACGCCTGGCGGAACTCGAAGGCCAGCCGCGCCACGCGGACGCAGGCCTCCGGGTCGTCGCCGTTCACGTGGAAGATCGGGGCCTCGATCATGCGGGCCACGTCCGTCGCGTACATGGAGGAACGCGACGACTCCGGGGCGGCGGTGAAGCCGACCTGGTTGTTGATGACGACGTGGACCGTGCCGCCGGTGCGGTAGCCGCGCAGCTGCGACATGTTCAGGGTCTCGGCCACCACGCCCTGGCCCGCGAAGGCCGCGTCGCCGTGGACCGCGATGGGCAGGACCGTGAAGTCGGTGCCGCCCTTGTTGATGATGTCCTGCTTGGCGCGGGCGACGCCCTCGACGATCGGGTCGACCGCCTCCAGGTGCGAGGGGTTGGCCACCAGCGAGACCTTGATCTGCTCGCCGTCCAGGCCGGTGAAGGTGCCCTCGGCGCCCAGGTGGTACTTCACGTCACCGGAGCCGTGCATCGACTTCGGGTCGAGGTTGCCCTCGAACTCGCGGAAGATCTGCGCGTACGACTTGCCGACGACGTTGGCCAGCACGTTCAGCCGGCCGCGGTGGGCCATGCCGATGACGACCTCGTCCAGGCGGGACTCGGCCGCCGAGTCGATGACCGCGTCCAGCAGCGGGATGACGGACTCGCCGCCCTCCAGGGAGAACCGCTTCTGGCCGACGTACTTGGTCTGCAGGAACGTCTCGAACGCCTCGGCGGCGTTCAGGCGGCGCAGGATGCGGAGCTGCTCCTCGCGCTCCGGCTTGGTGTGCGAGCGCTCGATGCGGTCCTGGATCCACTTGCGCTGCTTCGGGTCCTGGATGTGCATGAACTCGACGCCGGTGGTGCGGCAGTACGAGTCGCGGAGCACGCCGAGGATGTCGCGCAGCTTCATCAGGGACTTGCCGGCGAAGCCGCCGACCGCGAACTCGCGCTCCAGGTCCCACAGGGTGAGCCCGTGCTCGGTGATGTCCAGGTCGGGGTGCTTGCGCTGCTGGTACTCCAGCGGGTCGGTGTCGGCCATGACGTGGCCGCGGACCCGGTAAGAGTGGATCAGCTCGAAGACGCGGGCGGCCTTGGTGACGTCGTCGTCGTGCGAGGCGTCGATGTCCTTGAGCCAGCGGACCGGCTCGTAGGGGATGCGCAGCGCCTCGAAGATCTCGTCGTAGAAGCCGTTCTCGCCGAGGAGCAGGTTGGCGACCTGGCGCAGGAACTCGCCGGAGGCGGCGCCCTGGATGACCCGGTGGTCGTAGGTCGACGTGAGCGTCATGACCTTCGAGATGCCGAGCTTGTTCAGCGTGTCCTGGCTGGTGCCCTGGAACTCCGCCGGGTAGTCCATCGAGCCGACGCCCATGATGACGGCCTGGCCGGGCATCAGGCGCGGCACCGAGTGGACGGTGCCGAGGCCGCCGGGGTTGGTCAGGGAGACCGTGACGCCGGTGAAGTCGTCCATCGTCAGCTTGCCGTCGCGGGCGCGGCGGACGATGTCCTCGTAGGCCTGCCAGAACTCGAAGAAGTTCATGGTCTCGGCCTTCTTGATCGCCGCGACGACCAGCTGGCGGTCGCCGTTGGGCTTGACCAGGTCGATGGCGAGGCCGAGGTTGACGTGCGCCGGCTTGATGAGCGTCGGCTTGCCGTCCTTCTCGCCGAACGCGTAGTTCATGGCCGGCATGGCCTTGATGGCCTGCACCATCGCGTAGCCGATCAGGTGCGTGAAGGAGATCTTCCCGCCCCGGGCGCGCTTGAGGTGGTTGTTGATGACGATGCGGTTGTCGAACAGCAGCTTCACCGGGACCGCGCGCACGGACGTGGCCGTGGGCAGCTCCAGCGAGGCGTTCATGTTCTTCGCGACCGCGGCGGCGGGGCCGCGCAGGGTCACCAGCTCGGGGCCCTCCGGGGAGGGGGTGGCCTCCTTGGCGGGCGCGGCGGCCTTCGTCTGCGGCTTGGCGGCGGGCTGGGCCGGGGCCGGCTTCGCCGCAGGAGCCGCAGGAGCCGCCGGGGCGGCAGCGGCAGGCTGCGCGGCCGGCTTCGGGGCCGCGGCGGCGGGCTGGGCGGCCGTCTGGGCCTGGGCCGGGGCGGGAGCCTGCGCCTGCGGTGCGGGGGCGGCCTGCGGCGCGCTGCCGGAGTCCGCGCCCGCGGCACCGGAGGCGGCCTGGGCCGCGGCCGCGCCCGGCTTGTAGTCGGCGAAGAAGTCCCACCAGGCTCGGTCCACGGAGTTCGGGTCCTGGAGGTACTGCTGATAGATCTCGTCGACGAGCCACTCATTGGCACCGAACGCGGCCGCGGGGTTCTTGCCCGCGTTGCCCGCTTGGTCGGTGTCGGTCGAGATGCTCGAGTTACTGGGGGACTGTGGCGACACGGCGAGAACCGCCCTCTTCCGCTTCTTCACAAGATGGTGGACAGCGGGAATCAAGGCTACGCCTCCCGCGCCCGGAAGGTCAGACCGGGCCCGTTCATCGTCGCGTAAGTCACATCGCAGACCGTGTTTCGGTGCTGGAAATGGCGGGAAACAAGCGAGGTTCTGCTGCGCGTGGGAAGGGGAGACCGGGACCCGGCGCCGAGAGGACGCGGGTCTGTACCTGGTCTGCGCCTGATCACACGTGTCCGCCAGCGCGGACGTCAGTGGATCTTGGCGCTCCGCTTCGAACCCTACGTCAACTCGATGCCGTGGGAAGACCCGGAAGGGTGATCAGGATGCGGCAGCCCCGCTCGGATTCGGCCACTCCGATCCGGCCGCCGTGCAGATCCACCGCCCAGCGCGCGATCGCCAGGCCCAGCCCGGTGCCGCCGTCGCTGCCCGGACCGTGCGGCCGGGACACCGAACCACGGTTGAACCGCTCGAACACCCGGCGCCACTCCGAGCGCGGAATGCCGGGGCCCTCGTCCAGTACCTCCAGCTCCAGCGACTCCGGAAGGTCCCCGCGCCGCGCCCTGACCGTCACCCGGCCGTGCGGCGGGCTGTGCTTGACCGCGTTGTCGATGAGGTTGGCGACGACCTGGTGGATGCGCTCGGGGTCGGCGTGCGCGGTCAGCTCCGGCGGGAAGACGTCGAGTGCCAGATGGACGTCGGTGCGGCTGTGGCTGCCGGACCCGGACGCGATGCCCGCGCGCGCCGAGGCGACCATGTTGGCCTCCTTCAGCACGCCGGACAGGTAGGGCCACACCTCGAAGCGCCGCTTGCGCAGCGGTATGACGCCGTTGTCCAGGCGGGAGAGGTCCAGCAGCGTCTCCACCAGCCGGCCGAGCCGCTCCGTCTGTCCGAGCGCCGTCCGCATGGTCTCCGGATCGGCCTCGGTGACCCCGTCGACGATGTTCTCCAGAACCGCGCGCAGGCCCGCGATGGGGGTGCGCAGCTCGTGCGAGACGTTCGCCACCAGCTCCTTGCGCTGCCGGTCCTGGGCCTCCAGGTCGTCGGCCATGCGGTTGATGGTGACGGCGAGGTCGCCCAGCTCGTCACGGCGGTTCTCGCGGACCCGGCGCGTGTAGTCGCCGTGCGAGATGGACCGGGCCACGGCGTTCATCTCGTCCAGCGGCGCGGTCAGCGAGTGCGCCACGAACTGGGTGATCAGCAGGGTGGCGATCATCGAGAAGACCGTGATGAAGCGCAGCTCCGTCTTGGTGTGCACCGCGATCACCGAGAGACCGGTGGTGATCAGCACCGACGTGACGACCAGCGCACCCAGCTTGGTCTTGATCGAGAACGGGCGTACGCCGCCCCAGGGTTCCCCGGTGCTCCGGGGGCCGGGGCTCCTCCGTGCGGCCTCCCGCCCTCCGCTCATGGCGTCGGTGTCTCCAGCGCGTACCCCACGCCGTGCACCGTACGGATCCGCTCGGCCCCGATCTTGCGGCGCAGCGCCTTGATGTGGCTGTCCACGGTCCGGGTGCCGGAGGCGTCCGCCCAGTCCCACACCTCGGCCAGCAGCTGCTCCCGGGAGAGCACCGCGCGCGGGGTGTTCGCCAGGCAGACCAGCAGGTCGAACTCGGTGGGGGTGAGGTGGACGTCCTCGCTGCGCACCCGTACCCGGCGCTGCGCGTGGTCGATCTCCAGCTCGCCGAGGCGCAGGATGCCGCTGCGCGGCGTCGAGGCGGCCACGACGGCCCGCTCCACCCGGCGCAGCAGCACGTGCACGCGCGCGGCCAGCTCGCGCATCGAGAACGGCTTGGTCATGTAGTCGTCGGCGCCCACGCCGAGCCCGACCAGCATGTCCGTCTCGTCGTCGCGCGCGGTGAGCATCAGCACCGGCACCGGCCGCGCGGCCTGCACACGACGGCAGACCTCCAGGCCGTCGAAGCCGGGCAGCATGATGTCGAGGATCAGCAGGTCGGGCTGCCACGCCTCGGCCGTGTCGACGGCGGCCGGACCGTCGCCCGCCGTTTGCACCAGGAACCCCTCGGCGCGCAGGCGGGTCGCGATGGCGTCCACGATCGTCTGGTCGTCCTCGACCACCAGCACCCGGCGCTGGGCGCCCGGGGTAGCCGTCGCCGTGCCGTTGTGGGAGGTCTGTGTCTGCTCCATCGCCCGCCCCTGAGGTGTGCTTACCGGAATCAGTGGGGTGATTCCTCGTCTGCGCATGACTGCGATCGACGCTTGAACGACCGCGTCAGGTCAGCAGCGTACGGGGATTCACCGCGCCTTTGCTATCCAGGTCCGACGCCGAGGTGGACGACGTCCGGAACGCCCCGGGCAACGGGGATCTCTTCGGTACGCACCTGCTGGAACCCGGCATTACGCAAGGTTTCTTCGAATTCCGGAGAGGGCTGCGCGGACCATACGGCGAGCACTCCGCCGGGCCTCAACACCCGTGCGCAGCCCGCCAGTCCGGGCGGTGCGTAGAGCCCGTCGTTGCCCTCGGTGACGGTCCAGCCGGGGCCGTTGTCGATGTCGAGGCAGAGGGCGTCGTACGTGTCGGAAGTCTCATTGACGTACCGCACCAGATCCGCTTCCACGATCTCGGTGCGGGGGTCGGCCAGTGCCTCGGCGGACAGCGGGGCCAGCGGGCCGCCCCGGTGCCAGTCGATGACGGCGCGCTCGCGTTCGACGACCGCGATCCGGCCCCAGCGCGGGTCGGCGGCCGCGTGTGCGAGTGAGAAACCGACGCCGAGTCCCCCGATGAGCAGGTGCGGAGCG
This sequence comes from Streptomyces sp. NPDC037271, assembly GCF_055603605.1. Taxonomy (NCBI): domain Bacteria; kingdom Bacillati; phylum Actinomycetota; class Actinomycetes; order Kitasatosporales; family Streptomycetaceae; genus Streptomyces; species Streptomyces sp. NPDC037271. The sequence goes on from NZ_JBVJVN010000001.1 coordinate 865,945, forward strand.
TTCCGCACGGCACGGCCGGCGAGGGCGTCGGAGGCGGCGAGCGCGTCGGCCGCCGCGTCCACCAGCCGCCGCTCCGAGTGCCCGTCCGAGGTGTCCATCAGGAAGCAGCCGTTCGCGATGATCTGCAGCAGTGCCCCGTGCCGGCGCAGGACGACCTCGCCGTGCGGGCCCTCGCGACGGTCCAGCACTTCGGGGATGCCGTGGTCGTGGGAGTCATGGGAAGTGATGGGCATCGACCCATCCTGGCAGGGGGAATGCCGTGGGGCCCGGCCGCCTGGCAGGGGGAATGCCGTGGGGTCCGGCCGCGCTCTCGCCTGCGGGGACCGGAGGGGCTGAGCGGACGAGGAACCTCCGCTTCTTGATCGCTCAGAGCGAACACGCTGGGGGGAACAATCAAGGACTCGCTTTCATTGAGTCGGTGTAACTCAACTTGAATGCCGAAGGGGAGATCATGGCTGCTGAGTCCGACGCCTTCACACCGTTCACCCTGCCCGTGCTGCCGCTCGACGACGAAGTGGTGCTGCCCGGGATGGTCGTCCCCCTGGACCTGAGCGACGCCGAGGTACGGGCCGCGGTGGAGGCCGCCCAGGCCGCCGCCAGGTCCGAGCCGGGCAAGCCCCGGGTCCTGCTCGTCCCGCGCGTCGACGGCACCTACGCCACGACCGGCGTCCTCGGCACGATCGAGCAGGTCGGCCGGCTGGCCGACGGCGACCCGGGCGCCCTGATCCGCGGACGGGACCGCGTGAAGATCGGCGCCGGCACCACCGGACCCGGGGCCGCCCTGTGGGTCGAGGGCACCCGCGTCGACGACACCGTGCCCGACCCCCTGCCCGGCCAGGTCACCGAACTGGTGAAGGAGTACAAGGCACTCGCCACCGCCTGGCTGCGCAAGCGCGGCGCCTGGCAGGTCGTGGACCGGGTGCAGGCCATCGACGACGTCTCCGCGCTCGCCGACAACTCCGGCTACTCGCCCTTCCTCACCACCGAGCAGAAGCTCCGGCTCCTGGAGACCGCCGAGCCGGTCGCCCGCCTCAGGCTCGCCACCCAGCAGCTGCGCGACCACCTGGCCGAGCAGGACGTCGCCGAGACCATCGCCAAGGACGTCCAGGAGGGCGTCGACAAGCAGCAGCGGGAGTTCCTGCTGCGCCGTCAGCTCGAGGCCGTGCGCAAGGAACTGCGCGAGATCAACGGCGAGCAGGAGGGCGAGGAGTCCGACGACTACCGCGCCCGCGTCGAGGCCGCCGACCTGCCGGAGAAGGTCCGCGAGGCCGCGCTCAAGGAGGTCGACAAGCTGGAGCGGTCCTCCGACCAGTCGCCCGAGGGCTCCTGGATCCGCACCTGGCTCGACACCGTCCTCGAACTGCCGTGGACCGTCCGCACCGAGGACGCCTACGACATCCGGGGCGCCCAGGCCGTACTGGACGCCGAGCACGCGGGCCTCGACGACGTCAAGGAGCGGATCACCGAGTACCTGGCGGTGCGCAAGCGGCGCGTCGACCGGGGGCTCGGCGTCGTCGGCGGGAGGCGCGGCGGTGCCGTACTCGCCCTCGTCGGCCCGCCCGGGGTCGGGAAGACCAGCCTCGGCGAGTCCGTCGCCCACGCGATGGGCCGCAAGTTCGTCCGCGTCGCCCTCGGCGGCGTCCGCGACGAGGCGGAGATCCGCGGCCACCGGCGTACGTATGTCGGCGCCCTGCCCGGCCGGATCGTGCGGGCGATCAAGGAGGCCGGGTCGATGAACCCGGTCGTGCTCCTCGACGAGATCGACAAGGTGGGCTCGGACTTCCGGGGCGACCCGGCCGCCGCCCTGCTCGAAGTCCTCGACCCCGCCCAGAACCACACCTTCCGGGACCACTACCTGGAGGTCGAGCTCGACCTGTCCGACGTCGTGTTCCTCGCGACGGCCAACGTCCTCGAAGCCATCCCGGAGGCCCTGCTCGACCGCATGGAGCTGGTCCGCCTCGACGGCTACACCGAGGACGAGAAGATCGTCATCGCCCGCGACCACCTGCTCCCGCGCCAGCTGGAGCGCGCCGGGCTCGACAAGGACGAGGTCACGGTCGACGAGGGCGCGCTGCGCAAGCTGGCCGCCGAGTACACCCGCGAGGCGGGCGTACGCACCCTGGAGCGGTCCATCGCCCGGCTGCTGCGCAAGGTGGCGGCCCAGCACGAACTGGGCGAACGCGAGCTGCCCTTCACCGTCACCGACGGCGAACTGCGCGCCCTGATCGGCCGGCCGCACCACGTGCCCGAGTCCGCCCAGGAACCGGCCGAGCGGCGCACCTCGGTGCCGGGCGTGGCCACGGGCCTCGCGGTCACCGGCGCGGGCGGCGACGTCCTGTACGTCGAGGCGTCGCTGGCCGACCCGGAGACGGGCGCGTCGGGCCTGACCCTGACCGGTCAGCTGGGCGACGTGATGAAGGAGTCGGCGCGGATCGCGCTGAGCTTCCTGCGCAGCCGCGGCGCCGAGCTGGAGCTGCCGGTGGCCGACCTGAAGGACCGGGGCGTGCACATCCACTTCCCGGCGGGCGCGGTCCCCAAGGACGGCCCGAGCGCCGGCATCACGATGACGACGGCGCTGGCCTCGCTGCTCTCCGGCCGGCTGGTGCGCACCGACGTGGCGATGACCGGCGAGGTCTCGCTGACCGGCCGCGTGCTGCCGATCGGCGGCGTCAAGCAGAAGCTGCTCGCGGCGCACCGGGCGGGCATCACCACGGTGATCATCCCCAAGCGCAACGAGCCCGACCTGGACGACGTCCCGGCGGAGGTACTGGACAAGCTCGACGTCCACGCCGTCTCCGACGTCCGCCAGGTCCTCGAGCTGGCCCTCGCACCGGCGACGAGCGGTGCGGAGCCGGAGGTTCCGGTCGCGGCGATGGGGGTGCCTCCCAGGCTTTGAGCACGGGGGGAGGACGCGTGGCCGGATGAGTGAAGGGAAGGGCCCGGACTCCGCGCGGAGTCCGGGCCTTCGCCGTACGCGCCGGGAGCGTCAGCCGTTCGCGAGCGCCCGGACCCGGTCCAGGGCCCCGTTGAACTTGTTGTGGTCCCCGACCGTCGGCCCGGACGAGGTGTACTGCCACATCGTGTAGTAGCCCCAGCCGGCCGGCAGTGTGCCCACGGTGGAGGCGTACCGGGCGACCCACAGCGGGTTGTTCACCGCGAAACCGCCGTAGTTGCCCGTGCACTGGGTCCACCAGCTGGTGGCCGTGTAGATCACGGCGTCGCGGCCGGTGCGGGCCTTGTAGGTGTTCAGGAAGTCCCGGATCCAGGAGACCATCTGACTCTGCGTCTTGCCGTAGCAGGTGGCCCCGTACGGGTTCCACTCGATGTCCAGCGCGCCCGGCAGCGTCTTGCCGTCGCGGGACCAGCCGCCGCCGTTGTCGACGAAGAAGTTGGCCTGGGCGGCGCCGCTCGTCGTGTCCGGCGTGGCGAAGTGGTACGCGCCGCGGATCATGCCGACGTTGTACGAGCCGTTGTACTGCTGGGCGAAGTAGGGGTTCTCGTAGTACGTCCCCTCGGTGGCCTTGACGTAGGCCCACTTGACCCCGCTGTTCCACAGGGTCGACCAGGGGACGTTGCCCTGGTGGCTGGAGACGTCGACGCCCTCCGTCTGGGTGGCGCCGCCCGGCACCGGTGTGCCGTGCCGCCCGTCGTGCTCCAGGACGCCCATGCCCATGTGGGCGGAGCCGCGCGGCGGGGTGTCGGCGGCCGACGAGGAGTGTGCGGGGAGGGTGAACAGCAGGGAGAACGCGGCGAGCAGGACCCCGGTGACGGCGAAGCGCCGCCCGCGGGCCGATCCGGATCTGTGCACGGGCATGACGTGCCTCCGATGGCTCGGTGGTGCTCGGTGGGGGATGCGTGGGTGGGGAGAGGATCCCGCGAGTGGCGTGAGCATGCCATCCGGGGTTCCGCAGGAGACGCTACGCACGTAGAACGGGGGTGGGAAGAGGGACCGGCAGCTTCCGGTGGTCTAAGCCTGCGAAATACTTGCCGAGCTGCGGTGATGACCGCCCGTGGCGGAAACTTTCAGGACCGGGAAAATCGAGGCAGGGGCTGACGTGCACGAAGACGGGAACGGCGGCGGTCGAGGAGTCGAAGCCGAAGTGTCCGGCAGTGGTGTGAACCAACCGGAGTTCCTGGCGCTGGAGCGGGAGTTGACGGTCCTGCTCCGGCGGGCCCGCGCCAGCCAGGGCGAGATGGCCCGGGAGGTCCACCCCGACCTGGAGTCGTCCGCGTACGGCCTCCTCGTACGGCTCGGCGAGTGCGGCGGGCAGCGGGCCACGGAGCTCGCCGCCTACATCGGCGTCGGCAAGGCGACGATGTCCCGCCAGCTGCGCGCCCTGGAGGACCTCGGCCTCGTCGCCCGGGAGCCCGACCCCGCCGACGGCCGCGCCTGGCTGGTCACCCTGACCCCGGAGGGCCAGGCCCGCGTCAGCCGGGTGCGGGAGGCCCGCCGCGCGCGGTACGCCGGGCGGCTCGCCGGCTGGGACCCGCGTGAGGTGACGGAACTCGCCCGGCTGCTGCACGAACTGAACCGGGGGATGGAGAAGTAGGGCCGCGGCCCTCGGCGAGCAGCAGGGCCTGCAGGGCCTGAAGCCCCGGCGGGAAGCAGGGCCTGAAGCCCCTGGCGAGAAGCAGGACCGAAGGCCCCCGGTCCCCGGCGGGAGAAGCAGGGCCGAGGGTCCCGGCGGGAGAAGCTGAGCCGCGGTCCCCGGCGGAGAAGCAGGACCGAAGTCCCCGGTCCCCGGCGGGAGAAGCAGGGCCGGGGTCCCTGGCGGAGAAGCAGGTGCCGCGGTCCCCGATGGAGAAGCAGGACCCGGGTCCCTGGCGGGAGAAGCCGAGCCGCGGTCCCCGGCGGAGAAGCCGAGCCGCGGTCCCCGGCGAGAAGCGGAGCCGGAGCCCCGAACCCCCGGTGTTCAGAGCTCCGCGTACACCACCGTCGCGTCGTCGTGAGCCTTGCCGCGCCCGAGGAACTCCCGGCACCCCGCAGCGTCCGCGCGTTCCAGCTCCCGTACCCGGTCCACCAGTGCCTGGGCGCCCTGCTTGCGCACCAGCGCGAGGCAGTCCGTCCAGTCGCCCTCCCGGAACGTCTCCACCCACCGCGCTGCTCCGTCCGTCAGCGCCGCCAGTGTCCGCACCTCCCCGCGCGGCAGCACCCCCGTCACCGCCCGCGCCGCCACCGCCGGGTCGGCCGCGGCCGTGAAGAAGCCGCCCTCCTTGTTGCGGAAGCCCGCGTCCACCAGCGCGTCCGTCGCGAGAGCCGAGTGGGGCAGCCGGGCCAGCCGGTCGTCCAGGACCGCCGCGACCCCGCCGTCGGGGGCCTCCACCAGCAGGGCCGAGTCGGACAGGACCAGGTACTCGACGGCGGCGGGGGACCAGCGGGCCAGGACCACGGTTGCCTGCGGAGTCCGCGGGTGAGAAAGGTCACAGGTTTCCGCGTGTGCCGCCGAAGTACGTGCGATGGCACGCGACAGGGCTTCGGCGAGGGGAACATCCGGGAGTGAAACGGTCAGTTCGGTCAGGGCTCCGCCGAGGCGCCCGGTGAACCAGGGCACGGAGTGCAGACAGCCCGTTCCGGTCCGCGGCGGTGTCACGCCGTCCAGTACGACGAGTGACCCGCCTTGCCCCGAGGCCGGTAGTCCGACGCTCGCGAAGTCCTCGTTGGGGTGGTCGGCGAGGCCGGGTTCCGAGACGAGTTCCGTGCGCATCCGGCCAGTCTGCACGACCCCTTCACCGTGTCCGCAAGAGGTGGGCAAGTTCCCGGGGATCGACGCAGCGGCGCAGGTCAGTCGCCGGATTTAGGGTGGAATTCCGTACTCCGGCAATGCGCGGCGGCACATAGTGCCACCGCCCGTCCCGGACGTCCAACCGGCGCGCCGCGCGCGCGTGTCGGGCGAGCCGGGGGAACTTGCCCACCAACTCCCGTCCGAGGTTCACTCCTTCGGGTGGCGGGTCGGATGATGCACGCCCACCGCCCACCGGCACTGGGAGGGTCGGGAACCGGTGGGGGGCCTGCCCCGCTCACGCGGTCACCCCGTCCGACGCGCAGTCGGCGGCCTGGGGACAGCCCAGAGCGTGGCGGAGGGCGCACGCGCCGACCGGCCAGTTGACGGAGCGCCACCCGGGCCCACGGGTACACGAGTCAGGAATGCGAGCACCGGTGCAGAAGACGCGGCCTCGTCGCACAGGCAAGCAGACGGCCCCCGCGGGGAGCGCGGAGCGCACCCCCGGTACCTCCACCCCGGCGCCGCCCCAGGCCCCCGTCGGCAAGGGGCGTCCGACCCACGTACGCAACCGCCTCATCGTCGCCGCGGCGGTCGTGGCCGCCGCCGTCGCCGGAGCCGGAGCACCGTCGGTCGTGGCCGCCTCCGGCCACCTGCACGACTCCCAGGAACTGGTGACGCTCGCCGAGCGGACCCAGGGCGCGCTGACCCTCGCCCACTCCCTGGCCGACGAGCGCGACGAGGTCACCCCCTACATCGCGGCCGGCCGCCCGAAGTCCAAGGCGCCCTCCGAGCAGCGCAGCGCCCGCGTCGACCGGCAGGTGGAGGAACTGCGCGCCGACACCGACACGCCCGCCTCCCTGCGTGAGGACCTCGACGCCGTCGCGGCACTGCGCCGGGCGGCGCTCACCGGCAAGAGCACCGCTCTGCAGGCGCACGAGGCGTACTCGGAGGCGATCGCCGAACTCCACGCGCTGGCCGAGGAGCTGGCCGAGCGGATGCCGCCCCGCGCGGGCGCCGGGGCGTACGCCCTCGCCGAACTGGACACCGCGGTCCAGCAGGCCTCCGCCACCCGCGGCCTGCTGCTCGCCGCCCTGAACGTGCCGAGCAGTACCGAGACCGTCATCGACCCGATCACGGGTCTGCCGACCGAGACGACCACGTCCTCGGACGCCGACGCCGAGCAGCGCGACGCGCTCGCCGCCGCCGCCCAGCAGGCCCGGGTGCGCTCCGACGCGGCCCTCGCCGACTTCCGCGAGGGCGCGCCCAAGGAGGCGCGGGACAGCTTCGACTCCACGGTCGCCGGCCCGGAGATCAACTCCGCCGAGAAGTACCTCGCCGGCCTCACGAACGAGCCGACGCTCTCCGACAACGACCTCCGGACCAGCACCAAGAGGCTGGACGCCGCGCTCTCCGCCCGCGTCGACGCCATGCGCGGCGCCGAGTCCGCCCTCTACGAGAAGCGCACCACGGACCTGGAGCAGTTGCGCGACGACGACGTCACCGCGCTGGAGATCCGGATCGCCGCCCTCGGCGCGCTGATCCTGCTGGCCGTCGGCATCGCCACCGCCATGGCCCGCACCCTCACCCGCCCGCTCTCGGTGCTGCGCCGCGGCTCGGCCCGGCTGGCCGGCGCGCAGGACCCGACGGCCGAGGAGGCCGTCACCTTCACCGGCCGCAACGACGAGTTCGCCCAGGTCGTCCGCTCCGTCAACGCCCTGCACGCGCACGCCGTCACGCTCGCCGACCGCGTCAACACACTCGAGGCCGACCGCAAGCACCTCGTCGGCCAACGGCAGAAGATGGCCGACGCCCGCGAGGAACTGCGCGCCGAACTCGCCGAGTCGGCCGCCCAGCTGGACGTGGTGCGCAAGAGCATCGGCGGGGCCTTCGTGAACCTCGCGCTGCGCACCCTCGGCCTGGTCGAGCGGCAGCTCGCGGTCATCGAAAGCCTCGAGGAGCGCGAGCAGGACCCGGAGCGCCTCTCCACCCTGTTCAAGCTCGACCACTTCGCCACCGTCATGCGCCGGTACAGCGAGAACCTCCTCGTCCTCGCCGGCACCGAGCACGTCCAGCACAGTGCCGGACCGGTGCCGCTGGTCGACGTGGTCCGCGCCGCGGTCAGCGAGATCGAGCGGTACGAGCGCGTCCGCATCGCCGCGCTGCCGCCGCACGCGCACGTGGCCGGGTTCGCGGCCGACGACCTCTCCCACCTGCTGGCCGAGCTGTTGGAGAACGCCACCTCCTTCTCGCCGCCGGACCTGCCCGTCGAGATCTCCGGCTGGCTGCTGGAGAACGGCGAGGTGATGCTCTCCGTCCAGGACGAGGGCATCGGCATGGCCACCGAGCGCCTCGAGCGCCTCAACGCCCGCCTCACCGACTTCGACCCCGACGCGCCCTACGACCAGGAGGGCGAGGACGGTTGCGGGCTGGGCCTGTACGTGGTGGCCCGGCTCGCCCACCGGCACGGGGCGCGCGTGCGGCTGCGGGAGCAGAAGCAGGGCGGTGTCGCGGCCGTCGTGGTCCTGCCGGACACCCTGCTCGCCGAGGCACCGCCGGCGGCGCTCGTCCCGACCCTGCCGACCTCCGAGGGCACGGGGACCTTCTCCCTGCCGGGCGCGGACGCGGAGGCCAACTCCAACGTCCTGCGCGGCCGTGTGGAGAAGGACACGGACCCGCTCGTCGCCTCGGCGGAACAGTCCGTACGACGCGCGGAGGCCGACGAGCCGGAGGGGACGGACGGGACCGAGGGGAACGACGGGACCGACGGGACCGACGGGACGGGCGTGGCCGAAGCCGAAAAGGCGGAGGACACTCGCCCCGAGGCGTCCGGTGAGCCCGAAGCGCCCGAGGCGCCCGATGACCGCGATGCCTTGGCCGACGCGGCCGACCCGGAGCCCGCCCGGAAGACGGAGACCGACGAGGCGAAGGCTCCCGAGGCGGCGGAGGCCCCCGAGGCCGGGGCCGTCCCCGGACGCGACCTCCCCGACGACACCACGATGGCCCTCCTGCTGCCGACCCAGGCGCAGGCGCAGGCACGGGCGGAGGCGGCCCGGACACCCGAACCGGAGTCCACACCCGACCCCGACCCCTACGCCATCGGCCCCGACGCCCACGACCGCGCGCCGGACGAGGACACCACGCGGGCCGAGGGCACCATGCGGGCCGAGGACACCGCCCGGGCCGAGGGCGCCGGGAACACCGACGACGCCGAACCGGACGAGCCCGTCACCGACAAGGGCCTGCCCAAGCGGACCCCCAGGATCAGCACACCCGTGGCGGTCCCCGGGCCGCGCACGGCGGGCTCGGTGGACGCCGACGCGCTCCGCCGCCGCCTGGGAGGATTCCGCCGGGGGGCGGAGGCCGGTCGCCGCGACGCCGAGGCGGAGATCACCGACCGGACCGGACGGAACCAGGCGCCGGACGCCGCAACAGGGACAACCGAGGAAGCCACGGGGGGCACTGTCGAGGAGGCAAGCAGTTGACCGCTCCCAGTACCTTCGGACTCAGTCATGAAGCTCGCAATCTGCACTGGCTGCTGACCAACCTGGTCGAGGAGGTGCCCGGCATCCTCTCGGTCGCGGTGGTCTCCTCCGACGGCCTGCTCCTGCTCTCCTCCGACCAGGAACGCATCGACGCGGCCCGCGAGCTCCAGACCGTGCGCCGCACCAGCCCGCGCGGTTCGGCCGCCGACCTCGCCACCGTCGTCTCCGGCGTCGGCAGCCTGACCGTCGGCGCCGCCCGGATGGTGGACTTCGGCAAGGTGAAGCACACGATGGTCGCCATGGACGAGGGCAGCCTGTTCGTGATGTCGATCAGTGACGGCTCGCTGCTCGGCGTGCACGGCTCCGCGGACGCCGACATGAGCGTCATCGCCTACCACATGGCGCTCTTCGTCGGCCGCGCCGGTCACGTCCTGACTCCCGAACTCCGCAGTGAGCTCCGGAAATCCCTGGAGTCCGAGTCGGCGGGGAGTGTCCGATGAGCAAGGGCCCCGGCAGGAACCCGCAGAACCCGCAGAGTCCGAAGAACCCCAAGCTCCCGCGGAACTCGCAGGACCCGAAGCTCCCGCAGAACTCGAAGAACCCGAAGCCCCCCAAGGCCCTCCCCGTGCGCGGCGCCGACCGCAAGCCCGCCCGGGTACGGCCCTACTCGCTCACCGGCGGCCGGACCCGCTTCGGCCACGTCCTGCTCGTCGAGACGTTCGTCGGCGCCACGGCCGGCACCGCCGCGCTCGAAGCCGCCCAGGAGCGCAAGGAACTGACTGGGGGCACCTCCCACGCGTTCGGCAGTGGGGGAGGAAGCCTCACCTCCCGCGTGATGCCGGAGATGCGGGCCATCGTCGAACTGTGCCGCCGTATGCGTACGGTGGCCGAGATCGCCGCGCTGCTGAAGATGCCGCTCGGCGTGGTCCGCGTGCTCATCAGCGACCTCGCGGACCAGGGAAAGATCCGTGTGTACGGCACCGGGACCGGCCACGGCACGGGCCGCCCGGACCGCGCTCTGCTCGAAAGGGTGCTCAGTGGACTCCGTCGTCTCTGACGCTGCCGCCTACGGCGTCTCCTCACTCGTCGACACGGACGAGCCCGTGCAGCCCTGGCAGACGGACCGCACCCGGGCACCCATAGCCACGAAGATCGTGGTGGCCGGCGGTTTCGGCGTCGGCAAGACCACTCTGGTCACCACCGTCTCGGAGATCACGCCCCTGCAGACCGAGGCGCTGATGACCGAGGCGAGCGAGGAGACCGACGACCTCACCGCCACCCCGGGCAAGCTCACCACCACCGTGGCCATGGACTTCGGCCGCATCACGCTCGACGACGACCTGGTGCTCTACCTGTTCGGCACGCCGGGCCAGCAGCGGTTCTGGTTCATGTGGGACGACCTGGTGCGCGGCGCGATCGGCGCCGTCGTGATGGCCGACACCCGCCGCCTGAAGGACTGCTTCCCGGCGCTCGACTACTTCGAGAGCTGCGGACTGCCGTACGTCGTCGCCGTGAACCACTTCGACGGCAGCGAGCTGTTCGAGGCGGAGGACGTGCGGGAGGCGTTGGCGATCCCCGCGCACATACCCGTAATGATCATGGACGCGCGCCGCCGGATCTCGGCCATCGAGACCCTTTTGTCCCTCGTGGGCCACGCGCTCGACGAAACCCCCGAGTAGGAGACGGAACACCGCATGCGGAAGATACTCGTCGTCGGAGCCGGCCAGTCCGGTCTCCAGCTCGCCCTCGGCCTCCAGTCGCACGGCTACGAGGTCACCCTGATGTCCAACCGGACCGCGGACGAGATCCGCACCGGCCGGGTCATGTCGACGCAGTGCATGTTCCACACGGCACTCCAGCACGAGCGCGATCTCCAGCTGAACTTCTGGGAGTCCCAGGCCCCGAAGATCGAAGGACTCGGCGTCTCGGTGGCGGCCCCCGGCTCCTTCGACCCGGGCCCCTCGCAGCGCGCGATCGACTGGCTGGGCCACCTCGACGGCTTCGCGCAGTCGGTCGACCAGCGGGTGAAGATGGCCGGCTGGATGGACACCTTCGCCCAGCGCGGCGGCCAGCTCGTCATCCACGGCGCGGCCGTCGGCGACCTGGACTACTTCTCCCGCGCCTACGACCTCGTCCTCGTCTCGGCGGGCAAGGGCGAGCTGGTGCAGATGTTCGGCCGCGACGCCTCCCGCTCCCCGTACGGCGAGCCGCAGCGCGCCCTCGCCGTCGCCTACGTCCACGGGATGGGCCCGCGCCCGGAGCACCCGGAGACGGAGGCCGTCCGCTGCAACCTGGTCCCCGGCGTCGGCGAGATGTTCATCATGCCGACCTTCACGCTCTCGGGCCGCGCCGACATCCTGTTCTGGGAGGGCATACCCGGCGGCCCGCTGGACGCCTTCAAGGACGTCAAGGACCCGGCGGAGCATCTCTCCCTGACCCTGGAACTCATGGAGAAATTCCTCCCCTGGGAGTACGCGCGGGCCACCAAGGTCGAACTGACCGACGCCGGCGGCACCCTGGCCGGCCGCTACGCCCCCACCGTCCGCAACCCGGTCGGCCGCCTGCCCGGCGGCGGCCTGGTCCTCGGTGTGGCCGACGTGGTCGTCGCCAACGACCCGATCACCGGCCAGGGCTCCAACTCCGCCTCCAAGTGCGCCGCCTCCTACCTCGCCTCCATCCTCGAGCAGGGGGAGAAGGAGTTCGACGAGGCCTGGATGCTGCAGACCTTCGACCGCTACTGGGAGACGGCCCAGCACGTCACCAAGTGGACGAACGCCATGCTCGCCCCGCCGCCCGAGCACGTCCTGGACCTGATCGGCGCCGGCATGCAGCTCCAGCCCGTCGCCGACCGCTTCGCCAACGGCTTCGACGACCCGGCCGACTTCGAGAACTTCTTCTACGACCCGGCGAAGACCGAGGGCTACCTCATGGAGGTCTCGGGCGCCGCGGGCGCGTAACCGGCCGCGTACCCCTCGTCGGACCCGTCCGTCGCCCCCTCGGGAAGCCGCGGTGGCGTGTACCGCCGCAGCGGCTCCCCGCCGGGGTCGGGCCGTACGGCGCCCAGGACCGGGTTGGCGGCGATCGGCGAGACCTTGACCTCGGCGCCGGGGCGCGGCGCCTGGACGACCATTCCGTCGCCGAGGTACATCGCCACATGGGTGGCCTCGGGGAAGTACACGACCAGGTCACCGGGCCGCAGCTCACCCAGCGGCACGTGCTCCAGCCGCGCCCACTGCTCCTGGCTGGTCCGCGGGATCGGAGCCCCGGCACGCTCCCAGGCCACGGAGGTCAGCCCCGAGCAGTCGTACGACGCGGGACCCTCCGCGCCCCACTCGTACGGCTTGCCGAGCTGCTCCACCGCGAAGCGCACCGCCCGGTCGCCCTCGGCGGTGGGCATGTCGTCGTCGCCGAGCGCGCCGGACTCCACGAGCCGCTGCTGCGCCTCGGCGATCCCGTTGCTCTCGAACTCCGCCAGCGCGGCCAGCTCCTCGGGGGTGAGCGAGGCCAGCAGTTCCTCGACGGCGTGCAGCCTTTCGCGTACCTCGTCCCGCTGCCGCTCCTGCCGCTCCGCGAGGGCCAGTTGCTCGTCGAGGGCCTTGCGCGCCCGCTCGGCCAGCTCGCCGGCCTTCCGCTCGTCTCCGGCCAGGCGGCCCACCGTCTCGGCCCGCTGCCGGGCCAGCCGGCCGATCACATGCCCCTGGTCGAGCGCGTGCCGCGGGTCGCGGGCCAGCAGCAGCCGCAGATAGGGGGAGAGACTGCCGCTGCTGCGGTACTCCTGCCGGGCCAGCCGGCCGGCCGCGCCGCGGCTGTCGTGCAGGGACAGCCGGGTCCGGGCCAGCGCGGCCTCCAGCCGGCTCACCTCGGCGCGCTGCTTCTTCAGGCGCTCCTCGGTGCCGTTGTAGGTCTCGGTGGCCTTCTCCGCCTCCCGGTACAGCCGCTGAAGGTCCGTCAGCAGCCCGGCCACGGAACGGTCGCGCCGGGCCTCGCCGGGGTCGGGGTCGGCCGTGGCGGGCACCGGCGCGAGAACGATCCCGGCCGTCACCGCCGCCGTGCACACCAGACGCAGAAACCTTCCTGACACGCCATCACCTCCGGGCCGCGGGGCGGCTCGTCCGCTCCGCACGGCGAGCATGTGACGGGTCGTGGGACTCCGCTCGCGGAGTGTGCGCGGTTCGGCGCAACGGGGTCACCCGTGGGCGTCGTCCGGCTTGCCGCCCGGCGTGGCGTCCGGATCGGTGTCCGGCCTGGCGTCCGGCTTGGACCAGGGCCACTTCCGGCCGGAGCCCTTCTTGCCCTCGGGGTCGTACGCGTACTTCCAGCGCGCGAACCGCAACCCGCCCCGGGAGTCCCGGGGCACCCGCCGGTACACGAGCACGGTGGGCGGGCCGCCGTCCGGGTCCGGCACGGGGATGCGGTAGGTCTTCGGCGGGTGCCCGGTCATCCCGACCAGCACGGGCAGCACCCGCCCGTCCATGGGGCCACCCTCGAAGGGGGTGTCTTCGCTCTTCACGGCACCAGTGTCAGCGATCCGCGCGCCGGTGTCGGACGCCCGTGCGCCGGTGTCGGACGCCCGTGCGCCGGTGTCGGACGCCCGTGCGCCGGTGTCGGACGTCCGCGCGCCGGTGTCAGACGTCCGCCGCCAGCGCCTCGACCAGCGCCGCGCTCTGCGGGTCGCGGCGGGCGGTGACCGTCAGCACGGCGAGGAACTGCTCGACGAGCCAGTCCCGCAGCTCGTCGACGGGCGGCTCCTTGCCCTCGTCCAGCCAGATCAGCGAGGCCGCCTCCACCGCCGTGATCCACATCCGGACGGTCATCCGCAGCCGGGGGCCGGGCTCGTCGACGTCCAGGTGGCTCATGATGTGGTCGGCGGCGGCCCGGCGCACCCCGTCCACGATGGACGAGGTGCGGGAGGTCTCGGCCACGCTGCCGCCGCGCAGCAGGGCGCTGAAGCCGGTGTCGTGCTGGTCGACGAAGGCGAGATAGCGGTCCAGGGCGCGGGCCAGCCGGGCGAGCAGCGGGCCCTCGCGGGGCTCGTCGAAGCACAGCCGCAGCTCGTCGGCGGCCGACCTGAGCGCGGCCTCGTACAGCTGCTGCTTGCCGCCCGGGAAGTACCGGTACACCAGCGGCCGCGAGACCCCGGCCTGCTCGGCCACGTCGTCCAGGGAGACGTCCTCCGGTGGCCGGTGCGCGAAGAGGGTGAGCGCCGCGCCGAGCAGCTGGACGCGGCGCTCCTCGACGCTGAGCCGGCGGTAGGCGGGGGCGGAGGACTGCGGGGTCATGAGCCGCAGCCTAATCGGCGCGGCCCCGTCCGGTGGCTACGCGAGCAGCCCCGACGACTTCCACAGCCGCCGCCCGACGCCCCGCAGCACGCCGATGTCGTCCAGGAAGTCCGTGAGGCGCTTCGAGCCGGTCTGCATGATCTCGCGGCGGTGGCCGCTGGCCTTGACCTGGGCCAGGGCCTCGCGCTTGTCCAGGCCGACGTTCGTGTAGACCTCGGGGTTGACGAAGGCGACGGAGAAGACGCGGGCGAACTCGCCGGAGGTGATCCGGGTGAACTCCTGCGACCACTTGGGGGCCGTCACCATCTGGCGGCGCAGCTCCTCACGGGCGTAGCGCACGTGCCGGGCCTCCTCCACGACGTGGATGCGCGTGACGCCCCGGATCAGCGGCTGGATCCGCTCGTCGGGGAAGGTCAGCCGCTGCATCCAGTCCAGGACCTCCTCGCCGAGCAGCGTGGCGGTGAAGGAGCCGGGCGTGGTGGAGATCGTCTTGAACAGGCGCCCCAGGTGCTGGTGCAGGGGGCTCACCGGGTACCACGGTGTCCCGCCGCGGGTGATGAGCCGGGCGAACATCTTCGAGTGCCGGCACTCGTCCTCGATCTCGGTCAGCGCGTAGCGCACGTGCGCGCTCGTCGCGGCCTTGTCGTAGATGTGCCGCACCAGCAGTTGCATGAGGATCAGCTCGAACCAGATGCCGAGCGAGGCGAGCGCCGCCGCCTCGTGCTGGGAGAGCGCGATGCGCTGCTCCTCGCTCATCCGCTTCCACATCGGGGTGTCGTACAGCGACACCAGCTCCGGCGGCCAGAACCACTTGCCTTCTTCGAACGGCGCGTCCCAGTCCAGCTCCTTGTCCGGGTCGAAGGAGTGCTTGGCGGAAGAGGCGAGCAGCCGCTCGGCCACCTGCTCCCGGTCCTTGAGCAGACCGAGTGCGTCGCGCAGGCCGTCGAGCGCGTCGGCTTCCGTCAGGGTCGTCATGGCTGTCCCACCTCGTCGTACGGTTAGGTTACCCGCGGTTACTCTCACCGCTTCGTCTTATGAGACTGCCTGTCAGTAAGCTCGTCAATCCCTTGGGCGGGACTTGTTTACCGGGAGTAAAGGTGGGCTGGGCGTCAAGGCCCGGTGTGGGATCACCCGGTGGAGCGCCGTATGGGCGTTCGCTCTGAGTACGCTGGCCGAGTCAGCCAGACTCCGGCACATGGGAGCGATCATGAGCGCCGCACGCGACTACGGACTGGACGACGACTACGTGTGGCCCCGTCCGCCGGAGGGCGGCTGGCTGGCGGACGACCTCGACGAGCTTCCCAACCTGCCTCCGCACACGGAGCTGATCGACGGGAGTCTCGTCTTCGTGGGTCCGCAGACCGATTTCCATATGCGCACGGTCGGTCTGCTGGACCGGGTCCTCTGCGAGCAGGCACCGGACGACCTCGAGGTCTACCGGGAGAGTTCACGGTGACGCTCAACGACCGGAACCGGCCCGAGCCCGACGTGCTGGTGGCCCGCGCCGGCGCGGACCTGGGGCCCAAGCAGACCCGCCTCCTGCACGATGACGTCATCCTGGCCGCCGAGGTGGTCTCGGAGGACTCGGTCGACCGGGACCGTGAGACCAAGCCCCGCAAGTACGCACGAGCGGGCATCACCCACTTCTGGCGGATCGAGCAGAACGACGGTCTCCCCGTGGTCTACGTCCACGAACTCGACGAGGCGACCAGGACGTACGTGCCCACCGGCATTTTCCACAACCGTCTCGAGCTCGCCGTCCCCTTCCCCATCGACATCGATCTCACCGCCGTCAACCGCCGCCGCTAGACCGAGCGGCCCAGCCCCTCCGGCACCGCATCCGCCTTCCAGCACCGACGACCCTGCCCGGAACGACGTCCGCGGCGGGAAGGCGTACGGCCGTTCGCGCCGTGGTGCCGCCGTCTCAGGAGGCGAGCACCGCCTCCATCACCGCCCGCGCGATCGGCGCCGCCAGCCCGCTGCCGCTGACGTCGTCGCGGTCCTTCGCCGAGCCCTCGACCACCACCGCGACCGCCACCTTCGGCTCCAGGTCGTCGTCGCCCTGCGCCCAGGAGACGAACCAGGCGTACGGCGTGCCCGAGTTGCCCACCCCGTGCTGGGCGGTGCCGGTCTTGCCGCCGACGGTGGCGCCGCGGATCGCGGCGTTCGCGCCGGTGCCGTTCTCCACGACCCCGGTCATCAGCTCCTTCAGCAGCGCGGCCGTCTTCGGCCGCATCGCCTCCCGGGAGGGCCGTGACCCCGCCGTCGCGACCAGGCTGCCGCCCGCCCGCAGGGTCCGTTCCACCAGGTACGGCGACCGCACCTGACCGCCGTTGGCCACCGCCGCCGCCACCATCGCCATCTGCAGGGGAGTCGCCCGCGTGTTGTACTGGCCGATCGACGACAGCCCGAGCTGCGCCCGGTCCACCGAGGTGTCGAAGGTGCTCCGCGAGACGGCGAACGGGACGCGCAGCCCGGCGTCGTTGAAGCCGAAGGCCTCGGCCGTCGCCGCCATGTCCGTCACGCCCACGTCCACGCCGAGCTTGGCGAACACCGTGTTGCAGGACCACTCGAACGCCTCGCGCAGCGTGGCGTCGCGGCAGCCGTCGGCTTCGTTCGTCAGCCGGGTCCGCGTCCCGGGCAGGGTGTACGGGTCGGGGGAGCGGGTCGGCGCGTCGAGGTCCCGGACCGCGCCCGCGTCCAGCGCCGCCGCCGCGGTGACCACCTTGAAGGTCGAACCCGGCGGATAGGTCCGGCGCACGGCCCGGTTGAGCATCGGCCTGTCCGGGTCGTCGTTCAGCCGGTCCCAGGCCCGGGTGGCGGCCCTGCTGTTCCCCGACAGCAGCTGGGGGTCGTACGACGGGGTGGAGGCGAGCGCCAGGATGCGGCCGGTGGACGGCTCGATCGCGGCCACCGCCCCCTTGCGCCGGCCGAGCCCCTCGAACGCGGCCCGCTGCGCGGCCCCGTTGATGGTCGTCACGACGTCGCCGCCCGGGTTGTGGACGCCCGTGACGTCGTTCCAGAGGGGGAGCGGGGCGAGCAGCGGGTCGGCGCCGGACAGGAGGCCGTCCTCGGCGTGCTCCAGCAGGGTCGTGCCGTACGCCTGCGAGGCGAAGCCGGTGATCGGCGCGTACATCGGCCCGTTCCGGTACGTCCTCTCGAAGCGCAGGTGCTCCCCGGTGTCCCGGGAACCGGTGACCGGCTCGCCGCCGACCAGGATGTCGCCGCGCGGCTGCTGGTAGCGGGCGATGTCCGGGCGGCGGTTGGCCGGGTTGTCGTCGTACTCCGGGGCCTGGACGATCTGCACCCGGGCCGCGTTCACCAGCAGCGCGGCCAGCAGCAGCGCGCAGAAGGCGGCGGCGTGCCGGATGTGCCGGGTCACCGGAGCTCCCCGGCTCTCACGGTGCCGCCCGCCCGTCGGCCCGGCCGGCCTGGCTGCGGGCCGCGTGGCTGACCCGGATCAGCAGCGCCACGATCGCCCAGTTGGTGACGACCGAGGAGCCGCCCTGCGCCAGGAACGGCATCGCCATGCCGGTCAGCGGGATCAGCCCGGTCACCCCGCCCGCGATGACGAACACCTGGAGCGCCACGATCGAGGAGAGGCCGACCGCGAGCAGCCGGCCGAAGGGATCGCGCGCGGCGAGGCCGGCCCGGTAACCCCGCTCCACCAGCAGCGCGTACAGCAGGAAGATCGCGGTCAGGCCGAGGAAGCCCAGCTCCTCCCCGGCGGTCGCCAGGATGAAGTCCGACTTGACGGCGAAGCCGATGAGGACGGAGTGCCCGAGGCCGAGGCCGGTGCCGGTCACCCCGCCCGCCGCGAAGGCGAAGAGGGACTGGGCGAGCTGGTTGGGCCCCTGCCCGGCCTCGATCGAGGCGAAGGGGTGCAGCCAGTCCTCCACCCTGCTGTGCACGTGCGGTTCCAGCCAGCCCACGGCGACCGCGCCCAGCGAGGCCAGCAGCAGGCCGACGGCGATCCAGCCGGTGCGGCCGGTGGCGACGTAGAGGAGGACCACGAACAGGCCGAAGAAGAGGAGCGAGGTGCCGAGGTCGCGTTCCAGGACCAGGACGCCGACGCTGACCAGCCACACGGCCACGATCGGGCCGAGGACGCGGCCGGTGGGCAGCTGGAGCCGCCACACGCGACGCCCCGCGTACGCCAGCGCGCTGCGGTTCGCGGCCAGGTAGGCGGCGAAGAAGACCGCGAGGAGCACCTTCGCGAACTCGCCGGGCTGGATGGAGAAGCCCTCGACGCGGATCCAGATGCGGGCGCCGTTCACGGCCGGGAAGAAGATCGGCACGGTGAGCAGGACGAGCGCGGCGGCGACGCACACGTAGGCGTAGCGCGTCAGGACGCGGTGGTCGCGCAGGAGCAGCACGACCACGATGAACAGTCCGACGCCCAGCGTCGACCACACCAGCTGGGTGGGGGCCGCCCGGTCGCCCGGCGTCTCCAGGTCGAGCCGGTAGATCAGCACCAGGCCGAGCCCGTTGAGCAGCACGCCGATGGGCAGCAGCAGGGGGTCGGCGTACGGGGCGCGCAGCCGTACCGCGAGATGGGCGAGGAGCGCGAGCACGCCGAGCCCGGCGCCGTAACCGGCGGCGCCGGGCGGGAGGGTGCCGTGCTGGGCGAGGCCGACGTTGCAGTAGCCGAACACCGACAGCAGGACGGCCACGAGGATGAGCGCGAGTTCGATGCCACGGCGCCGGGGGAGACGGGCGACGGGAGCGGGCGTGTCCGCCTGTGCCACGGTGATTCCGGTTCCGGTTCCGGCCTTGGTCATGTCCGGAACTTACCCAAATGGAGTGGTGTGGGGGTTGCTCGCATCAGCACCAGCGCGGCGCGGGACCGATGTTGTCGATGTAGCGGGCCGCGCCCCAGGCCCAGGTGCCGTCCGTGAGGAGGTACCAGAGGGGATTGCCCTTCACCTTGTCGCCGGGGGTCTTGCAGTAGATGTGGACGGTCTCGCCCCGGCGGGCGTACCGGATGACGTCCGCGCCGCGGGCCGGTGAGGTGCGCAGGGCGAGCCGGTCGGCCGTGACGACGCCCCGGTAGCGGCCCTGCTCCTGGCGGCCGTCGTTCCCGCCGCCCCACTCGTCGCCGCCGTTCCCGCCTCCGTTCCCTCCGGAGGGGTTGGCGGTGGTGCTGCCGGAACCGGAGTCCCCGCCGCCCCACTCGTCGTTCGCGACGGCGGGTGTGACGGCGACGGCGGTGGCGAGCGCGCCGGCGGCGACGGCGGTGGCGAGGCCGCGCAGGAGTGGTGAGCGCGGGGACAGCGCGGACAGCAAGGACATGGGAGTACCTCCCGGGAGCGAACGGATCTGATCTTCGGCTGACTAACCGCCACATTAGGAGCGAACCGTACGAACCGCCCGCCGCACTGCGCCATCGGGGAACAGCCGGGAACCGCCGGGAACAGCCGGGAACCGCCCGGTCGCCAGGGGCGGGTCAGGGCTGCTGAGGCAGGGTCAGGGTCGCCAGGGCTCCGCCGCCCGGCGGATTCGTGAACTCCAGCCGGGCGCCGAGCACCTCCGCCTGCCCCAGGGCGATGGTCAGCCCGAGCCCGTGCCCCTTCGACCCGCCCTCGGTGCGGAACCGCTGCGGCCCGTGGGCGAGGAGGTACTCCGGATAGCCGTCCCCGTGGTCCCGGACGGTGATCACCGGCCCGTCCACGGTCAGTACCACCGGCGCCCGCCCGTGCCGGTGCGCGTTCGCGACGAGGTTGCCGAGCACCCGTTCCAGCCGCCGCCGGTCCGTCTCCACCCGCGCGTCCCGTACGACGTCCACGCGCGTGTCGGTACCGGAGCCCCGGACCACCCGCCCGGCCAGCGCGCCCAGCGCCTCCGGGTCCACCTCCAGCCGCTCCCGCCCGCTCTCCAGCCGGGAGATCTCCAGCAGGTCCTCGGTGAGCGTGCGCAGGGCCGCCACCCGGTCCTGGACCAGTTCGGTCGGGCGGCCCGGCGGCAGCAGCTCGGCCGCCGCGTGCAGGCCGGTGAGCGGGGTGCGCAGCTCGTGCGCCACGTCCGCGGTGAACCGCTGCTCGGCGAGCAGCTTGCCCTGCAGCGACGACGCCATGGAGTCCAGCGCGGCGGCGACCGAGGCCACCTCGTCCTGCGGGCGCGTCGGATCCTTCGCCCGGGGGTCGTCGACGCGCGCGTCGAGGTCGCCCGCGCTGATCCGCCGCGCCACCCGCGCCGTCGCGTGCAGCCGGCGCGTCACCCGCGTCACGGCGAACGCGCCGACCAGCAGCGTCGCCCCGATCGCCAGCGCCGACGACCACACGATGGCGCCGTCCAGGCCGTCGATGGTGCGCTGTCCCTGCGTGTGGTCGACCCGTACGGCGAGGATCCGGCCGCCCTCGGCGGGGCCCGCCGCCCACATCGTGGGGCGCCCGTCGTGCTCGGTGACCATCGTGCCGCGCCGGCCCGAGGCGGCCAGCTCCCGCAGCCGCTCCGGCACCCCCGGCGGATCGACGCCGGCGCCCCGCCGCAGCGGGTCCCCGGCCTCGTACGCCCGCGTCGCCTCGCCCAGCCGGGACAGGGCGTCGTCGCGGGCCTGGCCCACGGTCTGGTCGGTCACCGAGACGTGCACCAGGACGCCGAGCAGCGCGGCGAGCGCACAGCACATCACGGTGATGAAGACGGCGGCCTTCACCGCGAGCGGACCGGCCCAACGGGGGAGGACGAACCAGAACCTCACCGGGCGCTCGCCGACGGGGACGCGGACGGACGCTTCGTGTGCTTCCCGCCGTCGTCCGTGCGCAGCATCTCGTCGCTCGTGAGCAGCATGGCCCGCTGGTCGGGGTCCCACGTCCACCGCAGCCGGTACTCGTAGCCCGCGACCTCCGACGGCGACCGGACGATCACCGCCCGCCCGGCCAGTTCCACCGCGCTCACGGCGTCGTCGTACGACATGACCCGCACCAGCCGGTCCTTCTCGGCCGTGTAGACGCGCACGGCGGTCAGCTGCTCGGGCAGCAGGCGGAACCCCAGGGTCATCTCGGGGCGCCCGTCGCCGGTCAGGTCGCGGTAGTACGGCCTGAGCACCGGGCACCGGCCGTCCTCGCCCTCGCCCTCGCCTTCGCCCTCGGCACCGACGGCGCCGGCCGCGCCGCAGTCCGCCATCCGGCGGGCCGTTTCGCGGTACGGCGCCCCGTCGCCCTCGTAGTCGTCCGGATGCGCGGTGATCTCGGCCCGTACGGCGGCCACCGGATCCGCCTCGCGGATGTCGCCGCCGGGCACGGCCACGCCCTTGACGACCTCGTTGTCCACCTCGCCGATGTCGTAGGCCGGACTCGACGCCGGCGTCAGGTCGGGCCAGAGCCGGGCCGGGCTCTGCGCGGCCGGTGTCGCGCCCGCGCTGCGCAGCCCGCCCGAGTCACCGCAGGCGGCCAGCACACCGGCCGCCGCGGTCGCCAGGAGCAGCGCGAGGGCGGTGTGGGCGCGGGCGGGGCGCCCACGGCGGCTCGGGAGCACTGCACTCCTGGGGTTCGGTGATCGTCACTGGCGGCCTGTACGTACTGTTCGAGACGTACGGGCGTCCATTTTGCCCGCGTGTCGACGCATCGGGCCACCGAACGCCCGTGTGGCACTCCACGCTTCCGGGTTCCCGCCCCGAGGGGCCGCCCGCCCCCCCCGGGAGGTATCCGGCTTCTTGCCCCCGCAGCGCCTCGCCTGTTCCCATGGTCGTGGGGTGATGATGCATGAACGGACTGCGCGTCATACCGACCTGGCGGCACGGCCGGGAACGGCTGTACGTCTGCCTCCCGGACGGCGGGAACGTCGCCTGGTACGACCGTGAGACGGCCCGGGTCAACCTGCTGAGAGAGGACCGCGAGGACGAGGTGCTCGAAGCCCTGGGCCCCTTCCTCACCGGCCCGGTCACGGTCGGCCCGCCTCCCGTCCCGACCCCCGCAGAGCTGGCCCGGCTCTCCCTGCACCCGGACGACGACCTCGCCCCCAACCGGCCCGGTGAGGCGCTCCTGATCTCCCTGGAACGCGACCCCGGCCCCGCCCACCGGCTGCGGCGATCCGATCCGCGTCGCCGGGCGCTGGCGGCCGAGCAGGCTGCGGGAGCGGCCCTCGACCGCCTCGACGGCGCCGGCTGGCACACCCTGCACTCCGTTCCGCTGCCCGGCGGCGACCGCGTCCACCACCTGGTGATCGGCCCCGGCGGTCTCTACGCCGTCCACGCGCTGCCCGCCCGCAGGCAGCGCGTCCACATCACCGACCCGCTGGTCGCGCTGGGCCGCCGCGAACCGCTCCCGCTGCTGCGCCGGGTCCGCGCCGACGCCGACCGGGCCTCCCACGCCCTGACGGCCGAGGTGCACCCCGTCCTCGCCCTCGTCGACCCGGCGCACGTGGCCGTCACGGCCGCGCCCCGCTCGGTCCGCGTCCTCACCGACGCGGAGCTGCCGGACCTCGCCCGCCTGGGCGGGATGCTCAAACCGGCGGACGTGGAGGCCCTGCACGCCATGGCCCGGGACCGCGCCACCTGGACGCGCGTCTGAGAGACCGACGCGGGCGAGGGCCGGGCGGTCGGAGGGCTCGGGCGGGCGGTCGGGGTTGGGGGTGCGGGCCTCGGGTCGCGGGTTGCGGGTGGGCGGTCGGGGCTGGGGTTGCGGGTCGCTGGTCGGTGGTGGGCGGCAGGGGCTGGGGTCGCGGGTCGAGGGTGGGCGGCAGGGGCTGGGGTCTCGGGTCGCGGGTGGGTGGCCGTGGGTCAGGGCAGCGCCGCCGCCCCCCGTCGGTCGAACAGCGGTGCCAGCAGGTCGCCGTGGTCCCGCACCCGCGGCCCGACGTCCTCCGCCCGGAAGACGAACTGCTCCGCCCGCCGGCACCCGGCCACCTCGTCCCACGTCACCGGCGTGGAGACCGCCGGCGCGGAGCGGGCCCGCATCGTGTACGGAGTGGCCGTGGTCTTGCGGGCGGCGTTCTGACTCCAGTCGACGAACACTTTCCCCGGCCGCAGGCTGCGCGTCATCCGGTGCACCACGAGCCTCGGCAGGGCCCGCTCCGCCTCCACGGCGAGCGCCTTCGCGTACTCCGACACCCGCTCCGACGACGCCCCCCGCACCCCGGCCAGCAGATGCAGCCCCTTCGCCCCGGACGTCTTGGCGTACGCCTCGATCCCGTCCGCCGCCAGCCGCTCCCTCAGCCACAGTGCGACCTCGCAGCAGTGCACGACGGTCGCGGGCGGCCCGGGGTCGAGGTCGAACACCAGCCGGTCGGCCTCGTCGGGATCGTCCGCGGTCCACTGGTGCGTGTGGAACTCGGTGACCAGGTTCGCCGCCCACATCAGGCTCGCCAGGTCCTGCACCAGCACCATCCGGGCCGGTCCCTCCGACCGGGGCACCTCGGCCGTGGTGACCCAGTCGGGCGTACCAGGCGGCACGTTCTTGGTGAAGAACAC
The DNA here is from genome assembly GCF_055603605.1 of Streptomyces sp. NPDC037271. Classification (NCBI taxonomy): domain Bacteria; kingdom Bacillati; phylum Actinomycetota; class Actinomycetes; order Kitasatosporales; family Streptomycetaceae; genus Streptomyces; species Streptomyces sp. NPDC037271. The sequence goes on from NZ_JBVJVN010000001.1 coordinate 889,835, forward strand.
CTGGCCGTCCGGTCCGTCCGGGTACCTCAGGAAGGAGACCGGACGGTCCCGCAGGTGCGGCAGCAGCACCCCCGCGGTCGTCGCGTAGTAGTGCAGCAGCTCGCCCTTGGTGAGGCCGGTCGCGGGATACAGCACCTTGTCCAGGTTGCTGAGGGCGATCCGTCGCCCCTCCACCTCTGTGATAGGCGCCATACCATGAGAATCTCACGAAACGCGGACAAACCGCCCGACGGTCATCCGGCAGTCGACCGACTGGAAAGGGTGTGCTGCACGTGCGATCGATCTGGAACGGCGCGATCTCCTTCGGCCTGGTCAGCATCCCGGTCAAGCTGATGAACGCGACCGAGAGCCACGCGGTCTCCTTCCGCCAGATCCACACGGAGGACGGCGGCCGGATCCGCTACCGCAAGGTCTGCGAGCTGGAGGACCGCGAGGTCGGCCAGGACGAGATCGGCAAGGCCTACGAGGACGCCGACGGATCGATGATTCCGATCACCGACGAGGACCTGTCCCACCTGCCGGTCCCCACCGCGCGTTCGATCGAGATCGTGGCCTTCGTGCCCGAGGAGCGCATCGATCCGCTCCAGATGGGCTCCGCGTACTACCTCGCGGCGAGCGGCGCCCCCGCGGCCAAGCCGTACACGCTGCTGCGTGAGGCGCTCGGGCGCAGCGACCGGGTCGCCGTCGCCAGGTTCGCGCTGCGGGGCCGTGAGCGCCTCGGCATGCTCCGGGTCGTCGGCGACACCATCGCGATGCACGCCCTGCTCTGGCCGGACGAGGTACGCGCCCCCGAGGGCATCGCCCCGGACGCCGGTGTCACCGTCCGAGACCAGGAGCTGGACCTCGCGGACGCCCTGATGGCCACGCTCGGTGAGATCGACCTGGACGATCTGCACGACGAGTACCGCGAGGCCCTGGAGGAGGTCATCGCCGCGAAGGCCGCCGGTGAGGCGCCCCCTCAGGCCCCGGAGGCGGCGCCGTCCGGGAAGGTGCTGGACCTGATGGCCGCCTTGGAGAACAGTGTGCGCGCGGCACGGGAGTCCCGGGGCGGGGGAGCGGCCGGGCCGGCCGAGGTCACGTCCCTGCCGCGGCGCGAGGCGTCGTCCCGGCGGGCGCCCAAGGCGACGGGCGGCAAGAAGTCGACGTCGACGGCGGCGAAGAAGACGGCGGCGAAGAAGACGGCCCAGAAGAGCGCGACGGCGAAGAGCACGACGGCGAAGAACACGGCCGCGAAGAAGACGGCCGAGAGGAAGAAGACGGCCGATACGGCGCCGGAGACGCAGAAGGCGCAGGTGAAGAAGCCGACGGCGACGGCCTCCGCCACCGGGAAGCCGGCGGCGCAATCGGCCCGGCCCGCGAAGAGCACCGCGCCGAAGACCACCGGCGAAAAGGCGACGGGCGCGGGCAGGAGCACCGCCACCAAGAGCACCGCCACCAAGAGCACCGCAGGGAAGACGGCGTCCCGCAAGCGCAGCGCCTGACGTCTCCCGGGACGGTAACCGTCGCGGGACCGGCTCGTCGGCGAGCGTTCAGCCGATCGGCCAGGGGGAGAGCGACGCCCGGGGGACGGCGGACGGGGCGGGCTCGAAGACCGCGGGGCTCGCGGAACCGGACGTCGTCGGCGCGAGGGAGGCCACTGTGGGCAGGAGCGGGCTTTCCTCCAGGTGCTGTCCGATCGTTTCGGCCGGTTCGCCGCCCGGGGCGCCGGATCCGGTGGACAGCTGCGACCACGCGGTCAGGGCGAGGGCGACCGCGGCGGCCGTGCCGATCACCTGGCCTGCCCGCCGGATCCGGGCGCGACCGCCCAGCTCGCGCCAGGCCGGGCCGGTCCAGGGATCCTCCGGGTGCCACGGCTCGCCGACCACGTCGAAGGGCGGCCCGGGCCGCCACCCCGGGCTCCGCTCGCGCGCGGCGGGTTCTCTGGGGGCGGAGGCGCGGATGGCGTGCTCGTCGTCCTCCAGGAACTGCCGCCAGACGTGCTCCGGAACGGACGGCGTTCCGTCCGGCTCGTCCGGCGTGGCGCCGCTGCCCGGCCCGGAAGCGGTCATGGTCCTGCTCTTCCCCTCTTCTTCTCTTCCTGGGCGCGTACGGCGGTCTGCGCGGGAGCGCTGCGGGGCGGGCCGAGGCCCGCCTGCGGCCGGTGCGCCGTTCCGCGCCGCGGCACCGTGCCGGCGTCACTCCCGGACGCCGTACGGCACGCGACCGCAGGACGCCGTCCCGTCGGATCATTGCACAGTGCAAAAAGTGATCGCCAGGGTCTCCGGCCGCATTCTTCCGTCCGCCACCGGTCCCGGGGCCCGCTGGTCATGGCCGGCGGTCTCCGTGGGCCGCGACGAGCCGCACGAAGGGGATGGCCCGTCCGGCCTCGCGGAACGACGCCTCGCCGCCGTCCACCGCCAATCCCATGAACGCGCAGAGCCGCCGGGCCGTTCCCGGGCGTCGGCGGGCGTACTCCGCCATGATCCCGGCGCCCTCTTCGGCGGGGAGGAAGTGGGCGGTGACGGCGTGGTGGCGGTTGCCGAACTGGATGACGGTCTTGGGCTGCTGACGCAGGTTCCGGTACCAGTCCGCCTGCGGGCCGAAACCGGAGGCGACGGTCCAGCTCCGCCCGGACGGCTCGCAGGAGCCGTACTCGCAGGAGCCGGTCGCACGAGGGTCGGTCGCACGAGGGTCGGTCGCACGGGGGTCGGTCGCACGGGAGCCGGTCTCGCAGGAGTCGTGGGCAACCACTTCGAGGACCACCTGGCGGTCCCGGCCGCTGATCCGGCCGGTGTGGTGCAGCAGGAGCAGCCGCTTTCCGAAGAGCGGCCCGAGTCCCGCGCGGAAGAGGAGGATCGGCAGCCGTGCGGCGGTACGCCGCCGGCCGACGGGTAGCTGGGGCCGGCGGGGCCGGCGGGACGCGTTGTCCGTGCGTGCCATTGCCACTCTCCGGGTTCGGGGTCCAGGGATCTCGCGGGCGACCCGTACGTGGCCGGTACGGGGCCGCGGCGGGTCCGGGGCGGAAACCGCCTTCCCCGTCCACCTTTGCACAGGGAAAAGGTGGACGGGCAGTGGCTGCCGCTCCTTTCGCGCCAGTCCGGAGGCCTCTGTTCCGATCAGTTGGATGAGCAGGGACTTCGGCACGGTAGAAAGGACACATGCCGGAGCGTGAGATGCCCGTCGGGGGCCTGGACGATGTCGATGCGGTCACCAGGGCCGTGCTGGCCGCGTCGCGACTGCTGGTGGCCGTCTCCGCGCGGTCGCTCGCCGAGGTGGAGGAGCGGGTCACGCTGCCTCAGTTCCGGATGCTGATGGTGCTCTCCACCAGGGGTTCCACCAAGCTGGTCGCGCTCGCCGAGCACCTTCAGGTCGCCCCGTCGACGGCGATGCGCATGGTCGACCGGCTGATCGCGGCCGGGCTCGCCGACCGGCAGACCAACCCCCACAACCGGCGCGAGACCCTGCTCCGGCTCACCGACGAGGGCCGGCACACCGTCGCGAACGTCAGTGCCCGGCGCCGCGCCGAGATCGCCGCGATCGTCGAACGGCTCGCACCGAGCCAGCGGGCGGCCCTCGTCGAGGCACTCACCGCCTTCAGCGAGGCCGGCGGCGAGCCCCTCGCCCCGGCGCCGGACGACCCGCAGTCGCACCCGCTGGGATGGGCCGCGGACGTCCCCGCGGCCGGGGACGCCTGACGCGTTCAGGGGGTACGGCGCGTCACGGGGCGGCCGGCGAGGGGGCGGGCGTCGGGGAGGACGTGTTCACGTTCAGGTCGGGCCGCGGCTTGAGCACCAGCACCCGCTCCCCCGGCTGCGGAGGGGGCGGGGTGACCTTCTCCCTCGGCAGCTTCGCCGGGCCGGTCTGCTGGAAGACGACCTTGTCGTACTCGACCAGCCCGGTCTTCTCCAGCACCGTGATGTGGTCCAGGACGGTGTCGTTGGCCAGGTCGGCCAGCTGCCGCACGAGCGTGTTCTTGGTGGTGGCCCGGATCTTGGCGATCGCCGGGAAGATCTGGCCGTGGGTCACCCGCATGATGTTGACCGCCGACGAGTCGAACTCCCTGCCGCTCTTGGCCTCCACCGTCGCCACGAAGCCCTCCTGCTGCGGGGAGGCCCGGTTGGGCAGCGTGATGCCCAGTTCGGGGGAGATCTCGCGGCACATCGCGTCCAGCCCGGCGTGACCGACGACCAGATGCTCGCCGGCCGTCCTCATCGCCGGCGACGAACCGCGCTCCATCACCGTCTCGCCCAGCGGGTACTCCCACAGCCCGGCGGCCCGCACCTTGACCACGAAGTCGCGGTCGGCCTCGGTGAGCGGCCCGAACCTGGTGGCGGCGATGACCCGGTCCTGGTCACCCTCGGCCTTGTCCAGACCGAGCACGGCGGGGAAGGCCAGCGCGGTGAGGGTCAGGGTCATCACGCCGAACAGGACGACGACTCCGATCCTGCTGCGGGACAGGCGCATGAGGCCTCCAGGGGCGACGCGAGCGACGCCCACGCGACGCGCACGCGACTCGTGGTCGTGCTCGTTACTCGTACTCGTTCGCCAGGAGGTACGGAAACCGCGGGCGGATGTATCACCGCTCGGGCACCGGATTCGGGTTCAGCCGATGTCGGCCCCGTAGACGCGCTCGACCGTCATCGTGAGCAGCACCCGGCGGTCGGACACCATCGTCATCCGGTACTCGTCCCAGTCCGGGTGTTCGCCGGCGGCGGCGCGGTAGTACGCCACCAGCGCCTCGACCTCCGGTCCGTGCGGGTCGGTGCCCGGCCCGGTGAGGGACACGGCGCCCTCGGCGGTCGCCCATGACCTGCCGTCCGCGGCGGTCACCTCCAGGGCGGCCCACGGGTCGCGGCGCAGGTTCGCCGTCTTGGCCAGCCCCTCGCGGGTCGAGATACGGATGACGCCGGCCTCCGGGTCGTAGGCGGGCATGACGGGGGAGAGCTGCGGGCGGCCGTCCGACTTGATCGTCGCGAGAACGCCGAGCCGGCTCTCCGCCAGCAGGGCGCGGGGGTCGAAACGAGATGTGGTGGTCATGGGCCGATCATCGCCCCCGCCCCGCCGGCTGTCCCGCGAACCGTCCGCCGAACGCCCCACCAGCTGGCTCAGGGGACCGAGGGACCGCTCAGGTAGTCACCGTCCTCGTCGTAGGGCCAGGCGTTGGCGACGCACCCCTTGAGCCCCTTGATCTGCTGCATCATCGCCGGGGCGGGCCGACCGGGGCCGGGGCAGGTCTCGTGGCCGTGCCCGAGGCGGTGGCCGACCTCGTGGTTGATGATCAGTGCCCGGTACTCGCCGATCGGGCCGTCGAACTGCGGGGAACCCAGCACCCAGCGCTTGAGGTTCACCACGACGTCCGTGCCGACCGCGCAGTTCACCTCGCCGCGGGTTTCCAGGCCGTAGGCGCCGCAGATCTCGTCTACGGTGCCCGGCGTGGCGATCTTCACCACGAAGTCGTACGACCCGGAGCTGACCAGCCGGAAGGAGTTGATCCCGTCGTTGGTCCAGCCCCGGCGGTGGGCGAGCACGTCGGATATCTCGGCCGCGGCCTCGCTCGCCCGGATGTCGATGCCCTTCTCGACCAGGACCTTGTAACGGCGTACGCGACTGCCGGTGCCCACGGTCGTACCGTCGGCGTCGGCGGTGACGAAGGTGCCCGGGCCGGTCGGGGGGATGGCGATGGTGGAGGGGGAGGGCGAGGCCTTCGCCGAGGCCGACGCGGAGGGACTCGACGACCCGGACGGCGTCCCGCCGGTCGCGTCGGGACCGGCCGTGCGCCCGGTGGCGTCCAGGGCGTCGGCGACGTCGGCCACCTGGTCGTCCGTCGCCTGGGGTCGGCCGTCCCGCCAGTAGGCGACCGCGGCGCCTCCCGCGAGCAGTACCGCGCCTAAGGTCAGGCCGGCCAGGACCATGCGGTTGGACCTGCGGCGTCGCCGCCTGCGGGAGCGGGACACGCGCCCATCGCTCTCCGGGATGCTTCTCCGGCGGGAACGGCGGGCTGTGGATCGGCCCACGACGTGCGTCCTCTCTGCTGGTCGGCGGGGTGCGCACAGTGGAATCCAGTGTGCTTTTGTACGTGTGATCAAACCGGAAGGGCGTACGAAAACATCGCAGGACACAAGTGGGCCTTCTCACACGGGTGTTCGGTTCCGACGATGCAACCCTTCGGCGGCCCGGGAGGTCCGCGAGCCCTTTCGCCGCCGTCGTACGCGCACACGTGCGTCGGGGGGGGGGGGGGGGGGGGGGGGGGGGAGAGGGAGGGGGGGGGGGGGGGGGGGGGGGGGGGGGGGGGGGGGGGGGGGGGTGTGGAGGGGGGGGGCGGGGAGATGCTGGTTTCGCACCTGT
>NZ_JBVJVN010000001.1:896168-1028974 GCF_055603605.1 Streptomyces sp. NPDC037271
CTCGCTTCCCCCCCCCCCACCCCCCCCCCGTCCCCCTCGCACCCTCCCCCCCCCCCCCCCCCCCCCCCCCCCCCCCCCCCCTCCCCCCCCCCCCCCCCCCCCCCCCCCCCCCCCCCCCCCCCCGCGGTGGGGGAGGCGGCGGACCGTCAGCCGGCGGCGGTCCGCTCCCAGCGGTAGAAGCAGCGCGCCATCGCGTCCTTCGGACCGCGCCAGGTCGCCGGGTCGTACGCCGACACGTACGGTTCGAGCCGCTCGCTGACCCGGCGGAACTCCGGATGCCCGGTCAGCCGGCCGATGACCGGGGCCGGGTCCTCGTCGCTCTCGATGAGGTGCATGTACACGCCGTCACCGAACTCGAAGAGACTGCGCCGGTTGACGCCCACCAGGTGGGGCAGCTCGCCGCTGTCGGACTCGGCGAACACCTTCGCGATGTCCGGTGCCGCGCCGGGTGTCATCCGGGCGACGATCAGGGTGTGGTGCATGGGGAGGTGCCCTCCGTCGATGTCGGTCGGCTCAGGTGGGGTGTGGTTCGGCTTGGGTGTCGTCCGGCTTGGGCGTTGCTCGGCTCGGGTGTTCTCCGGCTCGGGGTCGGCCGGCCCGGGTGTCAGCCGGCTCGCGGGTCAGCCGGCCGGATGTCGGTCGGCCCGGTGTCAGTCGGCGAGCACGGAGGCGGGGCGTCGCTCGCCCGCCGCCTGCTCGATCCGGTCCCGGATCAGGGCCATCTGCGTACGCGAGTTGCGGTTGATGTTGTCCGTCATCCAGGCGTCGTCCACGGGTGCGTCCGGCTTCATCGCGAAGTCCTGGATCCAGCGCATCCGGACACCCTCGGCGGTCTCCGCGTACTCCCAGACGATGTTCATGTACTGGAAGGGGCCCGTCTCCACCCGGTGGGCGCGGACGGTGCGGGTCGTCGGGTCGGCGACCCGCTCGGAGACCCAGCTCCACACCTTGCCGTCCGCGTCCGGGTGCATGGTGAGCCGGAAGGTGACGCGGTCCCCGTCGCGGTCGAGCACGTCCACGGAGGCGTACTCGCTGAACAGCCGGGGCCAGTTGTCGATGTCGTTGGTCATGTCCCAGACCAGCTCCATCGGCGCGGCGATGGTGATCTCGTTGTCGGTGTGACCTGCCACGTCACACTCCCGTCTTCAGGGCGCCGTTGATCAGCGCGAGGAAATCCGAGGGCGTCTTGCAGCGCTCGGCCTGCTCCGGCAGACCCAGCCCGTACCGCTTCTCCAGCTCGGCCACGATGCCCAGCAGGCCGAGGGAGTCCAGGCCGAAGGTGTCGAAACCGGCGTCGGCCTGCTGCTGGAGGGTGACCGGGTCGACGTGCACGCCGGCGGTGCGCTTCATCAGCGTCGCCAGTTCCTCGACGGTCACCTGGTAGTCCACTTGGTCGGTCATGCGAGGTGCTCCTTCACTCGGTTCGGCGCTCGCCCGGAAGCGGCGCTCACTCGGGGTTGGCGTTGGTCGGGTCGGGTGGGCCATCGGTCGCCCGTCACCGGTCGCCGGTCGCCCGGTACCGGATGTCCGTCGCCGGTGGCCGGTCGTCCGCTGCGCGTCACCGGTCGTCCGGCACGGTCGTCCGGCACGGTCGTCCGTCATCCGTCCGTGGACGGCGCGGTGCCGCCCCGTCGCAGGACGAGCGCCGAGTTGGACCCCATGAGCCCGCGGCCGAGGACCAGGGCCGTGCGGGTCTCGGCGGGGCGGGCGCGGCCGGCCACCACGTCCAGGTCGTGGCACACGTCGAACACGTGCGGGGTGGGCGGGATCAGCCCGTGCTCCATGGCGAGCACCGCGGTCGCCACGTCCAGCACCGGTGCCGCGCAGTACGCCCGCCCGGTTCCGGTCTTGGGCGCGGTGACCGGCACGCGCCGGGCGTGCGGGCCGAGCGCGTCGGCGAGGGCGAGGGCCTCGGCCCGGTCGGCCTCCGGGACACCGAGGGCGTCCGCGAACACCACGTCCACCTCCTCGGGCCGGCAGCCGGCCTCGGCCAGCGCGCCCTGGATCGCGTGGGCCAGCCCGGCCCGGGACTCCGCCCACCGGGAGGGACCCGTGAAGGTCGCCGCGTGCCCGGCCACCGTCGCCCGCACGTCGGCCCCGCGGTCCCGGGCCGCCGCCTCCTCCTCCACCAGGAGCACGGCACCGCCCTCGGCCGGGGCGAACCCGCAGGCCGCACCGGTGAACGGGCGGTAGGCCCGGTCGGGTTCGGTGGCGCGGCTCAGCTCGGGATAGCCCAGCTGGCAGACGATCGAGTACGGGGCCAGCGGCGCCTCGGTCGCGCCGCAGACCACCGTGTCCGTGCCGTTGCGTACGGCGAGCGCCGCGTGCGCCAGGGCGTCCAGGCCTCCCGCCTCGTCGGCGGCGACGACCCCGCAGGGGCCCTTGAAGTCGTTGCGGATGGAGACCTGGCCGGTGCTGGCCGCGTAGAACCAGGCGATCGACTGGTACGGACCGACGTACCGCGACCCCTGACCCCACAGGTTCTGCAGCTCCCGCTGCCCGAACTCGCCGCCGCCGGACCCCGCGGCGGTGACCACGCCCACCGAGTACGGCGACTCGACGTCGGCGCGGCCGAACCGGGCGTCGGCCAGGGCGAGGTCGGTGGCGGCCAGCGCGAAGTGGGTGAACCGGTCGGTCTGGACGAGGTAGCGGTCCTCGACCGTGTCGGCCGCGTCGAAGCCGCGTACCTCGCCCGCGACCCGCAGCGGCAGGTGGTCGCAGCCCTCGCGGGTGACGGGACCGAGGCTGCTGGCGCCGTCCTCGACCGCCTTCCAGAACGCCTCGACCCCGATGCCGTGCGGGGACACCACACCGAGTCCGGTGACGACGGCCCGCCTGCGTCCGTCCTGCCGACGGCGCGTGGTCCGTTGTGGTCCGCTCATCGCAGCCCTCCTTCACAGCCGCTCAGTACGACGGCGGACTGGAAGCCGCCGAAGCCGCTGCCCACCGACAGCACATGCCGCAGCGTCCGCTCGCGTGCCTCGCGCGGCACGTAGTCCAGGTCGCACTCCGGGTCGGGGGTCGTGTAGTTGGCCGTGGGCGGCACCACCTGGTGGGCCATCGCCAGCACGCACGCGGCCAGCTCTATCGAGCCGATCGCACCCAGCGAGTGGCCCACCATCGACTTGATCGAGCTCATCGGTGTCGCGTAGGCGTGCTCGCCCAGCGACCGCTTGACGGCCGCGGTCTCGTGCCGGTCGTTCTGCTGGGTACCGGAGCCGTGTGCGTTGACGTAGTCGATGGCGGTGCCGTCCAGCCCGGCCATGTCGAGCGCCGTGTCGATGGCCCGCGCCATCTCCAGGCCCTCCTTGGTGAGCCCGGTCATGTGGTAGGCGTTGCCGAAGGTGGCGTAGCCCGAGATCTCGCAGTACACGGCGGCACCACGGGCCCGGGCGTGCTCCAGGTCCTCCAGGACCAGCACGGCGGCGCCCTCTCCCATGACGAAGCCGTTGCGGTCGGCGTCGAAGGGGCGGGAGGCGTGCGCGGGGTCGTCGTTGTTCGGGGAGGTCGCCTTGATGGCGTCGAAGCAGGCCATGGTGATCGGGGATATCGGCGAGTCCGCCGCGCCCGCCAGACACACGTCGACGCGTCCCTCGGCGACGGCGTGATAGGCGTACCCCACCGCGTCCAGGCCGGACGTGCACCCGGTGGACACCGTCTGCACCGGACCGTGGACGCCGAACTCCTCGGCGACGGCCGACGACAGCGTCGCCGGGGTGAAGGCCCGCTCCAGGTGCGGCTCGGCCCGCCGGTCGTCGACGTCCCAGCGGGAGCCGCGCTCGCTGACGAGAACGTAGTCGTGCTCCAGCCGGGTGGTGCCGCCGACCGCGGTGCCCAGCGTGGCGCCGGCCCGCCAGGGGTTCTCACGTGCCATGTCGAGGTCGGCGTCCCGGACCGCCTCGGCGGCGGCGACGAGCGCGAACTGCACGTACCGGTCGCACCGCTGGACCGTGGCGAGGTCGAGCCCGTGCTCGGACGGTTCGAAGTCGCACTCGGCGGCGATCTGCGAACGCAGCCCGGCCGGGTCGAACAGGGAGATGCGGCGCGTCGCCGTACGGCCGTCGGACAGCAGGTTCCAGAACTGGGGTACGCCGATCCCGCCAGGGGCGACGACGCCTATGCCCGTGACGGCGACCCGACGCCGGCTCATGACACCGCCTCGGCCGCGGCGGCGGGACGCTCCTGACCGGCGTGCCCGCCGTGCCCGGCGCACCCCGCCCGGTCCGGATCGTGGGGGAGGGCGTTGCCCGCCGCGTCCTCGGTGTCGACATGTCCCAGCTCCGGCCGCGGGGCCAGCGGCCCCAGGTGGAAGACGATGCGTGCCTCGACGTCACCCACGTTGCGGAAGCGGTGGCGCATGTCCTGCGGGATCAGCAGCCCCTGCCCCGTGGAGAGGGTGTGGGGGACGCCGTCCAGGTCCACCTCGAGCGTGCCGTCGGTGACGTACACGAACTCCTCGGAGTACGGGTGGTAGTGCTCCGCGATGCGGTCGCCGGGCTGCACGATGGCCACGCCCATGAAGCCGCTGGTCGACCCGGCGGTGGTGGGCGTGAGAAGGGCGCGGAGGTCTCCGCCGCGGCGGCGGTTCGGCGCGATGTCGCCGAGGGAGACGATGCGTACCTGCTGGTCTGTCATGTCGTTCACTCCGGGATGACGGGAGGCGATGGGACGTCGGAGGGGTCGGAGAGGCGGGGAGGGTGAGGGGCGGAGAGGCGGGGAGGGTGAGGGGAGGAAGAGGTGCGGAGAGGTCGGAGCGGATGAGGGGAGGAGAGGTCTGAGATGTCGGAGCGGATGAGGGGCGGGGAGTTCGGGGAGGCCGGGGAGGCGGAGAGGTCCGCGCGGACCAGCGGGCGCGCCGTCGGGCCCGGCCCGGTCCGCCCCGGTCACCCTCGGTCCACACCGCTTCGCCCCGGTTCGATCCGGTCCGCCCGCGTGATGCGCGCCTGGCTCAGGGGTCGTCCGAGCGCCGGTCGGTCAGGAGGGTCATACGGGCCCGCGCCAGCAGCAGCGACAGCGTGCGTTCGTCCGTCAGGGGCCCGTCGACGCCGGCGGCGGCGGTGTCCAGCAACTGCTCGGCCTCGGCGACTTCTGCGGCGGGGGTGGCCCCGGACGTGCCGGCGGACGCGTGCAGGCCCAGGACGAACGCGGGTGCGTCGGCCGGATCGCCGACCACGTCGACGAGCCGTATGACGAAGTCGTCGCGGTGGAAGACGGTGGCGGCGCGGACCGGGCTGTCCGGGTCGTGCGCGGCCGCCGCGTCCCGGCCGGCCAGCAGCCGGGCCAGTTCCGGACCGGCGCCGGCCCGGGCCGGGTAGAACAGCGCGAGCCGCATGTCGCGCGCGTCGGCGCGGACGCAGGACGTCATGTGGTGGACGGCCGGCATGGCGGCCCGGGTGAAGAACCGCCGGGCGGACCGGGGATCGTGGAGGTCCCGGACCTGTTCCAGATACGGGTTGAGGGCCTCCTCGACGGCCCGCACCCCGGGCTGCCGGGCGACGTGGCGCAGCGCGGTCTGCAGGTCGCCCTGCACCTCCACGGCGCGCACGACCCGGTTGCCGTGCAGGAAGACCGAGGTGCGCAGCAGCCGGCCGGAGTCGTCGACACGGGCGTCGGGCGGCGCGTAGTCGGCCAGCAGCCGGGCGACCTCTCCTTCGCTGCCGGGCCGTACGGTGAAGGTCAGGGCGTGCCGTACGACGTCGCTGCCGATCCGGGGAGCGGCCTGCGGCGGCTCACCGGCCGTCGCGGACGGGGGCTGTTCGCCGGGGGTCTCCCGCAGGACGCTGTAGCGCAGGGAGTGCGTGTCGCGCACGAAGTCCTGCAGGGGCTCGACGGTGTCGAGGTGCTCTTCGCTGTTGACCCAGGCCAGGAAAGGTACCGCGCTCTCCCATTCGCTGGTGAGGAGCCACTGGGTGGGATTGTCCACAGACTGGCACAGCTGGTCGCTGACGTGTCCCGGAACGGCGGCGACCCGGTCACGGATGCCGTCGTAGGCGTTCAGGAACTCCTGCTGCATTCCGTCGTGGATGTCCAGCATCAGGACGACCCGCACGCGGGATCCGTCGAACGCGGATATCGACACGCCGACCGCGTCCGCGGCGGCCGATGCCGCCGCTGCCGCCGTGGCGTCCGTGGCGTCCGTGGCGTCCGTGGTCCGGGCATCCGCCGACCCGGTACCCGTCGCTACGACGGGAGAGACCGTCATGCGGCCCACCTCTTCTCGGGGAACTTTCTCGTCGACTGGGCGCGATCGTCGCGGCGCGGGCCATGACTTCGGCGGCGCGGCGGTCGCAGTAAGCACGATCGTGAGCCGTGCCCGCGAGGTCCGCGAACCGGGAGGGTTAAGCGGGTGAAGCCTGAGCCGCCGCGGGCCTCATCGGGCCGCACGGGGCATGCATGAAGACCCCCGGCGCAGATCTGCCGCGGGGCGAGTCACGCGACGACGGTCCGGCACACGGAGGGCGAACGTCCGTCACGACGGAGGACCACGTCCGTCACAACGGAGGACGGCGACCGCCACGACGAAGGACCGCGTCCGTCGCAACGGAAGACGACGTCCGTCACGACACAGGACGAACGTGCGTCACAACGGAGGACGAACAATGAACACAAGAGCCGACCGGTCCGGCGGATCCGCCCCCGGGGTCCACCGAGTCCCGGTCCTCATCGTCGGCGGATCCCTGGTGGGCCTGTCGACCTCGGTCTTCCTGGGGCGGCTGGGCATCCGGCACACCCTGGTGGAGCGCCACACCGGCACCTCCATCCACCCCCGCGGGCGCGGCAACAACGTCCGCACGATGGAGATCTTCCGCGTGTCCGGCACCGAGCCGGACATCAGGAAGGCCGCCGCCACCCTGGCCGGGAACCACGGCATCTTCCAGACACCCACCCTGGTCGGCGACGCGGGGGAGTGGCTGTTCAAGGAGATGGACGCGGGGGGCGGACTGGCCCGCTTCAGCCCCAGCTCCTGGTGCCTGTGCTCCCAGAACGACCTGGAGCCGGAACTCCTCACCCACGCCACGAACCTCGGCGGCGACCTGCGCTTCGGCACGGAACTGCTGTCGTTCGAGGCCGACGCCGAGGGCGTCACCGCGATCGTGAAGAGCCGGGAGACCGGCGAGCACACCACCATCCGCGCGGACTACCTGGTCGCCGCCGACGGCCCCCGCAGCCCCGTCCGCGAGCAACTCGGCATCGGCCAGAGCGGCCCCGGCGACCTCTTCCACAACGTCAGCATCACCTTCCGCTCCCGCCGCCTCGCCGACATCGTGGGCGACCGCCGCTTCATCGTCTGCTACCTGACCAACGAGGACGCCGACGGAGCCCTCCTCCCGGTGGACAACCGGGAGAACTGGGTCTTCCACGCCCCCTGGCACCCCGAACAGGGCGAGACCGTCGAGGACTTCACCGACGACCGCTGCGCCGACCACATCCGCCGCGCGATCGGCGCCCCGGACCTCGACGTCGAGATCACCGGCAAGGCTTCCTGGCACGCGGCCCAGCGCGTCGCCCGCAGCTACCGCTCCGGCCGCGTCTTCCTGGCCGGCGACTCGGCCCACGAGATGTCCCCCACCGGCGCCTTCGGCTCCAACACCGGCATCCAGGACGCCCACAACCTCGCCTGGAAACTGGCCGCGGTCCTGGAGGGCTGGGCGGGCGACGGCCTCCTGGACACCTACGACGCGGAACGCCGCCCGGTCGCGGAGGCCACCAGCGCCCGAGCCGCGGGCCGCTCGGCGGAACACAGCCACCCGGGATTCGCGCCTCCGCCGGGCATGGGAGGCGGGGGGCCGGGTGCGGGGCCGGCCGGTGGCCCCGGAGGCGGCCCGGGCGGAGCACCGGCCGGCGGTCCGGGCGGAGGTCCTGGCGGCGGTCCCGGGGGTCCCGGCGGTCCCGGCGGTCCCGGTGCTGCTCCGGGCGGACGTCCTGGTGGCGGTCCCGGCGGTCCCGGCGGCCCCGGAGCTCTCGGAGGTTTTGGGGGCCCCGGTGGCCCCGGTGGCCCCGGTGGCCCCGGTGGCCCCGGTGGCCCTGGTGGCGGCCCTGGCGGCCCGGGCGGAGGCCCCGGTGGCGGCCCGCAGGCCGGCATCCTCAACGTCGCCCTCGGCTACCGCTACACCCAGGGCGCGGTGGTCGGCGCCGACCCGGGAGCACCGGTGGTGCCGGACGGCCTGGACCTCACCGGCGCCCCCGGCAGCAGGGCTCCCCACCTCTGGCTCCGCCACGGCGACGACGCCGCCCGCATCTCCTCCCTGGACCTCTACGAGGACTCCCTGGTCCTGCTCAGCGACGCGGCACAGCCCACCGGCTGGCACGAGGCGGCGACGCGCCTGGCGTCCGACATGCGGGTTCCGCTGAAGTCGTACCGCGTGGGCGGGACACCGGAGGCGGACCTGACCCCGGACGACGAGGACACCGACTGGGCGAGGGCCCACGGAGTGACCCACGGCGGCGCGGTCCTCATCCGCCCCGACGGCTTCGTGGCGTGGCGCTCCCCGGGCCCGGTCCCGGACCCGGAGTCGATGCTGCGGCAGGTGGTGGGGACGGTACTGGCACGGCCGTGACGTGACTGGCTGCCCCGCCCGGACACGAACGTGGACCACTCCCCGGTCAATCTGCGGCCTCTCGTTCCGAGGCGAACCGGGGAGTGGTCTCCGTTGTGACGGTCGGTGCCGTGAGACGACCGTCGTATGACGGGCCGTCAGAGCTGAGCCGTACGGACTACCGGGCGAAGGAGCCGGTCGTCCGACACCTCTGCCGAGTCATGACGTCAGAGCGTGATCATGAACTTGCCCTGGTCCCAGTAGGTGCCGTGGTTGGTGCGGACCGCGACCCTGCCGTCCTTGGTGTGGACGAACATGTCGGCCTTGCCGTCGCCGGTGGCGTCACCGAACTTGAGGGTACCCAGCTGGGTGCCGTCGATGAAGAGTCCCCAGCCGCCGGACCAGTGCGTCCCCTGGTCCCAGTAGGTGCCGTGGTTGGTACGGACGGCGATCTTGCCGTCGTTGGTGTGGACGAGCATGTCGGCCTTGCGGTCGCCGTTGACGTCGGCGAAGTACAGCCGGCCCAGGTCCTTCCAGGTCACGAAGCGTCCCCAGCCGCCGGACCAGTGGGTGCCCTGGTCCCAGTAGGTGCCGTGGTTGGTGCGCACCTCGATGTTGCCGTCGTTGGTGTGGACGATCATGTCGGCCTTGCCGTCGCCGTTGACGTCGGCGAAGTACAGCCGGCCCAGGTCACTGCCGTCGATGAAGCGTCCCCAGCCGCCGGACCAGTGCGTGCCCTGGTCCCAGTAGGTGCCGTGGTTGGTGCGCACCTCGATGTTGCCGTCGTTGGTGTGGACGATCATGTCGGCCTTGCGGTCGCCGTTGACGTCGGCGAAGTACAGCCGGCCCAGGTCCTTCCAGGTCACGAAGAGGCCCCAGCCGCCGGACATGACCCGGCCCGGGGCGAAGGTGTCCCCCTGGTTGCGGTGGACCGCGACGTCGCCGTTCGAGCGGAGGACGACCAGGTCGGCCTTGCCGTCGCCGTCGACGTCGGCCGAGTGGCTCCGGTCGCGGTTGCGGACGTCCTTCACCCAGCCCGCCAAGCCGTCGACCCTGGCGTCCACGGCACCGGTCCGGGTCTCCGTCCCGCCGAAGCACCCGCCCTGCCAGGAACGGCTGTGGATGGCGGTCAGCTCCACCCCACTGTCCGTGCGGCGCAGAGCCGGGCCCCCGGTGTCACCGGCGCAGACGGACACGCCGTCCTGACCGGTCAGCGCCACGGTGGTGTCGGTGGCGGAGTCCACCCGGAACTCACCGGTGTGCAACTGGGTCGGGACCCACTCGGTGCGGGTCCGCCCGAATCCGGCACCGATCAGGGTCTCACCCGCCTCGGGGGCGTCGGCGGCCAGCCCCACCGGCGCGACCGTGGTGACGGGCTCGGCGAGCCGGACCATGGCCACGTCCCGGTCGTCGCGCGGGACCACCTCGACGATGCCGAGGGTCCGCGTGCCCAGGGTCGCCGTGGACTTCAGCGCGGGCTTGCCCGACTTGACCTCGCCACCCGGAGTGGCGGCGAAACAGCTCGTGGCGGTCAGCAGCCACTGCTGGTGCACCAGCGCGGCGGAGCAGCCGCGCATGGCATCGCCCTCGCCGATGACGAGCCGGGCGGTGAAGGCATGTTCACCCGCGGCCGCGGGCTTGCCGGACACCGCCTGCGCGGTCGGCGCCGTGGTGAGCAGGCCGGCAGTGGCCGCCAGGACGATGCCGGCGGTCATGGCGCCGCGAGCCTGCCGGGTGCGGATTCTTATGGTGGGCAACGTACTTCACTCTCCTGTTGCGCAACGTTCATACTTGTCGGTTGATCGTAAAGGTGATCAGGACGATGTGACCCGCAGCCCGTCGAGGTCGCGCGATGGCCACTGCGAGGTGGGGTGCACACGTCCGCAAGGGAGTTGAGTCCAGCGAACGGCCACTGAGGCCGAACTCGTGATGTCGCGTCGCTCCCGTCCAGGTGACTCTGACGGACAGGCCCGCCTTGACGAGGCAGCCGTCCATGAGCCCGGACGACCACGGAGCGGGGCCGAGCGACCGTCACGCACAACCGGGTGCGACGAACTCCTCACACCTGGCACCTGGGAGGCCGGAACGACAGGTTGCCGCAGTCGGCCCCCGCCCGCCCGCTCAACGACCGTTCCGCATGGATGGACGGAGCGTGGAGACTCCGATCTCGGCCTTGGCGGGGCGGATCGGTCAGATTTTGACGACGGTGACACGTCCACCGCACAGGGCGATGAGGTCCTCGGGGTCGGAGGCGAGGATTGTGACCGGCCCCGGTGCGGTCAGGGCGGTGGCGGCGAGCATGGCGTCGCTGGCGTACTTGTGGCCGTGCAGACCGGCGGCAGCGAGGAGGGTGGCGGCGTGGCGGGCGATCGGTTCGACGGCCAGGCGGGAGAGCGTCCACTCCAGGGCCGGGAGATGTTCGTCAGTTTTGAAGGCAGCAGCCGGTTGCCGTGTCTGCTGGAGTCCGGCCGTTGTCAGTGGCTGCTGGCAGGATCGCCAGCATGACACCGTTGCTTCTCACCGACGTCGAACGAGCCGTTCGCAGCAGCTGGAGTGCCGAGACGTGCACGCCTGAGTTCCGATCGCGCTGGACCAAGAACAACCCGGCCCGGGACCAGTGCGGTGTGACCGCCATGGTGCTCAATGACCTGCTGGGAGGCGAGTTGATCCGGGGAGAGGTCCACGTCAACGGAGAGCGTGTGGACTACCACTGGTGGAACCGCCTGGGCATGGGCATCGAGATTGACCTCACCCGCGAGCAGTTCAGGCCGGAGGAGGTCGTCACTGGAGGCATCGTGATTCCCCGCCCGCCGGTGACTGAATGGCGCAGGCTCCGTGAGGAGTACGAGCTTCTCCGCGACCGCGTCTTGGAAGAGCTCAATCGGCAGCAGGCGAGGGCCTCTGCGGCCGTGTCTCGTCAGCCGGCCTGATCCTGTTCGGCTCGTGCGCGGGTGGTAGCCAGGCGGTAGGAGCCGCACTGCCACGTCGCCGAAGTCAAACTCGGCCTCCATGCCGGGCGGGTGGGTCTGGGGGACGAACGCCTCGATGGGCGCCTTGCCCGCCTCCACCGCGATCTGCGGCTTCCGGTCGGCGACATACCGTCTGACCATCGGGTACGACACGTTCGCGCCGTGTTCCTCGACCAGCCGGTGGAAGATCCGGGTCACCGTGTGCCGCTGCTTGCGCGGTGCGTCCAGGTCCACCCGAAGGATCCCGTCGATCACTGCCTTGTACGGATCAAGCGCCGACGGCCGCGGTGGCAGCGGCTTGCGCGGCTCCGGCCAAGCCGAGTCCAGGGCCTTGCGCACCGTCCGCCAGGAGACGTTGTACTTGCGCTCCAACTCCCGCATCGCCAGGCCGGCCCGGTGATCCCGCCGGATCGCCGCGTACAGCTCGACCTTCGACATCTGCGGCATGACCAGGCCCTTTGGCATGAAGAAAGCCCCTGACTTGCACTTCTGCAGGTCAGAGGCTTCTTTAGCACTTCTCGCGAAGTGCCCCCGGCAGGATTCGAACCTGCGCACACGGCTCCGGAGGCCAGGTGGGCTGACGGCACCCTCAGCCTCTGAGCTGCACCGGAGCCTCGTCCCCTGCCGTCGGCACTAAGATCATTACGTCCCCATTACGCAGGTGCCCTGTCGGCCGCGGGACGCGCCCCGTAAGGTCGGACCCATGATCTCGGGCAGCGACGGCGTACCGGAAGACGGCGACGAGACGGCCTTCACGGCGGAGGCCACGACCCCCATCCTCCAAGACGCTTGCTACGCCGCCGGCCTCGACCCGACGGGTGCCGACCTTCTCCGCCTCGGCTCGAACGCCGTGTACCGACTGTCCTCGGACCCGATCATCGTCCGCATCGCCCAGGACCGTACCGCCCTCCCCGAGATGGAACGCGCGGTCGGCGTCGCCCGCTGGTTGGAGGCGTCGAACTTCCCGGTAAACCGAGTGCCGCGGAACGTCTCCCAACCCACTGTCGTCGGTGGCCGCGTCGTCACCTTCTGGGAAAGCGTCCAGGACCGGGAGGAGTACGCCACGCTGGGCGAAGTCGCCGACTTGCTGAGACGGCTGCACTGGCTGGAGGAGCCCGAACACCTTGGTCTGCCGTACTTCGACCCACACGCCAAGCTGGCCGCGTCCCTGACGGCCCTGGACGGCATCGCTGACCGAGACAGGGAGTTCCTGGAGGAGCGCGCGACCGAGGTGGGCAAGGCGTACGACCGCCTGGACTTCGTTCTCCCCTTCGGCCTGATCCACGGTGACGCGAACATCGGGAACGTCCTCCGCCACCGCGACGGACACGCCGTACTGATCGACCTCGACGGCTTCGCCCTGGCCCCGCGAGAGTGGGACCTCATCCTCACCGCGATGTACTACGACCGCTACGGCTGGCACGCGCAGGAGGAGTACCGGACCTTCGTCCATCGCTACGGCTTCGACCTCATGAACTGGCCCGGCTACGAAACCCTCGCCGACTTCCGGGAACTCATGATGGTGGCGTGGGTCGGCCACCAGGCTGCGACGAGCGAGCGCTTCGCCGCTGAGTTCGAGAAGCGCATGCGGTCCCTGAGAACGGGCGAAGAACGCGACACATGGGGCGCCTTCTGAGCGCGCGGGCTGCGCGCCCGATGAACAACTCAGCGAGCGACCGACCGACTGGCCTCCGTAGCCACCCATAGCCGATGCTCGCGAGCCTGCTCCGCGAAGACCCGAGAGGCCGCGTTGTCCCCGACGGCGAAGAGGTTCGAGCGGAACTCAGCCAGGTAGCTCACGCACCGCGCGGATTTCAGGTGCTCGCCGAGATCCAACGCGTCCAGGGCAACCCTGCACGCCTCCTCGACGTCGCCGGCACGGAGATGCGCGTCGGCCAGCACCATCGTGGCGAAGAAGTCACTCCGTACGTGGCTGCCACTCATCGCGTTCTCTGCGTGGGCAACGGCCCGTCGGGCGCTGTTGACGTCACGGAAGCAGTGCGCGGCCTCGGCCGCCAACTCCGCCTCATCGAAGTAGGTGATCCACTCCGGCTCCTCCTTGTCGTTCCGGCTCGCCAATGCACGCATGGCGGCCGTCAACGCAGCTTCACAGGCGCGTACGTCTCCGGTACGAGCGAGCGCGCGGGCCTCCATCGCGTGGAACTGAGCGCGGAGGGTCGGGGTCGCGACCTGGGCAATGCCCATCAGGGCAGCGCGGGCGAGCGTGGCCGCTTCGGTGTACCGACCGAGGAACGTCGCCTGGTGGCTCATGGCAGAGAGGATGCTTCCGGCAAGCCGTCGGTCGTTGGCGTCCTGGGCGAGCCGGAGGGCCTGGAGGAAGTAGCGCTGCGCTAGACCGTGATGGCAGGCGTCGTACGACATCCAACCGGCTAGAAGAGTGGCCTCAGCGACGGTCGAGTACAGGGCCCGTCCGACGGCGTCGCTGTAGCTGCCGCGCAGGAGCGGAACGACATCGTTGCTGAGGTACTGGATCACGGACCGCCGAGCATGGTCCCCGCCGAACCGGTCATCGAGCTGAGCGAACATGTCGGCGGTGGTTTTCACCGCGGCCACGTCCCCCAGCCCCACGCGCAACGCCCCCGGCCGCCCGGACCGGGGAGCCGGCTCCGGGGCCACCAGCCACCGCAGGGAAGCTTCGTTCCACGCTGGTTCGGCGGCCTCCGACTGGATCAGGGGCTCATAACGGTTGAGGTCCGCGCTCCACAGCCGCTCCACCGTGCTGATAGCCGTGTCCGGGCTGTCCGGGTAACCAGCGTCCAGGAGCGCAGCGTCTTCGGTGCCGCCACTGGCCATCCCGATCTCCTGGGCGGAGACGCCGTACACGTCGCCGATCAGCGCCCCGTAGAACCCGTCCGGCGTGCTGTGCCCGTTCTCCCAGCTAGCGATACGCCGTTTGACGCTCTCGTCCGACGGCAACTGATGCCCGCGCTTCGTCGCTGCTCGACGTAGCTCACGCACGAGACGCGGCTGACTCCAGCCGCGTTCCGCTCGGAACTGTCGTAACCGCTCGTGGACGGGCTCGATGGGAAACGTGGCCCTTCCCTCCTCGTATCGTGCAAGGGGAGTGGTGCGAAGTCCTGTCTCATACGAACTTACGCGTTTTGTTGCTCCCGTTGGCAGTGGTGAGCACAAATCACCAGAGCCATTGGGGCTGACAGGGGATGACGCGACACGAGCATGACCGTCATCCCCCGTCACCTCTCGTCATCTGCCCAGGTGAGCGCCGTGCCCGGGAGTCTGTTGGCACTGCGGCAGAGGGGCCGTGGGCTAGCTGATCCGAGGTGAGATGACGTGCAGACGATGACCAGGAGAGGCACCGAATGGCTGTCGGCAGCAGCCAGTGACCCGGTGATGTGCCGAGCGCGGTGGGTGGATGACCCGCGTCGCCCGGTCATGCTTCCCACGGGGCGCCTCTTCGACGTGGTGTCAGTCGAACAACGCCTCGGGTTGGAAACCTTCGACCAACTGTCCCGTCATGACCTGCCCCACGGCCCGGTCATGATCGACCACAAGGCGCGGAGGGTGGGCTTCTTCCTGACCTCCAACAGTTGGGACTGGTTCTCGTACTTCATCAAGCGCGAAGCCAAAAGGCCGCTCGACTACAGGTACCTGAGCAAAGACTCGGTGGTCGTGGTGCCTGGCCCGATGCCCCTGAGCGGCGACCGGTACGAGTGGCTCCGCGCCCCGATCAGGCGCCCGGAAGCGAACCCATGCCGCCCGATCGCTCTCGCGACCGTCCTGGGGGCCTCGGCCGAGCTGCTGGCCCGTGTCGACCGCTACGGGGAGAAGTTCGGTTCCCCAGCCGACGCGGTGGCCGCCTACCCGGAGGAGCCGGTCCCCGGTGTCTGACCCTTCACACCACCTCGACGCCGCGCACTGGTCGCCGCTGGACACGGACGACTGGTACGCGGCACGGAACGCGACCACGGCTCTACGAGACGCTCTCGTTCGGGCAGGCATGGAACGCGACTTCCCT
The DNA here is from genome assembly GCF_055603605.1 of Streptomyces sp. NPDC037271. NCBI lineage: Bacteria > Bacillati > Actinomycetota > Actinomycetes > Kitasatosporales > Streptomycetaceae > Streptomyces > Streptomyces sp. NPDC037271. The sequence goes on from NZ_JBVJVN010000001.1 coordinate 911,672, forward strand.
TACTTGCGTGCCGACCTGAACGCCTTCGGCCACGGCCTGGTCGAGCTGGGCCGCATCTCGCCGGCCACGGCGGAGCACCTGGCCGAGTTGCTGAGACTGGCCCTGGCAAGCGCGGCCGTGCCGCACCCGTCCACTGAAGCCGACCACGAACCGGGGGAGTGACCTGATGACGGACCGGCATGGAGTCATCGCCCCTCGCGCCGAGAACCTGACAGTCGGCGTGAACTATGTCCGGGGCTGGGCAGAGGCCCGACGCGGCGCCGAAAGCCTTGCCGAGCAACTTGCAGCGTTCGGCCTGGAAACCGATTTTCCGGGCCTCGCCGCAGACGTGAACGTGTGGGGCGACGGCCTGGTACGACTGGGCGCGGTTCGCCCTGATGCGGCGCTACTGCTGGCACGGCTCATTGAGGCCGGCACGGCGGTACAGGAGCGTGAGACGCGCCCGCATCTCAGTGTTCGGAACTGATCGACTCGAAGCCTTCTTCTCTGTGGCTGAGCGGCCTGTGGTCTGCTGCCCGGCCGGGACCGGCGCCCCAGCGCCGCAGCCCGGACGGGCAGCAGACCACAACGCCATTGCAGCCATCGGCTTGGGAAGCTAGGTCCATTCGCACACCGTTGGCACGATGACCTGGGTGAATGCCCGGACCGGGGACTTCTTCGGGCTCGGCTGGTTTCACCGTGGTTCTCCGCTTGATCTGATGCGCTCGTGGTGCATGCCGTCATCGTTGAGCACTCGGTCGTGCCTAGAGCTTCTGCGCTCTACCGCACTCATCATAAAATCTGTGCTCATGGACGCTGGGTTGGCTGCAGTTTGCGGTGCTTTAGCTGGAGCGCTTGGGGCGGTCGGTGCCGCTTGGGCAACGTCTCGGGCGCAATGGAAGAGTGCGCGCTTAACGGCCCGGGCTGAGCATTTGCGGCAACGGCACGACAATCGTGCGGCTCACTACAAGACCCTTCTATCGGCCGTATCTGATCTGCAAGGCGCCTTAAACGGTGGCAGCTATTTCCCTGGGAACGAGCTGCATCGCTTTACTGAGGAATACTGCGATGCCGTAGAGACCTGCGTGAAGAAGCTGAGAGACGCAGTGGAAAATGTGGCACTATTCGGCCCGCGAGAGCCGCGTGACCTTGCCGTTCGCATTTTCCGAACTGCCGAAATCACCATGTGGGCGGTATTTGAACTCGGTTCCATCAACAGCGCTTCGGGAGTGACGTACCCGGAACCCGAAGACGTTAGACGATCACTGACAACAGTGCGGAGCGGGAAGGATAACCTCAGCGAGTTACTTGACGCCTTCTCTGAATCTGCCCGCGTAGCGCTAGATGACGACGGAACTGGACTGTCATGAGATAATCCGCCCGCATATACGAATCTCATATATGAATCTCAGCGGCGAACGCTATAACGCGACCAGTCCGGCTCACTGCGTCGGCCAAGCTCATCCAGAACCAGCCGGTGCAGCATGCCCCCTTGACCTTGCTTCGACAAGCGCTTGGTGGACTGCTGCATAGGGCTGTCCGGTGTGTGAAGCTCAGGTCCGGTTGACCGCCCGCTCGATCTCTGCCATGTGGGCTACCACGATCGGCATTGCCTTCCTCGCACTCGCTGGGGTCCGTAGCCATGGACTCAGCCGATCAGGGCGGGCTGATGAGGTCAAGGCCGGCGGTGCGCCATCAGCTTGGGAAGCTGCGATCAATTGCGGCCGATCTAGGCGGCGACCTGGGCGAACGGCTTAGGCGTAGCGTCGTCGGGCCCACATGCTTCCACCGTGATTCCCCGCTGTTCCCCGCTCGATCTGGTGCGGTTGTGGTGCAGTGCTGCGGCTTGGCCTTCGCTGCTCCCGGACGGCGGCTCATTGGATGTCAGAGGGTTGCCAACCCGGAGGTGTCTTGGGAAGGCCGATCAGGACGTCCATGTTCAGGTGTTCCTTGAGCAGCGCCTTGAGGCTGCGCCCGTTGATAAGTTGCATCCTGCCGTTTCGGTGAGCGAAGTCAGCGCTTGCCTTGCCAAACCAGGAGGTCGTTACCAGGACTCCGCGACTAGCAGCCTTGTCGTGCATCACCCCCGCCAATGCCCGAACCGTCTCAACGGGCACTGCGTTCTTCGACCTCTTCGCCTGGATGGCGAAGACAGTGGTCCCGACCGGGTCCCGCTGGACCGCGACGGCGTCCACACCGTCATCTCGCGAGCCCTGAGTTCGCCACGTCTCGAAGCCCATGGCTTCGAACAGTTCGCGTACAAGCCGCTCAAAGGCGTAGGGGTCCATCTGCAGGAGGTCGAGTCGGCTGTCGAGTCCTGCCACGGCGCCGACATCCGCCGTAATGCGGTATCGCGACAGATCGATCTCAACGACTGGGGGCACTGCCTCCAGATCGTGCGGATGGCGGGAGACGACAGCGCCGAGGTACTTCAGGCTCTCCTGAGCATCGAGCTCGGCCTCGTCTAATACGAGTTCGTCGAACTGCTCACGTTGAGCGACCACGCTCACTAGACAAGGTCGCACCGGCCGCCCGGTTGCGCGATCCTTCGCACTCACATGCCCGTTGAACACCACCGTTGTGACGAGATCAGGTGGGGTGGTGGAGAAGGCCTCGTCCAGTGCCCGCAGGGCAAGGCGGGCGACCAGAGTGCGGTAAATCTTCTTCGTATCGGCTTCCTTCCGTGGCTGAGCGACGATCTCAGTCCGCTGGGCCACAACCCGGTACGCCACCACGGCCGGCACTACCTCAAGCTGAGGTAGCTCCACCTCGATGAGGAGCTGCTGAGCCTCAGGTATGTACGCCGCTCCCGCATCGACGCGGCACCCTTTGGGCACGGAAGAGCCACGCAGCACTTCTTCCACAGCGTCTGCAACGCCCTGCCGGCCCTGCTTGGCGAATGCCTGCTCAACATAGGGGTGCCAGCTCTTCAGGTTCCTGGGCCGGTCCATCAGCACCGCCTGCAGCTCCGCCAGGCGCTCTTGGTCCTGGCGGGTGCGCTTCTCGGCATCAGCCGTCAGCTCCAGCAAGCGCGTTTCCCGCGCCTGCTTCTGCCGCTCCTTCTCCACACGAGCCTGCTCCCGCTCGCGCTGCTCAGCAGCGCGCTGCCGTTCGGCCTGGCGCTTGGCCAACTCACGCTCGATACGGGCGACCTCACGCGCCTGTGCAGCCTGCTCCTGCTCCAGATGTTTCTGTCCTGCGGCCACCAGACGAGCGCGCTCGGCTTCGGCGTTGGCGGCTTCCCGTTTCTGACGGCGCCGACGCTCCTCAGCGGCCTTCGCGGCCGCTTGCTCCTTCTGCTGAGCACGCTTCAACTCAGCAGCCTTAGCCTGCTGCTTCTCTTTGTATGCCTCAGCGAGCACTTGCATCACTGACTTACGGCGCGCCACGAGTCCCCCACCTGTCTCCCGTCACCCTCGAAAGCCGAGCTGTGCCTCGCCGGTGCACCCCTCAGCGATACCCAGGACTGCGGAGCAAGAATCGTGGCGCCGCCAAGAGCGGCCTGGCCACTGCAAGGCCATGAGCTTGGAAAGCTCGTCTCTTCTAGCGGTAGTTGCTGCGCTGACTTGCGGCGAGATGGTGTTGGAGCCCTGGTCGAACCTGTGGCCAGTCCCCGCTGTTCCCTGTGGTTTGCTCGCACCATCTGGCACGGAAGTGGCACGTACGCCCTAATCCAACTGCCGGGGATTGCTGAGGCGTGGCGGCGATTGCTGGTGCTTCGATGGGAGGTTGGGGAAGGATGGGCTAGGGGCACCGCGGAGACCGCATCGCGGGCCGGGGGAGATGAGACACCATGAGTTTGAGCGCGGGACCCGACAACACCTTGCCCACGGCGCAGGAGGCTCGTGAAGCCTGGGCAAGAGAGGCGTACGCGGTTCTCGCGGACGTGGCGCGCAGCTATCACGCTGTCATCACCTACAAGGAGCTTGCGGAGGAGATCCAGCAGAGGGCCGGGATTCGCACCAAGGCTCTCCTGCACAACTGGATCGGCTCCGTCCTTGGCAGGGTGGTCCGGGAAGCTCATCGCCGTGGAGATCCTCCGCTGACCGCTCTAGTCGTTCGCAGTGACGACGGCATGGTGGGCGACGGTTACAAGGAGGTCTTGGAGGTTGCTGGAGAACCGCCCGTAGAAGATGTGCTGGAGCGTGAACAGCACGCTGCCGGCGCCCGCCTAAACTGCTATCGCCACTTTGGGGCGACCTTGCCAGATGGAGGTGGTGTGCCTGCCCTTGCGCCCAGGTATCAGGCTGCCATCGAGCGTCGCCGTCAACGTACCGAGAAGCCCCCACAAGTCTGCGGCAAGTGCTTTGTGCAGCTTCCTGCAACGGGCGTCTGCGACTCGTGCGGCTAGCTCAGAGCTTCAGGCGGTGCTCTCGTACGTGTACCTGGCCCCTGGTCGCCCTCGACGTCCACCTTGATCACGATACAAACAGTGAAGCGCGCCGAGGGCACCGCGACGATGGATGCTGCCTTGTACCCCGAGACACCCGCGTTAGGAGAGAGGCTGGGGGACCTCGCGCCTGATCTGCGGCTTCGCCGGCCGAGGCAGTGGGCGGCTACTCGACCGCGGAGTACCGGCGTTGACCGTGGCTGACCCCTGCATGTGGCACGGTTGTGGCACGAACCTCAGCCGACGACAGTCAGCCACGACGGCGGGTGCGCCGACGGGCCAGGCGCGCGTATGCCTCGCTGCTCCCAGTCGGCCTCAACCACGGTGCCAACGCCCTTTCTGGACCCGCGCTGTCATCGAGCAGGCCCGCAGAGATGAGGGCTGCGGGGATAGCAAATTCTTGCACGCCGCACTCGCCCCTCTGGGACCCTTGATCGGAACCAACACCGGCACCGGGGAGGGAAGCCGCGTGATTATCTTGGATACCAACATCCTTTGGGGCATGTCGCTGCGAGGTAGCAGCGCCGAGTTGCTGCGCGCGATCAGCGCGTCCAACGTGGAGCGTGTAGCCATACCGTGGCTTGTAATGGAGGAGCTTGCAGCGAAGCAGGCGCTGGCTTACCAGGAGAAGTATGAGGCGGCAAATAAAGCCCTGCGAGACCTTAAGCGGGCCACGCCGTGGGGCAACGTGCAGGGGCCCGGAAGTCGTGACCTTGAGCGAGCGCGTGCGCACTGGCGGCAAGAGTATGGCCACCTCGTGGACATCCTTCCGATGAAGGAGGGCGCCTACCGCGAGGGTGCCTACCGCGAGGCGAATCAGATCGCCCCCTGCAGAACCGTCCGCAGCAACGGCAAGGGCTACAAGATTGGCGCACGCGACGCAGCGATCTGGCTGACCGCCATCGACTACGCCGAGGACCACGACGACGAACTGGTCTACTTCGTTAGCGGGAATACGACCGACTTCGGAGATGGAACGAAGTTACCGGACGCGATGTTCGCCGACATCGTCCACATCGCGGACCGGTTCGAGGTCCTGACGTCTTTGGACGAGGTAATCTCAAGATTCACGAAGCCAGCCGAGGCCGACGCCGAGCAGGTGGAGGAAGCACTTCGTACCCCCAGCAGCTTGGCGGCACTTACGGAGTACGCGGCGTCCGCGACGGCGTTTACGCACCCCTTCATGTGCAACACGAATCCTCACCGTGGTGTCGGCATAGAATCCCACTCATTTGCGGACCAGTGGATTGGGCCTCCGTCAGCCGCACTCGACTCCGTGCGGGACGTCAGCGCCCACCGCATTGGTAGTCACGTGTGGTGCATGGCTACGGTTCGGTGGCTGCTCCAGGGCTTCGGGGCGCTCTACCGCTCACCCAGATCCGCCGTAATCGGCGTAGCGTGGGAAACGCGGGTGCTTCTCTCTCCCACGGATGCTGAGCCTAAGCTCACGTTCCTTCGGCATATGGGGTCGAGGCTTCTGCGCCCTGACGATGTTGTCGGCCTCCCCTCCCTCTGGGCGGAGGGAGTGGACTCGGAAGCTGGCGAGCCTGGGCCGGAAAAAACGGAACTTCTGCTGCAACTACTAACCGACGACGCCGGCGCGCGCAGTGTGCGGGAGTTGCAGCTCAAGCGCTGGATGGAGGACTGGCACCCCACCTGGCGGGGCCAGGGCGACCATAATCCCTCCGCAGAGTGAAGGGTGCCCTGCCGCTCGGGTGGCAGGATTTGTATTGAAAGGCGTTGCAGACATTTCGGAGGACGTGGATGCAGCGCAGGGCGAGGCGCAGCGAGCCAATGCTCTGCTTTTACTGCAGTGCCCACGGCTCCGGAGGCCGCGTACGGGAATGGCGAACCAGCAGGTCAGGGGACCGGACTATTCATGGACAGAAGATCCCGTCCACGAATAGTCCGTGCCTGAATGTTCTGCTACTCCAAGATGTCGAGCGAGGGGAGGCTGTCCACGATCCTCATCGTCTCCAGGCTGACCGTGACGATTCGCTTGAGTAGGTCGACGATGTAGCGCGGGTCATCAGACCAGTCGTTGGGATCGTTGATGATCTCCGACGCCTTGTCCACCTTGACCTGGTAGCGATCGATGATCCACTCGATCGCGGATCGGGCACCGAGCTGGTAGCGGTACGCTTCTTCGGGGATGTTGGTCAGCTTGACCCGGGTGTTGTAAACAATCGTCGACCGGTCAGCCTGCCCCTTGATCTTCGGGATCTTCATCTTGGCGACCCGGTACAGCTCGCTGGGGGGCGTGGCAGACGCGTCGCCGGTCACCGTCTCCACGATGCCCTTATACGGCTCGGCCTGCTCGTAGTTGATGTGCAGATCGGCGAGCTTGCGGCCGGCCTCGGCGAAGCCGTGGAAGTCACGCACCTTGGGGATGCGCGGCAGGGACTTCTTCAGGTCCGCGGCGAAACGCTCGCGGTAATCCGGGGAATGGAGCAAACCGTAGCTGTAGTAGAAGACGTCGTCCTTCGCGATCGTGGCGTCCTCGTAGGCGTCGCGGTACCCCGCAAGGGCGGCGTCGGTGATGTTGTCGACGCGCTCATAACCTTCGCCTTCCTCGAATTCGAAGCCACCGTCAACCGCCAGTTCACGGTAGGTGTAGCGGGAGAAAAAGTATCCACCCTTACCGAAGATGTCGAGGCATGGAATCAGATCGGTGGCCAAAACTGCGAAGTCAGCAGTCGCGTGAAATCCGTTGACGTAAAAGCCAACGTTCGAGTGATCCGGCGTCGGGAACATCTGCGGCAGCTTCCCTTGCCTATGGTTAAGGTCTCGATCGAAATAAAGAGCCTGGCGGCTGAAGGGCCTATAGATTCCGGTTGTCGCCTTGCTCGACTCGAATGTGATCTTTTTTCTGCGGGCGACCTTAGGGATGAGGCTTGAAGACCAGCTGATCTTTCGAGGGTTTCGATCGATGAATTTCTCGGCATCTAGCACCGTTGGACGAGTTACGCCCTTGACGGCGCAAAGATCTTCGAAATCTTCAACCTGCTGGTTGTAAAAATCAATGGTGGCTTCGACGTTTTCTTTAAGGCGCTGCTGAGAATAACTGTAGACCCAGGCGTCTCGGTTGGTGCCGAGCCCAAGGGAATGGATGGTGAAAATAGCATCCGCTCCCGCTGGTTTGCCGCTTTCTACGAGGGCTTGGAGTTCGGCAAACCGCTCGTCTCGCTGGTCGATCCAGTCCCCGTCCGTGTTCGGGGTGATCTTCTTCCACTCCACGGTGTCGAGACTCTGGGTGCGGAGCTTGTTCAGTTTATCCTCGCGGGTGAGATAGTCGTCGACCTCGTGGTAGTACAATTCACAGTCGGAGGCAAGGCCTCTATTCTTGTTGCCCTTGACGAGGATCAAGATGGCAACGGTATTACGGCTGCCCGATCCGAAGATTTTTCCGCCTTCCTTCCGGGCCTTCTCACCAGCAGTGCGCTGGTTGCCCCGCAGGTTATAGCAGTAGATCGCGTCGAACTCTTCTCCCAGAGAACGGCGAAGGCCATCGTATGTTTTGCCGTCGATGTAGCCGCCGTTGGAAACATAAGCAACGACCCCTTCACCTTGAACTCGATCAGAAGCCCACCGAATAGCCCGGATGTAAGAGTCATACAGAGTACGCACAGAGCTCGCAGTTGAGAGCGCCGCGTACGTCTCCCTGATTCGCTCATCCAGGGTTTCGTATTTGAGATTCTGGTTGTCGTCGTTCTGACTGTCCTGCCCCACCGAGTAGGGCGGGTTGCCGATGACGACTGTGACCGGCTGACTCTTCTGCCGCTTCGCTCGCTCGCTGTTCCCCTCTAGCACGTCCATGCCGTCGAGCTGCGCCGTGCCTTCCGCGAGCTGGAAGGTATCCGCCAGGACGATGCCTTCGAAGGGCTTGTACTCCCCGCCGGCGAGGTCGTGGAAGGCTGCCTCGATGTTGACGGCCGCGATGTAGTACGCGAGCAGCACGATCTCGTTGGCGTGCAGTTCGCTGGTGTACTTGCGCAGGAGATCGTCGGGCTTGATGAGCCCGGACTGAAGGAGCCGCACGGGGAAGGTACCGGTGCCGACGAAGGGGTCAATGATCTGGACGCCCTGGTCGGACAGAGACTTGCCAAGGTGCCTGGTCAGTGCCTGGTCGGTGGCGCGGAGGATGAAGTCGACGACCTCGATCGGGGTGTAGACGATCCCCAGGGCTTCGGCTGCCTTCTTCGTCGCCGTCTTGAAGAACTTGTCGTACAGCTCGACGATGACGCGCTGGCGCCCCTCGTGGTTGTCGATGTCCTGGGCGCGGACCTTGACCGAGTGGTAGAAGCTCTCCAGGGTCTTGGCCTCGGCATCGAGCCCCTGGTCGTCGAGGATGTCGAGCATCCCCTGCATGGCTTTGGAGACCGGGTTGTGCTCGGCGAAGGCGTAGTCCTTGAACAAGGCGTCGAAGACAGGCTTGGTGACGATGTGCTGGGCGAGCATGTCGACCGCCGCGTCATCACTCACGTTTGGGTTGATGGTCGCCCGCAGCTCGGCGACGAACTCCTCGAACGCAGCCCGCTTGACGGGAAGAACTAGTGCGGCCTTGATGCGGGTGACGTGGCGCTCAGCGATCTGGGCGATGTCCTTGGCCCAGTCCTCCCAGTACTGGCGCTCGCCGACCTTGTCGACGATGCGGGCGTAGATCGCGTCCCGCCAGTCGCTTATGGAGAACAGGGCGTCCTGGATGTGCTGGGCGCTCTGGGCTTCCTTCTCCTTGGCGTCCTCCGCGGTGTCCGCGGTGCTGGAGCCGTCCCTGTCGCCGACCGCCTCGTCACCCGCACCGATGTGCCCGATGCCGATGATCTCGGGCTTCTTCTTGTTCAGCTCGATCTGGTTGACGGTCGCGTTGAAACGGTCATCGTGGGCGCGCAGCGCCTGAAGGACCTGCCAGACGGTCTTGAAGCGCTGATTGTCCGCGAGCGCCTTCTCCGGGGTTATCCCGGCGGGGACGGCGACGGGCAGGATGATGTAGCCGTAGTTCTTGCCCGGCGCGACGCGCATGACGCGTCCAACGGACTGCACGACATCGACGACGGAGTTGCGCGGGTTGAGGAACAGCACCGCGTCGAGGCTGGGGACGTCCACGCCTTCGGACAGGCAGCGGGCGTTGGTCAGGATGCGGGCGTTGTTCTGGCCCGGGTCCTGCTTGAGCCAGTCCAGGAGCCGGTTGCGTCGCAGGGTGTTGAACGTGCCGTCGACGTGTTCAACCTCGCAGTGCAGCACGTCGTCGTCAGCGTCGTCGTACGCGTCGACCACCTCGTTAAACCGCTCCATGATGGCCTTGGAATCGGCGATGGACCGGGAGAACGCGACGGCCCGCTTCATCGGGGCGTCATCCTTACCGAACCCGGACCCATCGGCGAAGGTGCCGGTGCGTTTCGCCAGGGCGTTCCAGCAACCGATGATCTTCGCTGCGTCGTCGATCCGTAGTTCGGAGTCGCCGCCGGCGAGACCTTCCTGGAGGGTTTTGGCGACCACGCCTTCGTCGATGGTGAGGATGAGGACTTTGTAGTCGGTAAGCAGACCTTGCTCGACGGCCTTGCCGAAGCCGAGGCGGTGGAACTCGGGACCGTACTGGGCCTCGTTGTCCATCGAGGCGACGGCCGCGGAGGCGCCCTTGGCTTCCTGCTTGGTGTCGTCGCTGTACACGCGCGGGGTGGCGGTCATGTACAGCCGGCGGTCGGCGCCGATGAAGCTGTCGTCGTGGACACGGACGAACGCGGACTCGTCGTGGCCGGACAGGGTGACGCCGGTGGTGCGGTGGGCCTCGTCGCACAGGACCAGGTCGAACCGCGGCATGCCCTGCTTCTGGGCGGCGGAAATCGTGGCGATCGACTGGTAGGTCGAGAACACGACCGTCAGGCCGGGGGCGGCCTCGACGCTGGCCATCTGCGCCATCAGCCGCTCGGGGCTGGTGGTCGCCGGCAGGGCGAGGTCATGGGTCGACATGTCCTTGTCGTCACCCTGGGCCTTCTGCTTGCCGACCTGAGCGTCGGAGCAGACCGCGAACGCACGCAGCGGGACCTTCGCCTCGTATGACCACTCACGCAGCGACTGCGAGAGCAGGGCGATGGAGGGCACCAGGAACAGGACGGTGGTGTGCTCGCTCTGCCCGGCCTCGGCCCGCTCCTGCTGAAGCCGTTCAGCGATCTTCAGGCTGGTGAAGGTCTTGCCGGTGCCGCAGGCCATGATGAGCTTGCCGCGGTCATCCTTGGCGAAGCCGGCGAAGACGTCGTCGATCGCCGCCTTCTGGTGGGGGCGCGGGGTCTTCTTGTCCCGCAGCGTCATCTGGACTTCGTGGTCGATGCCGGTCGCGGGCAGGTGCCACTCGACAGCGCTGTTCGCGATGCTGGCCAGTCCTATCCGGGTGACGGGGATCTGCTGGTCGTCGAGCGCGGCTTCGGCGTTGTCGCTCCACTTGTCCGTCGTGGAGATGATCATCCGGCGAGTGAAGGCGCCCTTGCCGGAGGCCGTGAAGAAGGAGTCGATGTCTTCCTTGCGGACCGTGTGATGCGGCTCGTAGAACTTGCACTGGATGGCGCAGAAGCCGCCGGTCTCGCGGTCCTGGGCGACCAGGTCGATGCCCGTGTCGCGCTTGTCGTGCTCTGCCCCCGGCCAGTCGGTCCACATCCACACCCGGGTGAACTGCTCGGTCCACTCCGGATCGGTGCTGAGGTACTGGACCATGAGCTCCTCGAAGCGGGTCCCCCGGTCCCGGTTCACGGTGGATCCCTCACGGATCGCCTTGAGAACGTCGTGCACCGTCGTCGTGGTCTCAGTCAAGTCGCTCCGCACCCCATCACCGTCCACGGCGCACCTGCCGGACGCCGGATTGTTCCCACCGAAAAGCCCCACAACTCTACTGCTCAAGTCCATGATCTAATTTCGATCAGGAACTTTCGATAGGGCCTTCAGTTGGCCCACCACGGGCAGTCCGCCCACGCAGCATCACTCACCACTCGCCCCGGCTCCCATCCCGTCTGCTGTCGACCCACACACCGTGGGGCGGGCGTGGTTCAGGGCGTCAAGGTGGAGCGCGCCACTGTACGAACGACCTTGACGCCCTGGGCCGCGTCTGCTCGGCTCTGCCTGGGTCGACGGCAGACGGGATGGGAGCACCTCGCGCACGCCACACTCGGCCGGCACTCGCAAACGGCGCCCCCCATCCCGGATGCAGGAGCGCCCCCGCCGGAGGCACTGTCTTGACCGCGGCGGCGTTCGTGCGGTGCTCGCCCCTCATGGCCCGGCCTTATCCCACTCGTGGGCGCGCGTCGGCGCAGCGCCCGCAGCGCGGGCCGGAGGCATGAGCGCGGAGGGCGGCGGAGCCGGTAGCGCGCCCGGCGGAGCGGAGCGGAGCCGGGCTTGATGAAGTAGAGAAAGTCTGAACCGCAACGCTGTTCCTGGGGCTGCCGTTACAGCCGGAACGCAAGCTCCAAGTCATGCCCCGGAAGGTGGAACTCCTCCAGGGCAAGCGGCTTGTCAGCGGCCGTGAGCGTCACCCGCAGGACATGCAGCAGGGGTACCCCGTCGGCAAGCCGGAGCGCCTGGGCCTGGTCCGGCAGGGGCATGCGTGTGCGGACGTACTCCGTGAAGTGCAGCTCGTGGCCCAGCTCGGCCAGGGCGTTGTAGAGCTGCGGAGCCGGCGGCGGGGGCGTCTTCTCGTACTTGGTGCCGAGGACTACCGAGAACGGCACGTAAGTGCGGTGTAGTTGGCGTAGGTGGCCCTGGTCCGCGGTCTGCAACGCGTCGTACGTGAACAGTGGCTCCCCCGGCGGGATGCGCAGCAGGTCGGCGAGCGCGAGTGGGGCGTCAGTGCGGGTTGCCGTGGGCTCCTCGGCGTCGGTCCAGCGGATGCCGTCGGCCTCGGTGTACTGACCGTCGGGCGAGCGGCGGACGCCCCGGGGGTAGGTGAAGCTGGGGCGGTTGTGGGGGGAGCGGGCGAACGTGCCCCGGCCCATGATGGCCTCGACCAGGCCGGACGCCCGTAGCTCGGTGAGTCCCTGACGGACTGTGGGGCGTGTCACGCCGAACTGCTTGGCCAACGCCTCCTCCGACGGGAGCGGCTGCCCGGCGGGGAAGGTGCCGTCAAGGATGCCTTCGCGCAGGTAGTCGGCAATTTGCCGGTACTTCGGCTGCGTGTTCTTCGGCGGCATGCCCTGTCCTCCGTGGCGTCGGCCTCTACGGCTTGTGCGTCCTCGTGAACGCCTTGTCCACGACCGTGGACAGCTTCTCGCATGCCCAACCCGGTTGACAACCCGTACTACGGGGCACCAATCTGGACTCACGTCACCCGTACTACGGGTGGTATAGCAGTCCGTAGTTCCGTCCTACGGCTGCTCGTCATTCCGATATGAGGAGTCCAGAACTGTGGCAACCCTTCCGATCGACACCGCGAAGTACACGGGGATCATCTGCGCCGTGCCCCCGGCTCCGCGGCTCGTCAACCGTGAGTCCGGGCAGGTGCGGGTCGACCGCGACACCGGCAAGACGCTGTACCAGGTGGGCCTGTGCCTGATGGCCGGCACCTCGGCGGACGTGGTGAACGTGAGCGTCCCCGGTGAGCCGTCCGGCGTGCAGGTCGGCACCCCCGTCACCGTGCGGGACCTGGTCGCCGTTCCCTGGGAGAACGAGGGACGGCACGGCATCGCCTACCGCGCCGCCGAGATCCGTCCCCTCCACGCGGCTCCTGCCGCCAAGGGGGCCGGACAGTGATGACCCTCGCGTCCTCCGCCCCGTCGGCCGGGGCCACCTGGCCAGGGCGGGTCCTCGTGGTCGCCGCCGTCGTCGCGTCGGGCCTGCTGATCGTGGGCCCGGCGCTGCGCCGGAGGTCCCCGGCGGCCTGGTGGCTGTTACTCGGTTACCCGGCGTCCGCCTTCCGCGTCACCCGCACCTGGCGGGCGCTGATGGCCGGGTGTGGACTGGCCGTGAGCCGTCGCCCCGTGCTGACCGTGGTGTCCGGGCTCGTCGGGAAGGGCGCTCCACCGCCCCAACCGCGCGTCCCCCGGCACGGTTTCATCCGGCCCACGGCGGCCGGCTTCGAACTCGTGGCGCGGCTGCTGCCGGGGCAGCTGTCCGACGACTTCGTGAAGGCGGCCCCCGCTATGGCGGAGGACTGGCAGGTTCACGCGGTCCGCGTCACCTCCTTACGGCCCGGCGTCGTACGGATCGCCGCCCTGTACGCCGATCCGCTCGCCGCACCTCGGGCGCCCCGCACCCGGGGGCCGGGGCGACTGCTGCGGGTCGTCGTCGGGACGCTGGAAACCGGGGCGTCCTGGGTCATCGACCTGCGCCGCATCCCGCACTGGCTGATCGTCGGCGCTACGCGCTCCGGCAAGTCCACGCTGATCCACGCCCTCGTCGCCGGACTCGCCCCGCAACCGGTCGCCCTCGTCGGCATCGACTGCAAGGGCGGCATGGAACTGTCCCTCTACGGCCCCCGCCTCTCCGCCCTCGCGACCGACCGGGCACAGGCGGTACGGCTGCTGTCCGCGCTGGTGGACCTCACCCTCGACCGCATGACGGTCTGCCGCACCGCCGGGGTCCGCAACATATGGGGCCTCGCCGAGAAGGAACGACCGGTCCCGGTCGTCGTCATCGTGGACGAGATCGCGGAACTCTTCCTCGTCGCCGGACGCCACGAGAAGGACGAAGCCCATGCGGCTGGCACCGCCCTGATCCGGCTCGCCCAGCTCGGCGCGGCCCTCGGCGTCTTCCTCGTCGTCGCCGGGCAGCGCGTCGGCTCCGACCTGGGGCCAGGCGTCACCGCGCTCCGAGCCCAGCTCGGCGGCCGGGTCTGCCACCGCGTCGCCGACCCCGGCACTGCGGAAATGACCCTCGGTGACCTCAATCCGGACGCCCTCAAGGCCGCTCAAGCCATCACCCCCGAACAGGCCGGCACCGCCGTGCTCGCCTCCGGCGACGGCTGGGAGCGCGGCCGGTCCCACCTGGTCACCGAGGCGGACGCCGAAGCCGTCGCCACCGCCCACGCCCACGCGCACCTGACCTCCGCACTGCCCAAACTGTCCGCCGCCCTGGCCTGACAAGGAGCGTCACCGTGCTGGTCACCACCTCGGCCGTGCTGCTGCTCGGCCTCGCGATCTGGTTCCTCCTGCGCATCCGCTACCTGCGCTGGCTGGACGTGCTGCTCTGCGGCGCCTTCGGCTTCCTGCTCTCCCGCACCGTCGCCGCGCCGCTGGTCTCGCTCCTGCTCTCCGGGGTGAACGGCCTGCTCGGACAGATGCGCTTCTGAGCCCCCCACACCGCGCCGCGACGTGCCCCGACGAACGGCCCGAACGAAAGGCATCCGTCCGTGCCCGACTACACCATCCGCTCCGGTGACCGTGCCGCCTTCCTGGCCGGCCTGCGGGAGCTGACCGACTTCCTGACCGCCAACCCGACCGTCCTCGTGCCGCGCCGCCCGTCCTTCGCCGTCCTGGTCGACGCGGACGACTCCGACGCCCGCCGGGCCGGGGTGGAGTCCGCCGCCTCCGCGCTCGGCGTTCCGGTCGCCGACCTCGGCATGGGCTACTTCGACGCCCGCCGTGAGTTCGGCCCCATCTCGTACCTGGTCATCGGCGTTCCGCCCCAGGACCGGCAGTGACCACCCGTTCCGCGGGCTCCCGACGGGGCGCGAAGTCGCCAAACCCGACCCCGCCAGGAGCCCACTCCCTCCGCCACATGAGCAGTGAAAGGAGCACTCACACTGTGTCCACCGTCCACCGTCCGCGCAAATCCCACGCGCCGGACTGCGACCTCCGGGCGCCCGACGACTACCCGGCCACCTGCGCCGGCCACGAACAGGTCGTCCTGGTCGCCCTCGACAACACCGAACGCCGCCTCTGCCCCGGCCACGCCGCAGCGGTCTGGCTGACGGACCCGACGCACCGGTTCAGCGCCAAGACCCGACCGGAGACCATAGCCGCCGTCATGGGGTACGCCTTCGGCCCCGGGAACGGAGGGCGCCGATGAACGCGCCGCCGCTCCCGCCCGCCGTGGCCGCGCTGCTGGACCGTGCGGCCCGGCCCGACTTCCTCGACTGGCGCCGTACCGTCATCCGCCTCGGCGGCTGCACCAACCCGGTCCACCTCGTCGGCTCCGCCGTCCTCGTCGATACGGCGACGGGGGAAGCCCTGACCGATGTCGACGGCTCCGACCCGATCGGCAGGCGTCTGCTGACCGCCTGCGGCAACCGCCGTGCCTCGGTCTGCCCCGCCTGCTCCCGCGTCTACCAGGCGGACACCTACCAACTCGTACGCGCCGGCCTCGTCGGCGGCAAGGCGGTACCGGACTCGGTGAGCGAGCACCCCCGAGTGTTCGCCACCCTCACCGCTCCCGGCTTCGGGCCGGTCCACACCCGCCGGGAGCAGTCGGGCCGCGTACGCCCGTGCCGTCCCCGCCGGGATGCGAAGAACTGCCCACACGGCGTGCCCCTCGGCTGCTCCGAGCGGCACGCGCCGGATGACCCCCGCCTCGGCGAACCCCTCTGCCCCCGCTGCTACGACTACGCCGGGGCCGTGCTCTGGCAGTCCTGCGCCGGTCTGCTTTGGCACCGCTTCGGCATCGAGCTACGGCGGGAGATCGCCCGCAGGGTTGGGCTGTCCCGTACCGAGCTGGCGGACGTTGCCCGGCTCTCGTACGCGAAGGTCGCCGAGTACCAGCGGCGCGGCCTCGTCCACTTCCATGCCGTGGTACGCCTCGACGGCCCGGACGGGCCGGACTCGCCACCGCCCTCCTGGGCAAGCGCCACTCTGCTCGCCGATGCCGTCCCTGCGGCCGTCGCACGGGTCCACTTCCAAGCGCCTGGCTCGGCGGTCGTCGGGACGCGTGTGCTGCGCTTCGGCGCTCAGGTCGACGTACGCCCGGTTGCCGCCTCACCTGCGGGGGAGCGGCCTGCGTCGGGCGCGGTGGCCGGGTACATTGCCAAGTACGCCACCAAGGGCGCCGAGACGGCCGGCGCGGTCGACGGACGCATCCGGTCTGCCCGGGAAATGGTCCTTCTGCCGGTGCGGGCGCACGTGCTGCGCATGATCGGTACGTGCTGGTGGCTCGGCGGCCTCCCCGCCTTCGCGGGCCTCGGCCTGCGCCGCTGGGCGCACATGCTCGGCTACGGCGGCCACTTCTCCACCAAGTCCCGCCGCTACTCGACCACCCTCGGCGAACTCCGCCGGGCACGCGCCGAGCACCGCGCCCAGGAGCAGCGCGCCGCCTTGGGCCTGGAGGGCCATCCCGTGGCCTACGTCGGTCAGTGGCGGTACGCCGGACGCGGCTACTCCCCGGAAGCCGCCCTCCTCACGGCCTCGGTACGGGAGGACGGTGTTCCCCATGGCGCGTGACCGGACCGGCATCGAGCTGCTCACCGTGCGCCAAGTGCTGGAGGAACTGGGCGGCGTCTCCCGCCGCACCTTCTACCGCTGGCGTGAACTCCACCTAGCCCCCGCCTGCATCCGGCTCCCGAACGGTGAACTCCGGGTCCGGCGTGACGCGCTCGACGCGTGGGTGGAGGAGCGCGCGGAGGACATGGGCGGTGGTGTCCGGTGAAGTCGTACAAGGTCGTCATCTGGAAGCTGAGCGTCAACCGGTCCGCCAAGAAGCCGACTCACCTCGTGCGCTGGTCGGTCGACGGCCAGCCCTTCCACGAGTCGCACAGGACCAAGGCTCTCGCCGACCGCTTCCGCGCCAAGCTCCTGCGCGCCGCGGACAAGGGCGAAGCCTTCGACACCGTGACCGGACTGCCCGACTCCCTTCGGGGCGGCAAGGTCGCGCTCAGCTTCGTAGAGCTGGCGGTGAAGTACCTGGATGCCCGGTGGGCGGAGGCGTCGGCGAAGCAGCGTGACAGCATGACCGATGCGCTCTCCACCGTCCTGGCGGTCCCCGTCAAGGCTGTGCGCGGACGGCCGGCGCCCACGGTCCTGCGCCGCGCGGCACGGTCGTACCTGCTGCCTCCTCCTCGCCGGGAGAGGGAGCGTCCCAAGGAGATCACCGCCGCACTGACGTGGCTGTTCAAGGCGTCCCTCCCCGTGGCCGAACTGTCGGAGGGGAGCCGCGCCCAGGACCTGGTGGACGCCCTGACCCGTCGCCTCGACGGCAAGCCGGCCGCGACACAGACCTACCGGCGTCGTCGGGCGGTGGTCTTCAACGTGTTGCAGTACGCGGTCGAACTGGGCGCCCTGAACGCCAACCCGCTCTCCCAGGTGCGCAGGAAGCGGGGCAAGCGGGCTGTGCAGGAAGTCGACCGGCGGGTGGTGGTCAACCCCCGGCAGGCACGGGAGCTGCTGACCGCGCTCACCTACGTCGGCGGCTACGACCGGGCGAGCGGTCGACGACTGCGGGCGTTCTTCGGATGCCTGTACTACGCGGCCATGCGGCCTGGTGAAGCGCTCGGCCTGCGCCGGTCGGACTGCACGCTCCCAGAGAAGGGATGGGGCCGTATCGAACTGGCGGAGACACGGCCCACAGCCGGTAAGGCGTGGACGGACTCCGGGGAGGCGCACGACCGCCGGGGCCTCAAGCAACGGGAAGCGGGCGAAGTGCGGACGGTCCCCATCCCGCCCCCGCTCGTCCGCTTGCTCCTCGACCACGTCAAGGAGTTCGGCACGGCGGAAGACGGCCGGCTGTTCTTCAGCGAGCGGGGCAACGTCATCGCCGCGTCCTCGTACTCCCGCGTGTGGAAGCAAGCGCGGGAACTGGCTCTCCTGCCGCATCAGGTCGACTCCGTGATGGCGGCCCGCCCCTACGACCTCCGGCACGCCGGCGTCTCCCAGTGGCTCAACTCCGGCGTCCCCGCACCGGAGGTGGCAGCGCGGGCCGGGCACTCGGTGGATGTGCTCCTCAAGATCTACGCCAAGTGCATCGACGGCCAGGAAGCGGAGATGAACGACCGGATCATGCAAGGGCTGGGGGAGGACGACGGCACGCCGTGAGAGGCGTACACGCCTCACTCGGAGGCCCTGGGGCGGTGTCGCGCTCCGGGGCCTTCGCCGTGTCCGCGCGGGCAGCCCGAAAACGACCCCCCACCTGCGCGAACGACGCCCAAGATCATTACGTCGTCATTACGTGATCACTGGCAAACGGCTGCTTCCGGCGGCATCCGCCTGCACATACGCGAAGACCCCGACTCCAGCGAACTCGCTGGTGGCGGGGTCTTTAGGCACTTCCTGCGAAGTGCCCCCGGCAGGATTCGAACCTGCGCACACGGCTCCGGAGGCCGTTGCTCTATCCCCTGAGCTACGGGGGCGTGTCCGCCGCGTTCGGTGTTGCTCGCGGCGACGGGTAGAACACTACCAGCTCCCCCGGGGTGGTCATGAACGGGTTTTCGCGGGTCGTGGGGTGTCCCGTGGGCCTCCCGTGGGTCTCCTGGGGCGTCAGCCACGCGGGCGTTGTCCCTCGCACGGGGTGGAAGTGGGGAAAACCCGGACGCGGTGGCCGGTCCGGACCTACTCTCGAGTTGTGCCTAGGGCGTCTGGCCGAGTTCTTGTTGTGGACGACAACAAGGTCATCCGGCAGCTGATCAGGGTCAATCTCGAGCTGGAGGGCTTCGAGGTCGTGACCGCGGCCGATGGTGCCGAGTGTCTTGAAGTCGTCCATCAGGTGCAGCCCGACGCCGTCACGCTGGACGTGGTCATGCCCCGGCTCGACGGGCTCAGGACCGCCGCCCGGCTGCGTGCCGATCCGCGGACCCGGGCTCTTCCGATCGCCATCGTCAGTGCCTGTACCCAGTACGAGGTCGACGCCGGCTTCGACGCCGGGGCCGATGCCTTCCTCTCCAAGCCCTTCGAGCCCGCCGAGCTCGTCGGGTTGGTGCGGCAACTGGTCGAGCGGAAGGCCTCGTCTTCCTTCACCAGCGTCCTCGGCCTCGCCGGGGAGAGCGAATCGCCTGCTCAGGCCTAGTCGGTCCCGGACGGGCGGGTGGCTCGCGGCGACGGCTGCCGTGTGCTGGGCCGTCTCGCCACGCCCGTTCCCGCACGGTCCCCGTCCACATCCCGGGACTGCCGCAAACCGGTTCGCCCACCCACCCCCCTCCTCCCATACGCTTGACCCGTGACCCCCGTAGAGCTCTCCCGTACCGTGCTGCACGCGGTGCGTCGCGCTGTCGACGCGGGTGAGCTGAACGTGAGCGTCCCGGAGCGAGCCGTGGTCGCGCCGCCGGGGCCCGGCGGGTGCGGGGACTACGCCACCAGCATCGCCCTCCAGCTCGCCCGGCCGGCCGGGCAGCCGCCCCGCCGGGTCGCCGAGGTGCTGCGGCCGTACCTCGTCGACGTCGACGGGATCACCGACGTCGTCCTGACCGGGCCCGGGTTCCTCAACATCAGCCTCCACGGCACCGCGCCCGCCGACCTCGTCGAGGAGATCCTGCGGTGCGGGGCCCGGTACGGGCACGCCGACGGGACTGACAGGGCCAGCAGGGCCGGCAGGGCCGGCACGGCCGACAGCCGCATCGTGCCCCTGCACTGCCCCCGCGACCTCCGTGCCGTCGTCGTCGCCGACGCCGCCGCGCGCATCCTGCGCTCCCAGGGCGCCCTGGTCCGCACCAGCTGTGTCGCCCCGCTCCAGCCAGAGTGGACCGCCACCCTCGGCGTACGCGTCGACGCGGCCGGTCCGGCGGTCGCGGCTCTGCCGGTGGACGTGCGGCCCGTGCCGGCCCCCGCCGACCCGCTGCCCCTCGGCCGTGACGCCGGCCGCTGGGCCCTGCTCCACCCCGCCGCCCACGACCGGCCCCGGATCGGCGACGAGCACCTCGTGCAGCGCGAGGGCAACCCCCTCTTCCGTGTGCGGTACGCCCATGCCCGCACCCGTGCCCTGACCCGCAACGCCGCGGATCTCCGCTTCGCCGCCGAGCCCGGCCCGGTGACCGGCACGGGGCGGGACGTCCTCGCCGCCCTCGCCGACCACCCCCGGGTCCTCGCCGTCGCCGCGGCGCACCGCGCCCCCGACCGGGTCGCCCGGCACCTCGTCACCGTCGCCGACGCCGCGCTGCCCCTCCTGCCCGCCGTGCTGCCCCGCGGTGGGGAGAAACCCTCGGCCGCCCACCGCGCCCGGCTGGCCCTCGCCGAAGCCGTCGGGGCGGTGCTGGCCGGCGGCCTGTCCCTCCTCGGTATCGACGCACCCGACCACCTCTGAGAGAGCGCAGTAGACGACATGAGCCGTTCCGCACACCCCGCCGGGCCCCGTCACGCCGACGTCCTTCCCGAGGGGCGCTCCGCGTCGAGCGCAGCCCCGCCCGCCGACCTCAACGTCCTCGACGCCAAGGTCTGGTCCCAGACCGTCGGCCGGGACGCGGACGGTGTCGTCACCGTCGGCGGGATCCCCGTCACGCGGCTCGCCGAGGAGTACGGCACCCCCGCCTACGTCCTCGACGAGGCCGACTTCCGGGCCCGGGCGCGGGCCTGGCGTACCGCCTTCGGCGCGGATGCCGACGTCTTCTACGCGGGCAAGGCCTTCCTGTCGCGCGCCGTCGTGCGGTGGCTGGACGAGGAGGGGCTGAACCTCGACGTGTGCTCGGGGGGCGAGCTGGCCACCGCGCTGTCCGCCGGGATGCCCGCCGACCGCATCGCCTTCCACGGCAACAACAAGTCGCCCGAGGAGATCGAGCGGGCCGTCCGCGCCGGCGTCGGGCGGATCGTGCTCGACTCCTTCCAGGAGATCGTGCGCGTCGCCCACATCGCCCAGTCGCTGGGCAAGCGGCAGCGGGTGCAGATCCGTATCACCGTGGGAGTCGAGGCGCACACGCACGAGTTCATCGCCACCGCCCACGAGGACCAGAAGTTCGGGATTCCGCTGGCCGGCGGGCAGGCGGCGGAAGCCGTGCGGCGGGCGCTCCAGCTCGACGGGCTCGAGGTCATCGGGATCCACTCGCACATCGGGTCGCAGATCTTCGACATGTCGGGATTCGAGGTCGCCGCCCACCGGGTGGTCGGGCTGCTCAAGGACATCCGCGACGAGCACGGTGTCGAGCTGCCCGAGATCGACCTCGGCGGCGGGCTCGGGATCGCGTACACCAGCGACGACGACCCCCGTGAGCCGCACGAGATCGCCAAGGCGCTGACCGAGATCGTCACGCGGGAGTGCGAGAGCGCCAGGCTGCGCACGCCCCGTATCTCCGTCGAGCCGGGACGTGCCATCGTCGGGCCCACCGCCTTCACGCTCTACGAGGTCGGCACCGTCAAGCCGCTCGACGGGTTGCGTACGTACGTCTCCGTCGACGGCGGCATGTCGGACAACATCCGCACCGCGCTGTACGACGCCGAGTACAGCGTCGCCCTCGTCTCCCGCACCTCCGACGCCGAGGCCATGCTCGTGCGGGTCGTCGGCAAGCACTGCGAGAGCGGGGACATCGTGGTCAAGGACGCCTTCCTGCCGGGTGACCTGGCACCCGGTGACCTCATCGCCGTACCGGCGACCGGGGCGTACTGCCGTTCCATGGCCAGCAACTACAACCACGTGCTGCGTCCGCCCGTGGTCGCCGTACGGGACGGCGAGGCGCGGGTCATCGTGCGGCGGGAGACCGAGGAGGACCTGCTGCGTCTCGACGTCGGGTGAGCAGCCGGGTGAGAACCGGCAGACGGACGGGCGAATGGGCGGACGTGCGGCGGGCGGACGGGCGCGCAGGCGGACAGACGACGAACCGGGCGGAAGATCTTCCGTCATCCGCCCGGCGAAAATGAAATAAACGTCTCACGATTCGGACGAAAGGCAGAAAGTCCCGTCCGGTGCGTGAGACTGGTCCAACCGTAGACGGTATGAGGAAACGAGGTCGGATGATGCGTACGCGTCCGCTGAAGGTGGCGCTGCTGGGCTGTGGAGTGGTCGGCTCAGAGGTGGCGCGCATCATGACGACGCACGCCGACGACCTCGCCGCCCGGATCGGGGCCCCGGTGGAGCTCGCGGGCGTGGCCGTACGGCGGCCCGACCGGGTGCGCGAGGGCATCGACCCCGCCCTCGTCACCACCGACGCCACCGCCCTGGTCAAACGCGGGGACATCGACGTCGTCGTCGAGGTCATCGGCGGGATCGAACCCGCCCGGACCCTCATCACCACCGCCTTCGAGCACGGCGCGTCGGTCGTGTCCGCCAACAAGGCGCTCCTCGCGCAGGACGGCGCCACGCTGCACGCCGCGGCGGACGCGAACGGCAAGGACCTGTACTACGAGGCCGCCGTCGCCGGTGCCATCCCGCTGATCCGGCCGCTGCGCGAGTCCCTCGCCGGCGACAAGGTCAACCGGGTGCTCGGCATCGTCAACGGGACGACCAACTTCATCCTCGACGCCATGGACAGCACCGGCGCCGGGTACCAGGAGGCGCTCGACGAGGCCACCGCCCTCGGGTACGCGGAGGCCGACCCGACCGCCGACGTCGAGGGCTTCGACGCCGCCGCCAAGGCCGCCATCCTCGCCGGGATCGCCTTCCACACGCGCGTGCGCCTCGACGACGTCTACCGCGAGGGCATGACCGAGGTCACCGCCGCCGACTTCGCCTCCGCCAAGGAGATGGGCTGCACCATCAAGCTCCTCGCCATCTGCGAGCGGGCCGCGGACGGGGGGTCGGTCACCGCGCGCGTGCACCCCGCGATGATCCCGCTCAGCCATCCGCTGGCGAACGTGCGCGGCGCCTACAACGCCGTCTTCGTCGAGTCCGACGCGGCCGGTCAGCTCATGTTCTACGGGCCCGGCGCCGGCGGTTCGCCGACCGCGTCCGCCGTGCTCGGCGACCTCGTCGCCGTCTGCCGCAACCGGCTGGGCGGCGCCACCGGACCCGGCGAGTCCGCGTACGCGGCGCTTCCCGTCTCGCCGATGGGCGACGTCGTCACGCGCTACCACATCAGCCTCGACGTGGCCGACAAACCGGGCGTGCTCGCCCAGGTCGCGACCGTGTTCGCGGAGCACGGTGTCTCCATCGACACCGTGCGGCAGTCCGGCAAGGACGGCGAGGCATCCCTCGTCGTCGTCACCCACCGTGCGTCCGACGCCGCCCTCGGCGGTACGGTCGAGGCGCTGCGCAAGCTCGACACCGTGCGGGGTGTCGCCAGCATCATGCGGGTTGAAGGAGAGTAACCAGCAATGACCCACCAGTGGCGCGGAATCATCGAGGAGTACCGGGACAGGCTGCCCGTCTCCGACAGCACGCCCGTCGTGACGCTCCGCGAGGGCGGCACGCCGCTCGTGCCCGCGCAGGTGCTCTCCGAGCGCACGGGCTGCGAGGTCCACCTCAAGGTCGAGGGGGCGAACCCGACCGGGTCCTTCAAGGACCGCGGCATGACCATGGCCATCAGCAAGGCCAAGGAGGAGGGTGCGCAGGCCGTCATCTGCGCGTCCACCGGCAACACCTCCGCCTCCGCCGCCGCGTACGGCGTGCGGGCCGGGATGGTGTCCGCCGTCCTCGTGCCGCAGGGCAAGATCGCGCTCGGCAAGATGGGCCAGGCCCTCGTGCACGGCGCGAAGATCCTCCAGGTCGACGGCAACTTCGACGACTGCCTCACGCTCGCCCGCGCGCTCAGCGACAACTATCCCGTGGCGCTGGTCAATTCGGTCAACCCGGTGCGTATAGAGGGGCAGAAGACGGCCGCCTTCGAGATCGTGGACATGCTCGGCGACGCGCCCGACATCCACGTCCTGCCGGTGGGCAACGCGGGCAACATCACCGCGTACTGGAAGGGGTACAAGGAGTACGCCGCCGACAAGGTCAGCACGAAGGCGCCGCGCATGTGGGGGTTCCAGGCCTCCGGCAGCGCCCCGATCGTGCGCGGCGAGGTCGTCAAGGACCCGTCGACCATCGCCACCGCCATCCGCATCGGCAACCCTGCCTCGTGGGACTTCGCGCTCGCCGCGCGGGACGAGTCGGGCGGCGCCATCGACGAGGTGACGGACCGTGAGATCCTGCGCGCCTACCGGCTGTTGGCCTCGCAGGAGGGCGTCTTCGTGGAGCCCGCGTCCGCCGCGTCGGTGGCCGGTCTGCTGAAGGCCGCCGAGCAGGGCAAGGTCGACCCGGGACAGCGGATCGTGTGCACCGTCACCGGCAACGGGCTGAAGGACCCGGACTGGGCCGTCGCCGGCGCCCCGCAGCCGGTCACCGTCCCGGTCGACGCGGCGACGGCGGCCGAGCGGCTCGGTCTGATCTGAGGGACCCCGTCCCCGACATCCCCGTCATCCGTCCCAGGGGTCCCGGGGTCCCGTGATCCTGTGGTCCCGGGGTCCTGTGGTCCCGGGGTCCCGGGGTCCCGGGGTCCCGTGATCCTGTGGTCCCGGGGTCCCCTGATCCTGTGGTCCCCTGATCCTGTGGTCCCGTGGTCCCGTGGTCCCGTGGTCCCGTGGTCCCGTGGTCCCGTGGTCCCGTGGTCCCGTGGTCCCGTGGTCCCGTGGTCCCGTGATCCGGTGGTCCCCGTGAAACGCGCCCAGCGTACGGGGGCGTAAGCGACGTCCAGCCGGGCATGTCACTGACGGGGGGTGCACAGGGGGCTTACGACACGCATCGTGCGCCTCCTGTGCGCCCTATGTCGCCACAGAACCTTCCTTCGATAGGCTGTACCGAACCCGCCCGCCGCATATGCCGTGGTGCCGCGCCGTCTCCGCGGTCGGGAAGCGGCCGGGAGTCGTCGGGCAGGCGGTGGTCGGCCGTTGGGCAGGCAGCGGCGAGCCCGGGTTCCGTAAGTCATCGAATCTCATTCGACAGTCACGCAGCTCAAGGAGAGTCATCAAGCGATGGCCGGTCCAGCGTTCCGCGCCGCCGCCGTCCGGGTGCGCGTCCCCGCCACCAGCGCCAACCTCGGCCCGGGCTTCGACGCCCTCGGCCTCGCGCTGGGCTTGTACGACGACGTCGTCGTCCGGGTGGCCGACTCAGGGCTGCACATCGACATCGCGGGCGAGGGCAGCGAGACGCTGCCGCGCGACGAGAAGCACCTCCTCGTCCGCGCCCTGCGCACCGCCTTCGACCTCCTGGGCGGACAGCCGCGCGGCCTGGAGATCGTCTGCGCCAACCGCATCCCGCACGGCCGCGGCCTCGGCTCCTCCTCCGCCGCCATCTGCGCCGGCATCGTCGCGGCGCGCGCGGTGACCATAGGCGGCGAATCCCGCCTCGACGACGCCGCGCTGCTCGACCTCGCCACCGAGATCGAAGGCCATCCCGACAACGTGGCGGCCTGTCTGCTGGGCGGCTTCACCCTGTCCTGGATGGATTCCGGCGCCGCCCGGGCCATCAGGATGGAGCCCGCCGATTCCATCGTTCCGGTGGTTTTCGTGCCCGGAAAGCCGGTACTGACGGAGACCGCACGAGGTCTCCTCCCGCGCAGCGTCCCGCACGTCGACGCCGCCACCAACGCCGGCCGCGCCGCGCTGCTCGTCGAGGCGCTCACCAGGCGCCCCGAGCTGCTGCTGCCGGCCACCGAGGACCGCCTGCACCAGGAGTACCGCGCGCCGGCCATGCCGGAGAGCGCGGCGCTGGTGGAGCGGCTGCGCGGCGACGGCATCCCCGCGGTGATCTCGGGTGCCGGACCCACCGTGATGGCCCTGGCCGACGCCGACACGGCCGACAAGGTCGAGGCGCTGGCAGGTACGGACTGGGCGGCCAACCGGCTCAGCCTGGACCAGCAGGGCGCGAGCGTCCTGCCGCTGGCGCCCTCCAGCGACATTTAGAGGCATACGGTTGCCGGATTTCGAGAGGGGGAATATTTGTTGGATCCGGTAGTGTTAATCTCAAGTCTGCACCCGACCCCACCATGGCGAGGTGCCTCGTGTCCCCGTCCGGGACAGACATTCTTCCGGGAGCCCCCCAAGCCGCCTTGTGCCGTGGACGTCGTACGTGATCAGTACGGCCGACACGGACACTGAGCGGCCCGCCGGGCACGCTTCGGAACCGGTGCGACCACGCCGCATGGCACAGACACTGGGTGCCACGGCTAGGGGAAGCGCCATCACCAGATATCTCTTCCGCCGTTCAGGCGGACCACCGCCCCGGCACGGTTCGCACAGCAAGGACCGAAGCCGGACAGCACAACCGGTCGCCGAGCCAGACAGGCCGACGTCCGCTCCAGGGAAGGACCCTTCGTGAGCGACACCACCGATCTGATGGGCGCACGTGTCGAGGAGACCGCTGCCGCGCCCTCCACGGACGCCTCCGCGCCTGCCACCGGTGCCGGCTCCCGGCGGCGCCGTGGTACCGGCCTCGAGGGCATGGTGCTGGCCGAGCTGCAGCAGGTCGCATCCGGCCTCGGCATCAGGGGCACCGCGCGTATGCGCAAGAGCCAGCTGATCGAGGTCATCAAGGAGGCGCAGGCCGCGGGCGGCGCCCCCGCCAAGGCCGCGCCCGCCGCGGCGGACGCCGCCGGCGAGACCAAGCCGAAGCGCCGCAGCACCTCCCGGGCCCGTACGGGTGACGAGGCCCCCGCCGAGAAGGCGGAGAAGGCCGGCCGGGCCGAGAAGAAGGCGGACAAGGCGGCCGCCGACAAGGCAGCCGCCCAGCAGCAGATCGACATCCCCGGCCAGCCGACCCCCAAGGTCTCGCCGACGGCCGACAAGGCCACCGACGACGCCCCCTCCGAGCGCCGTCGCCGCCGGGCCACCGCCGACGCGGGCAGCCCGTCCGCCGTCACCGAGACGGTGGCCGTCGAGACGAAGAGCGAGCCGAAGACCGAGCCCTCCGGCCAGCAGCAGGGCCAGGGCGACGCCCGCCTCGACGGTGAGGGCGGCGAAGGCCGCCGTCGCGACCGCCGTGACCGCGGCGACCGCGACCGTGACCGTGGTGACCGCGACCGCGGCGACCGCGGACGCGACCGCGACCGCCGGGGCAAGGGCGACGACCAGCAGAACCAGGGCGGCGGCCAGCAGCGCCGGCAGCAGGGCGGCGGCCAGGACCGCCAGCAGCGGGCCGACGAGGATGGGGACGACTTCGACGGCGGACGCCGCGGCCGCCGTGGCCGCTACCGGGACCGCCGGGGCCGCCGCGGACGCGACGAGATCCAGGAGCCCCAGGTCAACGAGGACGACGTCCTCATCCCGGTGGCCGGCATCCTCGACATCCTCGACAACTACGCGTTCATCCGGACCTCCGGCTACCTGCCCGGCCCCAACGACGTGTACGTCTCCCTCGCCCAGGTCCGCAAGAACGGCCTGCGCAAGGGCGACCACCTCACCGGTGCCGTGCGCCAGCCCAAGGAGGGCGAGCGCCGCGAGAAGTTCAACGCGCTGGTGCGCCTGGACTCCGTCAACGGCATGGCGCCCGAACACGGCCGCGGGCGGCCGGAGTTCAACAAGCTGACGCCGCTCTACCCGCAGGACCGCCTCCGTCTGGAGACGGACCCCGGCGTCCTCACCACCCGCATCATCGACCTCGTCGCGCCCATCGGCAAGGGACAGCGCGGTCTGATCGTGGCCCCGCCGAAGACCGGCAAGACCATGATCATGCAGGCGATCGCCAACGCGATCACGCACAACAACCCCGAGTGCCACCTGATGGTCGTCCTGGTCGACGAGCGTCCGGAAGAGGTCACCGACATGCAGCGGTCGGTGAAGGGCGAGGTCATCTCCTCGACCTTCGACCGCCCGGCCGAGGACCACACCACGGTCGCCGAGCTCGCCATCGAGCGCGCCAAGCGCCTCGTGGAGCTGGGTCACGACGTGGTCGTCCTGCTCGACTCGATCACCCGTCTGGGCCGCGCGTACAACCTCGCCGCCCCGGCCTCCGGCCGCATCCTGTCCGGTGGTGTCGACTCGACCGCCCTGTACCCGCCGAAGCGCTTCTTCGGTGCGGCCCGCAACATCGAGGACGGCGGCTCGCTGACCATCCTCGCCACCGCACTGGTGGACACCGGGTCCCGCATGGACGAGGTCATCTTCGAGGAGTTCAAGGGCACCGGCAACGCCGAGCTCAAGCTCGACCGGAAGCTCGCCGACAAGCGCATCTTCCCGGCGGTGGACGTCGACGCGTCCGGCACCCGCAAGGAAGAGATCCTGCTCGGCAGCGAGGAGCTCGCCGTCACCTGGAAGCTGCGCCGGGTGCTGCACGCCCTCGACCAGCAGCAGGCGATCGAGCTGCTCCTCGACAAGATGAAGCAGACCAAGTCGAACGGCGAGTTCCTGATGCAGATCCAGAAGACGACCCCGACGCCGGGCAACGGCGACTGACGGCCGGACCTCCGGCACGCATCGACGAAAGGGCCGCTCCCGCACCGGGAGCGGCCCTTCCGCGTCCGCCCGCCCACTCCACCCGCACACCGGCCGTTGCCGAAACGAGACCTTTGCCACACGCAACGTCACTGCGCTGATAACGGCCGTCAGTGGACACCCGGAGCAAAAGCGCAGGTGAAAGCCATGCGCGCGCGGCCCCCGCACAGCGCCCGGACGCGACTCGAACACGCTCCGTACCCGTTCCATTTCCGCTCCGTGCCCGCTGCGCACCGGGAGCCCACAGGGCGCTGTGCAACCCTGTGCCGGGTTTCTCCGTCCCTCCACGGAGGGACGATGGTGAGGTACCGGCCATATCGCCGGCGCCGGCCGGCCCGACCCCGAGCCCAGGGGGTAACCGACCGTACGAGAGCCGAGGAGCACATGTCCGCCGAGAGCACGCCGGATCCCGCCATACCCGGGAAGGCTTCCGGGTCCCGCCACCGGGGCAAGGGCCGCCGCCGCAGACCGCGCAGCGGGCGGCGCAAGGCCCTGCTGGTCGCGGCCTGGACCGCCGCGGGCGTCGTCGTCCTGGGCGGCACCGGCGCCGGGGTGCTGTTCTTCAAGCTCAACGGCAACCTCCAGAGCGTCGACATCGACCAGGTCCTCGGCACCGACCGGCCCGAGAAGGCCGGCAACGGCTCCGAGAACATCCTCGTCCTCGGCTCCGACACCCGCGCCGACGGCAACAAGGAGCTCGGCGGCGGCACCGACGACGGCACCGCCCGCTCCGACACGGCGATGGTCGTGCACGTCCACAAGGGCCACAAGAAGGCCAGCGTGGTCTCCATCCCGCGCGACACCCTCGTCGACCGCCCCGCGTGCACCGACGCCGACGGCAATGAGCACCCCGCCGCCGAGGAGGTGATGTTCAACTCCGCCTACTCCACCGGCGGCGCCGCCTGTGCCGTGAAGACCGTGGAGTCGATCAGCGGTCTGCGCATGGACCACTACCTGGAGGTCGACTTCAGCGGCTTCCAGCAGCTCGTCGACGACCTCGGCGGCGTCGAGGTCACCACCACCGAGGCCATCAAGGACCCCGACAGCCACCTCGACCTGCCCGCCGGCACCCACACGCTGACCGGCGAGCAGGCCCTCGGCCTGGTCCGCACCCGGCACGGCGTCGGCGACGGCTCCGACCTCGGCCGCATCCAGCTCCAGCAGGCCTTCGTCAAGGCCCTGGCCGACCGGGTCAAGGACATCGGCCTGCTCGGCAACCCCAAGAAGCTGTACGACATCGCCGACACCGCCACCAAGACGCTGACCACCGACTCCGACCTGGGCTCGGTGAACTCCCTGATGTCCTTCGCGAGCGGCCTCAAGGGCATCGACGCCTCGAACATGAACATGGTCACGATGCCGGTCGTCTACGACCCCGCGGACGCCAACCGCGTCCTGGTGGAGAAGACCAAGGCCGAGCAGGTGTGGACCGCCCTCAAGAACGACAGGCCGGTCCCGGCGGCGGCGACGCGGGGCACGGCGTCGGGCGGCGCCGAGGGCGTGGTGAACAGCGCCCCGTAGGGGCGTGGGGAGGCCCGGGGAATAGACGGCCGCGGCCCCCGGTTTTGGGAGAAGACGCCAGTCCTGGCAGACTGGTACGTCGGCCCCGGTTCACGCCCCCGCATCCCGCGGCGGCGACCCGGCGCCCTCCAGGAACACTAGGAGACACCTTGAAGCGCGACACCCACCCCGAGTACGTCGAGACGCAGGTCAGCTGCACCTGTGGCGCGTCGTTCACCACCCGCAGCACCATCCAGAGCGGCACCATCCGCGCTGAGGTCTGCTCCGAGTGCCACCCGTTCTACACGGGCAAGCAGAAGATCCTCGACACCGGTGGCCGTGTGGCCCGCTTCGAGGCCCGCTTCGGCAAGGCTGCCGCCGGCTCCAAGAAGTAGCGAGCCTCCAACCGCCGGTCCACGGCCGCGCCCCCAGCCGGGGGAGCGCCGGGACCGGCGTTTTTGGTCGCCCGTCTTCCCCTTCCCAAGCAGTAGCAGGAGCCCAAGATGTTCGAGGCCGTCGAGGAACTCGTCGCCGAGCACGCCGACCTGGAGAAGAAGCTCGCCGACCCGTCGGTCCACTCCGACCAGGCCAACGCGCGCAAGCTGAACAAGCGGTACGCCGAGCTCACCCCGATCGTCGCCACGTTCCGCTCCTGGAAGCAGACCGGCGACGACATGGAGACCGCGCGCGAGCTGGCCGCGGACGACCCGGACTTCGCCGCCGAGGTCAAGGAGCTGGACAAGCAGCGCGAGGAGCTCACCGAGAAGCTCCGCCTCCTGCTCGTCCCGCGCGACCCCAGCGACGACAAGGACGTCATCCTGGAGATCAAGGCGGGCGCGGGCGGCGACGAGTCGGCGCTCTTCGCCGGCGACCTGCTGCGCATGTACCTGCGCTACGCCGAGCGGGTCGGCTGGAAGACCGAGATCATCGACGCCACCGAGTCCGAGCTGGGCGGCTACAAGGACGTCCAGGTCGCCGTGAAGACCAAGGGCGGCCAGGGCGCCACCGAGCCCGGACAGGGCGTCTGGGCGCGGCTGAAGTACGAGGGCGGGGTGCACCGCGTGCAGCGGGTGCCCGCGACCGAGTCCCAGGGCCGCATCCACACCTCCGCGGCCGGTGTGCTCGTCACGCCCGAGGCCGAGGAGATCGACGTCGAGATCAACCCCAACGACCTCCGCATCGACGTCTACCGGTCCTCCGGCCCCGGCGGCCAGTCCGTCAACACCACCGACTCCGCCGTGCGCATCACGCACATTCCGACCGGAGTCGTCGCCTCCTGCCAGAACGAGAAGAGCCAGCTGCAGAACAAGGAGCAGGCGATGCGTATCCTGCGCTCGAGGCTGCTCGCGGCGGCGCAGGAGGAGGCGGAGAAGGAGGCCGCGGACGCCCGCCGCAGCCAGGTCCGCACCGTCGACCGCTCCGAGAAGATCCGTACGTACAACTTCCCGGAGAACCGCATCTCGGACCACCGCGTCGGCTTCAAGGCGTACAACCTGGACCAGGTCCTGGACGGCGACATCGACCCGGTGATCCAGGCCTGCGTCGACGCGGACTCGGCGGCCAAGCTCGCCGCCGCGTAGGCACCGCCGCACCACCCGCACCGGACCACAGCTCAGCCCCCGGAGGACCAGCGTGAACCTGCTGCTCGCGGAGGTGGCCCAGGCCACCCAGCGGCTGGCCGACGCCGGCGTGCCCTCGCCGCGCACCGACGCCGAGGAGCTCGCCGCCCATCTGCACGGCGTCAAGCGGGGCGAGCTGCACACCGTGCCGGACGCGGACTTCGACGCCCGGTACTGGGAGGTGATCGCCCGCCGCGAGGCGCGCGAACCGCTCCAGCACATCACCGGACGCGCCTACTTCCGCTACCTGGAGCTCCAGGTCGGCCCCGGCGTCTTCGTGCCCCGCCCCGAGACCGAGTCCGTCG
This sequence comes from Streptomyces sp. NPDC037271, assembly GCF_055603605.1. Classification (NCBI taxonomy): domain Bacteria; kingdom Bacillati; phylum Actinomycetota; class Actinomycetes; order Kitasatosporales; family Streptomycetaceae; genus Streptomyces; species Streptomyces sp. NPDC037271. The sequence continues at coordinate 943,629 of NZ_JBVJVN010000001.1, forward strand.
TCGGCTGGGCCATAGACGCCGTACGCGCCATGGACGTCGTCGAGCCGTGCATCGTCGACCTGTGCACCGGCTCGGGCGCCATCGCGCTCGCGCTCGCCCAGGAGGTGCCCCGCTCGCGCGTGTACGCCGTGGAGCTGTCCGAGGACGCCCTGGTGTGGACGCGGAAGAACATGGAGGGGTCCAGGGTCGAACTGCGCCAGGGCGACGCCCTGACGGCCTTCCCGGACCTCGACGGCCAGGTCGACCTGGTGGTCTCCAACCCGCCGTACATCCCGCTCACCGAGTGGGAGTACGTCGCCCCCGAGGCCCGCGACCACGATCCCGAGCTGGCCCTGTTCTCCGGCGAGGACGGCCTCGACCTCATCCGCGGCCTGGAACGCACCGCGCACCGCCTGCTGCGCCCCGGCGGAGTGGTCGTCGTCGAGCACGCCGACACCCAGGGCGGCCAGGTGCCGTGGATCTTCACCGAGGAACGGGGCTGGGCCGACGCGGCCGACCACCCCGACCTCAACAACCGCCCGCGGTTCGCGACCGCCCGCAAGGCGCTGCCGTGACCGTCCCCCTGACTTCAACCCCGCAGTACGTGTACGAGGAGGCCCGCTAATGGCACGGCGATACGACACCAACGACGCGACCGACCGTGTGACCGGTCTGCGCGAGGCCGCGTCCGCCGTCCGCCGTGGCGAGCTCGTGGTGCTGCCGACGGACACCGTGTACGGCATCGGAGCCGACGCCTTCACCGGGGAGGCCGTCGCCGACCTGCTGGACGCCAAGGGCCGGGGACGCAACATGCCCACCCCCGTCCTCATCGGCTCGCCGAACACCCTGCACGGCCTGGTCACCGACTTCTCCGAGCTGGCCTGGGAGCTGGTCGACGCCTTCTGGCCGGGCGCGCTGACGCTCGTCGCCAAGCACCAGCCGTCCCTCCAGTGGGACCTCGGCGACACCCGCGGCACGGTCGCCGTCCGCATGCCGCTGCACCCCGTCGCCATCGAGCTGCTCACCGAGGTCGGCCCCATGGCCGTCTCCTCCGCCAACCTCACCGGCCACCCGGCGCCCGAGGACTGCGACGCCGCCCAGCAGATGCTCGGCGACTCCGTCTCCGTCTACCTCGACGGCGGCCCCACCCCCGGCAACGTCCCGTCGTCCATCGTCGACGTCACCCGCGAGGTGCCCGTGCTGCTGCGCGCGGGCGCGTTGTCGGCGGAGGAACTGCGCAAGGTGGTACCCGACCTCGAGGTGGCGAATTGACGGCCCCTGAGACGGGGCGTGGCATAGGCGACGGGGAACGCGCCGCGGAGATCACGACGACGTTCGGCTTTCCGCGCGACAGCTTCCGCATCCTCCACGTCAGCACCGGCAACGTCTGCCGCTCGCCCATCACCGAGCGGCTGACCCGGCATTTCGTGACGGAGCGGCTCGGCGTGCTGGGCGGCGGACTCATCGTGGAGAGCGCGGGCACCTGGGGCCACGAGGGCGCGCCCATGGAGTCGAACGCGGAGACGGTCCTGGCGGACTTCGGCGCGGACGCGGCCGGCTTCACCGGGCGCGAGCTGCTCGACGAGCACGTGATCCGCGCGGACCTCGTGCTGACCGCGACCCGGGACCACCGGGCGCAGGTCATCTCCATGGGGCACTCGGCCGGCCTGCGCACCTTCACCCTCAAGGAGTTCACCCGCCTGGTGAACGCCATCGACCCGGCGACGCTGCCGCCCCTCGAGGACGGGGTGGTCGCCCGTGCGCGCGCCCTGGTCCGCGCCGCCGCCGCGCTGCGCGGCTGGCTGCTGGCCCCCACGGTGGAGGCGGACGAGGTGTACGACCCGTACGGGGCGCCGCTGCCGTTCTTCCGGTCGATCGGGGACGAGATACACCAGGCGCTGGATCCGGTGGTGACGGCGCTGACGGGGGTCGCGGCGCGGACGTAGCCGGGACGCCGCGCGACGCCGGGCGGCTTCGGTCCTCCGGGCCTACATTGGTCGTACGTCACCGTCGACGCACGCCCGGAGCGCACCATGTCGGTCACCCGCGACCTCATCGAGGCCGATGACAGCATGCTCGGGGTCCTGCTGCGCCAGGACCCCGAACTGGCGGACATCCTGCTCGCCGAACGCCGCCGGCAGTCGACGACGCTCCAGCTGATCGCCGCCGAGAACTTCACGTCCCCCGCCGTGCTCGCCGCCCTCGGCTCCCCGCTGGCCAACAAGTACGCCGAGGGCTACCCGGGCGCCCGGCACCACGGCGGCTGCGAGATCGTCGACGTCGCCGAGCGGCTCGCCGTGGAGCGGGCCCAGGACCTCTTCGGCGCCGAGCACGCCAACGTGCAGTCCCACTCCGGCTCCTCCGCCGTCCTGGCCGCCTACGCGGCGCTGCTGCGCCCCGGCGACACCGTCCTCGCCCTCGGCCTGCCCTACGGCGGACACCTCACGCACGGCTCGCCCGCGAACTTCTCCGGCCGCTGGTTCGACTTCGTCGGCTACGGCGTGGACGCGGAGACCGGGCTCGTCGACTACGACCAGGTGCGCACCCTGGCCCGCACGCACCGGCCGAAGGCGATCGTGTGCGGTTCCATCGCCTATCCCCGCCACCTCGACTACGCCTTCTTCCGCGACGTCGCCGACGAGGTGGGCGCCTACCTCGTCGCGGACGCCGCGCACCCGATCGGGCTGGTCGCCGGGGGAGCGGCGCCCAGCCCGGTGCCGTACGCCGACATCGTGTGCGCCACCACGCACAAGGTGCTGCGCGGCCCGCGCGGCGGCATGATCCTGTGCGGTGGCGAACTGGCCGAGCGGGTGGACCGGGCCGTCTTCCCGTTCACCCAGGGCGGTGCGCAGATGCACACCATCGCCGCCAAGGCGGTCGCGTTCGGCGAGGCGGCGACCCCCGCGTACGCCGCGTACGCCCATCAGGTGATCGCCAACGCCCGGGCGCTGGCGGCGCACCTGGCCGCCGAGGGCCTCGTCGTCACCACCGGCGGCACCGACACCCACCTGATCACCGCCGACCCCGCCCCGCTCGGTGTCGACGGGAAGACCGCGCGGGGCCGGCTCGCGGCGGCCGGGATCGTCCTGGACTGCTGCGCGCTGCCGCACGGCGACGCCCGCGGGCTGCGGCTGGGCGCGGCGGCCGTGACCACGCAGGGCATGGGGGAGCGGGAGATGCGGGCGGTGGCCACGCTGCTCGCGGAGGTGCTGCGGGGCGGGGCGGACGCCGCCGCGGCGCGGAACGACGTACGGGATCTGGTCACGGAATTCCCGCCCTACCCGGAGTGAGTCAGGGTAGGCGCACCCGTGTGCACAGCCACACGTGCAACCATCGTCGATACCCGGAAGTCCTCAACCGTATGCGCGCATCGCTAGGGTGTGGGGTCGAGGATGGCCAGCGAGACCTGTGGGGAAGCCTGTGCGTGAATACCTGCTGACGCTCTGCATCACGGCCGCGGTGACGTATCTGCTCACAGGGCCGGTACGGAAGTTCGCGATCGTGGCGGGGGCGATGCCGGAGATCCGGGCCCGTGACGTGCACCGGGAACCCACTCCGCGGCTCGGCGGGATCGCGATGTTCTTCGGACTCTGCGCGGGCCTGCTGGTCGCCGACCACCTCACCAACCTCAGTGAGGTCTTCGAGAACTCCAACGAACCCCGGGCCCTGCTGTCCGGAGCCGCCCTGATCTGGCTGATCGGCGTCCTGGACGACAAGTTCGAGATCGACGCCCTGATCAAGCTGGGCGGTCAGATGATCGCCGCCGGCGTGATGGTGGTGCAGGGTCTGACCATCCTGTGGATTCCGGTGCCCTGGGTCGGCACGGTGGCGCTCACCCAGTGGCAGGGCACCCTGCTGACGGTGGCGCTGGTCGTCATCACCATCAACGCGGTCAACTTCGTGGACGGCCTGGACGGTCTCGCGGCCGGCATGGTGTGCATCGCGGCGACGGCGTTCTTCATGTACGCCTACCGGATCTGGTACTCGTACGGCATCGAGGCCGCGGCGCCCGCCTCGCTCTTCGCGGCCATCCTCATGGGCATGTGCCTGGGCTTCCTGCCGCACAACATGCACCCCGCCCGGATCTTCATGGGTGACTCCGGCTCGATGCTGATCGGGCTCGTCCTGGCGGCCGGCGCGATCTCGGTCACCGGCCAGGTCGACCCGGACCTGATGAACCTGTTCTCCGGTTCCGAGCGCGCCTCGGTGCACCAGATGGTGCCGGTCTACATCCCGTTGGTGATGCCGCTGACCATCATCGCCATCCCGGCCGCCGACCTGATCCTGGCGATCGTGAGGCGCACCTGGCGCGGTCAGTCGCCGTTCGCCGCGGACCGGGGGCACCTGCACCACCGGCTGCTGGAGATCGGCCACTCGCACAGCCGCGCGGTGCTGATCATGTACTTCTTCTCGGCGCTGATCGCCTTCGGCGCGCTCGCCTACTCCGTGAACGCAGCGTCGATGTGGATCGTGCTGAGCGTCGTCTTCCTCAGCGCGATCGGCCTGGTCCTGCTCCTGACGCCGCGCTTCACCCCCCGTGCCCCCCGCTGGGCCGAGCGCTTCGTGCCGCCCCGCTACCGCCGCCGCAAGGCGGCCGTCGCCGTGGCGGAGCCCGCCGCGGTCGTGGACGAGGGCGACGGTGGGACCGATCAGGGCGCGAGCGACGAGGTCACGGCCGACGAGGCCGCGACCGGCGACCGTGTTCCGGTCCCCGCGGGGGTCTCGGGCGTCAACGGGGCCACCGCCGTCGGCCCCCGTTCGCGCACAAGGTAAGAATCTGACTAGAGCATTGCCAACCCATGGGGAAGCGAATCGCCGCAATACCAGATAAAGCGGCGCTGTACTTGCACAAACGCGCACCGTCACTCTCATGTGTGACGGCCAGCACACCCTCAGGTAAAGACCTCATCAAATAGTTTGTGATACCGTTCACGAGAACCCCGGATGGAGCCGAAGGGCCGCAGTGCGACGGCCCATTGGTGAGAGTTCTGCACTCGACCCGGGGGACTACGCTCGTCCATGACGACACCCCCTGCCCCCTGAAAGCGGAGCTGCCGCCATGCCCTCCAACGACGTCCGGATCCTGATCCAGGCTGCCGTGCCCACCGCTGTCGTCGGTGCGGTCGCAGTCGCGATCGGCGGTGCCGTCGAAGGGGGCAAGGGTGCGGTCGGGGCGGTCGTCGGAGCGGTCGTCGTGATCCTTTTCATGGGCGCGGGACTGTACGTCCTCCAGTGGACCGCGAAGTCGTTGCCGACGCTGTTCCAGGCAATGGCGCTGATGATGTACATGGCGCAAATTGCGCTGATGTTCATCTTCATCGTGCTCTTCAGGGACACGACGCTGTTCCATCCCAAGGTCTTCGCTCTCTCGTTGCTCGCCGGCACTCTCACCTGGGTCGCCGCGCAGGCGCGCGCCCAGATGAAGGCCAAAATCCTTTACGTGGAGCCCGAGTCGACGACGGGTGAGAAGAAGGAAACCCCGGGGCGTCCGTCGTGAGACGTAGGGGCGGGATAAAGGCGCATGAGAGACCCTGCTATCGTCCGGTGCCAACTGCGGCATCGCGGGCGCGGGCATCCCAGCTGACGCCTGCCACATCGCGAGGCGAGATGCCCCCCGGCCGCCCCCATACCCGTAACACCAGTCCCGTGCCGATCCGCGGCCCCGTGCCGCGCCGACACCACGAGGTTGCCGAATCCATGCGCCACGCTGAAGGAGCCCGCGGTGAGTGCTGACCAGACACAGGTGCTCGCCTTCGAGACCGACTGCCACATCTTCGACGGCTGTGGCTTCCCGTCTCCCGGGCTGCACTCGTTCCTGTTCGAGCCCATGTGGGGCGACGGCGACAGCAACGTGTACTTCAACAAGACGATGCTGCTGGCGCTGCTCGGCTCGATCATCATCGTCGGCTTCTTCTGGGCGGCGTTCCGCCGGCCCCAGGTCGTCCCCGGCAAGCTCCAGATGGTCGCCGAAACCGGCTACGACTTCATCCGCCGCGGTGTCGTCTACGAGACGATGGGCAAGCGCGAGGGCGAGAAGTACGTCCCGTTCGTCGTCGCCCTGTTCTTCTTCATCTGGATGATGAACCTCTGGTCGATCATCCCGCTCGCCCAGTTCCCGGTGACGTCGATCATCGCGTACCCGATGGTGCTCGCCCTGCTCGTCTACGTCGTCTGGGTCTCACTGACCTTCAAGAAGCACGGCTTCGTCGGCGCCCTGAAGAACTTCACCGGCTACGACAAGTCGCTCGGTGGGGCCCTGCCGGTCGTCATGCTGATCGAGGCCTTCTCGAACCTGCTCGTGAGGCCCTTCACCCACGCCGTGCGACTCTTCGCGAACATGTTCGCGGGACACATCCTGCTGGTGCTGTTCACCATCGCCAGCTGGTACCTGCTGAACGGGATCGGGATCGCCTACGCCGGCGTCTCGTTCGTGATGGTCATCGTGATGACCGCCTTCGAGCTCTTCATCCAGGCCCTGCAGGCATACGTCTTCGTCCTGCTGACCGTTACCTACATCCAGGGCGCGCTCGCCGAGCACCACTGAGCGCCCCGCCCCGCCCCCAGTCGTCCGGTGGCCCACCCCCACCGGCCCGTGAAGAAAAGGAAGAACTGGCATGTCCCAGCTTGCTGCCGTCAGCGGTTCGATCGCTTCCATCGGTTACGGCATCGCCGCCTTCGGCCCCGGCATCGGCGTCGGCATCATCTTCGGTAAGGGCACCGAAGCCATCGCCCGTCAGCCCGAGGCCGCCGGCCTGATCCGCGCCAACCAGATCCTCGGCTTCGCCTTCTGTGAGGCGCTCGCCCTGATCGGCCTGGTCATGCCGTTCGTCTACGGCACGTGATCATCTGATCCGCGACCGGCTCACTAGACGAAAGGCACTCTGATATGAGCCCACTGCTTCATATCGCGGCCGAGGAGGCGCAGAACCCCCTCGTCCCGCCGATTCCCGAGCTCGTCATCGGCCTGCTCGCCTTCGTCATCGTCTTCGGCTTCCTCGCCAAGAAGCTCCTCCCGAACATCAACAAGGTTCTGGAGCAGCGTCGCGAGGCGATCGAGGGCGGGATCGAGAAGGCCGAGGCCGCTCAGACCGAGGCCCAGAGCGTGCTGGAGCAGTACAAGGCTCAGCTCGCCGAGGCCCGGCACGAGGCCGCGCGTCTGCGCCAGGAGGCGCAGGAGCAGGGCGCCGTGCTCATCGCCGAGATGCGCGCGGAAGGCCAGCGGCAGCGTGAGGAGATCATCGCCGCCGGACACACGCAGGTCGAGGCCGACCGCAAGGCCGCCTCGCAGGCGCTGCGCCAGGACGTGGGCAAGCTCGCCACCGACCTGGCCGGCAAGCTCGTCGGCGAGTCCCTCGAGGACCACGCCCGGCAGAGCCGTGTGATCGACCGCTTCCTCGACCAGCTCGAGGAGAAGGCCGAGGCCGGACGATGAACGGAGCGAGCCGCGAGGCCCTGGCAGCCGCACGCGAGCGGCTCGACGCGCTGACGGACTCCACGTCCGTGGACGCCGCGCAGCTCGCCGACGAGCTGGCCGCCGTCACCGCGCTGCTCGACCGCGAGGTCAGCCTGCGGCGGGTCCTCACCGACCCGGCGCAGGCCGCCGACGCCAAGGCCGAACTGGCCGGGCGCATCTTCGGCGGTCAGGTCGGCGGTCCGGCCGCCGACCTGGTGGCCGGTACGGTGCGCTCCCGCTGGTCGCAGTCGCGCGACCTGGTGGACGCGCTGGAGGAGCTGGCCGCCATGGCCGACTTCACCGCGGCCCAGAAGGCGGGCACGCTCGACGACGTCGAGGACGAGCTGTTCCGGTTCGGCCGGATCGTCTCGTCCGACACGGGGCTGCGCTCCGCGCTGACCGACCGCGCGGCGAGCGCCTCGGCCAAGAGCGAGCTGCTGCACAGCCTGCTCGGCGGCCGGGCCAAGGCCACGACCGAGCGTCTGGTGACGCGGCTTGTGACCGCGCCCCGGGGACGTAGCCTGGAGACGGGAATCGAATCCCTGTCCAAGCTCGCCGCCGAGCGTCGCGAGCGCACGGTCGCCGTCGTCACCTCGGCGGTCCCGCTGAGCGACACGCAGAAGCGGCGCCTCGGCGCCGCGCTGGCGCGGCTGTACGGCCGGGCGATGCACCTCAACCTCGACGTGGACCCCGAGGTCCTCGGCGGAATCCGGGTGCGGGTCGGCGACGAGATCATCAACGGCTCGCTCGCGGACCGGCTCGAAGACGCCGCCCGCCGCATGGCGAGCTAGCACCAACCGCATACGTAGGACTACGGCCCGGGTTGGGCCGTGCAGAGGATTCACCTCTTTCAGGGGGGAGTCCCCATCCCCCCAAAGTGAAACTTCGGGCCCAACAAGGAGAGCAGGGAACTCAGATGGCGGAGCTCACGATCCGGCCGGAGGAGATCCGGGACGCACTGGAGAACTTCGTCCAGTCGTACAAGCCGGACGCGGCCTCGCGCGAGGAGGTCGGTACGGTCAGCCTTGCCGGCGACGGCATCGCGAAGGTCGAGGGTCTTCCGTCGGCCATGGCCAACGAACTGCTGAAGTTCGAGGACGGCACCCTCGGTCTCGCCCTCAACCTCGAGGAGCGCGAGATCGGTTGCGTCGTCCTCGGTGAGTTCAGCGGTATCGAGGAGGGCCAGCCGGTCACCCGCACCGGCGAGGTCCTGTCGGTCGCCGTGGGTGAGGGCTACCTCGGCCGCGTGGTCGACCCCCTCGGCAACCCGATCGACGGCCTCGGCGAGATCGAGACGTCCGGTCGTCGTGCGCTGGAACTGCAGGCCCCCACGGTCATGCAGCGCAAGTCGGTGCACGAGCCGATGGAGACGGGCTACAAGGCCGTCGACGCCATGACCCCGATCGGCCGTGGTCAGCGTCAGCTGATCATCGGCGACCGCCAGACCGGCAAGACCGCGCTGGCCGTCGACACGATCATCAACCAGCGTGACAACTGGCGCACCGGCGACCCGAGCAAGCAGGTTCGCTGCATCTACGTCGCCATCGGTCAGAAGGGCTCGACCATCGCGTCGGTCCGCGGCGCGCTCGAGGAGAACGGCGCGCTGGAGTACACGACCATCGTGGCCGCCCCGGCGTCCGACCCGGCCGGCTTCAAGTACCTGGCGCCGTACACCGGCTCGGCCATCGGCCAGCAGTGGATGTACGAGGGCAAGCACGTCCTGATCATCTTCGACGACCTGTCGAAGCAGGCCGACGCCTACCGCGCCGTGTCGCTGCTGCTGCGCCGCCCGCCGGGCCGCGAGGCCTACCCGGGTGACGTCTTCTACCTGCACTCCCGTCTGCTGGAGCGCTGCGCGAAGCTCTCCGACGCCGAGGGCGCCGGTTCGATGACGGGTCTGCCGATCGTCGAGACCAAGGCCAACGACGTCTCGGCGTTCATCCCGACCAACGTCATCTCCATCACCGACGGCCAGTGCTTCCTGGAGTCGGACCTGTTCAACGCCGGTCAGCGCCCCGCGCTGAACGTGGGTATCTCCGTCTCCCGAGTCGGTGGCTCCGCCCAGCACAAGGCGATGAAGCAGGTCTCCGGCCGACTGCGCGTGGACCTCGCCCAGTTCCGTGAGCTGGAGGCGTTCGCCGCCTTCGGTTCCGACCTGGACGCCGCGTCGAAGTCGCAGCTGGAGCGCGGTCAGCGCATGGTCGAGCTGCTGAAGCAGGACCAGTACCAGCCGATGTCCACCGAGGACCAGGTCGTCTCCGTCTGGGCCGGCACCACCGGCAAGATGGACGAGGTGCCGGTCGCCGACATCCGCCGCTTCGAGAAGGAGCTCCTCGAGTACCTGCACCGCCAGGAGCAGGGCCTCATGACCTCCATCCGCGAGGGCGGCAAGATGTCCGACGACACCCTGCAGGCCATCGCCGAGGCGATCGCGGCGTTCAAGAAGCAGTTCGAGACGAGCGACGGCAAGCTGCTCGGCGAGGACGCCCCGTCCGCCGCCAAGTGACGTAAGGAAGGGACCTGACTCATGGGAGCCCAGCTCCGGGTCTACAAGCGTCGCATCCGATCCGTCACCGCGACCAAGAAGATCACCAAGGCGATGGAGATGATCGCCGCCTCGCGCGTCGTCAAGGCGCAGCGCAAGGTGGCGGCCTCCACGCCGTACGCGCAGGAACTGACCCGCGCGGTCACGGCGGTCGGGACCGGTTCGGACACCAAGCACCCGCTGACCACGGAGGCGGACAAGCCGACCCGTGCGGCGGTCCTCCTCCTCACGAGCGACCGTGGCCTGGCCGGCGCCTTCAACTCCAACGCCATCAAGGCGGCGGAGCAGCTGACCGAGCGCCTCGAGCGCGACGGCCGGCAGGTCGACACGTACATCGTCGGCCGGCGTGGTCTCGCCCACTACAACTTCCGTGAGCGCAAGGTCACGGAGTCGTTCACGGGCTTCACCGACGAGCCCACCTACGCGGACGCCAAGAAGGTCGCGGCACCGCTGATCGAGGCCATCGAGAAGGAGACGGCGGAGGGCGGCGTGGACGAGATCCACGTGGTCTACACCGAGTTCGTCTCGATGATGACGCAGACGGCGGTCGACTCCCGGCTGCTGCCCCTGCGCCTCGAAGAGGTGGCTCAGGAGTCGGCTACGAAGGACGAGGTCCTTCCGCTGTACGACTTCGAGCCGTCGGCGGAGGACGTCCTCGACGCCCTGCTGCCGCGCTACGTCGAGAGCCGCATCTACAACGCTCTGCTGCAGTCGGCCGCTTCCAAGCACGCCGCCACGCGGCGCGCGATGAAGTCGGCCACCGACAACGCGGGCGAGCTGATCAACACGCTCTCCCGTCTTGCCAACGCGGCCCGCCAGGCCGAAATCACCCAGGAAATCAGCGAGATCGTCGGTGGCGCGAGCGCCCTGGCCGACGCGACCGCGGGGAGTGACAACTAATGACCACCACTGTTGAGCCGACCGCTGCGTCGGGCGTGGCCACCGGCCGCGTCGCGCGGGTCATCGGCCCGGTCGTCGACGTGGAGTTCCCCGTCGACGCGATGCCGGAGATCTACAACGCCCTCCACGTCGAGGTCGCCGACCCGGCGCAGGCGGGCGAGATCAAGACGCTGACCCTGGAGGTCGCCCAGCACCTGGGTGACGGCCTGGTCCGCACCATCTCCATGCAGCCCACCGACGGCCTGGTCCGCCAGGCTCCGGTGACCGACACGGGCACGGCCATCTCCGTCCCCGTCGGCGACTTCACCAAGGGCAAGGTGTTCAACACCCTCGGTGAGGTGCTGAACGTCGACGAGACCTACACCGGTGAGCGCTGGCCGATCCACCGCAAGGCGCCGAACTTCGACGAGCTCGAGTCGAAGACCGAGATGTTCGAGACCGGCGTCAAGGTCATCGACCTGCTGACCCCGTACGTCAAGGGCGGCAAGATCGGTCTGTTCGGCGGTGCCGGTGTCGGCAAGACGGTGCTCATCCAGGAGATGATCTACCGCGTCGCCAACAACCACGACGGTGTCTCCGTGTTCGCCGGTGTCGGTGAGCGCACCCGTGAGGGCAACGACCTCATCGACGAGATGAGCGAGTCCGGCGTCATCGACAAGACCGCGCTGGTCTTCGGTCAGATGGACGAGCCGCCGGGCACCCGTCTGCGCGTCGCGCTGGCCGGCCTGACCATGGCCGAGTACTTCCGTGACGTCCAGAAGCAGGACGTGCTGTTCTTCATCGACAACATCTTCCGCTTCACCCAGGCGGGCTCCGAGGTGTCGACCCTGCTCGGCCGCATGCCCTCCGCGGTGGGTTACCAGCCGAACCTGGCCGACGAGATGGGTCTCCTCCAGGAGCGCATCACCTCGACCCGTGGTCACTCGATCACCTCGATGCAGGCGATCTACGTCCCCGCGGACGACCTGACCGACCCGGCCCCGGCCACCACCTTCGCCCACCTCGACGCGACGACGGTGCTCTCCCGTCCGATCTCCGAGAAGGGCATCTACCCGGCCGTGGACCCGCTGGACTCGACGTCCCGCATCCTCGACCCGCGGTACATCGCGGCGGACCACTACCAGGCCGCGATGCGCGTGAAGAACATCCTGCAGAAGTACAAGGACCTGCAGGACATCATCGCGATCCTCGGTATCGACGAGCTCGGCGAGGAGGACAAGCTCGTCGTCCACCGTGCCCGTCGCGTGGAGCGCTTCCTGTCCCAGAACACCCACGTCGCCAAGCAGTTCACCGGCGTGGACGGTTCGGACGTGCCGCTGGACGAGTCGATCGCCGCGTTCAACTCGATCTGCGACGGTGAGTACGACCACTTCCCGGAGCAGGCGTTCTTCATGTGCGGTGGTATCGAGGACCTGAAGAAGAACGCGAAGGAGCTCGGCGTCTCCTGAGCCGCGTGCTCATGGTGAGCCCCAGGGCTCACACCGGAGGGGGCGGGCGCGTCCCGTCCCCTCCGTCACGCCCATTAGACTTGTAACCAACACCCGGCTCTCCCGCCGGGTGGTGACCCGAGGAGCCACCCTTGGCTGCTGAGCTGCATGTCGAGCTGGTCGCCGCCGACCGTCAGGTCTGGTCCGGCGAGGCCACCCTGGTCGTCGCGCGTACCACGTCCGGCGACATCGGCGTCATGCCCGGTCACCAGCCGCTGCTCGGTGTGCTGGAGTCGGGCCCGGTGACCATCCGTACGAGTGACGGTGGGACGGTCGTCGCCGCTGTGCACGGCGGTTTCATCTCGTTCGCCGACAACAAGCTGTCGCTGCTGGCCGAGATCGCCGAGCTGGCGGACGAGATCGACGTCCAGCGAGCGCAGCGGAAGCTCGAGCACGCGAAGGCGGAGGGCGACGCCCACTCCGAGCGTCGCGCGGACGTCCGACTGCGCGCGGCGGCGGGGCGCTGACCTACGGCGCTGTGCTATGACGTCACTCAGCCGCGGCTGGGACCGGAGCGATCCGGACCCGGCCGCGGCTGAGGCAGATCCGGGTGTTTTTTCCGTTCCGTTACCTAGGAGACGAGGAGGTCGGTGTCGATGGTCCTCGCTCTGACTGTGTGCGGAATTGTCGTCGCCCTGGTGGTGATCGGACTCTTCGTCTTCGGTCTGCGCCGCCGGCTGATCCAGCGATCGGGCGGCACCTTCGACTGCTCCCTGCGCTGGGAAGCCCCCGAGGAGGGCGACGCCGGCGGCAAGGGCTGGTCCTACGGCGTGGCCCGTTACAACGGCGACCGGGTCGAGTGGTACCGGGTCTTCTCGTACTCTCCCCGCCCGCGCCGGGTCCTGGAGCGCTCCGCGATCGAGGTGGCCGGCCGTCGTGTCCCCGAGGGCGAGGAGGAGCTGGCGTTGCTCTCCGACGCCGTCGTCCTGGCCTGCCTGCACCGGGGCACGCGCCTGGAACTGGCCATGAGCGACGACGCGCTGACCGGTTTCCTCGCGTGGCTCGAGGCGGCACCGCCCGGACAGCGGGTGAACGTCGCGTAGAGCGACGTTCAGGGCCCCGCTGGGTGGGGGTGCCCCCGGCAGCGGAGCTGCTGGGGGAGGGTGAACGTCGCGTAGAGCGACGTTCAGGGCCCCGCTGGGTGGGGGTGCCCCCGGCAGCGGAGCTGCTGGGGGAGGGTGAACGTGGCGTAACCGCGTCCGCCCTCCCCCAGGCAGCCCCGGGGGAGGGCGAACGCGGCTCGGAACCTGCAGGGACTACTTCAGACCGCTGTCGATGGCGCTCACCAGCTCGCCGTTCGCGGTGTCACCGCTGAACTCCCAGAAGAAGGCACCGCCCAGGCCCTGCTGCTCGGCCCAGTTCATCTTCGAGGTGATGGTCGCGGGGGTGTCGTAGGACCACCAGTTGGTGCCGCAGTGCGCGTACGCCGTGCCGGCGACGGTGCCGGTGGCCGGGCAGCTGTTCTTGAGGACCTTGTAGTCCTCGATGCCCGCCTCGTACGTGCCCGCCGCCGGGCCGGTCGCCGTGCCGCCGGGCGCGGACTGGGTGACGCCGGTCCAGCCGCGGCCGTAGAAGCCGATGCCGAGGAGCAGCTTGTCGGCCGGCACACCCTTCGCCTTGAACTTCGCGATCGCCTCGGCGGAGTTGAAGCCCTGCTGCGGGATGCCGTCGTACGAGGTCAGCGGCGAGTGCGGAGCGGTCGGGCCGTTCTTCGCCCAGGCGCCGAAGAAGTCGTACGTCATCACGTTGTACCAGTCGATGTACTGCGCGGCGGCGCCGTAGTCGGCGGCGTCGATCTTGCCGCCGTCGGTGGCGTCGGCGGTGGTGGCCGCGGTGACCAGGTCGTCGCCGAACTCGGCGCGCATGGCCTTCATCATGGTGCTGAAGGCGTTCGGGGCGCTGGTCTCGTCACAGCTGAGACCGCAGGCGTTCGGGTACTCCCAGTCCAGGTCGATGCCGTCGAAGACGTCGGCCCAGCGCGGGTCCTCGACCAGGTCGTGGCAGGACTTCGCGAAGGCGGCCGGGTTCTTCACGGCGTCGGGGAAGCCACCGGACCAGGTCCAGCCGCCGAAGGACCAGAGGACCTTGATGTGCGGGTACTCGGCCTTCAGCTTGCGCAGCTGGTTGAAGTTGCCGCGCAGGGGCTGGTCCCAGGTGTCGGCGACGCCGTCGACGGACTGGTCGGCGGTGTAGGCCTTGTCGTAGTCGGCGTACGCGTCACCGATGGTGCACTTGCCGCCCTGGACGTTGCCGAAGGCGTAGTTGATGTGCGTGATCTTCTCGGCGGAGCCGGAGGTGACCAGGTTCTTCACGTGGTAGTTGCGCCCGTAGACGCCCCAGTTGGTGAAGTACCCCAGCTTGACCTCTTCGCCGCCGCCCGGGTTGCCGCCGTCGTCGCCGCCGGTGGTGGTGACCTTCACCGAGCCGCTGGCCGGGCCGGTCTGGTCGGCGGTGTCGCGGGCCTGGACGGCGTACGAGTAGTCGGTGCCCTTGGTGAGGCCGTTGTCCGTGTAGGTGGTGCCGGTCACGGTGGCGACCTTGGTTCCGTCGCGCAGGACGTCGTAGTTCTTGACACCCTTGTCGTCGGTCGCCGCCGACCAGGACAGCTTCACCGAGGTGTCGGTGACGCCCGAGGCGGTGGGCGTGCCGGGTGCGGAGGGGGCCTCGTCGCCGGGGACGGAGGTGCCGTCGCAGCTGCCGCCGTTGAGCTTGCAGTTGGACGGGGAGCCGGGGCCGGTGCCGTTGAAGCCGAAGGTGACCGTAGCCCCGGGGGCGAGGGTGCCGTTCCAGCCGAGGTTCTTGGCGGTCCAGTGGTCACCGGAGTTGGTGACCGTGGCGTCCCAGGCGGAGGTGACCTTGGTGCCGGAGGGGAAGTCCCACTCGACGTTCCAGGAGCTGATGGTCGTGGTGCCGGTGTTCTTCACGGTCCACTTGCCGCCGAAGCCGGTGCCCCAGTCCGAGGTCTTGGCGAAGGTGGCCGTCGCGCTCGTGGCCGCCTGGGCCGGACTCGCCAGTCCGACCAGGCCGGCCATGGGGAGCGCCAGGGTCGCGGCGAGTGCCGCGGCTCTGTGTCTGAAGCGCATGATGCGCCTCCTTATGGGGAGTTGTTGTTGTGGGCATGACTGAGCCTCATACCCGCAGTGCCGCGAGAATAGAAAGGTCTGGACCATAGGTCAATAGGTCTGGACCACTGTTCCGGTGCGGTCTTCCCCGAGCCGCCCGTGGTGGTGACGGGACTGGGGCCACGCTCAACTCGTCCGTGACAGGTAGGGGGTTGGGAACCGTTCGGCGACGTGACCTCGGCTGACGGGCGGGGCGGCGGCCCGCACCCCGGGTGGCTGTGCGAGCCGTGCGCGCGGGGGGCCCGGCGGGCCCGCCGTGGCCGTGCCGAGGTCCGGAAACGGCGGAGCGGCCCCCGGGCGTAAGAGCCCGGGAGCCGCTCGGCCTGCGATCAGCGAGTGCGGAGTCCACCGCGGCCCCTGTCGGTGCCGCGGTCGGGTGAAGCCGTCGGTGAGGACGGCTCGCCCGGTGGTCGACTCAGCGGTACTCGTGGTGCCGGTCCTCCGAGTCCTCGTCCGAGACGAGGAAGTTGGCCGTGGCGCTGTTGTCGTCCTCGTCGACGACGGTGACCTCGGTCTCCGTCTCCTCCTTGGTGTTCTCGGAGCAGTCGATGTTGTTGTTGGCAGACGACAGGATCGGGATGTCGATCACCTCGAGCGGCAGGCAGCTCAGGACCTGCGAGTTGTTCTCGAACTTCGAGGTGTCGTCGTCGGCGGCAGCGGCCGTGCCGGCGGCGCCGCCGGCCATGACCAGCGCGGTGACGGTGCAGGCGAGCGCCTTCTTGAGAGCCATGCGGGTTTTCCTCCTGAATGGGGTCTGTCGAACTCGAGACGGGTGAATTGCCTGAGGGCATCGCCCGCGCTCTGCGGTGACCGCGCCGTGCGGCTGCCAATCCGTCCTCCGGCAGCACGTTTCCGACGCGACTACTCAATGAACGAAGCCGCGGTCGGGCGGGTGTTGCTCCGACGGAGTGAAGCCTTATTCGGGTGCCAGGTACGTGGTCGTCGTTTCCTCATGATGATCGGAACAATCGATGGTCGTTCCCGAAGTCGACGCGATCGGAAGGTCGAGAACTTCGATGTTCACGCAGGAGAGGATCTGGGTCTTGTTCACGTAGTACTTCACGGGCTCTTCTCCCGCTTGAGCGGTTCCGGCCTGCAGCGCTGCCAAGGGCACCGCGCACAAGGAGAGAAAGGCCAGACGAGTGCTCAACATTCCTTGGGTCCTGTCTGGTCGGGGACGGGGGCCGGGCACCTGCGCATGACAAGAAGTTCTCACCGGCCGCGGTTAGCTGCGGCCGAACAATACTGAGCGTGCAGGCGGAGGCAAAGAAACGCGAAACCTGGTAGCCCGTTGGCGCCGGAGGTGAGGACCGCGTCCGAAGCCCGGGATGCGCAATTCACTCCGTTGGAGCAGAACTCGCGGGGTAAGGATTCGTTGCATTGGTAGCCGCACGGAAAGCCCAGTCAAGTCCGGCTGAGCTTGTCCAAGCCCGGTGCAACTGCCGATTGCCTGATGCTCATCAGTGGGCACATGCCGTCGGTGATCACACACCCCATTCAGGAGGAAACCCGCATGGCTCTCAAGAAGGCGCTCGCCTGCACCGTCACCGCGCTGGTCATGGCCGGCGCCGCCGCCGGCACGGCCGCTGCCGCCGACGACGACACCTCGAAGTTCGAGAACGACTCGCAGGTCCTCAGCTGCGACGTCGTCGAGGTCATCGACATCCCGATCCTGTCGGCGGCCAACAACAACATCGACTGCTCCGAGAACGTCAAGGAGGAGGACGAGCGGGAGCTCACCATCGTGGACGAGGAGGACAACAGCGCCACGGCCAACTTCCTCCTCCAGAGGGACTAGTACCCCTGACCGGTGGCCGGGCGAGCCGTCACTGACAGCTTTCCCGGCCCGGCACAGAGGCGACTGGTTGGCAAACCTTTCCCAGCGGCCCCCGTTCCTCTTCGGGGGCCACTTTCTTGTGCCCCGAGCATCGGGCGGGTGCTCGGTGCTCGGTGCTCGGTGCTCGGTGCTCGGTGCTCGGGGCTCGGCGCGAGCGCGCAGCCGGGGCGGCCGCTCCGGACCCGGCACCGGGGCGCGACGGGGACGGCGCCCTAGACGCCCAACTCCTGCGCCAGCACCGCCGCCTGCACCCGGCTGCGGAGCTCCAGCTTCCCCAGCAGCCGGCTCACGTGCGTCTTGACCGTGGCCTCGGCCATGCCCAGCCGCTCGGCGATCGCCGCGTTGGAGAGCCCCTCGCCGAGACAGGCCAGGACCTCGCGCTCGCGCCGGGTCAGGTCCTTCAGCACCGCCGGATCGGCGGTCCGCTCCCGGACCGGCTTCGCGGCGAACTCGGCGATCAGACGCCGGGTGACGGCCGGGGCGACGATCCCCTCGCCGCCCGCCACCGTACGCACGGCCGCCAGGAGGTCCCGCGCCTCCGTGTTCTTCAGCAGGAACCCGGCGGCCCCGGCCCGCAGCGCCCCGAAGACGTACTCGTCCAGGTCGAACGTGGTCAGCACCAGGACGTCGGCGAGCCGCTCGGCGACCACCAGCCGGGTCGCCGACACCCCGTCCATGCGCGGCATCTGGACGTCCATCAGCACCAGGTCGGGCCGCAGCTCCCGGGCCAGCGCCACGGCCTGCTCGCCGTCCGCCGCCTCCGCGACCACCTCGATGTCCGGTGCGCTGCCGAGGATCAGCACCAGTCCCGCGCGGACGGCGGACTGGTCCTCGGCGACGAGGACGCGGATCATGGCAGGTCTCCTTCGGTCAGGGGCAGGGTGGCGCGGACGGTCCAGATCTTGCCGCCGGCCGAGTCGGGGTCCGCCACCGGCCCGGCCTCGAAGGTGCCGCGCAGCAGCGCGGCCCGCTCCCGCATGCCGACCAGACCGGCACCGGAGCCGGGCGCACGGGGGGCTTCCCCGTCGCCGTAGGGACTGGTCACCCGGACGCTCAGGACGCCGTCGCGCCGGGTGAGCGCGACCCGTACCGTCCCCTGCGCGGCGTGCTTGAGCGCGTTGGTGAGCGACTCCTGCACGATCCGGTACGCGGCCAGCTCGACCGGCGCGGGCAGGCCCTCGCCGGACACCGTCTCCAGGGTGACGTCGAGCCCGTTGGCGCGGGCGCCGTCGACCAGTGCTCCGAGGCCGTCGAGGGTGGGGGCGGCGGCCGGCTCCTTGTCCGCGCTGTCGTCCCGCAGGATGCCGATCAGCCGTCGCATCTCGGCGAGCCCTTCGACACTGTTCTCGCGGATGACGCCGAGCGCCTGCCGGGTGGTCGCCGGGTCGTCCAGGGAGAGGGCGGCGGTGGAGTGGATGGCGATGGCGGAGAGGTGGTTGGCGACCATGTCGTGCAGTTCGCGGGCCATCCGGGAACGTTCCGCGGTCACCGCCTGCACCCGGTCCATCTCGGCCAGCAGCGCGGTCTGCTCGGCGCGCAGCAGGGCGGCGTCGGCGGCCTCGCGGTGACTGCGCACGATCAGCCCGGTGGAGGCGGGTGCGAACGACACCACCCCGACGGCGACACCGATCAGCAGCGCCTCGGGCACCCGCCAGAGCGTGAACGGCACCACCGTTCCGGCCACCGTGAGCAGCCCGGTGATCCACGGGACGCGGCGGGCCATGGCGGGCGGGCCGTACAGCACGGCGGCGTACATCACGTCGGTGTACATGATCACCGTGACGAGGCTGCCCTGGGTGAAGAGGTCCGAGATCAGCGCGGCCGTGCCGACCTGCAGGGCGGTGCGCGGTGCGGCCCGGCGCAGCAGCTCGCAGCCCGCCATGACGGCGAGCGGGACCAGCAGGGGCCAGCCGCCGGCGAACAGCACGTACGGCTCGTCGCCGGGCCGAACGCCCAGACCGATGCCCCACAGCAGCAGCCCGCCGAGCAGACCGGCCGACGCGGCGTACACGTCGAAGCGGTGCGGGCGGGGGAGTCGTACGGCCATGCCACCATCCAACACGGCCCGCGTCCCGCTCGCTTTGTCCCGGAGTAGGGTCCCGCGCTGCATCTTTCGATGTACCGGAGGTTCGTCACCGGCGACGACGACCCGGCCCGATCCGGACGGCAGCCTGGAAGAGCGATCGAAAGGAGCGAACCGTGATCGTCACACTGATCATCGTCTGCGAGATCGGCTTCTGGGTACTTCTGGCGGCCGGACTGTCCGTCCGATACCTGCTGAAAAAGGAACGCGCGGGTATGGCGCTGCTGCTGTGCGAGCCGCTGCTGGAGGTCGTGCTCCTGGTCGTCACGGCGCTGGACCTGAAGAACGGTGCCGACCCGAGCTGGAAGCACGGTCTGGCGGCCGTGTACATCGGCTACACCGTGGGGCACGGCCACCGCACCGTGAAGTGGCTCGACGGCCACGCCGCCCACCGGCTGGGCGGCGCGCCGAAACCGGCCGGCCCGCCGCGCTACGGCATGGCCCGCGCCCTGCACGAGGGCAAGGTGTGGCTCGGCACGCTGATCGCCGCCGCCGTGGCGACCGCGCTGCTCCAGGCCGCCATGTGGTACGTCGACGACCCGAGCCGCACCGGCTCCCTGGAGAGCTGGCAGTACACGGCCTGGCGCGCGGCCGGCATCCACGGCCTGGTCGCACTGACGTACGCGATCTGGCCGAAGAAGGCCCCGGCCGGTCCGACGGCCGCGCCCGAGTGGGAGAAGGAAGGAGCGGGCCGGTGAGGCACCTGTGGGAGGGCGGGGCCACCTTCCTGGCCGGCCTCGTCCTGTCGCTGTTCGCCGGGGACGTGGACGTCCCCGGCGTCGACCTGGCCAAGGTCGGCATCGTGATGATGTGCGTCGGCGGCGCGCAGACCGCCTGGGGCCTGTTCCGGTCGGCGCGCCGGCAGAGCGGCTAGCGCTCCCCGCCCGGCACCCACAGCACGTCCCCGACCTCCTTGTTGGCCACGCGGGCCAGGATGAAGAGCAGGTCGGAGAGGCGGTTGAGGTAGGTCGCGGTGAGCGGGTTCATCGTCTCGCCGTGGACTTCCAGCGCCGCCCACGTGGAGCGCTCGGCCCGGCGGACCACCGTGCACGCCTGGTGCAGCAGGGCGGCGCCGGGCGTGCCGCCGGGCAGGATGAAGGAGCGGAGCTTCTCCACCTCGGCGAGGAAGCGGTCGCAGTCCGCCTCCAGCTTGTCGACGTAGAACTGCTCGACCCGCAGCGGTGGGTACTCCGGGTTCTCCACCACCGGCGTGGACAGGTCCGCGCCCACGTCGAACAGGTCGTTCTGGACGCGGACGAGGACCTTGACGACCTCCTCGTGCAGGCCGCCGAGGGCGATCGCCGTGCCGATCACCGCGTTCGCCTCGTTGGCGTCGGCGTACGCGGAGATCCTCAGGTCGGTCTTGGGGACCCGGCTCATGTCACCGAGGGCGGTGGTGCCCTGGTCGCCGGTCCGGGTGTAGATGCGCGTCAGGTTGACCATGGGGCCAGCGTAGTTACGCCCCGGTGGTACGGAACACGTGTGTGCCCCACCGTCACGGCCGGTGCGGTGAAGGCTGCGGCGACCAGGGCGCCGTAGCGGGTGTGCGCCGGCGCGTAGCCGCCGACGCAGGCGTCCCGCACCGCGTCGACCGGATGGCGGAACGGCATCAGGGTGCGAGAGCACGTCCAGACGACGACACGGCGCCCGCCCTGATGACAGATCAGGTCGACCGGCTCCCCGGGACGGTCGTCGCGGCCATCGGGGAGCGCGTGCTCGCGGGCGGGCAGCCGTCGGAGGACTCCCGCGGCATGCCCGTGCTGCTGGACGAGACGGCGGAGCTGCTGAGTGGGAAGGTGCTCAACTACGCCGTACGGGGCGCGGGCTGACGCCCGGACGCCCTCCCGCGGTGTGATGTCCGTCATTTGAGACGTGACGCGCGTTACTAACCGGTCACACAGCCCTTCGCTCCCGATAATCTCCGGCCGAGAAGACATGAGCCTGTGCGGCGGACCAGGTCGCTGGAAAGTGGCGGACCCCGCGGACGCGGCACGATGTGCCCGGCAGGCCCTCAAGGACAGCCTGTATCAGGGGAGTCGCACAGTGGCACGGAAGCTCGCCGTCATCGGAGCCGGTCTCATGGGGTCCGGAATCGCCCAGGTCTCCGCCCAGGCGGGCTGGGACGTCGTCCTGCGCGACGTCACCGACGAGGCGCTGCGGCGCGGCACCGACGGCATCAGGGCCTCGTACGACAAGTTCGTGGCCAAGGGGAAGCTCACCGCCGACGACGCCGAGGCCGCCCTCGCGCGCATCACCCCGACCACCGACCTGGACGCCGCCGCCGACGCGGACGTCGTCGTCGAGGCGGTCTTCGAGAAGCTGGAAGTCAAGCACGAGATCTTCCGCGCGCTCGACAAGCTGGTGAAGGACGAGGCGATCCTCGCGTCCAACACCTCCGCCATTCCGATCACCAAGATCGCGGCCGTGACGGAGCGCCCCGAACGGGTCGTCGGCGCCCACTTCTTCTCACCGGTCCCGATGATGCGGCTGTGCGAGCTGGTGCGCGGCTACAAGACCAGCGACGAAACGCTCGCCACCGCGCGGGAGTTCGCCGAGTCCACCGGCAAGACGTGCATCGTCGTCAACCGCGACGTGGCGGGCTTCGTGACCACCCGCCTCATCTCCGCCCTCGTCGTCGAGGCCGCGAAGCTGTACGAGTCGGGCGTCGCCACCGCCGAGGACATCGACCTCGCCTGTAAGTTGGGCTTCGGCCACGCCATGGGACCGCTGGCCACCGCCGACCTGACGGGCGTCGACATCCTGCTGCACGCCACCGGCAACATCTACACCGAGTCCCAGGACGAGAAGTTCGCCCCGCCGGAGCTGATGCGCCGGATGGTGGACGCCGGTGACATCGGCCGCAAGAGCGGGCAGGGCTTCTACAAGCACTGAGGTCGCATCAGCCCCGGAAACGTCACACGCCGGGGTGAATTCGGTATCGGTTCGCTTACAGGCGGCAACCTCCGGTCGTTTCGGCCAGTCAGAGGTTGCAACACCCGATGCCGCAGAGAGACCAGACGAAGAACCGTCACGAAGAATCGAAGAGACGACAAAGACGCACGCCGGGGAGCGCATATGCACATCAGGGGCGACCACGTCGAGCTGGTCGTCGGGGGCCGCCTCGACGTCCGTAGCGCGGCGGACGCCCGTACGGTCCTGCACTCGGCCGTCGACGACGGAGTCGGCGACCTGGTGCTGGACCTGACCGAACTGGACTCCTGGGACGCCACCGGACTCGGCGTGATCATGGGAGCCCACCGGCGGGCCGGGCGCTGCGGCCGGCGGCTGGTGCTGCGCGGTGTGCCGCCGCAGATGCAGCGCCTGCTGGTGGCCACCCGGCTGCACCGGATCCTGGCCATCGAGGGCGGCATCGGCGTGGAGACCCTGCCCCGGGTGTGACGCCGCTGGCCGGTGTGGTGCGGTGGACCGGGGAGGCCGGACACCACTCGGCGAACCGGCCGACAAACGCCCGACACACGCAATCCTCACGAGACTGTGACGTCTTGGACGGGTCGGCACCCCGGACTGTCGGAGATACTGAGCGAAGGTTTAGGGTCTGGCTGCCCGCTGTCTCGAGAACCCACTGGCGGGCCCGGACCAGAAGCGACAGCGCGGTGTGCGGCAAGGCCGGGAGGGGTGGCCCCGACCGGGGCCCGCACACGACGCTTTTGGGGGCTTGAACCTATGGACCCGAACAACCGGGGACCCGAGGAGCACGGCCAAGACGGCGACCACCGGACGCCGCGCCCGCGCCCGCCCAGGGACCCGCTCACCTCCGACTTCGGACAGCCCGCGCCCGCGCTCGCCCGCACGGTGCAACTGGTGTCCGGCGACTTCCTGCTCACCGTCAACCCCGTCGACGGCAGCGAGATCGAGGTCTGCCCGCCCGCGGAGCGGCCCGCCCGGCCCGAGAAGCTCACCACGGCCGAACGCGCCGAGGCCGAGCGCGCCGCGAGGCCGCCCGTCCCACCGGGACCGGTCCGGACCGTGCTGGGCCTGCTGGCCCGCGAGGACGAACGCGAGCGACTGGTGCGGCTGCTCGCCCGCGGCCGCTCCGTCCGCCTCACCGGCCCCGCCGGCTCCGGCCGCACCAGCCTCCTCGACGTCGTCGCCGAGGACTGCTCGGGCCTCGCGCCCGACGGCGTCGTCCGGCTCAACGGCTTCCACCGCACGGCCGACGACCTGCTCCACGACCTCTTCTACGCCGTCCACCGCGCGCCCCTGCACCGCCCGGACCGCGACGACCTGCTCGGCCGGCTCCGGGAGGTCGGCGCGGTCGTCGTCCTGGACGACATCGAGTTCGGCGGCACCGCCCTCGACGAGCTGCTGGACGCCACCCCCGAGTGCGCGTGGCTCATCGGCGCCACCCCGGAGGTGCCCGCCCCGTCCGCCGACTCGGCCGTCGAGGAGGTCTTCCTCACCGGCCTGGACCGCTCGGACGGCGTGGAACTGCTGGAGCGCGCCGCCGGCCGGACCCTCACCGAGGAGGAGGCCAACTGGGCCGGCGACCTCTGGTTCGAGTCCGAGGGCCTGCCGCTGCGCTTCGTCCAGGCCGGCGCCCTGCTGCGCCGGCGCGACCGGCAGCGGGCCGGCGCCGACGCCGTCGACGAGTTCGGCGTCTTCGCCGACGCCCGCCCCGCCGACGACACGCCCTACGACGCCGCCGAGGCCGACGAGGTGCCCCTGCCGTCCCTCGGGGAGGCCGCCGCGCCCGCGCCGCTCCTCGCCTCCCGGCTGAGCGCCTCCGCGCGCACCACCCTGGAGCTGGCCGTCGCGCTCGGCGGCGAGGTGCCGCACCAGGCGCACCTGCCCGCCCTGGTCGGCGACACCCACGCGGACGCCGCCCTCGGTGAGCTGACCGACTGCGGGCTGGTCTCGCCGGTCGGCTCCCGCTACCGGCTCGCCGCCGGGGTGCTCACCCAGCTGGAGAGCGCCGGATACGCCGACGGCGTGCGGGAGAACGCGCTGGCCGCCGCCCAGCACTATGCCTGGTGGGCCGGGCATCCCTCGGTCACCCCGGAGCGGGTCTGCGCCGAGGCCGACGCCGTCCTGGCCGCCCTCGCCGTGCTGGTGCCGGCGACGACCCCGCCCGCGGACGGCACGGAGAGCCCCGCCGTCCTGCTGGCCCGCACCGCGGCACCGGCGTTCGCCGCCGGGCTGCACTGGAGCGCCTGGGAACGGGCGCTGCGCTCCGGCACCGAGGCCTCCAGGCTCGCCGGTGACGTCGCCGAGCAGGCCTACTTCCACCACGAACTCGGCGTCCTCGCGCTGTGCGAGGGACAGCTCGACCGGGCCCGTGCCGAGCTGGAGGCCTCCATCGGGCTGCGCGGCGCGCTCTCCGACAAGCGCGGCGCCGTCGCGGGCCGCCGTGCCCTCGCGCTGGTCGCCGACCGGAGCGGGGACACGCCCGGCCTCGGCACCGGCGCGGGCGCGTTCGGAGGAGCGGGGGCCGCTGCCGGACTCGGCGTCGTCGGCCTCGGCCCGACCGCGGGGGAGGAGGTGCCCGACGCACGGAACGAGGAGTCGGCGTCGCCGCCCGCGGGCGTGCCCGCGCCCTTCCCGCCGCTCCAGGCGCCCGTGCAGTCACCGACCCTGGTCACCAGCCGGGACCCGTCCACCGGGCCGTCCCGCAAGGCGGGCGTGAACATCAAGGGCTTCGCGCGGCGCAATCTGGTGGCCGCCGGAGCGGGCGCCCTGCTCGTCGCCGTGCTCGGCACGGTGGTGACGCTCGGCGCCACGTCCGAGAACGACGCCGGTGATCCGTCCGACCAGGTCGGCGTCAACCCGTCGGCCAGCCAGGGCGTCGACGACGGCAGTCTGGGCGCCGACCGGCCGAGGAACGACGGCGAGGGCTCGGACGACACCCGCGGGGCCACCGCCCGGCCGACCGACCCCGGCCCGGACGGCACCCTCGGCACGTCGGACGACCCGACGCCGACGGATTCGGCACTGCCGTCGGACGACGCGAGCACGTCGGGCGAGCCCGACGACCCGGGCTCGGAAGACCCGGGCGACTCCGGGGAGCCGGACGGCCCGACCTCGTCGTCCAAGCCGCCCACGTCCAACGAGCCGCCGCCGGACCCGACCTCGCCGAAGCCCACCGACACCGAGCCGGACCCCGACCCCACCACGCCGACGGAGGAGCCCACCACCCCCGGGGACACCCCCACCGACACGGAGCCGCCCGCGCCGTCGAGCCCGGAGACGTCCAACAGCGCCAGCGGCCCCGTCACGCCGCCCAGCTCCCCGGCCGGCACCGTGACCGCCTCGCAGAGCAGCACCGGGACGAGCGGCACGGGCCCCGGCACGCCGAGTGGATCGGGACCGGCGACGAACCAGATCATCTGACCGTCGCCGGGACGGCGGGTGACCGCACGAGAGGGCCGGGTCCGTCGCACGGACCCGGCCCTCTCGCGGGTGATGTGACGTGACGCGGAAGCTCAGAACAACCGCAGCTTGTCGTCCTCGATGCCCCGCATGGCGTTGTAGTCCAGTACCTGGCAGCCGATGCCGCGGTCCGTGGCGAGCACGCGGGCCTGCGGCTTGATCTCCTGCGCGGCGAAGACGCCGCGCACCGGGGCGAGATGGGGGTCGCGGTTCAGCAGCTCCAGATAGCGGGTGAGCTGCTCCACGCCGTCGATCTCGCCGCGCCGCTTGATCTCCACCGCGACGGTCCGGCCCTCGGCGTCCCGGCACAGGATGTCGACGGGGCCGATGGCGGTCATGTACTCGCGGCGGATGAGGGTGTAGCCCTCGCCCAGCGTCTCGATACGGTCGGCGAGCAGCTCCTGGAGGTGCGCTTCCACGCCGTCCTTGATCAGACCGGGATCGACGCCCAGCTCGTGCGAGGAGTCGTGGAGGATCTCCTCCATCGTGATGATGAGCTTCTCGCCCGCCTTGTTGACGACGGTCCAGACGCCTTCCTCCTCGCCCGTGCCCTCCTTCAGGGTGCAGGGCGGCGACATCCAGTTGAGGGGCTTGTAGGCCCGGTCGTCGGCGTGGATCGAGACGCTGCCGTCCGCCTTGACCAGGATCAGCCGGGGAGCCGAGGGCAGGTGGGCGGTGAGCCGTCCGGCGTAGTCGACGGAGCAGCGGGCAATGACGAGACGCATGGTCGGCAACGCTACTCGACGCGCCCGGTCCGACGCGATTCGCCCGTGCCGCGGCGACCCCGCGCGCTGTCCCACTTCTCCCATTGGCCCCACCTTGCACACTGGCCGATTGTGCGCCTACCCGATGGTGCCCATATAGCCATTCTCCTGGTGCGGTCACGATCGGTTGCTTACGGTATTGAACGGGAGGTCGCGAGGTGTGTACACAGTGTGTTCAATATCGCGCCCTCCCTCAACTGTCCGGCAACCCCTGCCAGTCGGGGGTGCGAGAGGAGAACTCATGTCGCTCGACGTCTCACCGGCCCTACTCGAACAGGCCGAGCGAGGCGAGGTCGACGAAGCAGCCTTCGTCGACTGCGTCCGGACTTCCCTGCCCTACGCATGGGAGATGGTCAGCTCCCTGGTGGCACAGCTGAAGGTCGACGGCGGTGCGTTCGCCGACAACCAGACGCCCCCGCCGGACGAGCAGGCACGCGGTCAGCTGCTGCGTGCGCTGGCCAGTGACGCCATACGCGGTGCACTGCAGCGGCACTTCGGGGTGCGGCTGGCCTTCCAGAACTGCCACCGGGTGGCGGTGTTCCCGTTGGACTCCTCCGTCGACGAGAAGCTGACCCGATTCACCTCGGTACGCAGCCAGGTACTGAACCAGTCGCCCGAGTTCCGCGACTGCTGACGCGGCGGTGGTCCGCTTGCCGTTCCGTACGAGGGAGGTGCAGTTCGTACCGGAGCGGCAAGCTGTCCGGCAGGGGGCGGGGCCCCTCGCGGGCGTCGCCCGGGTGTCCGTCGCCGGCGCGGTCAGCGGAGCTGGGGGAGTACCTCGGCCCCGAGCCGCCGGACGTTCTCCTCGGTCGCCGCGAGATCTCCGGACCCCTCGACGAGCAGGGCGAAGCGGCTGATGCCGGTCCGCTCGCCGGTCGCCGCGAGCCGGTCCGCGCACAGCCGGGGCGGACCCACCGGATGCAGTCCGCAGAGCAGTTCGGTGTACGCGTACGGGTCGCGCATCCGCCGGGTGCGGCCGTCCACCGTGACGTGGGCGTCCAGCCCCTGCCGCAGCCAGCCCGGCATCGCCTTGAGCAGGGTCTCCGCCGCGTCCGTGCGGCGGTCCGCGATCTGGCAGACGCCGGCCGACACATGGGCCGCGCGGTGGATCTCCGCCGCCGGCCGTCCGGCCGCGCGGGCGTGCTCACGCCACAGGGCGACCATCTCGGTCTTCTCCTCGTCCCCGATGTGCATGCCGAGCAGCATGGGCAGCCCTCGCTCGGCCGCCGTGCGCACGCTGGCCGGGGACGTGCAGGCGACGACGACCTCGGGGCCCGCGCCCTCCGTCAGGGACTCCGACGGGCGCGGTACGACGGGTACCTCGCGGAACCGGAAGCGTTCGCCCGAGGCACCGACGGACGGTTCGCGCAGCCAGCGGACCAGCAGATCGAGTGACTCCGGAAAGCCCTCCTCGTACGCCTCCAGGCCCGCGCCGAACACCTCCAGGTCCACCCACGGGCCGCCCCGGCCCACGCCCAGCGAGAACCGGCCGCCGCTCGTGACGTGCAGCAGCGCGGCCTGCTCGCCGAGCGTCACGGGGTGGGCGGTGGGCAGGACGCTGACCGCGGTGCCGACCCGGATGCGGCGGGTGCGGCCCAGCAGCAGTGCGGCCAGCGTGACGGCCGACGGGCACGTGCCGTAGGGCACGAAGTGGTGTTCGGCCAGCCAGACCGTGTCGAGCCCCGCCTCCTCGGCGACCTCGGCCGAGCGGACCGCGCGGTGCAGCGCCTCCCCCTGGCCCTGGCCCGGGAACTGGGCGCCCAACACGAAACTTCCTACGCGCATCGCTCTTCCTGCTTCCTCGGCTCCGACACGGAGCTCCCCCGCAGGGCATAACCGTCTGACACGTGCCGAGGACACGGTCGGGCGGAGGGATTGGCGGATTGTCTACAGAATCGGCCGTTGTGGAGGGGCCGCCAGGGCCCCCGCGACAGCCCGGCACGGGGGGAGTCGGGACGGTCGCGGGCGTACGTGTACCCCTGTCCGTGCCGCGTAGGCTGGACGCCGCCCGTACTTCCTGTATAGCTCCGTGAGGTGTTCTGTGTCCCCGCGTCGCAACCGACCCAAGGGAGCCGGTTCGTCCGGCCGGAGCGCCGAGGAGGACGGCTCCGGCCGCTACGGCGGCCGGCAGTCGTCGGAGAGCTGGCAGGGCGACGACTGGAGCGTACGGCATGTGGCGGGCGCGAGCGCCCAGGGCAAGTCGTACCGCTGCCCGGGCTGCGACCAGCTCATCCCGGGCGGCGTCCCGCACGTGGTGGCATGGCCGGCGCACTCGGGCGTCGACGACCGCCGGCACTGGCACAAGGCCTGCTGGAACGCGAAGGACCGCCGCACCACGAGGGTGCAGCGGTCCCGTAACGCGCCGAGGTTCTGAGCGTTCCTACACGTTCCGCTCTTACACGTCCCGCTTCTCCAGCAGCGCCAACGCGCCGGCGAACGCGGCGGCCGTCACGCCGAGCATGATCCACAGCGGGTCCCAGCCGGACGGGCCGGAGTCGCTGAGCGAGTTGGCGTAGAAGATGCTCATCTGGTTGGGGATCGAGTACTCGAACAGTGCCTGCTGCACGTCCTTGAGCGACTCCGTGAACATGAACAACGCGATCACCAGCGGGGCGAGCAGCGTCCCGATCATGATGGTGATGGCGCCCGCGGAGTGCCGGATGACCGAGCCGATGGCGAGCGACAGCAGTCCGAGCAGCGCGATGTAGAGCGAGACGCCGACCGTGGCCTTCAGCCACTCGCCGCCGGTGGGGGCCTCGGCCCCGGTGCCGTCCAGGAGCGCCGTGTGCACGAGGGCGACGAGAGCCGTGCACACCAGCGTCACGGCGAACGCCACCAGGAAGAACACGATCGCCTTCGCCGCGAGGACCCGGCTGCGGCTCGGACAGGCCGTCATCGTGGTCCGTACCATGCCGGTGCCGTACTCCGAGGCGGTGGTCAGCACACCGAGCGTGATGACGCAGATGCTGCCGAGGAGCAGTCCGAAGAAGCCCAGCTCCAGCCCGTTCGCTCCGGAGAGGTCGGGCGAGGAGCTCGCCACCACCAGGCCGGTCAGCAGCCCGATACCGAGGACCAGCAGGACGAACACGCCCAGCGTCCACATCGTCGAGCGCACCGACTTGATCTTCGTCCACTCGGAGGCGACCGCGTGCCCGAGGTGCGTGCGCACCACCGGGATCGGCGACGTGTAGGTCGGGTACGGCGAACCGGGCGCCGCCTGCCAGTCGGGTGCGGCCTGCTGCGTCGGGGGCTGGGGCGTGCTCATCGGGCGTCCTCGGGCTTGGTCGGGTCGGTGACGGGCGCGGGCGCGGGCGCGTGGGCGGGTGAGGGGGCGGTGCCGGGCGGTGCGGAGGCGGGTGCGGGCGCCTGGGGAGCCTGCTGTGCCGCGTACGGGTTGACGGGCGGGCCGCCCGGAACCGCGCCGGGCGCGACCGGGGCGCCGCCGTACGCTCCCGCGGGGGCCTGGCCCGGCGCGCCCGGGGGCGCCGCGAAGGGCTGACCGCCCTGCTGGGGCGGGGGCGGGGCGTACCAGCCGGGCTGGCCCTGGCCGGGCACCGGCATCGGCGGCTGCGCGCCGGGCGGCAGCGGCTGCTGGAGTCCGGCCTTCTGGTCGGCGGTCGACCGGTAGTCGACGGCGCCCTGGGTCATCCGCATGTAGGCCTCCTCCAGCGAGGCCTGGTGCGGAGACAGCTCCCACAGCCGTACGTCGGTGTCGTGCGCGATGTCGCTGATCCGGGGGAGCGCCAGACCGGTCACCCGCAGCGCGCCGTCCTGCTCGGGCATCACGTGCCCGCCGGCCTCGGTCAGCGCGGACGTCAGCTTCTCCCGCAGCTGCGGCTCGCTGTCCGGTGTCCGCACGCGCGCGAAGTCGGCGGAGTTGGCCGAGATGAAGTCCTTCACGCTCATGTCGGAGAGCAACTGGCCGCGCCCGATGACGATCAGGTGGTCGGCGGTCAGCGCCATCTCGCTCATCAGGTGCGAGGAGACGAAGACGGTACGGCCCTCCGCCGCGAGCGCCTTCATCAGGTTGCGCACCCAGTGGATGCCTTCGGGGTCGAGGCCGTTGACCGGCTCGTCGAACAGCAGCACCTGGGGGTCGCCGAGCAGTGCCGCGGCGATGCCGAGCCGCTGGCCCATACCGAGAGAGAAGCCCTTGGAACGCCGCCGGGCCACGTCCTGGAGGCCGACCACGCCGAGCACCTCGTCCACGCGCCGGGCCGGGATGCCCGACAGCTGGGCCAGGCTCAGCAGGTGGTTGCGGGCGGACCGGCCGCCGTGCACCGCCTTGGCGTCGAGGAGCGCTCCGACCTGCCGGGCGGCGTTGGGCAGCTTGCGGTACGGGTGGCCGCCGATCGTCACATGGCCGGAGGTCGGGTTGTCCAGGCCGAGGATCATGCGCATCGTCGTCGACTTGCCCGAGCCGTTGGGCCCGAGGAAACCGGTGACGGCGCCGGGCCGTACCTGGAAGGAGAGGTTGTACACAGCGGTCTTGTCGCCGTAGTGCTTGGTCAGGCCGACAGCCTCGATCATGCTCCGCACCCATCGGAAGGTTCAGGGACAGCAGGGCACACGCCCCCGTAAGGGTTAGGAGGATATCGAGGCGCTGACGGTTCCGTTCAAGCCCGGGCAAAATCCGGGCGCGGAGGGAACCCGTCCAGCGTCTGCCCGGTCCTCACGCGTCCCGCCTCTTCAGCACAAGGTACCCGCCGACGAGCGCCGCGATCACCCACAACGCCATGATCCCGAGTCCGCCCCACGGGCCGTACGGCACGTCGTCGTCGACCGGCGCGACCACCTGCATGATCTTGCTGCCGGCCTGGTCGGGCAGGAACCGGCCGATCTTCTCCGTCGCCGGGACGTTGCCCAGGATGTTGGAGATCAGGAAGAAGAACGGCATCAGGATGCCCAGGGACAGCATCGGCGAGCGCAGCATCGCGGCGACGCCCATCGAGAACATCGCGATCAAGGTCATGTAGAGGCCGCCGCCGATGACCGCGCGCAGCACGCCCGGATCGCCGATCGACGCCCTGAGGTCGCCGAGCATCGCCTGACCGAGGAAGAAGGTGGCGAAACTGGTGACCATGCTCACGACGAGGGCGAGCCCCGTGGCCACCGCGAGCTTGCTGAACAGGAAGGTTCCGCGCTGCGGCACGGCGGCCAGCGAGGTGCGGATCATGCCGGAGCTGTACTCGTTCCCCACGACCAGCACCCCGAACACGATCATCGCCAGCTGGCCGAGGCTCGTCCCGGCGAAGCTGATGAAGGTCGGGTCGAAGGAGAGCCGGTCCCGTTCGCTCAGGTTGTCGAACTCGCTCTTCGACAGCGCCGAGATCAGCATGCCGAGGGCGATGGTGACGACCACGGCGAGGCCCAGCGTCCACACGGTGGACGCGACCGACCGGATCTTGGTCCACTCGGACCGGACGACCTGTGCCGCCGCCATGCTCATCCCTTCCTCCAGTCGCTGCCCCACTGCTGCCGTTCCTGCCGCCGCGGCGGCACCGCGCCGGGCGGCTGCCCGTCGTGCGCGTGGTACTCCACGGACTCCGCGGTCAGCCGCATGAACGCCTCCTCCAGCGAGGCCCGCTGCGGGCTCAGCTCGTGCAGCACGATCTGGTGCCGCGCCGCCAGCTCCCCGATCGCCTCGGACGTGTCGCCGTCCACCTCCAGGGCCTCGGCGCCGGCCTCGACGACCGTGATGCCGTCGCCGTGCAGTACGTCGAGCAGCCGCTCGCGCTGCGGGGTGCGGATCCGGACGTAACTGCGCGAGTTCTCCGCGATGAACTCGGCCATCGAGGTGTCCGCCAGCAGCCTGCCCTGGCCGATGACCACCAGATGATCGGCGGTCAGCGCCATCTCGCTCATCAGGTGGGAGGAGACGAAGACCGTACGGCCCTGGGAGGCCAGTGTCTTCATCAGATTGCGGATCCAGTGGATGCCCTCCGGGTCGAGGCCGTTGACCGGCTCGTCGAACATCAGGATCCGCGGGTCGCCGAGCAGCGCGCCGGCGATGCCGAGCCGCTGGCCCATGCCGAGGGAGAAGCCCTTGGTCTTCTTCCGGGCGACCGCGGTGAGCCCGACCGTGTCCAGGACCTCGCGCACCCGGGACGCCGGAATGCCGTTGCTCTGGGCGAGGCAGAGCAGGTGGTTGTAGGCGCTGCGCCCGCCGTGCCAGGCCTTGGCCTCCAGCAGGGCGCCGATGTACGTCAGGGGGTCCTTGAGCTGGTCGTAGTGCTTGCCGTCGATCCGGACGTCCCCCGCGGTGGGCCGGTCCAGGCCCAGCACCATCCGCATGGTGGTCGACTTGCCCGCGCCGTTGGGCCCGAGGAAGCCCGTGATGATGCCGGGTCTGACGGTGAAGGAGAGGTTGTTGACCGCCACCTTCTCGCCGTACCGCTTGGTCAGCCCCTCGAGCTCGATCATGGCGCCCACGCTAGAACGGGACGAAGTCCTCTGCCACCCCAGTGACAGAGGACTTCGTCCTCGTTCCGTACGTGTTCGGCCGGCGTTCGCCCCGCGTCAGCGGGACTGCTGGGCCGGCACCCCGCGG
The DNA here is from genome assembly GCF_055603605.1 of Streptomyces sp. NPDC037271. NCBI lineage: Bacteria > Bacillati > Actinomycetota > Actinomycetes > Kitasatosporales > Streptomycetaceae > Streptomyces > Streptomyces sp. NPDC037271. The sequence goes on from NZ_JBVJVN010000001.1 coordinate 976,736, forward strand.
GAGACCGGCTCGTCCTCGGCCGGCGTACCGGCGGCGGCCACCGCGGCGCCCGTGAGGGTCGCCAGCATCTCGCGCACGTTGGTCAGCTGCGCGTTGATGGAGTCGCGGCGGTTGGTGAGGGCCGCGAGCTCGCGCTCCGATTCCGAACGGATCCGGTCCGCCTTCGCGTTGGCGTCGGCCACGATGTCCTCGGCCTGGCGCTGCGCCGTCTCGACGGTCTGGCGGGCGCGGCGCTCGGCGTCCGTGCGCAGCTTCTCCGCCTCCAGACGCAGCTGCTCCGCGCGGTGCTCGATCTCCGCGAGGCGCTTCTCGGCCTTGGCCTGACGGGAGGCCAGGTCGCGCTCGGACTGCTCGCGGCGCTTGGCGAGGTTCGTCTCGAAGTCGGCGGCGGCCTGCGCGGCCTTGGCGCGGGTCTCCTCGAAGAGGGCGTCCGCCTCCTCGCGCTTGGACTGCGCGTCCTTCTGCGCCTCGGAGCGCAGCTGCGAGGCGTCGCTCTTGGCCTTCTCGACGATCCGGACGCCCTCGTCCTCTGCCTTGGCCTTGCGCTCCGCGGCGTACGACTCCGCGTCGTTGCGCACCTGCTGGGCCGCCGACTCGGCGAGCTCGCGGTGCTGCTCGGCGGCGCGCCGGGCCTCCTCACGCAGGTCCTTCGCCTCTTCCTCGGCGAGACGCAGGATCTTCTCGACCCGGGCGCCGAGACCGGCGTACGACGGCTCGGCGTCGTTGACCTGGGCCTGGGCGTTCTGGGTCTCGAGGTGGAGCTCCTCGATGCGCTTTTCCAGAGCGGTGATGCGGGCGAGAGCGCTGTCACGGTCGGAGACGAGCTTGGAGATCCGTTCGTCCACCTGAGCGCGGTCGTACCCACGCCGCACAAGCTCGAAGCCGTAGGGGGAAGTGTCGCTCATGGGGTTCCTGTCGAAAGAGACCGGGTGAGGTGATAGAGGGAATCCTAGGCGCCAACGCGGTGTGTCATCGAGCGGATGCGCGTTTGGTACGGAGAATGACACCTCTTTCGGGTGGCTGACCCTCGGATGGCTTGCCAAAGTTCTGGTCAAGGGTTGGTCGGAAAAGCAGCCAAATATCTCCAGGAGACACCGAATCCGTCCCGGACGCTAGCCGTCTGACGACTTGCCACCCGAACGTGGGGCACCGACCGTGGCTCCGGCCTTGACCCCGTTGTCCTTGCCGCCCGCCGGCGCCTCGAAGGACTCCAGCGCCTCCAGCACGTCCTGCACCCGGGAGATCTCGGCGTTGATGTCCTCGCGGCGCCGCACCAGGACCTCCAGCTCGCGCTTGCCCTCCTCGACCGTGCGCCGGGCCTCCTCGACCGCTTCGGCCTTGAGCTCCTCGGCCTCCCGGACCAGGGACGCCTTCTTCTGCTCGGCCTCCTTGAGCAGTCCCTCCGCCTTCTTGACGGCGGCGATGCGCACCTTGCCGGCCTCGGAGTTGGCCTCCGACACCAGCTCCTTGGCCTTCGCCTCCGCCTTGGCGAGCTGCTCCTCGGCGGCCTTGACGAGCGCGTCGCAGCGGTCGCCGGCCGACTTCATCGTCTCGGCGGCCTCGCGGCGGGCCCGTTCGTGCAGCTCCTCGATCTCGGAGGTGAGCCGCTCGCGCAGCTCCTCCGCGCGCTCCCTGATGGCGGTCGCGTCCCGGCGGGCGCCGACCAGCAGCTCGTCCGCGTCCGTACGGGACTTCTCCACCCGCTTGTTGCCCTCGACCGTTGCCTCCGCGACGATCCGGTCCGCCTCCGCGCGGGCCGCGCCGACCATGGTGTCGGCCTGCGACTCGGCGTCCGCGGTGGCCTTCTGGGCCTGCTGCTGGGCCTCGGTGAGCAGCTTGTCGGCCTCGGCCGTGGTCTCCGTGATGAGCGTGTCGACCTGCTCGGCCGCCTCCGAGCGCCGCTTGTTGGCGTCCTTGCGGGCCTCGTCGAGGGTGCGTTCGGCCTCCTCGCGGGCGGCCGTGGTCACCCGCTCGGCCTCCGCGGCCGCCTCGGCCCGGACGCGCTCCGCCTCGGTGCGGACGCGCTCGGCGTGCTGCTGGGCGGAGCCGACCGTCTGGGCGGCCTCGGCGCGCAGCCGCTCCGCCTCCCCGGTGGCGTCCGAGACCAGTTGCTCGGCCCGGGCGGTGGCCTCGGCGCGGACCCGCTCGGCCTCCGCGACCGTCTCGGTCCGCAGCCGCTCCGCCTCGTCGGCCGCCTCCGTGCGTACCCGCTCGGCCTCGGTCGCCGCCTCGGTGCGGACGCGCTCCGCCTCGGCGAGCGTCTCCGTGCGGATCCGGTCGGTCTCGGCCGCCGTCTCCGTGGTGAGCCGCTCCGCCTCGGAGCGCGCCTCGGTGATCAGGGTGTCCGCCTGCGTGGCCGCGTCGGACCGGATGCGGTTGGCGTCCTCGCGGGCGTCCGCCCGGGTCCGCGCCGCGGACTGCTCGGCCTCGGCGATGGTGTCGGAGGCCTCCGTGCGCACCCGCTGGGCGTGCTCGGACACGTCCGAACGGATCCGGTCGGCCTCCGCGATGGCCTCGGACATCGTCCGCTCGGCCAGCGCCTTGGCGGCCTCCGTCTCCTCCTGCGCCTCGCGCCGCAGCCGCGCGGCGTCCTCGCTCGCGCGTTCCCGCTCGGCGTAGGCGTCGGCGCGGACCCGGTCCGCCTCCTCCTCGGACTCGCGCCGGACGCGCTCCGCCGCGTGCTCGGCGGCGCTGCGCAGCCCGGTGATCTCCTCCTGGGCCTGCTCGTGCAGGCCGGCGACCGACTCCCGTACCTGCGTCGCGTGCTGTTCGGCGGCCGACACCATCTCGGTGGCGCGCCGGTCGGCCTCCTCGACCAGCCGGACCGCCTCGGCCTGCGCCTCCTCGACGCGCTTGCGCGCCGAGGCCAACAGCTCCTCGCTCTGCTCGCGGGCCCGCTCACGCTCCTGGTCCGCCTCCTGCCGGGCGTCACCCAGCAGCTCCTCGGCCTCGCGGCGGCGCCGGGCGGCCTCCTCCTGGGCGGCGGCCAGCGTCTCGGAGGCCTCGGCGGCGATGCGCTCGGCGGCGGTCTGCGCCTCCGCCCGCACCCGGTCGGCGCTCTCCTGCGCCTCCGACTTCAGCCGTTCCGCCTCGCCCGCGGCCTCGGACCGCAGCCGTACGGCGACGGCCTCGCCCTCCGCGCGGGAGGCGGAGGCGTCCGCGGCGGCCTCGGTGCGCAGCCGCTCGGCCTCGGTCTCGGCCTGCTGCTGGAGCGTACGGATCCGTTCGGCGGCCTCCGTGCGCAGCCGCTCGCTCTCCTCGGCGGCCTCGCGGCGAATCCGCTCGCCCTCCTCACGGGCCTCGGTCAGCGCCTGCTCGGCGGCGGTGCGGCGCTCCTCGGCCTCGGTCTGCAGCCGCGTCAGCTCCCCGGCGGCCTCCGCCTGCCGGGCCTCGACGGCGCGCTCGGTCTCCTCGCGCAGTTCGCGGGCGGCCCGCTCGGCGTCCGCCTGGAGCTCGTCGGCGCGCTCGACGGCCTCCACCCGGTGCCGCTCGGCCTCGGCGCGGGTGCGCTCCAGGGTCTCCTCGGCCTGCCGGCGCAGGGTCGTCGCCCGCTCGATGGCCTCGGTGCGGACCTTCTCGCTGTCGGCCGTCGCGGTCTGCCGCAGCTCGTCGGCGTCCGCCTTGGCCTTGGCGAGCAGCTCCTCGGCGGTCTTCGCCGCCTCCTCGATCTGCGCCACGGCCTCCTTGCGGGCCTCGGCGCGGATCTTCTCGCCCTCGGCGACGGCGTCGGCACGCAGCTGCTCGGCGTCGCCGCGCAGCCGGCGCGCCTCCTCCTGCAGCTCGACCGTCTTGGCGCGGTACTCCTTGGTGTCGTCCTTCGCCGCGCCCTTGAGCTCGGCGGCGATGTCGTGCGCCTCGGCGCGCAGCCGGTCCGCCTCGGCCTCGGCCTCGGTACGGATCCGCTCGGCCTCCTCGGCGGCGGCCTTCGTGGTCCGCTTGGCGTCCTCGGACGCCTTGTTCAGCACGTCCTCGGCGGTCTTGGCGGCCTTGGACAGCTGGGTGGCCGTCTCCTCGGCGGTGAGTGTGCGGGCCTTCTCGGTGGCCTCGGTGACGATCTTCTCGGCCTCGGCGCGGGCGTCCGCGACCAGCTGCTCGGCCTCGGTCCTGGTGGACTCGGCGTCCTTGGTGGCCTCGCCGACCAACCGGGCGACCTGCTCCTTGGCGGTGCGGGTGCGCTGCTCGTTGGTCTGCTCGGCGCTCGCGAGGGCCTTGGACGCGGCCTCCTTGGCCTCGGCGACCACCTTCTCGGCCTCGGCCTGCGCCTTGCGCAGCGCCTCCTCGGCCTCGGACATGCGCTGTTCGGCGGCCCGGCTCAGCTCCTGCACCTGGCGGCGGGTGGCCTCCGACTCGGTGGCGGTGGAGGTGCGCAGCTGCTCGGCGTGGTCGGTGGCCTCCTGCGCCTGCGTGGAGGCCGCGTTCAGCAGCCGCTCGGCGTCGGCGCGGGCCCGGCGCAGGATCTGCTCCGCCTCGGCGCGGGCGCTCTCGGCGTCGTTGCGCAGCCGCTGCCGGGCCTCGGAGGTGAGCCGGTCCGCCTCCGCGCGGGCCGCGGCCATGGCCTGCTCGGCCTCGGCCCGGGACTCGTCGAGCAGCCGGCGGGCCTGCTGCTCGGTGCGGGCGCGCAGCTGTTCCGCCCAGGCCACGTTCTCGTTGACGTGCGACTCGACGGTCTGCCGGCGCTCGGCCAGCTCCTGGTCCAGCTGCTGGCGCCGGGTCACCGCCTCCTGGTGCAGCTCGGCCTGGAGCCGGGCGGCCTGCTCGGCGTGCTCCTGGAGGATGCGCTGGGTCTGCGCCCGCGCCTGGCTCAGCTCCCGCTCGGCGTCCGCGCGCAGCTGCTCGGCCTGCGTCTGCGCGTTGCGCAGCAACTGCTCGGCCTGGTACCCGATGTCGCCGCCGTCGAAGGCGGGCCGGGACATGATGGTGCGCCGCGCCTCGTGCAACTTGGCGCGCAGCACCTCGACCTGGTAGCCGAGGTCCTCGGCGTGCTGGATCGCCTTTTCCCGCTCGGTCTTCAGCCGCTTCATCTCGGCCTCGAACCGAGAGAGGTGGTCGACGTCAGCCGCCGGCTCTCGCTCCTGGCTCTCGTAGCCCCGCACTGCGCGGTCCCATCCGTCCCCTGGTCGCAAATCTTCCCGAACGAGCTCCGTCCGTCCACCGGACGGGGCCCCCGGGGAATGGTGTCAGATCAACGGCGGAGCACGTGCTTCTGCCCCGGCGTCCGCCCCCCGAAACACGACCCCGGCGGTCCCGCCACCACTGACGGCAGGACCGGGTCACCCTGGACTGAGCGGCGACCGCACCCAACCCTACCGGCCCCTATGTACGAGAGTCAGTGCTCAGGTGACTCAACGGCCGCCGAAGTGACCAGTTCTGTCAGTACGCCATGGCAGTCCTTGGGGTGCAGGAAGGTGATCCGCGACCCCATGGAACCGCGCCGGGGCTCGTCGTACAGGACGCGTACGCCCTTGCCCCGGATGTCCGCGGCGTCCGCGTCCACGTCCGCCGTGCCGAACGCGATGTGGTGAACGCCCTCGCCGTTCTTGGCGAGCCACTTCCCGACCGCGGAGTCCTCGCGGACGGGCTCCAGGAGCTGGAGGTACGAGGCGCCGCCGTCCGACGTATCGTTGATCTTGAGCATGGCCTCGCGCACGCCCTGCTCCTCGTTGACCTCGGTGTGGAACACCTCGAAGCCATAGGTGGCACGGTAGAACTCGACAGTCGCGTCGAGGTCACGGCAGGCGATTCCGATGTGGTCGATTCGCGTCAGCATGCATTGATTGCAGCGCTCCGGAGGTGGTTACGCAACGTGCGCGCGATCACACCGACAGCCCGGTGACGGGCGGGATACCGCTCAGTACATTCGAGTAAACCCTCGTTCACTCCTCGGCCTGTGCGGGCCGGAAAAGGGGATCGCAGCTCATGTCTTCTGGAACCGCTGAAACCTCTGGAACCACTGGAACGAACCGCACGACCTCCGTCATCGTCGCGGGCGCCCGCACCCCGATGGGGCGGCTGCTCGGCTCGCTGAAGTCCTTCTCCGGGGCCGACCTCGGCGGCTTCGCGATCAAGGCCGCCCTCGACCGTGCGGGGATCGGCGGCGACCAGGTCCAGTACGTGATCATGGGGCAGGTGCTCCAGGCCGGCGCCGGGCAGATCCCCGCCCGCCAGGCCGCCGTGAAGGCCGGCATCCCCATGAACGTCCCGGCGCTCACGGTCAACAAGGTGTGCCTCTCCGGTCTCGACGCCATCGCGCTCGCCGACCAGCTCATTCGCGCGGGTGAATTCGACGTGGTCGTCGCCGGCGGCCAGGAGTCCATGACCAACGCCCCGCACCTGCTGCCGAAATCCCGCGAGGGCTACAAGTACGGCGCGGTCCAGATGCTCGACGCCATGGCGCACGACGGTCTGACCGACTCCTTCGAGGGCATCGCCATGGGCGAGTCCACCGAGAAGCACAACACCCGCCTCGGCATCGAGCGCGCGGCCCAGGACGAGATCGCCGCCCTGTCCCACCAGCGCGCCGCCGCCGCCCAGAAGAACGGCGTCTACGAGGCCGAGATCACTCCGGTCGAGATCCCGCAGCGCAAGGGCGAACCGGTGCTGTTCAGCAAGGACGAGGGCATCCGCGGCGACACCACCGCCGAGTCGCTCGGCAAGCTGCGGCCGGCCTTCTCCAAGGACGGCACGATCACCGCGGGCTCCTCCTCGCAGATCTCCGACGGCGCGGCGGCCGTGGTCGTCATGAGCAGGGCCAGGGCCGAGGAGCTCGGCCTGGAGTGGATCGCGGAGATCGGCGCCCACGGCAACGTCGCCGGCCCGGACAACTCTTTGCAGTCGCAGCCGTCCAATGCCATCCGGCACGCCCTGAAGAAGGAGGGCCTGGAGGTCGGCGACCTGGACCTGATCGAGATCAACGAGGCGTTCGCGGCCGTCGCCGTGCAGTCAATGAAGGACCTCGGCGTATCCACCGAAAAGGTGAACGTCAACGGCGGCGCCATCGCGCTGGGTCACCCCATCGGCATGTCCGGCGCCCGGCTCGTGCTGCACCTGGCGCTGGAGCTGAAGCGGCGCGGCGGCGGGGTCGGCGCGGCGGCGCTGTGCGGCGGCGGCGGCCAGGGTGACGCGCTGATCGTGCGGGTACCCAAGTCCTGACGCCGCGTTACCGCGATACGACCTTCACCGACCGGGTGACGACTTCCCACTGAACGGAGCTGTGATGCAGGACGTCTCCTCGCTGGTTGCCCAGGCCAGGGAAGGCCGGCCGCGGGCCGTGGCCCGGCTGATCTCCCTGGTCGAGGGGGCGTCCCCGCAGCTCAGGGAGGTCATGCGGACGCTCGCGCCGCTGACCGGCGGGGCGTACGTGGTCGGTCTGACCGGCTCGCCGGGCGTCGGCAAGTCCACCTCCACCTCGGCGCTGGTGACGGCGTACCGCAAGCGGGGCAAGCGGGTCGGCGTCCTCGCCGTCGACCCGTCCTCCCCCTTCTCCGGCGGCGCCCTGCTCGGCGACCGCGTCCGGATGTCGGAGCACGCGTCCGACCCGGGCGTCTACATCCGCTCGATGGCGACCCGCGGCCACCTCGGCGGCCTCGCCTGGGCGGCACCGCAGGCGATCCGCGTCCTCGACGCGGCAGGGTGCGACGTGATCCTCGTCGAGACGGTCGGCGTGGGCCAGTCGGAGGTGGAGATCGCCTCCCAGGCTGACACTTCCGTCGTCCTCCTCGCCCCGGGCATGGGCGACGGCATCCAGGCCGCCAAGGCCGGAATCCTGGAGATCGGCGACGTCTACGTCGTCAACAAGGCCGACCGCGACGGCGCGGACGCGACCGCCCGCGAGCTGAACCACATGCTGGGCCTCGGCGAGACCCGCGGCCCCGGCGACTGGCGCCCGCCCATCGTCAAGACGGTCGCCGCGCGCGGCGAGGGCGTCGACGAGGTCGTCGAGGCCCTGGAGAAGCACCGCGCGTGGATGGAGGAACGGGACGTCCTCACCGAACGCCGCCGGGCCCGCGCCGCCCGCGAGGTCGAGACCATCGCCGTCACCGCCCTGCGTGAACGCATCGGCGACCTGCACGGCGACCGCCGCCTCGGCGCGCTGGCGGAACGCATCGTCGCGGGCGACCTGGACCCGTACCGCGCGGCGGACGAACTGGTGGCGGGGCTGACGAGCGGCTGACGCCGGAACAGAAAGCCGGTGCGGCCCCAGCGCCGCGCCGGTAAGTTGACCCGCATGTTCCTCCTCTTGGCCTAGGGCCCGCCCCGCACGCGACCGCCGCACCCGGCCGTCGCGTGCTTCGGCGTCCCCTCGTTGCCGTCCTCTGAGGAACCTTCCGTGTCCACGCATGCTCCACGGCCCTCGTACGCCGCCGTCCTCCGTGTCCCCCATGCCCGCCGTACCTTCGCCGCCGCCCTCGTCGGCCGGCTGTCGTACGGCACGGTCTCCCTCGCGCTGATGCTCTCCCTGACCCGGTCCACCGGGTCGTACGCCGTGGCCGGCACGGTCATGGCGCTGTTCGGCGCCACCAGCGTCTTCCTGTCCCCCTACCGCGCGGCCCTCGTCGACCGGCACGGCCCGCGCCGGGCCCTGCTCCCCATGGCCCTGCTGTACGCCGTGCTGCTCTGCGCGCTGGCGGCGGTCTGCCGGCAGCCGGGCACACCCGCGGCCGTCCTCGCGGTGACCGCCGCGCTCGCGGGCGCCTGCACGCCGCCCCTCGGCCCCACGATGCGCGCGGTGTGGGCCGGGCTGCTGCCCGACCGGGCCATGCTGCAGCGCGCCTACAGCCTGGACGGCGTCGCCGAGGAACTCCTCTTCGTCTCGGGTCCGCTCCTGGTCGGCGTGGTGGCCGGGGTCGCCACACCTGATGTCGGGGTGCTGCTCAGCGCGCTGCTGGTGGCGGTGGGCACCCTCGCCTTCGTCACGTCACCGGCGGCGGGCGTGCTGCGTCCGGCGGAGCGTGCGAAGGAGGACTCGGTGCCCGCCGGCCGAGGGGGAGCGGGGCAAGGGCGCGCCCTGCTGCAGCCCGTGGTCGTCGCCGCCGCCGTCGGCGTCTCGGTGAGCGCCGTCGACCTCCTCGTCGTCGCCTTCGCGGGGCAGCGCGGGCTCGGCGGCTCCACCGTCGCCTGGGTGCTCGCGGCGCTGTCGGCGGGCAGTGCGGTCGGCGGGCTGCTGAACGGCGCCGTCACCTGGACGTCGTCCGCCCGCGCCCGGCTGCCGTTCCTCGCGGCCGGCCTCGGCCTCTGCCTGATCGCCGCGGGCCTCGCGCCCGGCATAGGGTCACTCGTCGCGGCCGTCGCCTGCGCGGGCCTGTTCGTGGCACCGGCGCTGACGACGGCGTACCTGATCGCCGACGAGAGCGCGGCGCCGGGATTCCGGACCCGGGCGGGCGCCTGGGTCAACACCGCGGTGAACGCCGGAGGTTCCGCCGGTGCCGCCGCGGTGGGCCTGCTGGTGGAACGGCTGCCGCTGCCGGTGTGCTTCGCGGTGTCCGGCGTGGTCGCCGTGGCGGCGGCGCTGGTGCCGGGTCGCCGCCACGGCCGGTCCGCCGGGCGGACGGGGCTGCTCAGTCGTCGTCCGAGCCGGAGTCGTCGGAGTCATCCGAGTCGTCAGAGTCGTCGGAGTCATCCGAGTCATCCGAGTCATTCGAGTCGTCGGAGTCGTCGGAGTCCGAGTGGTGTGAGCGATCGGCCGTGACCTTGCCGGTCTCCGGGTCGACCCGCCAGTCCTGCTCGTCCTCGCCCGAGGTGCGGGTCTCGACCTCCCAGGCCGCCTCGCCGTCGCCGTAGTAGCCGTCGTCGTCCAGCTCCACGGAGGTCACAGTCCCGTGGCCGGCCGCGGCCTTCGCGGCCTCGGCGGCGTCCACGGACGTGCCCTTCAGGGCGGCCCGCACCTCGTCGGTGTCGTCCTCGTCGTCCGTCTCCGAGCCGAGGACCTTGCCGTCGGCCGGGTCGATCCACACGCTGTGCCAGGTGCCGTCACCGGAGAGGACGTCGACCTCCCAGGCCGCGCGCTCGCCGTCGTCGCCGTCGTCGTCCGCGTCGTCCAGTTCGGCGGAGACGGCGGTGCCGGGGGCCTTCTTCAGGGCGGCGGCGATGGCGTCGGCCGCCGTCACCTTCGCCGAGGACACGCGGGAGGCGTCGTCGTCGCGGTCACCGTCGCGGGAGTCGTCCCGGTCGTCGGCGGCGTCGTCCGCCCGGTCGCCCGCGTCGTCGTCCGAGGCGCCGCGCACGTCCGTCTGACGCGTCGTCGTACCCGAGTCGTCGTCCGTGGTCGCCAGAGCCGTCGCCGTACCGCCTCCGATCAGTGCGGCGGCGGTGACGGCGGCGATCACGATGTTGCGCTTCATGCGAGTTCCTCCCGAGTCGTACGGAATCAATTCGATTTCGACGCCTTCACTGTCGTCCACCGACGCTGAGGCCAAGCTGAAGCCGCCTGAAGGGATCTTCAGCTTGGTTTTGCGACTCTTTACCCATGCGTCTGTTGATCGTGGAGGACGAGAAGCGGCTTGCCCTCTCGCTCGCCAAGGGCCTCACCGCCGAGGGTTACGCCGTGGACGTCGTCCACAACGGCCGGGAGGGCCTGCACCGGGCCGGCGAGGGCACGTACGACCTGGTCATCCTCGACATCATGCTGCCCGGCCTCAACGGCTACCGGGTCTGCGCCGCCCTGCGCGCCGCGGGGCACGACGTGCCGATCCTGATGCTCACCGCCAAGGACGGCGAGTACGACGAGGCGGAGGGCCTGGACACGGGCGCGGACGACTACCTCACCAAGCCCTTCTCGTACGTCGTCCTCGTCGCGCGCGTGAAGGCCCTGCTGCGGCGGCGGGCGCAGGGCACCGGGGCGTCGCCCGTGCACGTCCACGGGGACCTGAAGGTCGACACCGCCGCCCGCCGGGTCTTCCTGGCCGAGCGGGAGGTCACCCTCACCGCCAAGGAGTTCGCCGTCCTGGAGCAGCTCGTCGTGCGGGCCGGACACGTCGTGTCCAAGGCGGAGATCCTGGAACACGTCTGGGACTTCGCCTACGACGGCGACCCCAACATCGTCGAGGTGTACGTCAGCGCCCTGCGGCGCAAGCTGCGCGCCGGCCTCATCCGCACCGTGCGCGGCGCCGGCTACCGGCTGGAGGGCGAGCGATGAGCCGGCTCTTCGGGTCGGTCCGGGCCCGGGCCACGCTCGGCGCCACCCTCGTGGTCGCCGTCGCCCTCGTCGCGGCCGGCACCGCCGTCCTGCTGTCCCTGCGCTCCAACCTGCTCGGCGAGGCCGGCACCCAGGCCGAGCGCTCCGCGCGGGAGGTCGCCGCCGAGCTGTCCGTCGGGACGCGGTACACCGAGCTGTCCCTGGACGTGGACGACCGCCCGGTGCAGATCGTCGACGAGGAGGGCACGCTCGTCGCCGCCAGCGAAGACCTGGAGCGGATCAGCGGCACGGGCGTCGACGCGGTGCAGCCGCAGCCGACCCCCACCGGCGACGGCGGCGACGACGACGGTGGCGACGATGACGGCGGCGACGACGATGACGGCGACGACGACGGTGGCGACTCGGACGACGCCGGCGATTCGCTGGAGCCCGGTGAGATCGGCGAGCGGACCACCGTCAGCGACGGTTCGGCGACGATCGGCGGCGACACGGAGGACTACCGCTTCGCCGCCGTACCCGTGGAAACCCGGGACGGTGACCAGCTCACCGTCTACGCCGGTGCCCCGCTGTCCGCCGAACACGGCGCCGTGAACACCGCGCTGACCGTCATGCTGATCGGCTTTCCGCTGCTCCTCGCGGTCGTCGGGTGGGTGACCTGGCTGGTCACCGGGCGCGCGCTGCGCCCCGTGGCGGGCATCCGCCGGGAGATGGCCGCGATCACCGCCAGCGAGGACCTCGCGCGCCGCGTCCCGGTGCCGGACACCCACGACGAGGTGGCCCGGCTCGCCTCGACCACCAACGAGACGCTGGCCGCGCTGGAGTCCTCGGTGGAGCGGCAGCGGCGCTTCGTCGCCGACGCCTCGCACGAGCTGCGCAGCCCCATCGCCTCGCTGCGCACCCAGCTGGAGGTGGCCGCCGCCCATCCGGAGCTGCTCGACCTCGACGGCGCCGTGGAGGACACCGTACGGCTGCAGCGGCTCGCCGCCGACCTGTTGCTGCTGGCCAGGCTGGACGCGGGGGAACGGCCCGCCGACGCGCGCGTCGACCTCGCGGCGCTCGCGCGGGAGGAGGCCGGGGGCCGGCCGGGGGTGAGCGTGCGGTCCCAGGGCGACGGAGCGGGTGAAGGAGCGGCTGATGGGGCGGCTGATGGAGCGGGTGAAGGAGCGGGCGAAGCGGGCGAGGTGACGGTGGCCGGGTCGCGGGGGCAACTGGGGCGGGTGCTGGCCAATCTCCTCGACAACGCGCAGCGGCACGCCCGCTCGGCGGTCGAGGTGTCCGTGCGCCGCGACGGCGACCTGGCCGTGGTCGCGGTGGCCGACGACGGGGAGGGCGTGCCGGCCGCCGACCGGGAGCGGATCTTCGAGAGGTTCGTCCGGCTCGACGCCGCCCGCAGCCGCGACGACGGCGGGGCCGGGCTGGGGCTGGCCATCGCCCGTGACGTCGCCGTGCGGCACGGTGGCACGCTCACCGTTCACGAGGCGCCGGCGGGCGGCGCCCTGTTCGAGCTCCGCCTGCCGGCCGCCCAGACCCTCACGCCCCCGCGGCCGTGATCAGGGGCGTGAGGTCGGGGACGTGAGATCAGGCGTGATCAGGGACGCCCCCGCTGCCCGCGCAGGTGCTCCGCGATCGGCTTGAGCGCCTTGTCGAGGCCGGTCAGGGCCTCGGGGGCCAGCAGGTCGATGAAATGCCTGCGGACGGATGCCACATGGTGCGGCGCGACCTTCCGCATCGTCTCCAGACCGTGCTCGGTGAGGACGGCGTAGAGCCCGCGGCGGTCGGACTCGCAGTTCTCCCGCCGGACCAGGTTCGCGTTCTCCATGCGGGTGATCTGGTGGGAGAGGCGGCTCTTGGACTGCATCGTGGCGGTGGCCAGGTCGCTCATCCGCAGCCTGTCGCCTTCCGCTTCGGAGAGGTTCACCAGGATCTCGTAGTCGTTCATCGTCAGGCCGAACGGCTGCAGGTCCTTCTCGAGCTGGTGCGTCAACAGCCTGTTGACCTCCAGGTGGGTGCGCCAAGCACACTGCTCCGTATCGGTCAGCCAGCGGGTGGCCGTCTCGGTCTCCATGAATGAAGTCTACCTAAAATGTTGAAAGGCGAACTAGTAAGGGTTTCTCCGTGACGGGAACGGTGCGCACGCGTTCGACGTCACACTCCGCAGGTTACCGCTCACAGCCCGAAGCGGCGCTGGAGGTCCCCCAGCTGTCCGGGAAGCCCCGGTACCCCGGACCGGCCGCCCTGAGGTGCGGAGGGCCCGCCGCCGGGCACCCCCGGCTGCTGCGGAGCGGCTCCGGTGGACTGCTCCGCCATCAGCGCCTCGCTCGACTGCAGCAGCACCGTCCCCGCCCCCACGAACTCGAACTGGTGCTCCTCCCCGGAGGCCCCGCCGAGGCCCGTCATGGCACGTAGACCGCCCAGTAGGCCGGTCATGTACCCGTGGTCGTAGTGATGGCACGGAGACGGGCAGTCGGCCCAGCCGACCAGGGCCTGCGGGTCGACCCGGATCGGGGGTTCCATGAACACCACCGGCCCGTTCGACGCGGCCACGAACTTCCCGGTTCCGATCAGTGTCAGGAAGCCCGGCACGATCGACTGCTTGAGGGCGAGACTTGGCTGAAAAGCAAGCAGGTTGCCTGAGCGAATGGTCAGGTTGCCGTCTTCCAGGTCATACGAATTCACATCGAAGGCCCGGTCGGCGAGGAGCATCTTGCCCGAGCCCTCGGCCACCACCCAGTCGCTCGCGTGCAGAGGCGAATGGAAGGACGTCCGCACCAGGCGGTCCAGCCGGCCGTGCCCGATCCCGTTGAACTCGATCGTCCCGTAGTAGGCGATCATCTTCCCCTTCTGCAGGAACCACTGGCTCCCCTTGAGCTCCACGCAGAAGGTGTACGCGTTGACGTTGTCGTCGGCCGGCAGCGTCGCCGGGTCGTGGTGAACGGTGCTCACAGCTTCTCCTCGGACGCCTGGACGTACACCGTGCCGCTGCCGCTGAGCTCCAGCTGGAACGCCTCGCCGGAGCCGCGCCCCACCATGTCCCGCCAGCCCATCGCCGTGGACAGCTTGTTGCGTACGTCGCCGTGGTGGGCGACGTACGCCTGCGGGTCGACGCGCACCGGGCGCTGCGGGGTGATGGGGATGGCGAAGACGCCCCCGTGGGCCATCACCGCGACGCCCCCGTGGCCCTTCAGCGTCGTCGTGAACAGCCCCTGCCCGCTGACCTGGCCGCGCACCATGCCCATGACCCCGCCCTGCGAGCCCAGGAACACCGTGCCCTGCTCCAGGGTGCCCTCGAAGGCGAGGAGGCGGTCCGCCTCGACGTACAGGGTGTCGCCGGCGAGGGCGATCACCTGGACGTGGTGGCCGCCGTGCCCGAAGAGCACGGTGCCGCTGCCCTCGACGGTCATCAGCGGTGTGTCCTCGTTCGCCACCCGGCGGCCGATCATCGACATGACGCCGCCCTGGCCGCCCCGCAGATTGGGGGTGAAGGACACCTCGCCCTGGTAGGCGAGCATCGCGCCGCGCTGACTGAACAGCCGCTGCCCGGGCGCCACGGTCGCCTGCACCATCTTGGAGTTGATCTCCCGGAAGGCCATCTCACACATCCCCCGCGATCGTGTTCCGCTCGCTCGGCTGCACGTACACCAGGCCGTCGCCCTCGAAGCGGATCTGGAAGGCCTCCCCGCCGCCCTCCCCGAACAGCGTGCGGAAGGTCACACCCGACTGGAAGGACTGCCGCAGGTTCCCCTGGTGCGCGACGTACGCGCCCGGGTCGACCGTCAGCGGGTACTGCGCGCTGACCCGCAGCACCACCGCCGGCCCGTCCGACATGATCGCCACCTGCCCGTGCCCCTGCACGGTGGTGGTGAACAGCCCGTTGCCCTGGGAGGCGCCGCGGGTTCCCGTGAAGCTGGTGCCGGTCCGCAGCCCGGCGTCGGCCGCCAGGAAGTTGCTGGACTCGACGTACAGCGTGTCGCCCTGGAGACCCACGAGGCTGATCTCCGAGGCCCGGTCCGCGAACCAGCAGGTCCCGTGCCCCTTCACCTCCATCACCGTCATCTGTTCGCCGGTGATCCGCCGGGTCACCATCCCCCGGATCCCCTCACCGCCGCCGCTCAGCTTCTTGAAGGCCATCTCCCCGTCGTACGCGACCATCGAGCCGTTCTTCGCCTTCACGGCGTCCCCGGTCATGTCGACGGCGAGTACCTTGCTGTCTTGGAGTCGGAACATCGCCACAAATGGGAAAGGTAGCCCGCCGAGTGGGCCCGCCGACAGATCCCACGGGCACGGACGCTCCTCCGGCCGTCCCCGAGGGCCGGTGCCGCCGCCCCCCTCGCCCGGGCGCGTCGGCGGTTTGCCACAATGGACGCGCGCTTGTGCGCACGTTCACAAACCCCCAGTTCGCCGATGCCCGGCGACTCTCCCACCGAAGGTGACCCGTGGACCTCAAGACCGCCTCCGCCCTCCGCCGCCTCCGCCTGGTCTCCGGCCCCGAGGCGATCTCCTTCCTGCTGCTGTTGGTCTGCTCCGTCCTGAAGCGGACCACCGACTTCAACGCGGTGCCCGTGATGGGCGCGGTCCACGGTTTCCTCTTCGTCGTCTACGTGATCTTCTGGGCGGACGCCTGGAACCGCGCCAAGTGGCCGTTCGGCACCGCCGCCTTCTACTTCGTCATGTCGGTCCTGCCGACCGGCGGCTTCTTCGCCGACCGCAGGCTCAAGCGTGAGGCCGAGGACGCGGTCATCGCCTCCCGCGCCCGCCAGGAAGGCGTGGTGGGAGCATGATCGTCGCCTTCTCCGTGACGCCGCTCGGTGTCGGCGAGGACGTGGGGGAGTACGTCGCCGACGCCGTACGGGTGGTCCGCGAGTCGGGCCTGCCGAACCGCACCGACGCGATGTTCACCTCCCTCGAGGGCGAGTGGGACGAGGTCATGGACGTCGTCCGGCGCGCCGTCGCCGCCGTCGAGGCACGCGCGCCGCGCGTCTCCCTGGTCCTCAAGGCGGACATCCGCCCCGGCGTGACGGACGGCCTCACGTCGAAGGTGGAGACGGTGGAGCGGCACCTCGCGCAGTAGCGGCGCGCCGTGGGCGGTGGTATCGAAACGCGAGACGGGGCTGGACGGGATATGACCGGCCGGTAGGGTCTGATGCCGTGCCGAAGCCCCTCAGTCTCTCCTTCGATCCCATCGCCCGTGCCGACGAACTCTGGAAGCAGCGCTGGGGCGCCGTGCCCTCCATGTCCGCCATCACCTCGATCATGCGGGCCCACCAGATCCTGCTGGGCGAGGTCGACGCGGTGGTCAAGCCGTACGGGCTGACCTTCGCGCGCTACGAGGCGCTGGTGCTGCTCACCTTCTCCAAGTCGGGCGAGCTGCCGATGTCCAAGATCGGCGAGCGCCTCATGGTGCACCCCACCTCCGTCACCAACACCGTCGACCGGCTGGTGAAGTCCGGCCTGGTGGACAAGCGCCCCAACCCCAACGACGGCCGCGGCACCCTCGCCACCATCACCGACAAGGGCCGCGAGGTGGTCGAGGCGGCCACCCGCGACCTCATGGCGATGGACTTCGGCCTGGGCGTGTACGACGCCGAGGAGTGCGGGGAGATCTTCGCGATGCTCCGGCCGCTGCGGGTCGCCGCGGGGGACTTCGAAGAGGCCTGAGCGAGTCGCGGGCCCGCTCGAAGATCGCGCGAAACGGACGGTTACGCTCGGACCCATGAAAAAGAGCGTGCTGACCCGCTACCGGGTCATGGCGTACGTCACCGGTGTGCTGCTGATCCTGCTCTGCCTCGGCATGATCGCCAAGTACCTGCTGGACATGGACGGTGCCGCCGACTTCACCCACGTCGTCAGCCTCGCGCACGGCTGGCTGTACGTCGTCTACCTCGTCTTCGCCTTCGACCTGGGCTCCAAGGCGAAGTGGAAGGTCAGCAAGCAGCTGTGGGTGCTGCTGGCCGGGACCGTCCCGACCGCCGCGTTCTTCGTGGAGCGCAGGATCAGTCAGGAGCTGGACGCCAAGTTCGCCGCCGCGGAGGCACCCGCGGCCGCCAAGGCGTAGCCGGCCCCCGCCGCGCCCTCTCACCGCCGTACGGACACCCGTACGGCGGTACCCCATCGACATTTACTTGGACGTCCTAGTAAATTCGAGGGTATGGACGCTGACGCCATAGAGGAGGGCCGCCTTCGCTGGCAGGCCCGGTACGACGCGGCGCGCAAGCGCGACGCGGACTTCACCACGCTCTCCGGCGACCCCGTGGAGCCGGTGTACGGGCCCCGCCCCGGGGACGCGTACGAGGGCTTCGAGCGGATCGGCTGGCCGGGGGAGTACCCCTTCACCCGCGGCCTGCATTCGACTGGCTACCGGGGGCGGACGTGGACCATCCGGCAGTTCGCCGGGTTCGGGAACGCCGAGCAGACCAACGAGCGCTACAAGATGATCCTCCGCAACGGCGGGGGCGGGCTCTCGGTCGCCTTCGACATGCCGACGCTGATGGGCCGCGACTCCGACGACCCGCGCTCGCTGGGCGAGGTCGGGCACTGCGGGGTGGCCATCGACTCGGCCGCCGACATGGAGGTGCTGTTCCAGGACATCCCGCTCGGGGACGTGACGACCTCCATGACGATCAGCGGGCCCGCGGTGCCCGTGTTCTGCATGTACCTGGTCGCCGCCGAACGGCAGGGCGTCGACCCGTCCCTGCTCAACGGCACGCTCCAGACCGACATCTTCAAGGAGTACATCGCCCAGAAGGAGTGGCTCTTCCAGCCCGAGCCGCACCTGCGCCTGATCGGCGACCTGATGGAGTACTGCGCGGCCGGCATCCCCGCCTACAAGCCGCTCTCCGTCTCCGGTTACCACATCCGCGAGGCCGGCTCGACGGCCGCGCAGGAGCTCGCGTACACGCTGGCGGACGGTTTCGGGTACGTGGAGCTGGGCCTGTCGCGCGGCCTGGACGTGGACGTCTTCGCCCCCGGCCTGTCCTTCTTCTTCGACGCGCACCTCGACTTCTTCGAGGAGATCGCCAAGTTCCGCGCGGCGCGGCGCATCTGGGCCCGCTGGATGCGGGACGTGTACGGCGCGCGGTCCGACAAGGCGCAGTGGCTGCGCTTCCACACGCAGACCGCGGGTGTCTCGCTCACCGCGCAGCAGCCGTACAACAACGTCGTCCGTACGGCCGTGGAGGCGCTCGCGGCGGTGCTCGGCGGCACCAACTCCCTGCACACCAACGCGCTCGACGAGACCCTCGCGCTGCCCAGTGAGCAGGCCGCCGAGATCGCCCTGCGCACCCAGCAGGTGCTGATGGAGGAGACCGGCGTCGCCAACGTCGCCGACCCGCTGGGCGGGTCCTGGTTCGTCGAGCAGCTGACGGACCGGATCGAGGCCGACGCGGAGAAGATCTTCGACCAGATCAAGGAGCGGGGACTCCGGGCCCACCCCGACGGACAGCACCCCATCGGGCCGGTCACCTCCGGCATCCTGCGCGGCATCGAGGACGGCTGGTTCACCGGCGAGATCGCCGAGTCCGCCTTCCGCTACCAGCAGGCCCTGGAGAAGGACGACAAGAAGGTCGTCGGCGTCAACGTGCACACCGGTTCCGTCACCGGCGACCTGGAGATCCTGCGGGTCAGCCACGAGGTGGAGCGCGAGCAGGTGCGGGCCCTGGGCGAGCGCAGGGCCGCCCGCGACGACGCGGCCGTGCGTACGGCCCTGGACGGCATGCTCGCCGCGGCCCGGTCCGGCGGCAACATGATCGAGCCGATGCTGGACGCCGTACGCGCCGAGGCGACGCTCGGGGAGATCTGCGGGGTGCTGCGGGAGGAGTGGGGGGTGTACACGGAGCCGGCGGGGTTCTGACCGCGCGGCCGGGGCCCGGTCCGTCGCGGGCGACTCCCCGTCGGCCCGCCGCGGCCCGGTGAGCGGCGTCAGCCGGAGGCACGGAACGTGCGCCGGTACGCCGACGGGGCGACCCCCGCCTCCGCCGCCAGGTGCCGCCGCAGCGAGGTGGCGGTGGCGAAGCCGACCTCGTGGGCGATCCGCTCCACCGGGAGATCGCTGGACTCCAGCAGGTGCCGTGCCCGCCGCAGCCGCTGCTGGGTCAGCCACCGGCCGGGGCTCAGACCGGTCTCCTCCCGGAAGCGCCGGGCGAAGGTGCGCGTGCTCATCGCCGCGTGCCCGGCCAGGTCGTCCAGCGACAGGGGCAGTTCCAGCCGCCGCAGCGCCCAGTCGCGGGTGGGCCCGGTGCCGGTCGCGCCGGCCGGCGGCAGCGGCCGCTCGATGTACTGCGCCTGCCCGCCGTCG
Source organism: Streptomyces sp. NPDC037271 (assembly GCF_055603605.1). Classification (NCBI taxonomy): domain Bacteria; kingdom Bacillati; phylum Actinomycetota; class Actinomycetes; order Kitasatosporales; family Streptomycetaceae; genus Streptomyces; species Streptomyces sp. NPDC037271. Next base: position 996,157 of record NZ_JBVJVN010000001.1, read on the forward strand.
CGGTACGGCGGCACGACGCAGCGGCGGGCGACCTGGTTGGCCACCTCGCTGCCGTGGTCCTGGCGTACCAGGTGCAGGCAGACGTCGACGCCGCTCGCCGCGCCCGCGGAGGTCAGCACGTCACCGTGGTCGACGAAGAGCACACCGGCGTCCAGCTCGACCCGGGGGAACAGCTCCTGGAAGTGGTCGCTGAGCGCCCAGTGGGTGGTGGCCCGGCGCCCGTCCAGGAGGCCGGCGGCGGCCAGCAGGAAGGCACCGGTGCAGATGGACACCAGACGGGTGCCGGGGCGGACGCGGGCCAGGGCGGTGAGGGCCTGCGGGTCCGGGACGGCGGCCGAGGCGGCGGTGATGGCGTACGGGGGGATGACCACGGTGTCCGCGCCGGCCAGTACCTCGGGACCGTGCCCGGGGGTGACGGTCAGGTCGGAGTCGGTGCGCACGGGCCGCCCGTCCACGCTCGCGGACAGCACCTCGTAGCGGCCGTCGGCGGAACCCAGCACCCGGTGCGGGATGCCGAGCTCGAAGGGGTAGACGCCGTCCAGCGCGAGGACGACGACCTTGTGGGAGCCGGGCAACGGGTCCGGACGCATCCGGCTCTCCAGTTCGGCGGCGCGGGCGGCGGAGTCGACGGTCATGGCAGGAATGTATCGGAGGATGACCTTCTTGCCATCGCCCCGGGTCGCGTCGTTCCCGCACGATCGGGGCATGACCTCGACGGACATCTCTGCGAACCCCACCTCCTCGGATCCGGCGGCCGCCCAGGACGGCGCCCCCGTGATGCTCGCCCTGCACCAGACGGCCCTCGGCGGACCGAGGTACTGCGGCTGACGGCCCTGCCCCGGCCCACGCCCGGCCCCGGCGAGATCCTCGTCGCCGTGCACGCGGCCGGGCTCAACCCCACGGACTTCAAGCACCGCGCGCTGACGGTCTTCCTGCCCCCGCCGCCGCTGACCCTCGGCTGGGACGTCTCCGGCACCGTGGTGGAGACCGGCTTCGGCGTCACCCTCTTCCAGCCCGGCGACGAGGTGTTCGGCATGCTGCCCTACCCGCACGGGGCCGGCTCCCACGCCGAGTACGTGACCGGACCCGCCCGCGCCTTCGCCGCGAAGCCCGCCGGGATCGACCACGTCCAGGCGGCCGCCCTGCCGCTGGCCGCGCTCACCGCCTGGCAGGCCCTCGTCGACACCGCCGGCCTCCGGGCCGGGCAGCGGGTGCTGATCCACGCCGCGGCCGGCGGCGTCGGTCATCTCGCCGTACAGATCGCCAAGGAGCGCGGCGCGCACGTCACGGGGACGGCGAGCGCCCCCAAGCACGACTTCCTGCGCGAGCTGGGCGCGGACGCCTGTGTCGACCACCGCACCGAGGACTTCACCGACACCGGCGAGCCCTACGACGTCGTCCTCGACGCCCTCGGCGGGGAGACCGCCACCCGGTCCGCGGGCGTGCTCCGACCCGGCGGTGTCCTCGTCTCCCTGCTGCCGGGCGCCGCGGACACCCGGGCAGCGGCCGAGAAGGCCGGGATCCGCGCCGTGAACCTGCTCGTGGAGCACGACCGGGCAGGGATGTGTGCCGTCGCCGACCTCGTCGAACGGGGCAGGCTCCGCGCCCACGTCTCCGGCACCTTCCCGCTCGCCGAGGGCGCCCGGGCGCACGCCCAGGGCGAGACCGGCCGCACCACGGGGAAGCTGGTCCTCACCGTGCGCTGAGAGGGTGCCCGCCGGCCGTGTCCTGCCGGGGCGCGGCCGGCTCCTCCGCCGAGCCGGCCAGGCCGGCCAGCAGGACCCGGGTCAGGCCGCGCACCCACTCCGCGTCAGCGGCCTCCGCGCTGACCAGCGTGCGGTGCACCACCGCGCCCGCGACCAGGTCGAAGATCAGGTCCACGGTGCGGGCCGCCTCCGCGGCGTCCGGCTCGGGCGGCAGTTCGCCGCGTGCCTGGGCGCGGGCTCTTCCCTCCAGCACCAGGCGCTTCTGGCGTTCGACGATCGACGTGCGGATGCGCTCGCGCAGCGCGTCGTCGCGGGTGGACTCGGCGACCACCGCCATCAGGCCGCTCCTGGCCTCCGGGCGGTCCAGGATCGCCGCGAACTGGAGCACCACGCCCTCGATGTCGGCGGCGAGGGACCCGCGGTCGGGGAGCCGGAGCTCGTCGAAGAGTTCGGCGACCGCGTCGACCACCAGTTCGTTCTTGCCCGTCCAGCGGCGATAGAGCGTCGTCTTGGCAACCCCGGCCCGCGTGGCGACGTCTCCCAGGGTGAGCTTCGACCAGCCCAGGTCGACCAGGGCCGCCCGCGTCGCGGCCAGGATCGCGGTGTCCGCCGCGGCACTGCGCGGGCGCCCGGTACGGCCGGCGGGGGTACTGCTCTGCATTCCCCGACCTTAACCGGCGGGTAACCCGTTGAATCGCCGTGATGTAGATCACGGAAGCCGGGTGTTCCGGGGGTCACTTGTGGCATTACGCTACGGGTCGTAGCGAAAGTGCGGGTCCGCCCGTACCGCAGCGACGACCACCGGCGTGGGGTGGGGACCCGGCGTCAACGGAACACTTCAGGGCGGGCTTTCGGCCCGCTTTTCACGCACGCGCGGAGTACGGGGGAGGATAGGCCCATGCAGCCACGGAACATGTCCATGAGCGGGGTCGTCGACCTCGCCGCGGTGAAGGCGGCCCAGGAGGCCAAGGCGAAGGCGGAGCAGGCGCGCGCCGAGGCGGCCCGGCACGGCGGGGCGGGGGCCGTCTCCCCGGCCGATCTCGTCATCGACGTCGACGAGGCCGGCTTCGAGAGTGAAGTCCTGCAGCGGTCCACCGAGGTCCCGGTCGTCATCGACTTCTGGGCCGAGTGGTGTGAACCCTGCAAGCAGTTGAGCCCGGTGCTCGAACGGCTCGCCGTCGAGTACAACGGCCGCTTCCTCCTCGCCAAGATCGACGTCGACGCCAACCAGATGCTGATGCAGCAGTTCGGTGTCCAGGGGATCCCGGCCGTGTTCGCGGTCGTGGCCGGGCAGGCGCTGCCGCTCTTCCAGGGTGCCGCCGGTGAGGCGCAGATCCGCCAGACCCTGGACCAGCTGGTGCAGGTCGCCGAGGAGCGCTTCGGCCTGACCGGTCTCGCCGTCGACCCCGAGGCGGAGCCGGGCGCCCAGCCCGCCGCCCCCGAGCGTCCGGCCGGCCCGCACGACGCGGCCCTCGAGGCCGCCGTGCGGGCGCTGGACGCGGGCGATCTGGCCGGAGCGGTCCAGGCGTACCAGAACGTGCTGAGCGAGGACCCGGGCAACACGGAGGCCAAACTCGGCCTGGCCCAGGCCGAGTTGCTCCAGCGCGTGCAGAACGCCGACCCGCAGCGGGTCCGTCAGGACGCGGCCGACAAGCCCGGTGACGTCGAGGCGCAGATCGCCGCCGCCGACCTGGATCTGGTGGGCGGTCACGTGGAGGACGCCTTCGGGCGCCTCATCGACACGGTGCGCGTCACGGCCGGGGACGACCGGGAGACCGTACGGGTGCGGCTGCTGAAGCTGTTCGAGGTGATCGGCGCCGACGACCCGCGGGTGACCGCGGCCCGCAGGGCGCTGGCTCGCGCCCTGTTCTAGGGGCGGTTCGGGCGCCCGTAACCGAGCGGTCGGCGACCGTTCGTCCGGGTGATGCCCGTGTGAAAGAGCTGTCGACGGAACGCCAGTGCGGCCGCGTTTTGCCAAATCTTGGCAATCGCGGCCGCTGTTACTGCGAGTAAGTCGGTCTCGCCGATCTGTCGGACTCTGTCCGGCGATCCATGGTTTTGTTCCGTCGGTATGACACACCCTGCGTCGCCGTTCGGGGCCGGTGTGTCGTTCCCCGGCGACCCGTCCGTTACCAGCGAGTAACGAACCCCCTTGTGTCGACGGCGAGAATGCACCACGATCGGCGACGCTCGGTCCGTTCCCGTACCCCGAAAGCCAGTCGGGTCGCGGGGGTTCCTGGGTCCCCACCGAGCAGGGCCGGCGGCAGTGGAGCCGGCTCTTGGGCAGGGGGGTCTTCGCCCACCCGGCGAAGCCTGTCCAGCAGGGTTGTGCGTGATCGTGTCAGGCGCGACCAGTGGTTGTCGCTCGGGGGTGATCGCCGGTGATTCGGGCGCGTCGTACGCGCCGCCGAGCGCGGGCGCTCTCCTTCCCGAGGACGTAGCACTTCTCCCATCCCTGCCCGGCCGAGCCGCCGATCCCGGGGCCGGCCGAGGCCAGGAGATGTACGTCCGAGAAGGAGGAAATATGGAGTCCCAGGTGCGTGGCGGGACCAGATGGAAGCGGTTCGCCTTGGTGATGGTGCCCAGCGTCGCCGCCACGGCGGCCGTGGGTATCGGGCTCGCGCAGGGCGCCCTCGCGGCGTCGTTCAGTGTCTCCGGCCAGGAATTCAAGGTGAGTGCCCAGCATCTCGAGGGATGGGGCTTCTCCCAGTACGGTGGCATGGACACCACCTACACCTCGACCGAGGGTGACAAGAAGGTCCAGCGTCCGGTCGCGATCTCGTCGTTCGAGCGCGCAGAGATCACCAAGATGTGCCAGTCGGTCAAGACGGAGATTCCCCTCATAGGGAAGTCGATCTACCTCCGTCTCGAGGCCGGTCCCAACGAGGACCGGAAGGTGGAGGCCAAGAACCTCTACATCGACGTTGCTCAGCTTGAGGCCGACGCCACCTTCGAGGACATCGACATCGGTGTGGCGGCCGGGGACCTGACTCGTGGTCCGGAGGTAAAGGACCCGAGCGTGAAGGACGGCGCCTTCGCCCAGCAGGCGAGGAAGGCGGACCTCACGGACGTCGAGCAGACGGCGTGGGCGACATCGGCCGGCACCTTCAAGCTCAGCGGCCTGAACATGCGCCTCGGTACGGACCCGAAGATGGAGTGTTTCTGACGGTCCCCGTCACCGCGGTGACCTCGGTCTGCTGAGCGGCCGAGAAGGGGCGGGGAGGTTCTCCTCCCCGCCCCCTACACCCGGACTCGGCCCACCCCGGCTTCTCCAAGCCTGGTGCCGAGCCGATACGTACGTTCGACGGACCAGGGAGCTGTTTTTTCATGAGTGCCGAGACTCCGGTCCAGAGCGCCGGTACCTTCACCCGGCTGCGTCTGCGATTCCGCGCCTGGCGGGGCAGCCGGCCGTTCTGGGCAGGCCTCTTCACCGCGTTGGGCGGAATACCCATCGCCTACTTCCCCTATGCCACGCTCAAGCTGGGCAACATGTCGATCGCCATGGCGACCACCGGGGGCGCGGCCTCCCTGATCATCGGCGTACTGCTGATAACGCTCGGGATGACCCTCTGGTTCCAGCAGGCCACGCGCATCTTCGCCGGAGTGGCGGCGATCATGCTCGCCCTGGTCTCCCTGGTGGTCTCCAACATCGGCGGCTTCCTGGTGGGCTTTCTGCTGGCCATGGTCGGCGGCGCGCTCGCCCTGTCCTGGGTACCCGACAAGGAGGCGCCCGGGGAGCCTGCGAAGGGCGGCGGTCCCGAAGCACCCACGGGAGAGGGTGCCACCCACGACGGGCCCGGGGGAGAGGGCGCCGAGCACGACGCGTCCGAAGGCCCCGCCGCCGCGCCGGGGTCTCCCGCCGCCGGCTCCCACGAGCACGGTGACGGCGGGGAGGCGGACGGTGTCGGGGCCGCAGCCCCGAACGGGGGGTACCGTGTCGGCTGACGAGGTGCGCGGGCCGCGCCATGCGGCCCCCAGGAAACCGCTGCTCACCAGATTCCACGTGCCGGGCGGCAAGGCGATAGCCCTGGCAGCGATGCCCACGGCGGTCCTCATGGGACTGGGCTTCACACCGACCCTCGCCCTCGCGGACGGCAACGACCAGGGCGCGCCGCCGGCCAACAGCATGACGGCCGAGGAGTACAAGGCCTGTGTGGAGGCCATGACGGGCGCCGGCAAGGGATCGTCCACCTCCCCCACCCCCTCGGCGCCGGCGACCGGCAAGGCCGACGACGCCAAGGCCGACGACGCCAAGGCCGACGACGCCAAGGACGACGACGCCAAGGACGACGCGGGCGGGCCGAGCCCCTCGGCCTCGGCAGGGGGCTCCGGCAGCGACGAGGGCACGGAGACGGGTGCTGCCTCTTCGTCGGATTCAGGTTCCGACGACAAGGCCGAGCCCGCCCCGAGCCCCTCCGCCTCGCAGGGCAAGGAGCCGCAGAGCGACGACGCTTCCTTCTCGGCGTCCGAGAGCGGCGGCGGCCTGCTGGACGGCCTCGGCGACGCCATCGAGGGCATCTTCACCGGCGGCGAGAAGACCGAGGCGAGCCCGAGCCCCACACCGACCCCCTCCGCGTCTGCGGCCGGGAGTGCCTCCGACACCGTGAAGGACGCGACCGGCAAGGCCGCCGACAGGGCCGAGGGAACCGCGAAGGACGCGCCCGACGCGGCAGCCGAGGCAGCCGAGGCAGCCGAGGATGCCAGGGAACCCGCAGACGTGGAGACGGAGGGCGCCAAGGAGGAGGCTGGTGAGGCCACCGCCTCGGCGAGCCCCAGCCCCAGCCCGTCCGGGTCCGCCTCCGTGGACCCGGAGGACTGCCCCGTCGCCACGGACGAGGTGGGCGGGATCGACAACTCCATCCCGCTGCCGGAGGACCCCTGGCATCTCGAGGCCAGCTCCCTGCTCCTCAAAGGAGCTTCGTACGAGGGCATCGTCGAGGTGAAGACGGCGAGCGGCAACACCAAGAAGGTGCTGAAGTACGTCATATCGAAGGGCACCGACATCGGTGACCTGCACCAGATCGTGAAGGACGAGCAGATCGGCAAGACCTACCACGTGCAGGCGGCCAAGGGGTCGACGTCCACGATCACCAACGGTGACACGGTGATGTACACGGAGAGCATCTCGGGCAACCTGCTCGGGCTGATCCCGATCACCTTCGACCCGGAGCACCCGCCGCCGCTGGACATCCCGCTGATCTACTTCACCGACGTGAAGGTGGTGCAGGCCGGTCAGTTCGGCGGAACCCTGCACATCCCCGGGATGCAGCAGTACATGACTGACTGAGACCGGCTCGGACGGAGCTGAGGGCGCCCCTGCCGCAGGGGCGCCCTCAGCCGCGTACCGGAACAAGAGACGTCAGCCGCGCCGCGTCTCCCCCAGGTGGTGCACGCGGACCATGTTGGTGGTGCCGGGCACGCCGGGGGGCGAACCGGCGGTGATCACGACGATGTCGCCGTCGCTGAACCGGCCGAGGCGCATCGTCTCCTGGTCCACCAGGTCGACCATCTCGTCGGTGCTGTTCACGAACGGCACCACGTGCGGCTCCACGCCCCAGCTGAGCGCCAGCTGGTTGCGGGTGGACTCGTCGGTGGTGAAGGCGAGGATCGGCTGGGCCGCACGGTAGCGGGACAGCCGGCGGGCGGTGTCACCGGACTGGGTGAAGGCCACCAGGCCCTTGCCGCCGAGGAAGTCGGCGATCTCGGCGGCGGCGCGGGCCACCGAACCGCCCTGGGTGCGCGGCTTCTTGCCCGGCACCAGCGGCTGCAGGCCCTTGGAGAGCAGTTCCTGCTCGGCGGCGGTGACGATCTTCGACATCGTCTTGACGGTCTCGATCGGGTACGCGCCCACCGACGACTCCGCCGACAGCATGACCGCGTCCGCGCCGTCCAGGATCGCGTTGGCCACGTCGGAGGCCTCGGCGCGGGTCGGACGCGAGTTGGTGATCATCGACTCCATCATCTGGGTCGCCACGATCACCGGCTTGGCGTTGCGCCGGCACAGCTCGATGAGGCGCTTCTGCACCATGGGGACCTTCTCGAGCGGGTACTCGACGGCCAGGTCGCCGCGGGCGACCATGACGGCGTCGAAGGCCGCGACGACGCCCTCCATGTTCTCCACCGCCTGCGGCTTCTCCACCTTGGCGATGACGGGGACCCGGCGGCCCTCCTCGTCCATCACGCGGTGCACGTCGGCGACGTCCTTGGCGTCCCGGACGAAGGAGAGCGCGACCAGGTCGCAGCCCATGCGCAGCGCGAAGCGGAGGTCCTCGATGTCCTTCTCGCTCAGCGCGGGCACGTTCACGGCCGCGCCGGGCAGGTTGATGCCCTTGTGGTCGGAGATGACGCCGCCCTCGATGACGATCGTCCGCACCCGGGGGCCCTCGACCTCGGTGACCTTCAGCTCGACGTTGCCGTCGTTGATGAGGACCTGGTCGCCCTTGGTCACGTCGCCGGGCAGGCCCTTGTACGTCGTGCCGCAGATCGTCCTGTCGCCCGGCACGTCCTCGGTGGTGATGGTGAACTCGTCACCGCGCACCAGCTCGACGGGACCCTCCGCGAAGGTCTCCAGGCGGATCTTCGGACCCTGCAGGTCGGCGAGGACACCGATGGCCCTGCCGGTCTCCTTGGCGGCGGCCCGGACACGGTCGTAACGCCCCTGGTGCTCGGCGTGGGTGCCGTGGCTGAAGTTGAAGCGGGCCACGTTCATGCCGGCCTCGATCAGCGCTACGAGCTGCTCGTGGGAGTCGACCGCGGGGCCGAGAGTACAGACGATTTTCGAACGGCGCATGGGGCGATCCTATCGGTTTGTTTCGCTGCGGAATATTCCGTCTGGCGGAATGTACAAAAGGGCGGGATGCCGCTCAGGTGAGATTCCCCGAACCATTTACCAGCGCGTAGGTCTGTGACGCGATCTCCATTTCCTCGTCCGTCGGCACCACGGCCACCGCCACCCGCGCGCGGGCCGGTGAGATCAGCCGCGCCCCGTCGCCGCGCGCTGCGTTCAGCTCGCCGTCGACCACCAGGCCGAGCTCCTCCAGGCCCGCCACCGCGGCCTCCCGCACCGGCGCCGAGTTCTCCCCGACCCCGGCGGTGAAGGCCACCGCGTCCACCCGTCCGAGAACGGCGTAATAGGCGCCGATGTACTTCTTCAGCCGGTGAATGTAGATGTCGAAGGCCAGCCGCGCCCGCTCGTCGCCGGCGTCGACACGGCGGCGGATCTCCCGCATGTCGTTGTCGCCGCACAGCCCGATCAGACCGCTCCCCTTGTTGAGGAGAGTGTCGATCTCGTCGGCGGACATTTCACCAACACGCATCAAATGGAAGATGACGGCAGGGTCCATGTCTCCCGAGCGCGTACCCATCACGAGCCCCTCCAAAGGCGTCAGCCCCATGGAGGTGTCCACGCAACGCCCGCCCCGCACCGCCGAGGCGGACGCCCCGTTGCCCAGGTGCAGCACGATGACGTTCACGTCCTCGGGCGCCTTGCCCAGCAGCTTCGCGGTCTCCCGGGAGACGTACGCGTGCGAGGTGCCGTGGAAGCCGTAGCGGCGCACGCGGTGCGCGTCGGCGGTCTCGACGTCGATCGCGTAGCGGGCCGCGGCCTCCGGCATCGTCGTGTGGAAGGCGGTGTCGAAGACGGCGACCTGCGGCAGGTCCGGGCGCAGTGCCTGCGCGGTGCGGATACCGGCGAGGCCCGCCGGGTTGTGCAGCGGGGCGACCGGGATGAGGCGCTCGATCTCGGCGAGCACCGCGTCGTCCACGACGGTCGGCTCGGTGAACCGCTTCCCGCCGTGCACCACCCGGTGCCCTATCGCGGCCAGCTCGGGCGAGTCCAGGCCGAGGCCGTCCTTGGCCAGCTCCGCCGCGACGGCCTTCAGCGCCGCGTCGTGGTCGGGGACGGCTCCGCTCCACTCACGGGCCCCGCCGCCCGCCGGCGTGTGCCTGAGCCGTGAGGTCTCCTCCCCGATCCGCTCGACGAGGCCCACCGCCAGCCGTTCGCCGCCGCGCATGTCGATCAGCTGGTACTTCACCGACGACGAGCCGGAGTTGAGGACGAGGACGCGGGCAGCGCTCACAGGTCGGACGCCTTCTCGGTGGGGGACTCGGTGGGGGACTGCTGGGCCTGGATCGCCGTGATGGCGACGGTGTTGACGATGTCCTGGACGAGCGCGCCCCGGGACAGGTCGTTGACCGGCTTGCGCAGACCCTGGAGCACCGGGCCCACCGCGATCGCGCCGGCCGAGCGCTGTACGGCCTTGTACGTGTTGTTGCCGGTGTTCAGGTCCGGGAAGATCAGGACGCTGGCCTGCCCGGCGACCTCCGAGCCGGGCAGTTTGGTCGCGGCCACCGACGGCTCGACGGCGGCGTCGTACTGGATCGGCCCCTCGACCCTGAGGTCCGGCCGGCGCGAGCGGACCAGCTCCGTCGCCTCGCGCACCTTGTCGACGTCGGCGCCGGAACCGGACGTGCCCGTCGAGTACGACAGCATCGCGATCCGCGGATCCACCCCGAACCGCGCCGCCGTGGAGGCCGACTGGGTCGCGATGTCGGCGAGCTGTTCCGCGTCCGGGTCGGGGTTGACCGCGCAGTCGCCGTAGACCAGGACCTTGTCGGCCAGGCACATGAAGAAGACGGACGACACGATCGACGCCTGCGGCCTGGTCTTGATGATCTCGAAGGCCGGGCGGATCGTCGCCGCGGTCGAGTGCACCGACCCCGACACCATGCCGTCGGCCAGCCCCTCCTGCACCATCAGCGTGCCGAAGTAGTTGACGTCGGAGACGACGTCGTACGCGAGTTCCACCGTCACGCCCTTGTGGGCGCGCAGGGCGGCGTACTTCTCGGCGAAGGAGTCGCGCAGCTCGCTGGCGGCCGGGTCGACCAGCTGCGCGTCGCCGAGGTCGATGCCCAGGTCGGCGGCCTTCTTGCGGATCTGCTCGACCGGGCCGAGGAGGGTCAGCTCGCACACGCCCCGGCGCAGCAGCACCTCGGCCGCGTGCAGCACCCGCTCCTCGGTGCCCTCCGGGAGGACGACCCGGCGCCGGTCGGAACGGGCCTGCTCCAGCAGCTTGTGCTCGAACATCATCGGCGTGACGCGGTCGCTGCTCGGCGCGGAGACCCGCTTGCTGAGGTCGGCGGTGTCGACGTACCGCTCGAAGAGGCCGAGGGCGGTCTCCGCCTTGCGCGGGGTGGCGGCGTTGAGCTTGCCCTCCAGGGAGAAGAGCCGCTCGGCGGTGGGGAAGCTGTTGCCGGTCACCGAGAGCACCGGCGTGCCGGGGGCGAGGCGGTCGGCGAGGGTGAGGATGCCCGCGCCGGGCACCTCGTCCAGGGTGAGCAGGACGCCGGCTATCGGCGGGGTGCCGGCGCTGTGCGCGGCGAGCGTGCCGACGACCAGGTCGGCGCGGTCGCCGGGGGTGACGACCAGGCAGCCGGGGGTCAGGGCGGCCAGCAGGTTGGGCAGCATGGCCCCGCCGAAGACGAAGTCCAGCGCGTCGCGGGCGAGCCCCGAGTCGTCGCCGAGGACCACCTCGGCGCCGAGGGCGTGCGCGATCTGGGAGACGGTCGGCGCGGACAGGGCGGGCTCGTCCGGCACCACCCAGCACGGCACCGGCAGCCGGTCCGTGAGCCGCTCGGCGATCTCGTCCCGGTCCTCGCGGGCGACCCGGTTGGTCACCATGGCCAGGACGTCGCAGCCCAGCCCGTCGTAGGCGCGGAAGGCGTTGACGGTCTCGGCGAGCACGGACTCCGCGGGCTGCTTGCGGCCGCCCACCACCGGCAGCACCGAGGCACCGAACTCGTTGGCCAGCCGCGCGTTCAGCGACAGCTCGTCCGGGAACTGGGTGTCGGCGAAGTCGGTGCCGAGGACGAGGACGACGTCGTAGTCGCGGGCGACCAGGTGGAACCGGTCGACCAGCGCGGACACCAGCTCGTCCGTGCCCTGTTCGGCCTGGAGGGCGGACGCCTCCTGGTAGTCCATGCCGTACACGGTGGCGGGGTCCTGCGCGAGCCGGTAGCGGGCGCGCAGCAGCTCGAAGAGCCGGTCGGGTCCGTCGTGGACCAGGGGACGGAAGACGCCGACCCGGTCGACCTGCCGGGTCAGGAGCTCCATGACCCCCAGTTCGACGACCTGGCGGCCGTCGCCGCGGTCGATACCGGTCACGTACACGCTGCGCGTCACGCGTGGTCTCCGTTTCGTCTGGTGGCGGCTGTCCCGTGCACAGAGATCACCCACCGGGGTGAGCAGAGCCCTCTTGACAATACCTCCGGGGGTGGCTAAGGCGCCCGTCAGTGTCCGTGAGTGCCCGCCGGGGGGCCGGTCATGAAAGAATTGGTTCGGCTCACCGGTGTCAACAGCGAGCAGGAGACACAGCACGATGCGTATCGGAGTTCTCACCGCAGGCGGCGACTGCCCCGGCCTGAACGCAGTGATCCGGTCGGTCGTGCACCGAGCGGTCGACAACTACGGCGACGAGGTCATCGGCTTCGAGGACGGCTACGCGGGCCTGCTGGACGGCCGTTACCGCGCCCTCGACCTGAACGCGGTCAGCGGCATCCTGGCCCGCGGCGGCACCATCCTCGGCTCCTCCCGGCTGGAGCGGGACCGGCTCCGCGAGGCCTGCGAGAACGCCGGCGACATGATCCAGAGCTTCGGCATCGACGCGCTGATCCCGATCGGCGGAGAGGGCACGCTGACGGCCGCCCGGATGCTGTCCGACGCCGGCCTGCCGGTGGTCGGCGTGCCGAAGACCATCGACAACGACATCTCCTCCACCGACCGCACCTTCGGCTTCGACACGGCGGTCGGCGTGGCCACCGAGGCGATGGACCGGCTGAAGACCACCGCCGAGTCCCACCAGCGCGTGATGGTCGTCGAGGTCATGGGCCGACACGCCGGCTGGATCGCCCTGGAGTCCGGCATGGCCGCCGGCGCCCACGGCATCTGCCTGCCCGAGCGCCCCTTCGACCCGGCCGACCTGGTCAAGATGGTCGAGGAGCGGTTCTCCCGCGGCAAGAAGTTCGCCGTCGTCTGCGTCGCCGAGGGCGCCCACCCCGCCGAGGGCTCCATGGACTACGGCAAGGGCGCGATCGACAAGTTCGGCCACGAGCGCTTCCAGGGCATCGGCACGGCACTGGCGTACGAACTGGAACGCCGGCTCGGCAAGGAGGCCAAGCCGGTCATCCTCGGCCACGTCCAGCGCGGCGGCGTACCGACCGCGTACGACAGGGTGCTCGCCACCCGCTTCGGCTGGCACGCGGTGGAGGCCGCCCACCGGGGCGACTTCGGCCGGATGACCGCGCTGCGCGGCACGGACGTCGTCATGGTGCCGCTGGCGGAGGCCGTGACCGAGCTGAAGACGGTGCCGAAGGACCGGATGGACGAGGCGGAGTCGGTCTTCTAGCGTCCTGCGCCGGAGCCGGAGCCGGAGCCGGAGCCGGGAACGGGAACGGAGACAGAGGGCGGCGGCTCGATTCCTCCGGTTTCAACCCTCCAGCGCGCCTGCGTCAGCACGGCGTGCGCTCGGGCCCAGGTCGCGCGCGGGTCGAATCCGTCCGCCGTCTGCCAGGTGGTCGAGGCCAGCGTGCCGCGCCCCCTGTAGGCGCCCATGATGGCGACGTGGGGCGGCCACGCGACGAAGCGACGCAGGGCGGCCGTGTCGCGCCAGACGGCCACGGCGCCGCACCGGCGGGCAGTGGGGATGGCCCACAGCCACATCCCGTACGCCCCCGGGAGCTCCGGCCAACGCGACGCCAGTCGGCGGGCCTCCCGGTAGACGCCGGGCAGGTCCCTGATCCTGTCGAGTCTGAAGTCGGTGACGCTGACCAGGACCGGGCCACCATGGTCCTGGTCCCGGGCCTGGCCAGGCGTCCATGAGGACCTCAGCATGTCGTGCCGCGGACGGCCGGGACCGCCTGCGCGTCGAGGCGCCGTAAGCGGGCCGAATCCGCCAGGAAATAATTAGTAAGCACCTGCACACGATGTGCTTGTGCGTATGGATTGTCAACCGGTATTTTCCTGACCATGGCCGAGAACACACTCCAGGGAGGCGCCGGGGACACCCCGCCAGGGGAACGGCCGGGCCGTCCCGACCTCGCCGAGATGGTCGCGCCGCTCCTGCGCACGCTGATGGCCGCCGAACAACCGGTCCTCGACGCACACGGGCTCACGATGTGGGCGTACGCCGTGCTGCTGCACCTCGACGAGACACCGATCCGCACCCAGGCCGCGCTGGCCGAGGCCATCAGGGCGGACAAGACCCGCATCATCGCGGTCCTCGACGGCCTGGAGGACCGCGGGCTGATCCGCCGCCGACCCGATCCCGAGGACCGGCGCGCGCGTCTGCTCTCCCTCACCGCCGAGGGCCGACGGCTGCGGGACACCGTCCGGTCCACCATCCAGGAGGGCGAGGAACGGCTGCTCGCCCGACTGTCACCCGCCGACCGCGACGGTTTCCTCAGGGGCCTCCGGGTCCTGTCCGCCCCGCCGGAGCCGGGAGCGACCGGGCTCGCACCGGAGACGGGCCGACGCCGGCCGCCGGCCTAGGGTGATGCGGCGGAACCGAGGGAACTGAGTCCGTCTCAGGTTCCAGGGGACGCCGGAGCACACCCGGCGACCCAGGGCGGCACCTCCCCTGAGCCACCGCTCACGGGTGCTTCTCGACCGCCGCCCAGAAGTGCTCCACGATCCGGTCGAGGAAGTCGCGGCCCCCGGCGTTCGAGTCGGGGCCGCCGCCGCCCCAGCTGAGGGTGGCGGTCATGTGCCCCTGGTAGTCCTGGTGCAGTACCTGGAGGACGTTCGCCAGGACCCGCCGGTCCAGGGGCGTCACCTTGGCTACCGGGCGCACATAGCCCTGCCAGCGGGTGGTCACCGCGCTCGTGAGCAGGCCGGCGAGCTTCTCCTCGCGCCCCGTGACGGCCACGAAGTCGGGCAGGGCGAGGGCGAGCACGTCGGCGAGGGCGGCCGACTGGCGGTCGGTGCCGCGCCAGCCGTCCGTCTCCTCCATCCGCAGGTAGGCCGGGAGCGCCATCCCGACGGCGCGGGCCACGTCCTCCGGCGCCAGGGAACGGGCGACGCGGTGCTCGCGCAGGGTCTGCGGCCGGCCGATCAGATCACCGGGCGAGCACCACAGCACCCCCGCGAGCGCGGTCAGCTCGGAGTTCCGGGGGGAGGCGACGCCCCGCTCCCAGGCGACGACGAGGTCCGGGGTGACGTACGGCAGCCCGTACGAGACCCGCATGCCGTGGGCGACGTGCTCGGGCCCCATGTTGAGGGCGGCGCGGAGCCGGCGGGCGGCGAGGGCGTTGAACGGGGGACCCGACTGGTTCGGGTGGGGTGAGGGTCGGCGCACGCGCCACACCGTAGGGGGCCGGGCGATCCTTGACTACGGGCTGTTCAGCCAGCGATACGGATCGTATGAACCTACGGATGCGTACGGGCGCGTACCGGCGCACGCGGACTCCCGCACGCGCCCCGCGCACGCCTGCGGGAGCCGCCCCCGCTCACCCCGGGACCGCACCGCTTGTCCGTGACCGCTCCGCTCGCCCGTGACGGCATTGCTCATCCCTTGACCGCCCCGCCCAGCGCGAACCCGCCGCCGAGCCGCCGGGAGATCAGCACGTACAGCAGGATGACCGGCGTCGAGTAGACGATCGAGAACGCCGCCAGCTGCCCGTACGCCACCATGCCCCGGTTGCCGAAGAAGTCGTTGATGCTCACCGAGGCGGGCATCTGGTCCGGGGTGAGCAGCAGCATGAACGGGACGAAGAAGTTCCCCCACATCATCACGAACGAGAACACCGTCACCACCGCCACCCCCGGCCCCATCAGCGGCAGCACGATCCGCAGCAGGGACTGGAACGACGACGCCCCGTCCGTCCACGCCGCCTCCTCCAGTTCCCTGGGCACGCCGTCCATGAAGTTCTTCATCAGCCAGATGGCGAAGGGAAGTTGCGAGGCGGCGAAGAAGAAGATCGTCCCCTGCATGGTGTCGATCAGGTTCACCCGCACGAAGAGGGCGTAGACCGGCACCATGATCGCCGTGATGGGCAGGCTGGTCGCGAACAGGATGGTCAGCAGGAACGGCCGGTTCAGCCGCGACCGGAAACGGGAGAGCGGATACGCCGCGAGCGCCGCGCACACCACCGTCAGCAGGGTCGCCCCGCCGCACAGGACCAGGCTGTTGAGCAGCGGGGTGAAGGTGATCTCCGGGGTGAGGATCGCGTCGAAGTTGTCCAGCGTCACCCCGTCGGGGACCTTGACCCTCAGGCTCGCGTGCGGGTCCAGGGCGGACAGCACCACCCAGGCCAGCGGCAGCACGAAGGCCGCGGCCGCCACCAGCAGCCCCGCGTCGGCGGCCAGCCGGCGCCGGCCGCGGCGGGAGGCGGGGGCACGCCGGGAGGCGGGGGCACGGCGGGCAGTGCGGGACGTGAGCGTGGACGCCATGTCAGACCTCCGTCCGCAGCAGGCGCAGGTACACGACCGAGAACAGCGAGCCGATCAGCAACAGCAGCAGCGCCACCGCCGTGCCGTAGCCGATCAGGCTGTTCTGGAAGGCCTGCTCGTACATGAACAGCGGCAGCGTCTGGCTCTTGCCGCTCGGGCCGCCCCGCGTCATCACCCAGATCAGGCCGAAGACCGACAGGGTCTGCAGGGTGTTGAGCATGAGGTTGGTGCCGATGGACCGCCGGATCATCGGCAGCGTGATGTGCCACATCCGGCGCCAGCCGCTCGCCCCGTCCACCTCGGCGGCCTCGGTGACCTCCTTCGGGATCTCGTTCAGGGCGGCCGAGTACACCAGCATCGAGAACGCGGTGCCCCGCCACACGTTGGCGAAGGACACCGCGAGGATCGGCAGCGTGAACAGCCAGTTCTGGGACGGCAGATGGAGCCAGTCCAGGATGGCGTTGAGGGTGCCCTCGCGGCGGAAGAAGGCGTAGAGCAGGAAGCCCGCCACCACCTCCGGCAGCACCCACGCCGTGACGACGATGCCGCCGGTGAGCGTACGGACCGGCTTCGAGGCCCGCTGCATCAGCGAGGCCAGCGCCAGCCCCAGCGTGTTCTGCCCGATCAGCGACGACACCACCGTGAACACCAGGGTCAGCCACACGGCGTTGAGGAACGCCTCGTCCTGGAACGCCCGCCGGAAGTTCTCGAGGCCGACGAAGGACTCCTCGGCCTGCCCGGTGAGCTGGAGGTCGGTGAAGGCGATGACGACGCAGTACGCGATCGGGCCGGCGAGGAAGAGCAGCAGCAGGACGACGGCGGGGGAGACGGGCAGGGCGCGGACCAGGGAGCGGTGGAGGGTGCCGGGACGGCTGCCGGAGGCCGGGGGCGCCGGGGCCTTCCGGGCCTCCGGACCCGCGTGCCGCGGCGCGGCCGCGGTCACCTGCTGACCACCTGGTCGCCGGTCGCCTCCTTGAGCGCCTCGTCGTAGTCGCGCGCCGCCTCCTCCACCGACTTGTCGCCGGTCGTCACGCCCTCCATCGCCTCCTGGATGGCGACGGACACCTTCGGATACGCCGGGTAGGCGGGCCGGTAGTGGGTGACGGCGACGAGGTCGGTGAAGAACTCGATGCCGGGCTGGGCCTCGACGTAAGCGGGGTCGTCCGCGACGTCCTCGCGGACCGCGATGCCGGAGTTGGCGATGTACCACTTCTGGGCGTTGGCCTTGGTCTGCATCGTCTTGATGAACTCGAAGGCCAGGTCGGGGTTGCCCGCCTTGTCCGGGATCGCCCAGGTCCAGCCGCCCGACATGCTCACCCTGCCCGGAGCCTGACCGTTCTGGGTGGGCATGGCGGCCAGTCCCAGCTCCGTCGACCACTCGGGCCACTCGTGCCCGCTGCCCTCCAGCCAGTCCTGCGGCAGCCAGGAGCCGTCCAGGGCGATGCCGAGCTTGCCCTGCGGGAGCAGTTCGCCGCGGACCGTGGTGGCGAAGTTGGGGTCGAGCGCGTCGGAGACCTCCGGGCCGAGCTTCTCCTTGTAGAGCGTCTCGACGAAGGCGAGGGAGTCCCTGAACCCCTGCCCCGCCGTGATCCACTTCTTGCTGCCCTTGTCGTACAGCGGGTCGGAGCCGCCGTCACCCGTGCCGTACAGCAGCATCTGGAAGCCCTGCATGGTGGCGGCCTCGCCGGCCGGCTTGCCCGTGTACACGTTGAGGGGCACGACGCCCGGCACCTTCTCCTTGATGGTGCGAGCGGCGTCGAGGACCTCGTCCCACGTCCTCGGCTGCCAGTCGGCGGGCAGACCGGCCCTGGCGAAGACGTCCTTGCTGAACCACAGGCCCCGGGTGTCCGTCCCGTCCGGGACGCCGTACGTCTTGCCGTCCTCGCCCTTCGCCGCCGCCTTCGCGGTGTCGATGAACCGGTCCCAGTCCTTCCACTCGGCGAGGTAGTCGTCGAGCGGCATCAGATACCCGCTGGTGATGTCGGAGTTGATGAGGAACGTGTCCTCGTAGACCAGGTCCGGCGCGGTCTTGGGGGAGCGGAGCATCTGCTGGAGCTTGGTGTAGTACTCCGAGTCCGGGGCCTTGATGGGGACGAGCTCGACCTTCTTGCCCGGATTGGCCTCCTCGAACTGCTTCTTGATGCCGGCGAGGTAGGTGTCCGTCACCTTGATGGAGTTGTCCGTCGACTGTTTGAAGGAGACCTTCACCGTGTCCGGATCGCCGCCGGAGCCGCTTCCGCAGGCGGCGAGGGTGGTGGAGGCGAGCGCGGTGAGGGTGAACAGAGCGGTGAACCGGACGGTGGGACGCACGGGCACGACCTCCTACGGGCACGACGCTGTGGCCGGGACGGCTGCTCGGCGAACGTAAGAGGAGTGGTCTAGTCAGGTCAATGCGTGTGCGGTGGACAACCTGTGTTCATCGGCCCCGCTCGGCCTCCCGGACCCACCGGTACACCAACTCGGGCCGCCCCACCTGCCCGTACAGCGGCCTGCGCCCCGCCCGCCCCGCGTCCACCAGGTGCTCCAGGTAACGCCGGGCGGTGATCCGCGAGATGCCCACGGCCTCGGCGACCCCGGCCGCCGTGAGGCCCTCCTCCGAGCCGCGCAGCGCGCCCGTCACCCGTTCCAGGGTCGGCGCGCTCAGCCCTTTCGGCAGGGCGGCCGGGCCCGGCGCCCGCAGGGTGGCCAGCGCCCGGTCCACCTCGTCCTGGCCGCTCGCCTCCCCGGCGGCGTTCCGGAACTCGGCGTACCGCACCAGCCGGTCCCGCAGGGTGGCGAACGTGAACGGCTTCAGCACGTACTGCACGACGCCCAGCGACACGCCCTCCCGGACGACCGCCAGGTCCCGCGCCGACGTCACCGCTATCACGTCGGTGTGATGCCCCGCCGCCCGCAGCGAACGGGCCAGCTGCAGCCCGTGCACGTCCGGCAGGTGCAGGTCGAGCAGGAGCAGGTCCACCGGCGTACGGTCCAGCACGCGCCGCGCCTCCGCCCCGGTGTGCGCCTTGCCGACGGCCGTGAACCCCGGCACCCGGCCGACGTACATCACGTGCGCGTCGGCGGCGACGGGGTCGTCCTCGACGACCAGGACACGGATGGGTTCCGGGCCGGTCATACGGCGCCTCCCACGTCCGGTCTGCCCGTCGGGGCGTCCGGCGCCGGCGCGCGGCCCCCGGTGCCGTCCAGCGGCAGCCGGGCCTCGAACCGGGCGCCGCCGCCCTCGGCCTCCGTCACGGTCAGGGAGCCGCCGTGCCGCCGCACCGCCTGCCGCGCCAGCGCCAGCCCGAGGCCCCGCCCGCCCTCACCGGCCGGCTTCGTCGAGAAACCCCGCTGGAAGACCAGGTCCGCATGGGCGGGATCGACCCCGGCGCCGGTGTCCGACACGCACAGCACCAGCTCGGAGCCGCCGCCCCGCGCCGCGTCCGTGTACGCCGCCACCGTCACCCGCGAGGGAACACCGCCCTGGGCCGCGTCCACCGCGTTGTCGACCAGGTTGCCCAGGATCGTCACCAGGTCCCGGGCGGGCAGGGACGGCGGCAGCAGCCCGTCGTCCAGTCGGCTGTCCTGCGACACCACCAGCTCCACTCCCCGCTCGTTGGCCTGCGCCGTCTTGCCCAGCAGCAGCGCGGCCAGCACGGGCTCGCCGACCGCCGCCACCACCTGGTCGGTGAGCGCCTGCGCCAGTTCCAGTTCGGCCGTCGCGAAGTCCACGGCCTCCTCCTCGCGCCCCAGCTCGATCAGCGAGACGACGGTGTGCAGCCGGTTGGCCGCCTCGTGCGCCTGCGAGCGCAGCGCCTGGGTGAAGCCGCGCTCCGAGTCCAGCTCGCCCGTCAGCGACTGCAGCTCGGTCACGTCGCGCAGCGTCACCACCGTGCCCCGGTGCTCGCCGCCGGAGACCGGCGAGGTGTTCACCACCAGCACCCGCTCCGCCGCCAGGTGCACCTCGTCCACCCGCGGTTCCGAGGACAGCAGCGCCCCCGTCAGCTGCGCCGGCAGCCCCAGGTCGGCGACCGAGGTGCCCACCACGTCACCGGTCACACCGAGCAGCTCCCGTCCGCCGTCGTTGATCAGCGCGACCCGGTACCGACCGTCCAGCATCAGCAGGCCCTCCCGCACCGCGTGCAGCGCCGCCTGATGGTAGTCGTGCATCCGGCTCAGCTCGTCCGCGTTCATGCCGTGCGTGTGGCGGCGCAGCCGCGCGTTGATCACGTACGTGCCGACCGCGCCGAGGAGCAGCGCACCGGCCGCCACCCCGACCAGCGCCGCCAGCTGCTCCCGCGCCCGCTTGCTGATCTCCTCGACCTTGATGCCCGCGCTGACCAGGCCCACGACCCGGTCGCCGTCCAGCACGGGCGTGACCGCCCGTACCGACGGTCCGAGGGTGCCCGTATAGGTCTCGGTGAAGGTCCCGCCCCGCTGCGCGCGCTCGATGTGACCGCGGAAGAGATGGCCGATTTGCTCCGGGTCGGGGTGGGTCCAGCGGATGCCCTCCGGGTCCATGATCGTCACGAAGTCCACGTCGGTGTCCCGCATGACCCGCACCGCGTACGGCTGGAGCCGCGCCGTCGGGTCGGGGGTGCGGATCGCCTCCAGCACGGAGGGCGAGTCGGCGATCGCGAGCGCCACCGACCTGGCCTGCCGCCCGGCCGCCTCCTCCGCCTGCCGCCGGTCACTGACGTAGGTGAACAGCGCGTAACCGGCGACCACGACCGCTATCAGCACGGCCTGCATGGCGAAGAGCTGACCGGCCAGGCTGCGGGGTCCGGGGACACGGAGGAGCATGCCGCCAGTCTCTCGCGTGGCTGGATTGTGAACTAAATGAACGCAAGGGTGACCGCGCTCACAACACGGGAGATAGTCACCAGATCCCCGATGCAAACCCCCGGACGTGAGCCGCACGCCGGTGATGCCGACGACGTCGTCAAGGAGGGCCGCCGTGACCAGCGAAGCCGCTACGGCACCTGCCGCACCCAAAGCCAAGCGCGACCGCACGCACTTTCTCTACATCGCGGTGATCATCGCGGTCGCCCTCGGTATCGCCGTCGGTCTGATCGCGCCCGACTTCGCGACCGAGCTGAAGCCGCTGGGCACCGGCTTCGTGAACCTGATCAAGATGATGATCTCGCCGATCATCTTCTGCACGATCGTGCTGGGCATCGGTTCGGTGCGCAAGGCCGCCAAGGTCGGCGCGGTCGGCGGCATCGCCATGGTCTACTTCCTGGTGATGTCCCTGGTGGCCCTCGCCATCGGCCTGGTCGTCGGCAACATCCTGGACCCGGGCACGGGCCTCGCCGTCACCGACGCCATCAAGGAGACCGGCCAGGCGCAGGTCGACGCGGAGGCCAAGGGCACCACCGAGTTCCTGCTGGGCATCATCCCGACCACGATCGTCTCCGCGTTCACGGCCGGCGAGGTCCTGCAGACCCTGCTGATCGCCCTGCTCTGCGGCTTCGCCCTGCAGGCCATGGGCTCCGCCGGGCAGCCCGTCCTGCGCGGCATCGAGCACATCCAGCGGCTGGTCTTCCGCGTCCTGGCCATGATCATGTGGGCCGCCCCGATCGGTGCCTTCGGCGCCATCGCCGCGGTCACCGGCTCGGCCGGCGTCGACGCGCTCAAGAGCCTGGCCGTACTGATGCTCGGCTTCTACGTCACCTGCTTCCTCTTCGTCGTCCTGGTGCTGGGCGCGATGCTGCGCTTCATCGCCGGTGTGAACGTCCTCTCGCTCTTCAAGTACCTGGGCCGCGAGTTCCTGCTGATCCTGTCCACCTCCTCGTCGGAGTCGGCGCTGCCGCGCCTCATCGCGAAGATGGAGCACCTGGGCGTCAGCAAGCCGGTGGTCGGCATCACCGTCCCGACCGGCTACTCGTTCAACCTCGACGGCACCATGATCTACATGACCATGGCCTCGCTGTTCATCGCCGACGCCATGGGTACGCCGATGGCGATCGGCGAGCAGATCACGCTGCTGCTCTTCCTGCTGGTGGCCTCGAAGGGCGCGGCCGGCGTCTCCGGTGCCGGTCTCGCCACGCTGGCCGGCGGCCTCTCCTCGCACAAGCCGGCCCTGGTGGACGGCATCGGCCTCATCGTCGGCATCGACCGCTTCATGAGCGAGGCCCGCGCCCTGACCAACTTCGCGGGCAACGCCGTCGCCACCGTGCTGATCGGTACCTGGACCAAGGAGATCGACAAGGCGCGGGTGGACGAGGTGCTCGCCGGGCGGGCCCCGTTCGACGAGAAGACGCTCCTGGACGACCACGTCGGCGCCGACGACGGGGACGACGGGGACGACATCCCGGCGGTGCCCGACCAGGGCGGCGAGAAGGAGCTGGCCAAGGCCTGAGGCCTGAGGCCTGACCCTGAGGCGAGGCCCTGAGCCAGGGCCTGAGGCCAGGGCGACGCCCACACACTCCGGGCGGCTGAGGTGCTCCCCCCGTTGCTCAGCCGCCCGGTCTCCCTCTTCCTCCAGCCTTCCCCTCCCTCTCTCCGGTCCTCCGGCCCCGCGCTTTCCGGCGCGGGGCCTTGTTGTCCCGAGGCCGTGCCTTGACGCCTTTCCTTGACGTCTTGCCTTGACGTCCGCGTCAAGGCTTACGTTCGTCCGTATGCGAATCGGCGAGCTGGCCGCACGCGCCGGGACCACGACGCGGACGCTGCGGTACTACGAGTCGCGCGGGCTGCTGTCCGCGCGGCGCACCGGCAACGGTTACCGGACGTACGACGAGGACGACCTGAAGCTGCTGCGGCAGATCAGGACGCTGCAGGACTTCGGGTTCGACCTGGAGGAGACCCGTCCGTTCGTGGAGTGCCTGCGCGCCGGGCACCCCGAGGGCGACGCGTGCCCGGCGTCCCTCGTCGTCTACCGGAGCAAGCTGGCGGAGCTGGACACGCTGATCGAGGAGCTCACGTCGGTGCGGGCGCAGGTCGCCGCGCAGCTGGCGCGGGCCGAGGCGGCAGTTCCGGGGGGTCCGGAACCCAAGTGCGAACTGGGAGGGCACGTATGACGGGCGCAGGGGTGGCCGAGGTGACGGACGCGGATTTCGCGGCGGAGGTGATCGAGGCGGAACTGCCGGTGCTGGTCGAGTTCACCGCGGACTGGTGCCCGCCGTGCCGGCAGATGGCCCCGGTGCTCAGCGCCCTGGCCGAGGAGGAGGGCGACCGGCTCCGGGTGGTGCAGTTGAACGTCGACCGGAACCCGGCGACCACGAACGCGTACAAGGTGCTGTCGATGCCGACGTTCATGGTGTTCCGCGGCGGTGAGCCGGTGAAGTCGATGGTGGGCGCCCGGCCCAAGCGGCGGCTGCTGGAGGAGCTGTCCGACGTGCTGTAGGCAGGGGCTCACCAGCGGTGGCCCGCAACAAGAAATCCCCCGAGCAATTGCGCTCGGGGGATTTCTTTGCGTATATTCGTTGATTCGTGACTTCAACAAGGCGAGGGCACGAAGAAGTTCATGAGCACAGTATATCCGGGCGGGAGTGGAATTGTCAAACACCGAATTTCCGGACGATGAATTGCGGCACGAGCAGGAATTCATCGACGGACTCTACGCACGCGTGGACGCGTTGCGCGGCGACACCGAGGGCTCGGTCACGGACGCGCTCGCGCAGGGCAACACCCCCATGCAGGCCCGGCTGGAGCGGGACATCCTGGTCGCCGAGCGCTCCGGGCTGCTCGCCGCGCTCAACGCGGTGGACGGCTCCCTCTGCTTCGGCCGCATCGACCTCACCTCCGGGGCAGGGCACCACATCGGCCGTATCGGGCTCCGTGCCGACGACGCCGAACGCACCCCGGTCCTGATCGACTGGCGGGCCGACGTCGCCCGCCCCTTCTACCTGGCCACCGGCCACACCCCGATGGGCCTGCGCCGCCGCCGGCACATCGCGAGCGAGGGCCGCACGGTCACCGCCCTGCACGACGAGATCCTCGACCTCGGCGACGAGACGCGCACCGGCCACGAGGACCCGTCGGGCGACGCCGTGCTGCTCGCCGCGCTGAACTCCGCGCGCACCGGCCGCATGGGCGACATCGTGCAGACCATCCAGGCCGACCAGGACCGCATCATCCGCGCCCCGCACCGCGGCGTCCTGGTCGTCGAGGGCGGCCCCGGCACCGGCAAGACCGCCGTGGCCCTGCACCGCGCCGCCTACCTCCTCTACGAGCACCGTGAGCTGCTCGCCAAGCGCGCCGTCCTCATCGTCGGCCCCAACCCGGCCTTCCTCGGCTACATCGGCGAGGTGCTGCCCTCCCTGGGCGAGACCGGCGTACTCCTCGCCACGGTCGGCGAGCTGTTCCCCGGCGTGAAGGCCACGGCGGCGGACACGCCGGAGGCGGCGGCGGTGAAGGGCCGCGCCGGCATGGCCGACGTACTCGCCGAGGTGGTCCGCGACCGGCAGGCGCTGCCCGACCCGGTCATCGCGATCGAGCACGACCGCGAGGTCCTGATGCTGGACGACGGCCTGGTCGGCGTCGCCCGCGAGCGCACCCGCGCCGCGAAGCTGCCGCACAACGTCGCCCGCGAGCACTTCGAGGGCCACATCCTCAACGCCCTCACCGACATGGTCGCCGAACGCATCGGCACCGACCCCTACGACGGCTCCAACCTCCTCGACCCCAGCGACATCACCCAGATCCGCGACGAACTCGCCGAGAACCCGGAGGTCTGGTCGGCCGTCGACCAGCTCTGGCCCCGGCTCACCCCGCAGCGCCTCGTCGCCGACTTCCTCGCCGCCCCCGAGGGCTACCTCCCCGCCGAGGACGCCGCCGCCGTCCGCCGCCCGGTCACCCGGCACTGGACCGTCGCCGACGTCCCCCTGCTGGACGAGGCGGCCGAACTGCTCGGCGAGGACGACCGGATCGCCCGCACCCGCGCCGAACGCGAACGGCAGCAGCAGATCGCCTACGCGCAGGGCGTCCTGGACGTGTCGTACGCGTCCCGGACCTACGAGTTCGAGGACAAGGACGAGGAGGAGGCGGAGGTGCTGTCGGCGCACGACATCATCGACGCCGAGCGGTTCGCCGAGCGTCAGGAGGAGGACGACCACCGCAGCGCCGCCGAACGCGCCGCGGCCGACCGCACCTGGGCCTTCGGGCACATCATCGTCGACGAGGCACAGGAGCTGTCCCCGATGGCGTGGCGGCTGCTGATGCGCCGCTGCCCGACCCGCTCGATGACCCTGGTCGGCGACCCGGCCCAGACCGCGGAGGCGGCCGGCGTCGGCTCCTGGTCGAAGATCCTCGCCCCCTACGTCGAGGACCGCTGGGAACACACCCGCCTGGGCGTCAACTACCGCACCCCGGCCGAGATCATGGACGTGGCGGCGGCGGTGGTCCGGGCCGAGGACCCGTCCTTCGCACCGCCGAGTTCGGTCCGGTCCACGGGCGTACGCCCCTGGATCCGCGCCACCGACGACCTCCCCTCGGCCGTCGCCGAGGCCGCCCGGGAGCTGACCCCCGAGGAGGGCCGCCTCGCGGTCATCGCCCCGCGCGATCTGCACCCGGCCCTCGCGGCCCGGCTGGACGGGGTGACGGCGGACGCCGAGCCGGACCTCACCCGTGGCGTCGTCCTCCTAGACCCGCGCCAGTCCAAGGGCCTGGAGTTCGACTCCGTCCTGGTCGTCGAGCCCGGCCGCTACGGCACGAGCGACCTGTACGTGGCCCTCACCCGGGCCACCCAGCGGCTCGGCGTCCTGCACACCGGGCCGCTGCCGAAGGGACTCGTGGACGCGGCCTGACCGTCAGCGCCCTGACTGTCAGCGTCCTGACTGCCGGCGCTGACCGTCAGGCCGGACGCAGCCACACCGTCGCCAGGGGCGGCAGGGTCAGCCGGATGCTCGCCGGCCGGCCGTGCCATCCCTGCGGCTCCGGCTTGACCGGGTCCGGGTTGCCCACGTCGCCGCCGCCGTACCGCGCGGCGTCGGTGTTGAGCACCTCGTGCCAGGCGGGGACGTCGTCGGGGACGCCGAGGCGGTAGTCGGTGCGGACGACCGGGGAGAAGTTGGCCACCGCGAGCAGCGGGGTGCCGTCGGCGTCCAGGCGCAGGAACGCGAGGACGTTGTCCTCGGCGGCGTCCCCGGCCACCCACGCGAAACCGGAGGGGTGGGTGTCGCGCTGCCACAGCGCGGGCGTGGCCCGGTAGACGGTGTTCAGGTCGCGGACCAGGTCCAGCACCCCCCGGTGGTCCGCCGCCGCCCCGTACTGCGGGTCGAGCAGCCACCAGTCGGGACCGTGCGCCTCGGACCACTCCGCGCCCTGCGCGAACTCCTGCCCCATGAAGAGCAGCTGCTTGCCGGGGTGCGCCCACATGAAGCCGAGGTACGCCCGGACGTTCGCGCGCTGCTGCCACCAGTCGCCGGGCATCTTCGACACCAGCGACTTCTTGCCGTGCACCACCTCGTCGTGGGATATCGGCAGCACGTAGTTCTCGCTGTACGCGTACACCATCGAGAAGGTCATCTCCCCGTGGTGGTACTTGCGGTGCACCGGCTCGTGGCTCATGTACTGCAGCGAGTCGTGCATCCAGCCCATGTTCCACTTCAGCCCGAACCCGAGCCCGCCGAAGCCGCTCGGCCCCTTGTGGTGCGTGGCCCGCGTGACGCCGTCCCAGGCCGTCGACTCCTCCGCGACGGTCACGACGCCCGGCACCCGCCGGTACACCGTCGCGTTCATCTCCTGCAGGAACGCCACCGCGTCCAGGTTCTCCCGGCCGCCGTGCTCGTTCGGCGCCCACTGGCCCGGCTCGCGCGAGTAGTCCAGGTAGAGCATCGAGGCGACCGCGTCGACGCGCAGCCCGTCGATGTGGAACTCCTCGCACCAGTACACGGCGTTGGCGACGAGGAAGTTGCGCACCTCCCGGCGCCCGAAGTCGAACTCCAGCGTGCCCCAGTCCGGGTGCGCGGCCCGCAGCGGGTCGGAGTGCTCGTACAGCGGACGCCCGTCGAACTCGGCGAGCGCCCAGTCGTCGCGCGGGAAGTGGGCCGGCACCCAGTCCATCAGGACGCCGATGCCGGCCTGGTGGAGCCGGTCGACCAGGTACTTGAAGTCGTCCGGGTCGCCGAGGCGGGCCGTGGGCGCGTAGAAGCCGGTGACCTGGTAGCCCCAGGAGCCGCCGAAGGGGTGCTCGGCGACCGGCATCAGCTCGACGTGCGTGAAGCCCAGGTCCGCCACGTACGCCGGGAGCTGCTCGGCCAGTTCCCGGTACGTCAGCCCCGGTCGCCAGGACGGCAGGTGGACCTCGTACACCGACATCGGCGCCTCGTGCGCGGGGGCGTCCGCGCGGCGGGCCAGCCACTCCCCGTCCCCCCACGTGTAGTCCGAGGCGTGTACGACGGAGGAGGTGGCGGGCGGGACCTCCGCGCGGCGGGCCATCGGGTCCGCGCGGAACGTACGGGAGCCGTCCGGCCGGGTGATCTCGTACTTGTACAGCTCGCCCGCGCCGATCCCCGGCAGGAACAGCTCCCACACGCCGGTGCCGCCCAGCGACCGCATGGGGTGCCCGGTGCCGTCCCAGAAGTTGAAGCCGCCGGCCACCCGCACCCCGCGCGCGTTCGGCGCCCACACCGTGAAGCGGGTGCCCGCGACGCCCTCGTGGACCGTCGGGTGCGCGCCGAGCGCCTGCCACAGCTGCTCGTGCCGGCCCTCGCCGATCAGGTGCAGGTCCAGGTCGCCCAGCGTGGGCAGGAAGCGGTACGGGTCCTCGACCTCCTGGACCGTCCCCTCGTACCTCACGAGGAGCCGGTGGACGGGGGCCTCCTGGAGCGGCAGCAGCCCGGAGAAGAACCCGTCCCCGTCGTCGTGCAGCTCGACCCGCGCCTCCCCGGTCAGGACGGTCACCGCCAGGGCGTACGGCCGCAACGCCCGGAAGGCGACTCCGCCGGGCACCCGGTGGGCGCCGAGCACGGAGTGGGGATCGTGGTGCGTACCGGCGAGCAGCCGCTCCCGGTCGCCGGCGTCCAGGGACGGGGAGGCGGCGCTCCCGGCCGGTACCGCCGCCTTCACCGCCGTCCTCGCGGCCTTCCCGGCGGCCTTCTTGGCGGCCGGTTTCCTGGGAGGCGTGTTCTTCGCGGCCGTCCCCTTCGCCGTCGTCTCCTTCGCCGTCGTCTTCTTCTCGGCGGCCTTCTTCGCGGTCGTCTTCTTCGCGG
The DNA here is from genome assembly GCF_055603605.1 of Streptomyces sp. NPDC037271. NCBI lineage: Bacteria > Bacillati > Actinomycetota > Actinomycetes > Kitasatosporales > Streptomycetaceae > Streptomyces > Streptomyces sp. NPDC037271. The sequence goes on from NZ_JBVJVN010000001.1 coordinate 1,024,437, forward strand.
TCGTCTTCTTCGCGGTCGTCTTCTTGGCGGCGGCCTGCTTCCCGACCGTCTTCTTGGCCACCGCCTTCCGAGGCGGCACCGCCTTCTTCGCGGCGCTCCTCTCCTCGGCCGTCTTCTTCGGGTCGGGACCGCTGGTCGAGGGGCGGGGGGTCACGGGTGGGGCCTCCTGGGCGACGTGGGATCAGGGAGGGCGGGCGGGAGGCGGCGTCAGGCCGGTCCGGGCGAGGACAGGCGGTGCACCGCGGACAGGGGTACCGGAAGCCAGTCGGGACGGTGCCGGGCCTCGTACAGGACCTCGTAGACCGCCTTGTCCGTCTCGTGGGCGCGCAGCATCACCGGGTCGGTGCGCGGGTCGGTGCCGGCGACCTCCGCGTATCCGGTGCAGTACGCGGCGCGGCAGGAGTCGGCCCAGCCCGGCACCGGGGCGTCGGCCGAGTGTGCGGCGTAGTCGAAGGAGCGCAGCATGCCGGCGACGTCCCGTACCGGCGGCTGCGGCATCCGCCGCTCGGCCAGTGGTTTCGCCGGTTCCCCCTCGAAGTCGATCAGCGACCACTCGCCGGAGGGTGAGCGCAGGCACTGGCCGAGGTGCAGGTCGCCGTGGACGCGCTGCGCGGTCCAGGTCCGGCCCTCGGCCGCCAGGTCTCCCAGCGCGGTGAACGCCGTACGCAGCGCCGGCGTGTACGGCCGGAGCAGGGGCACCGCGTGGGCGGCCTCCTCCAGTCGTCCGATCATGCCGTCGGCGAGCTGCCGCAGCTGTCCGTGGCCGAGGGTGACGGTCGGCAGCGCGCGGGCCAGCGCGGTGTGCACCTCGGCGGTGGCCCGCCCGAGGGCGCGGGCCTCGGCGGCGAAGTCCTCCCCCTTCGCCAGCTCGCGCAGGGCCAGCTCCCAGCCGTCGGTGGCGCCCTGCACATAGGGCTGGAGCACGCCCAGCACCCAGGGCCGGCCGGCCAGGTCCGCCACCATCCATCCGGTCGGCGCCGGCACCCGCGGGCAGCCCTCGCGGGCCAGCGCCAGCGGCAGCTCCAGGTCGGGGTTGACGCCGGGCACGATCCGGCGCAGCACCTTGAGGATGAACGTATCTCCATAGACGACCGACGAGTTCGACTGCTCCGCGGTCATCAGCCGGGGCACCAGTCCGGCGCGTATCTCCGGGCTCCGTTCCCGCTCGAAACGGAGCCCGCCGACGCGGGCCCCGGTGCGCAGCGCCTCCAGGAGCACCTCGGTGGGCCGGGTGTCGTACAGGGCGTCGTAGGCGGTGCGGCCGGCCAGCGGGCCCTCGGTCACGTGTCCGATGAGCGCGGGCGCCAGCCGGGGCGGCAGCGCCTCGCGCGTGCCTATGAGGAGCTGGTAGCAGTCGCCGGGGTCCTCGGGCCCGCCCGGGGCCGGTGCGAGCTGCTGGCGGGCGCGCACCAGCACGTGGTGGAGGCCGAGGCGGGCGTCGGCCGGGAGCAGCTCGGTGGCGGCGACCAGCGAGAACCCGGTGACCGGGCGGCCCTTGCCCGCGAACCAGCGCTGCCGTGGCAGCCAGTCCCGCAGCAGCGGATCGAGTGACGCAAGGAGGCCTGGCGGGCTCGTGACGGTGCGTGTGACGGCTTCCGACATGGCGTCGCGTCCTTTCCCCGGGTCGTCGGGGTGCTACTGATGCGTGCCCCGGGCGGGGCGGCAGAAACCGCCCCGCGCCGGGGATCGGGCCGGTGAGGCCTAAACGGCGTCCTTGCGGAGCCGGAACCAGAAGAAGCCGTGCCCCCCGAGGGTCAGCAGGTACGGCAGTTCGCCGACCGCCGGGAAGCGGACCCCGCCGAACAGCTCGACCGGGTGGCGTCCCTGGAAGGCGCTCAGATCGAGTTCGGTGGGCTGGGCGAACCGGGAGAAGTTGTGGACGCACAGCACCAGGTCGTCCCCGTCCTCCCCGTTCGGCGGGGCCTCCCGAAGGAAGGCCAGTACCGCGGGGTTGGAGGACGGCAGTTCGGTGTAGGTGCCGAGGCCGAAGGCGGGGTTCTGCTTGCGGATCTCGATCATGCGGCGGGTCCAGTGGAGCAGGGACGAGGGCGAGGCCATGGACGCCTCGACGTTCGTCACCTGGTAGCCGTAGACCGGGTCCATGATCGTCGGCAGGAACAGCCGCCCCGGGTCGGACGACGAGAAACCGGCGTTGCGGTCCGGGGTCCACTGCATCGGGGTGCGCACCGCGTCGCGGTCGCCGAGCCAGATGTTGTCGCCCATGCCGATCTCGTCGCCGTAGTAGAGGATCGGCGAGCCGGGCAGGGAGAGCAGGAGCGCGGTGAACAGCTCGATCTGGTTGCGGTCGTTGTCCAGGAGCGGGGCCAGACGCCTGCGGATGCCGATGTTGGCGCGCATCCGCGGGTCCTTGGCGTACTCCGCGTACATGTAGTCGCGTTCCTCGTCGGTGACCATTTCCAGGGTCAGCTCGTCGTGGTTGCGCAGGAAGATGCCCCACTGGCAGCCGGACGGGATGGCCGGGGTCTTGGCGAGGATCTCGGAGACCGGGTAGCGGGACTCGCGGCGCACGGCCATGAAGATCCGCGGCATGACCGGGAAGTGGAACGCCATGTGGCACTCGTCGCCGCCCGCGGCGTAGTCGCCGAAGTAGTCGACGACGTCCTCGGGCCACTGGTTCGCCTCCGCCAGCACCACCGTGTCCGGGTACTGCGCGTCGATCTCCTTGCGCACCCGCTTCAGGAAGGCGTGCGTGGCCGGGAGGTTCTCGCAGTTGGTGCCCTCCTGCTGGTAGAGGTACGGCACCGCGTCCAGCCGGAACCCGTCGATGCCCAGGTCCAGCCAGAACTTCAGGGCGGAGATCATCTCCTCCTGGACGGCCGGGTTCTCGTAGTTGAGGTCCGGCTGGTGGGAGAAGAAGCGGTGCCAGAAGTACTGCTTGCGCACCGGGTCGTAGGTCCAGTTCGACGCCTCGGTGTCCACGAAGATGATCCGCGCGTCCTGGAACTGCTTGTCGTCGTCGGCCCAGACGTAGTAGTCGCCGTACGGGCCGTCGGGGTCCTTGCGCGACTCCTGGAACCACGGGTGCTGGTCGCTGGTGTGGTTCATGACGAAGTCGATGATCACGCGCATGCCGCGCTGGTGGGCGGCGTCCACGAACTCGACGAAGTCGGCCAGGTCGCCGAACTCGGGCAGGACGGCGGTGTAGTCGGAGACGTCGTAGCCGCCGTCGCGCAGGGGGGACTTGAAGAAGGGCGGGAGCCACAGGCAGTCCACGCCCAGCCATTGCAGGTAGTCCAGCTTGGCGGTGAGGCCCTTGAGGTCGCCGACGCCGTCGCCGTTGCTGTCCTGGAAGGAGCGGACGAGTACCTCGTAGAAGACGGCTCGTTTGAACCAGTCCGGGTCCCGGTCCTTGGCCGGTGTGTCCTCGAAGGTGTCCGGCACGGGCTCGTTGACGATCATGTGGTGGGTGACCCTCCGATCTGCGGGTTGGACGGTCGCAGAACCGTGCAGACGTGCGCGGGCGAACGGCCCGGCTCCAGGCGCACATAGTTGGCCCTGCCCCAGTGGTAGGTCTCGCCGGTGAGCTCGTCGCGCACCGGCACCGACTCGTGCCAGTCCAGGCCGAGTTGCGGCATGTCCAACGAGACCGTCGCCTCCTGGGTGTGGTGGGGGTCGAGGTTGGCGACCACCAGAACCGTGTTCGACCCCTGCCGCTTCGAGTAGGCGATCACCTCCTCCTTGTCCGTGGGATGGAAGTGCAGATCGCGCAGTTGGCGCAGGGCCGGGTTCTCCCGCCGGATGGTGTTGAGGCGGGTGATGAGGGGGGCGATGGTGCGGCCCTCGCGTGCGGCGGTGGTCCAGTCGCGGGGTTTGAGCTGGTACTTCTCGCTGTCGAGGTATTCCTCGCTGCCTTGGCGCAGGGGGGTGTTCTCGCAGAGTTCGTAGCCGCTGTAGACGCCCCAGGTGGGGGAGAGGGTGGCGGCGAGGACGGCGCGGACCTCGAAGGCGGGGCGGCCGCCGTGCTGGAGGTAGGCGTGCAGGATGTCGGGGGTGTTGGTGAAGAGGTTGGGCCGCATGTAGGAGGCGGCGTCCCCGGAGAGTTCGGTGAGGTACTCGGTGAGTTCCTGTTTGGTGTTGCGCCAGGTGAAGTAGGTGTAGGACTGCTGGAAGCCGATCTGGGCGAGGGTGTGCATCATCGCGGGGCGGGTGAAGGCCTCCGCGAGGAAGATGACGTCGGGGTCGGCGTGGTTGATCTCGCCGATGACCTTCTCCCAGAAGACGACGGGTTTGGTGTGGGGGTTGTCGACGCGGAAGATCCGCACCCCGTGGTCCATCCAGAACCTGAGTACCCGCACGGTCTCGGTGACCAGGCCGTCCATGTCGGCGTCGAAGGCGATGGGGTAGATGTCCTGGTACTTCTTGGGCGGGTTCTCGGCGTGGGCGATGGTGCCGTCGGGGCGGTGGTGGAACCACTCGGGGTGTTTGTGGACCCAGGGGTGGTCGGGGGAGCACTGGAGGGCGAAGTCGAGGGCGGTCTCCAGGCCGTGGCGGGCGGCTTCGCGGACGAACCAGGTGAA
>NZ_JBVJVN010000002.1:0-23746 GCF_055603605.1 Streptomyces sp. NPDC037271
AGCACCCCCCTGGCCCCCACCCCCCTGGCCCCCACCCGCCCGGCCCGGATCTCCCTCGCCCTGCGCGACTCGTCCACGATGCTGCGCCGCAACCTCCTGCACGCGCGCCGCTACCCGTCCCTCACCCTGAACCTGCTGCTCACGCCCATCATGCTGCTGCTGCTCTTCGTCTACATCTTCGGCGACGCGATGAGCGCCGGCATCGGCGGCGATCGCTCCGCGTACATCGCCTACCTCGTGCCGGGCCTGTTACTGATGACCATCGGCAGCACCACGATCGGCACCGCGGTGTCCGTCTCCAACGACATGACCGAGGGCATCATCGCCCGCTTCCGCACCATGGCCATCCACCGGCCCTCCGTGCTGATCGGGCACGTCATCGGCAGCGTGCTCCAGTCGGTCCTGAGTGTGCTCCTCGTCGGCGCCGTCGCCGTGGCCATCGGCTTCCGGTCCACGGACGCCACGGCCCTGGAGTGGGCCGCGGCACTCGGACTGCTGGTGCTCTTCGCCCTGGCGCTCACCTGGATCGCGGTCGGCATGGGTCTGGTCAGCCCGAACGTCGAGGCCGCCAGCAACAACGCGATGCCGCTCATCCTGCTGCCGCTCCTGTCCAGCGCCTTCGTGCCGGTCGAAGGGATGCCGGGCTGGTTCCAGCCGATCGCCGAGTACCAGCCGTTCACCCCGGCCATCGAGACCCTGCGCGGCCTGCTGCTCGGTACCGGGATCGGCCACAACGGCTGGCTCGCGGTCGCCTGGTGCCTGGCTCTCACCGCGCTCGGCTACTTCTGGTCGGCCTCGAAGTTCAACCGTGACCCGAAGTAGCCGACGTGACAGCGCAGGCCTCCGGCCGCGCCCCGTCCCTCCCGCACCGCACCGCACCGCCCAAGGGCGGCGTACTCCGACCCCTGGTCGGTGAACGCCGCCCCGTCGGCGTCCCCGGCCGCCCGCCGAGCCGGGTCGCGGACCCGGTCCCCGTTCCGTCCCCGTTCCCGGCCGACCGCTCGGGTACCGGCCAAGACCGGTCACGACATGCGGACGTCCCAGCGTCCCGGTGCTCCGGACCCGGTCCCGGTCCCGGTCCCGGTCTCAGGAGGCACGCCGCGTGCCGGCCCCTCCCCGTATCTCCAGGCCTGCCAGCAGTTCGGCCGTGGCCCCGGTGATGGCCTCCACGGCCTGTTCGAAAACCTCCCGATTGTGCGCGGCCGGCGCACGGAACCCGGACACCTTGCGCACGTACTGCAGGGCGGCGGCCCTGATCTCGTCCTCGGTGGCCTCCTCGGCCAGCACGGGCGGACGCAGTGTCTTGATGCTGCGGCACATGACGTCAGTCTCCCCTCTCCAGGTCCATCTCCAGGTCCACCCGCCAGTCGTTCGATCTGATCCAGTGACCCTTCGGATACTCGAAGTCGGCCTGCCCGAGCAGGGTGAACCCGGCCCCGCGGCAGACCGCGTTGGAAGCGGCGTGCCCGACGCTCGGGAACGCGTGCAGGTACCGGTGCGCCCCGTCGGCCCGGGCCGCCTCCCGCACGGCACGAGCCGCCCGGACAGCCAGTCCCCGCCCCTGGAACTCCGGCAGCACCGCCCACCCGGTCTCCCAGACCTCCACGCTCTGCCAGGTCCGCTGCCAGTACCCGATCGAGCCGACCGTCTCGCCGCCGTCCGCCAGCGTGACCCGGTACATCCGCCCCGTTCCGAGCTCTGTGTACCGCCGGTGCCGCGCCGCGAGCTGCTCCTCGGTCTCCGGCCCGCCCAGGTGCGCGGTCATCTCGGGGCTGTTGCTCCTGCGCAGCAGCCACAGGTCCCCCTCCGCCCAGGGGGCCAGGCACACCCGCTCTCCGGCATGCCCGGTCCGCTCGTCCACACCGTCCATGTTCTTCACGGTAGGGCAGGGGTCTGACAGTCGGTCTCGGCAGCGGATCGGCACCCCGACAGCGGATCCCCGCCCCCGCCCGGGCGGGGCCATCCTTTCGCGTGAACCACGGAAGGGAACGCGTACCTCAAAATCGAACAGGCGTATCATTGGGTTGTGGCTACGACCTATGATTTCCCCAGTGATCTCCTCGCCGGTCAGGAGGAACTGCATCAGGTCAGGGCCGAGCTGTCGGCCCTGCTGAAAAGACTTCCCTGGTCCGTCGAGCCGCTCGACGGATTCAGCGACGCGGGCGGCTGGCGCAAGGTCGAGCGCCCGGCCTCGCCCGGCTGGTCGGCGGACGAACAGGCCGAGGTGGAGAAACTCCGGCAGCGTGAGCGCGAACTCGCCGTGTTCGTCAGCACCCATCGCTACTGGTCGGAGATCACCGGCCCCGATCAGGTGAACGCCCGCTCGGAGCTGAAACGCGCCCGCCAGGCCACGGACCGGGAGACCCCGCCCGAGGACGCCTGAGGAGACGCCCTGCGGGCAGGGCTCGTGAGACCGCCGAGGACGTTCAGTCCCCGCCGAGCCGGTCGAGCCCGTTCCTGCTCGTCAGCCCCGCCCGTCCACGCACGGGCGGGCGCCGTACGCGCTGCCCGGCACTGCTCACGGACCTCACCCCAGGGAGAACGGGACCTCATCCCAGGGAGTACACGTACGACCGCACGCGAGAGGCCCCCGGAATACTTCCGGGGGCCTCTCCACCGACGACTGCGGCGCCGGTCCTGGTGGGCGCGGACGGTTTCGAACCGCCGACATCCTGCTTGTAAGGCAGGCGCTCTACCCCTGAGCTACGCACCCAGGACGAGTCGACAGCCTACATGGCCCGGGGCACTGCCCGGCAAACGTGCTGCCACCGGCACCTCGGCCTGGGGCTAACCCCACCCCCGATCCGGTAGCGGACCGCATCCCGGCGCGGGCCCGTGCCCTCCTACAGTCTGAGAGCCGCGTCGGGAAAGGGCTTCTTCCGCTCCGGAAGGATCCCCGGACGAGGCACCTCGCCGTCCGTTCCAGGGGGAATCTCGTCATGGGCACCCGTACCTTTCCTGCTCGCGCCTTCGCCGCCGTCGGCACCGTCGCCGTTCTCGTCGCGGGCCTCAGTGCCTGCGCCTCCGCCTTGGACGACAAGGACCCCGAACAGCGGTCCTTCGCCCTTCAGGGCGACGTCCTCACCATCGACGCCGACGACTCCGCGCTGGAGATCGTCGCCGCCGACGGCCATCCGTCCGGCAAGGTCGAGGTGACCCGGTGGTTCCAGGGCTCGGTCGCGCTCGGCTCCGGCCCCGAAGTGACCTGGAACATGGACGGCGACCGGCTGAAGCTGCGGACGCACTGCTCCGGCGTGGCCGCCGACTGCGCCACCAAGCACCGGGTGGAGATACCGCGCGGCATCGCCGTCAAGGTGAAGACCGACGACGGCAGCGTGCGGGCGCAGGGCTTCCGGGAGGCGCTGGAGATCCGGACGGCCGACGGGTCCGTACGCGTCAGCGACACCACCGGGCCGCTGGAAATGCACAGCGACGACGGATCGCTGCGCGCGGACGTCACCTCGCACCGGGTGAACGCGACCACCCAGGACGGCTCGGTCCGACTCGAACTCGGCTCCGTCCCCGACCTGGTGGAGACCCGCAGCGACGACGGCTCCGTGACCGTCTCCCTGCCCCGGGACACGTACAAGGTGTCCGCCGAGAGCGACGACGGATCGGTCGACGTATCCGTGCCCCGGGACGAAGCCAGCTCCCACGTGGTGACCGCGCGGACCCAGGACGGCGAAGTCACGGTCCGAACGGCGAACTGACCGGCCCGTGTGTTCGTCCCTAACGGGTGGGAGAATGAACCCGGGCAGGACGGACGACACGGGAGAGGGATGTGACGGCGACACCATCGCAGCCGTACTCGCCGATGGTGCCGCGCGCGCAGCGCCTGCCGCACCGTTCCCACCACCAGCGCCGCCACCGCGCGTCCGGCGCGGTCCGCGACACGCTCACCCTCGTGGGCCTGCCGCTCCTCGCCGCGCTGACGCTCCCCGCCGCGTTCGCCGGGGGCGGCACCCGCCGCTGGTTCGGCGGGCGGGCCGAGAGCCAGCGGGCGGAGGCGCAGGCCGCGAAGGACGACGCGGCGGCCGCCTTCTACGAGCTGGACACCGCACAACGGGACCTGCGGATCTCGATCGAGACGATCGCGGCCGTCGACGCCTCCCCTGCCGCCCGGCGCGCGGTCACCGACTTCGAGGCACTCGGCCGGCGCATCGACGAGGTCAGCCACCAGTACATCAGCGCTGTCGACGCCCACGACCTGGACCGGGACGACCTGGAGGCGTCGGCGGCCTCCCGCGCCCGCAGCGAACTGACCGCCGCCAAGAACGAGCTCAGCCGGGTCAGGCAGGACCTGGACCGCTTCGCCGACGGCCTCGGCTCCCTGCTCGGCAAGGCCGAGACCCAGCTGGCCCGGCTGGCGCCCTCCGTCGAACGCGCCCGGCAGGCCCTGCTGGCCGCCTCCAACGCCCTGGACGCCGCCCGGGGATCCGGGCTGCGAGCGGACGACCTCGCCGCCCGGCTCGCCACGCTCGGCCCGGAGCTCACCCGGCTGAACCAGGGCGCCGGACAGCACGGCGTCCCCCAGACCCTCGAGCGGGCGGAACGCGTCACCCGAGAGGCCGAGTCGGTCCGTGCCGAAGCCGAACGACTGCCCGAACGCGCCGCCGAGATCGGCCACCGGCTGGTCTCCCTGCGCACCCGCGCCGAGGCCCTGACCACCCGCACCGACCAGGTCGAACCGGTACTGAGCGAGCTACGGCGGCGATTCACCGTCGCCTGCTGGCAGGACCTCCAGCACGTACCGGACCAGGCCACCGAATCCGTCCGGCAGGCCGAGCGGAAGCTGGCCGAAGCCCAGACCGCCCGCGACGAACAGCGCTGGCCCGACGCCACCGCCCTGCTGTCGACGGCACGGGCGCTGCTGAACTCGACCGACGAGGCCGTCTCCGCCGCCGGCGACCGGCTGCGGCAGCTGAACGCCGTACAGAAGGACCCTCAGCGGGAGATCGAACGCACCCGCTTCGTGATCCGCGACGCCCAGCGCCTGGCCATGGCGGGCCGCAACACCCCCGACCCGCGGCACGCGCGCCCCCTGGACGACGCCGTGGCCCGGCTCGAGCGCGCGATCACCGTGCTGGCGGGCCGGCACCCCGACTACTGGCACTTCCTGACGGAGACGGAAGCGGTCCGGCAGACAGTTGCCCACGTGGTCACCCGGATCCGTGAGGAACGCGGAGCCGGCCACTGATCTCCGAGCGGCTGCCGGTTGCGGATACCCGATGCTCCTCGCCCGGGTTCTCGTTTCCGCTCCTCACCGGGTTCGCGCCCCGTCCCCTGCCGGTCCGCATTCCGTACCGGGTTCTCGTCGCCGGGACGGGTCACCCGTCCGGGCCGGTTAACCTGTGCGCATGCCTCGCTACGAGTACCGCTGCCGGAGCTGCGACGACACCTTCGAACTGAGCCGACCCATGGCCGAGTCCTCCGCTCCCGCCGCCTGCCCGGCGGGCCACGACGACACGGTGAAGCTGCTGTCGACGGTCGCCGTCGGCGGCTCGTCCTCCGCGCCTGCCCCAGCACCCTCGTCGGGTGGCGGCGGTGGCTGCTGCGGCGGCGGCTGCTGCGGCTGACCTCCCGGCCCGGGGCACGCGCCCGGTGCAGCCACGCCGGCGCCTCGGCCTTACTCGGTCGACGTCTGCTCCTTCAGCCTCCCTCAGCCAGCGCCTCCCTCAGCCAGCGCCTCCCTCAGCTGCCCAGATAGCGCAGCACCGCCAGCACTCTGCGCGAATAGCCCTCACCCCCGGTCAGTTCCAGCTTGTCGAAGATCGCGTTGGTGTGCTTCTCCACCGCGCTCTGCGAGATGTGCAGCCGCCGCGCGATCGCCGCGTTGGTATGGCCCTGCGCCATCTCGGCCAGTACGTCCCGCTCCCGCGCGGTGAGCCGGGCGAGCAGGTCGGTGTGGGTCGTGCGGCCGAGCAGCTGGCGGACGACCTCCGGGTCGAAGGCGGCCCGTCCGGCGGCCACCCGCTCCAGCGCGTCCAGGAACTCGTCGATCTGGACCACCCTGTCCTTGAGCAGATAACCCACTCCTTCCGTCTCACCGGTGAGCAACTCGGTCGCGTACCGCTTCTCGACGTACTGCGAGAGCACCAGCACCCCGACCGCAGGCCAGCGCCGTCGTATCTCCAGAGCCGCGCGCAGGCCCTCGTCCGTGTGGGTGGGCGGCATCCGGACATCGGCGACGACCACGTCCGGCGGGTCCTCGGCGACCGCCTTGAGCAGCAGCTCGGCATTGCCGACGGCGGCGAGCACCTCGTGCCCTTCCTCTGTCAGCAGCCGCACGAGCCCCTCCCGCAGCAGGGTCGAGTCCTCGGCGAGGATCAGCCGCATGGCAGTTCCGCGGCCACGAGGGTGGGCCCGCCCGGCGGGCTGACCACGCTGAGGCTGCCGTCTAGGGCGGCGACGCGCCGGGCGAGCCCGAACAGTCCGCTGCCGGCGGCGTTCGCCCCGCCGCATCCGTCGTCCTGGACGCTCACGTGCATCCGGTCCTCCTCCACTCTGACGGCGACGCTTATCCGGGTCGGCGCCGCGTGTTTGACCGCATTCGTGACCGCCTCGCAGACAACGAAGTACGCGACGGTCGCCACGGCCTGCTCGGGCTCCTCGGCGAGGTCGTACTCCACTCCCACCGGCACGGACGCCCGCTCGGCGACCGTCTCCAGCGCCGCGCGCAGCCCCGCTTCGTCCAGCGTGGTCGGGTAGATCCGCCAGGCGACCTCGCGCAGCTCGTCCAGGGCGCGGCGGCTCTCGTCGTGGGCCTGGCCGAGCAGCTTGTCCCGGCGGTCGGCGTCCTGGCTGCGGCGGGCACGGCCGAGCAGCATGCCGAGGGCTACGAGGCGCTGCTGCACGCCGTCGTGCAGATCACGCTCGATGCGGCGTCGTTCGTCGTTCACCGCGTCGACCACGGCGGCGCGGCTGGCGGACAGCTCCGCGATCCGCCGCTCCAGCTCCTCCTGGTGGCGGGGGCCGAGGAAGTGACGCGCCAGCTGCCCTTCCAGTCCGAGCACTCCGAATATTCCCTGCACGGCGAGGAACACGAGGAACAAGCCGCCCAGACTGCCGAGGACCAGCGAACCGGGGTTGCGTATGCCGTCCAGCAGGAGCCAGCCGTATATCCCGAAGGTGCCGTACGCGAGGCCGATCGCGGCAGTCAGCATCACCACCCCGCCCAGGACGCCCAGGGACCAGTGGCAGGCCACGTACCGCAGCGCCCGCACGTCCTCGTACGCGGGCGTGACGCGGAGGTCCAGCCACATCGCCAACCGGGCTCGCTCCAGCTCCGCCAGTCTGCGCGCGCCCACGAGGACCGGGCGCAGTACGGCACGCCGGCCGGCCGGCCAGGCCGCCACGGGCAGCAGGGCCGCGCCGGCCAGCAGGGTGAAGAGCAGCTCGACGGCGGCCGTGGCGGTCCCCATGATGAGGCCCACCCCGCACCGCACTACGCGTCGCGCCATGTCTCGCATGATCGTGAGGCTAGCCGGGCGCTGCGGCGGCACACACTGCGGAAAACCGCAATTCCCGCCTGCGGTACACCGCAGGCGATCTTGTGGTCTTCCTCAGTCTCCCTTCAGCTGCGATTTTCTAGCGTGGTCGACATGACAGCCCTCGCAGCGCAGACGGCCGCGGACAGCGGTGCGGCACCGCAGTGGATCAACGACCTCATGGACGCGCTCGGTGCACCGGGCGCCGGCCTCGCCATCGCTCTGGAGAACCTCTTCCCTCCCCTGCCGAGCGAGGTGATCCTGCCGCTCGCGGGGTTCGCGGCGAGTTCCGGCCGGATGAACCTGATCGCCGTCCTGCTGTGGACGACGGCGGGTTCGGTCATCGGCGCACTCGCTCTGTTCGGGATCGGCGCACTGCTCGGCCGGGACCGCACGGTGGCGATAGCGGGCAAGCTGCCGCTGGTGAAGGTGTCGGACATAGAGAAGACCGAGGCCTGGTTCCAGAAGCACGGGACCAAGGCGGTGTTCTTCGGCCGGATGATACCGATCTTCCGCAGCCTGATCTCCGTGCCGGCAGGCGTGGAGCGGATGCGGCTTCCCGTCTTCCTCGCGCTGACCACGCTGGGCAGCGCGATCTGGAACACCGTGTTCGTCCTCGCGGGCTACGCGCTGGGTGACAACTGGTCCGAGGTCTCGGGCATAGCCTCCACGTACTCGAAGGTGATCCTCGCGATCGCCGCCCTGGCGCTGCTGGTCTTCATAGGCATGCGGCTGCTGCGGCCGGGGGCCGGCCATCGCAGGCGGGCGCGCGGACACGACCGCGCGCAGGACATACGGCCGCCGGCCGGTGACGACGACTGCTCCGGCACCGGAGACGGTGCCGGAGACAGTGCTGGGGGCCTGGACGGCGGGGTCAGCGAGCCGGGCCCGCCGCACGCAGGAACTCCCGGAGGATCCGCTCACCGGCCAGCACGCCACACTCGGGCAAGGCACTGATCGCCGGTGCCGTCCAGTCGGAGTCGGCCAGCTCGCCGTGGCCGGGACGCCAGCCCCGGTCGGCGGCGAGCAACAGGTCGGCGTCGAGGAGGGAGTCGCCGGCGGCGAGGGTGAGATTGGCGCCGGTGCGGCGGGCAACCTCGTGCACGGCGGCGCTCTTGGTGAGCGGCTTGGGGACGGCATAGATCTTGCGGCCCTGGAGGGACACGGTCCAGCCGAGGTTCTCGGCCCACACGGCGAGTTCCTTCACCCAGTCCACGGGCAGCAGTTCGCGCTCGACGACGAGGTAGGCGAAGAGGTCCTCGGCGACCCGGTGCTTGCGCACCCACAGTGGGTCGGCGGTGTCCATCAGGTGGTCGCGGACCTCGGCCAGCGAGGCACACTCGTCGGCCAGCCGCGCGGTCACCCGCGCGTGCCAGTCCGGGTCCGAGACGCCGTCCACCAGCAGGTGACCGCCGTTGGCGCAGATCGCGTACTTCGACGGAGGGCCGGGGAGGTTGATGCGCTGGTACTGGGCGCGGGTCCGGGTGGTGGTCGGCACGAAGACCGCCGTGTCGCCGAGGTCGGTCAGCAGCCCGGCTGCCGTCTCGGTCATGTAGGAGAGGGGTTTGCTCTCGTAGACCTCCACGCACAGCAGCCGGGGTGCCCGCAGGTCGGGCATGGTCAGCCCGAGCGCGGCGGCGGAGTAGATGAGCGTGCGGTCGAGGTCGCTCGCGACGAGCACCGGCATCAGAGCGCCACCGCCTTGCCGTCGGCGCCGGTGGCGCCCCGCGTGTACTTGGGGTGGATCAGCCCGACACAGGTGTAGGGCAGGTCGGCGACCTCCTCCACGGGTACGCCCCGCTGTTCGGCCAGCAGGCGTACGTGGTCCAGGTCGGCGCCGGCGCCGGCCCGGGCCAGCACCTTCCAGGGCACGCGGCGCAGCATCACGCGGGTGGTCTCACCGACGCCGGGCTTGACGAGGTTCACGTCGTGGATGCCGTACTCCTCGCTGATGCGCTCGACGGCGGCCCAGCCCTCCCAGGTGGGGGTGCGGTCGGCGGAGAGAAGCTCCTTGGCCTGGGCTTCGACCGTGTCGGCGACGTCCGGGAAGCGGGCGGAGACGGCGTCGAGGAAGGCCGGCGACAGGTCGGCGCCGGCGAGGTCGCGGTAGAACTTCGCGCCGTGGAAGTCGTGCCGGCCGACGAGGTCGGCGCGGAGCACGGTGCGGGATATCAGGCCGGAGACCGTGGAGTTGAGGCAGGCGGAGGGGATGAGGAAGTCGTCGCGGGTGCCGTAGGTGCGTACGCAGGAACCGGGGTCGGCCAGCACGGCGATCTCCGGGTCGAAACCGGTGATGCCGTCGGAGGCCTCGAAGTCGCGCAGGGCGGCGGCGAGTTCGCGGGTGATGGCGCCCTTGCCGGTCCAGCCGTCGACGAAGACGACGTCGGCGGGGTCGTGTCGGTCGGCCAGCCAGCGCAGCGCGTTGGCGTCGATGCCGCGGCCCCGGACGATCGACACGGCGTAGTGAGGAAGGTCGAGACCATGGCGGAACTGCGCCCAGCGGCGCATCAGGATGCCGACGGGTGTGCCCGCGCGGGCGAGCGAGACCAGGACGGGGCGGGGCGACCGCTCCGCGAGCACGATCTCGGTGACGGCTCCGACGGCGCGGGCCAGCCGGGCGGCGGACGTCTCCAGGGCGGCGTGGAACAGCTCCTGGTACTGCTCGCTGGGCTGGTACTCCACGGGCAGCGACTCCGCGTAGTGCGCGCCGCCGCTCTGGATCGCTTCCTCGCGCTCCTCGGTCGGTGCCTCCAGCGTCACGTCCGAGAGGTCCTGGAGCAGCCAGCCGACCTCGTCGGGCGCGTACGAGGAGAAGTCGGGACCACGCAGGGGCTCGGGCAGCATGGAGGGCCTTTCGGAGGCATGCGGGGCGTGCGGGACGTACGACGGAACGACCGCGAGCAGAACGTGCGGAACGTGGTCGGCGAGCCGGGCCAGCAGACCGTCGGGCGCGTGCAGCGCGGGGGTGTCGGCGGCCGAGTCGACGACGGCGACGACGGCGTCGAAGCCGGCTCCCGCGACGTTGTAGGCGTAGCGCTCGCCGGGGCCGTCGGCCGGGTCGTCGTGTGCGGGAAAGACGAGGCGGGTGCGTATCGCGTACCCGGGGTCGTCGACCGCGAGGACCGGAGAGCGGGTGGTGGTGGAGTAGCGCACGTCGGCGTCGGCGGTCTGCTCCAGCGCGTGGGCCAGGCGCAGCGGGGCGTACATCAGCTCCTCGAAGCCGAGGACGAGCACGCGGCGGGCGCCTGCGGGCAGCGCCTCGGTGATCCGCTCCGCCATGCCGGGCAGGGCATTCTCCAGCCGGTCTCGCTGTGCGGCCGTGAATCCGTGCCGTCCCCCGTCGGGGAGCCCGCCGGGCCACCGCAGTTCGACGCGCGCGATCGAGCCGGGGGAAGGCCGGGTGGGCACCCCGGGGCGGGCGGTGGCACCGTGTGCGTGTGCTCCCGGGCGGACCGGGGCGGGATCGGCGGCACTGGCAGCGGCGCTTTGGGAGTCGGACGCGTGGCCGGGGCCAGGCTCGGCACCGGCACCGGCACCGGCACCGGCACCGGCAAGCGAACGTTCCCCGGCCGGTCCCACTGTGGCGCTGCCGGCGACCGCTGCGGGGCCGACTGCCGCGGCGTCGACGTCGGCGTCGGACGTCCCTGTGGCCGGGCCTTCCGGGATCGGCTCGGCAGCGCGAGCCTCGTACCGGGCGACCAGTTCCTGTCCCTTCTCCAGTACGCCCTCCGGCAGCCGGACCGTGCCCGAGGCGGCCGTCACCAGGTCCACGCGGGCGCCGATCTCCCGGGCGAAGTCCTCCAGCCGGCCGGCGTCGGCGGGCGAGCGCATGTCGACGAGGGCCACCACGACGTACCGCTTGCGGGGATAGCGCTCGTGCAGGGCGCGGACGGTGTTGAGGACCGTGTTGCCGGTGGAGAACTCGTCGTCGACGAGGACCAGCGGCCCGTCACCGGCCAGCAGCGCCGGGTTCTCGGGCAGCAGGAGGTGGGAGGTGGCATGCGAGTGGGACTCCTCGAAGCCGCCCGCCCGGGCGACGCCGGTGACCGGACGGCGGGTGGAGTGCAGGTACGGGGCGGGCCCCAGGCCGTCGGCGACCGAGTGGCCGAGGCCGGTGGCGGTCTCCGCGTAGCCGAGGACGACCGCGCTCTCGGCCGCTTCGGCGCCGAGCAGTTCGCGGACCCGGCGGCCGAGGGCGACGCCGTGGCCGTACACGACGGAGGGCGACTGCGGGACGTGCTTGCCGAGCACGTTGGAGACGAGCAGGTGCGCGCGCTTGGGGTTGCGGCGCAGGGCGAGTCCCAGCAGGCCGGTCAGCGTGTCGTCACCGGTGAGCTCGACGCCCAGCCGCTCGGCGACCCAGCTGCCGGACCAGACTCCGGCGCCCTTCTGCGCGCGCGCCCTCTCGGTCATGTACTCGTGCCTCCCGTTGTCCACCGTGGCATGGGCCCTTGCGTCGGTCATGGATTCCTTGCGTCGGTCATGGCTTCCTTGCGTCGGTCATGGCTTCCTTGCGTTCAGTCGGACAGGCCGGCGGCGAGCAGTTCCACGAAGCCGATGTCCTCGTTCGCCACCCCGAAGACCTCGGCGCGCAGCAGCGTGCGCTCGGCCCAGGCCCGGTGGGGCTTCACCTCGTTCATCTTGTTCGTGTAGGCGGACCTCAGCACACCCCCGCCGCCGCGTTCGGGACGCAGGATGTCCTGGGCGTCGCTGAACTCCTCGTGGCTGACGACGGACAGTGCGTGCACGGGGAGCACGTGCGAGGGGTGGATGCAGGTCTTGCCCAGCAGGCCGTTGGCGCGGTCCAGGGAGATTTCCCGCAGCAGGCCGTCCATCGCGTGCTCGATCAGCTTCTGACGCAGTTCGACGGCCTGCACCTCCAGGAAGGGGCTCTGCCGCAGTTGCGGTTTGAACATCCTCTCCTGGACGCGGAAGTACTCCCAGACCGGCCCGGTGACCGTGAATCCGGTGCCGTCGGCCCGGGCGAGCATGTTCACCACGTCGGCGATCACGGAGGCGACGATCTGGACGTCGTACGCCGTCATGTCGGGGCCCCGGCGCAGCCCGTAGGAGGAGCAGAAGTCGGTCACGCCGAGACGGAGGGCGAGCACGCGGTCGCGGTACTTGTCGACCGCCCGGAAGATGCCCTCCAGCGTCTGCACCCGGGACTCCCGGTACAGCAGGTCCGGGGACTCCAGCACGGGCATGGCGAAGAGCCTGCGGCCACTGGCCGCCTCGGCGGCGGAGAGCGCCTCCAGGAAGGGCATGCCGCGTTCCTCGGTGAACTTGGGCAGCACGAAACCGGACAGCAGCCCTACGGCGGGTCCGAGGCGCCGTACGAGGTCGGGTATCTGCTCGGGGGTGCGGACCCGGACGAACAGCAGGGGGATGTCGGCGTCGAGGGAGGGCTCCCCTGCTCGAGCGGTGCCGCGAGCTGGGGGGAGTTCTGCCAGGGCCGTGAGCTGACGGACGAGGTTCTCCTCGCCGACCGGTACGTCGGCGTCGTCGATCGAGTCCTCCAGGCACAGCACCATCGACACCACGCCGCTCGCGCTCTGTTTGAGGATGTCGTCGGCGAGCCTGGGCCGGGTGGCCGGGCTGTAGAGCGTGGCGCCCAGGGCCGCGGACAGCAGCCGCGCCGGGGAGTCCGCCGTGAAGGTGCAGGGCTCCTGGTGGAAGAGACGCTTCCGCACATCAGGGGCAATCTGTCCGAAATGACGCATCAAAACTCCCCCGTGGTGTCTGGGCGACCTGTGAACTGTCCAAAGGTGGCCGGTAATAGTACGTACGTATCCATGTCGGAGGTTCCCACCGGGCATGAATTCGAGGTAACCCGGGCATGTCGGCGGCGGCGACCCGGGGTGAGCGGACACGACCCGCGTACCCGCCCCCGCGTTGTCGTGACCAGGACCGAGAAGGCAGGATGACGGCATGACGCACGCGATGCTGAAGGGGTCGAACGTCCCGCTGCAAGCCACCACGGTACGCGCCGTGCTGCGCTGGACACCCGGGCAGGGGGTCCCCGACATCGACGCCTCCGCGTTGTTGCTGGGTCCGGACGACCGCGTGCGTTCCGACGAGGACTTCGTTTTCTACAACCAGCCCCGGCACCCTTCGGGTCAGGTCTGGCGGCTCGGCAAGAAGCGGGTCGCCGAGGGCCTGACCGATACGATCCAGACAGACCTCCCCGGGGTCGAGTCCTCGGTGGGCCGGATTTTGCTGGTCGCTTCGGCGGACGGCGCCGCCTTCGACCGGGTCCGGTCGCTGCGCATCCTGCTGTACGACGCGACGGCCGCCGACGCGGAACCCCTGGCGTACTTCGACGTCAAGCCGGAGACGGGCGAGGAGACGGCGCTGATCTGCGGTGAGCTGTACCGGCGTGGGGAGGGCTGGAAGTTCCGGGCGCTGGGTGAGGGCTATTCGAACGGGCTGAAGGGCCTGGCGACCGACTTCGGCATCTCGGTGGACGAGTCGGAAGGGGCGGACGACCCCATGTCGGCCCGCCGGCCCGAACCGTCCCCGCACACTTCCGCCCAGTCCGCGTCCGTCCCGCCGGTGGTCGGTCCCGACGAGCCGACGACCGTCCAGCCCGTGCCGGAGATCTCGCGGCCACTGCCTCCCGAGCAGCCCACGGGGGCACCGGCGCAGCCCGCAGGGGTACCGGCGCAGCCCGCGTACGGATACCCGCAGCAGCCGCCGACGTCACAGCCGGCCTACGGCTACCCACAGCCGGCCGGACGCGCCGGGTATGGGTACCCGCAGGCGCCGGCCGCGGCGGGGGGCACCGGCGCACAGGCCGGCTACGGCTACCCGCCACCGGTCACCGGGGCTCCCGATCCGGACTTCCGGCTGCCGCCGCAGGGACCTCAGTTCATCGGGCGGTAACCACCTGAGCGGGACACGCGTGGACGCCCTAGCGGGACACGCGTGGAGACCCGAGCAGCACGCGCGGCGGGTACCCGAGCAGCACGCGCGGCGTCTCGGCGGTACGGGCGTCGGGCTCAGCGTTCCGCCTTGTTCTTGTGTCCCCGGCCCCACTGCAGGCCCCACCCGTACAGGCGGTCCAGCTCGCCCTGGAAGCCGTACACGAACTTCACCTCGCGCCGGACGAAGATCTCACCCTTGATGTTCTCGATCATCACCACGGCGCAGGACCGGGCCTGCGGGTGGCGCTCGTCGAGGCCTATCTCGATGCGGGGGCCGTTGCTCGGGTAGAGCGTGACGATGGCGTGCGTCCGGTCGAAGGCCGGGGTCTGGTCGTAGATGTAGGCGAAGAGCAGGAGGCGCTTGATGGCGTCCCGGTGGTCGAGGTTGATGTAGAGCGTCTCGCCGGAGGCCGAGCCGAACCGGTCGTCGCCGCTGAGCTTGACGTAGGGCGGGCCGTTGGCGTCGCCCAGGAAGCCGCCGAGCGGCTGGACGACGCCGCGGGTGCCGTCCTGGAGCTCGTAGAGGCAGCCGAGGTCCAGGTCGACGTTGACCATGCTCTGGCTGTGGCCGACGACCTCGGGGGGCTTGAGCGCCTTGAAGGGGTGCCGCAGCAGGCTCTCACGCTGCGCACCCATGATGTCCGAGGTCCGCATCCGCCAGGCGAGGTTGACGCGCAGGTGGCCGGTGGCCGCGCCCTGTTTGGTCAGGGAGACCTGACTGTGCCGTTTGGTCAGCTGGATGGAGTTGGTCGCCGCGCTGCCCGAGTCGAACTCGGCCTCGCGACCGCGCCACAGACCGTCCAAGAAACCCATTCCCGCCCCCACCTTCGCTCGTTCCACCGGCCGCGGACCGCCGACGGGGCGGCCCCGAGGAGTCGTCCTCGTCGGCCGCCCCGCACAGAGCGTTCCTCACCCGGACCGTGTTCACACCGTAGGAGCAGGTACACCGGGGGCGAACCCGGCCCGGGAACAGCAACGTTTCACACCCCGGAGGAGACCTCCGCCTTCTCCTTGCCGCCCTCTCCCCCGGCCGCGGCGAGCCGCTTGTTGCGGCGCACGGAGGACCAGAAGGAGGCGCCGATGAGGACCACGCCGATCATGCCGGTGATGAACTCGTTGATCTCGTACTGGATGGTCACCAGGAGGACGATGGCGAGGGCGCCGATGGCGTAGTGCGCGCCGTGCTCCAGGTAGACGTAGTCGTCGAGGGTGCCCTCGCGGACCAGGTAGACGGTCAGGGACCGCACGTACATGGCGCCGATGCCGAGGCCGAGGGCCATCAGCACGATGTCGTTGGTGATGGCGAAGGCGCCGATGACACCGTCGAAGGAGAACGACGCGTCCAGGACCTCCAGGTAGAGGAACATGAAGAACGCGGCCTTGCCGGCCAGCTTCACGGCCGACTTGGGCTTGCCGGCGCGTTCGGCCGCCTCTTCGGCCTCGTGCTCGCGCTCCTCCTCTTCCTCGAGCTTGTCCTCGAAGAAGCCGGAGAGGCCGCCGACGACCAGGTAGGTGATCAGACCGGCGACGCCGGACAGCAGGACCGTCTCCGCCTTGTCGACATGGGCGCCGCCGTGCTGGTGGGCGTGGGCGCCGAAGGTGATCGCGGAGATCAGCAGCACGACCAGGGCGATGCAGGCCGACAGCATGTCGACCTTGCCGAGCTTGGCCAGCGGCCGCTCCAGCCATCCCAGCCACTTGATGTCCCGGTCCTCGAAGATGAAGTCCAGGAAGATCATCAGGAGGAACATGCCACCGAAGGCGGCGATCGACGGATGCGCGTCGGTCACCAGCTCCTGGTAGCGGTCCTTGTCGGTCAGGGCGAGGTCGACGGCCTCGATCGGGCCGAGCGACGCGCTGACCGCCACGATCACGACCGGGAAGACCAGGCGCATGCCGAAGACGGCGATCAGGATGCCGATGGTGAGGAAGATCTTCTGCCAGAAGGCATTCATCTTCTTCAGGATCCCGGCGTTGACCACCGCGTTGTCGAAGGACAGCGAGATCTCCAGGACGGACAGGATCGCCACGACGCCGAAGGCGGTCCACCCCCCGTAGAAGATCGCGGCCACCAGGCCGAGCGCGGTGACCGCGAACGACCACCCGAAGGTTTTCAGAACCACTGGCTACCCAATCGTATGTGTACGGGGCTCCCCCGCGCCGTACGCGGCTTTACGAAACGTTGACTCCGAAGTCTAGAGCGATGCCCCGGAGCCCCGACGCGTACCCCTGTCCCACGGCACGGAACTTCCACTCTCCCTGATAGCGGTAGAGCTCGCCGAAGATCATCGCGGTCTCCGTGGAGGCGTCCTCGCTGAGGTCGTAACGGGCGAGTTCCTGGCCGTCGGCCTGGTTGACGACCCGGATGAAGGCGTTGCTGACCTGGCCGAAGGTCTGGCCGCGTTCGTCGGCCATGTGGATGGAGACCGGGAAGACGATCTTGTCGCAGTGTGCCGGCACCGCGGAGAGGTCGATCAGCACCGACTCGTCGTCACCGTCGCCCTCGCCGGTGAGGTTGTCGCCGGTGTGCTCGATGGAGCCGTCCGGGCTCTTGAGCTGGTTGTAGAAGACGAACCACTCGTCGCCGAGCACCCGGCCACTGCTGCACGCCAGTGCGCTGGCGTCGAGGTCGAAGGGTGCTCCGGTGGTGGAACGCGCGTCCCAGCCGAGCCCGACCAGTACCTGTGTGAGGTTCGGTGCGGCCTTGGACAGGGAGACGTTGCCGCCCTTGGCCAGCGTGACGCCCATGGTGATCCCTCCCCGGGTGATGGTTCTCGGGTTTCCTGCACGTCCGGCGCCGCACGTAAACCGTGCGGCGCCGGACGGTCGAGGCCGTTCCTCGGGCGTGACAGTCGAGGCCGTCGCCTCGGACGTGACAGTCGAGGCCGCCACCTCGGACGTGACAGTCGAGGCCGCCACCTCGGACGTGACGGTCGAGGCCGCCACCTCGGACGTATGGGTACGTCAGACGTTCACGTGGGTGCGTCAGACGTTCACGCCGAAGTCCTGGGCGATGCCGCGCAGGCCGGACGCGTAGCCCTGGCCGATGGCGCGGAACTTCCACTCCGCACCGTGGCGGTAGAGCTCGCCGAAGACCATGGCGGTCTCCGTGGAGGCGTCCTCGCTCAGGTCGTAACGGGCGATCTCGGCGCCGCCGGCCTGGTTGACGACGCGGATGAACGCGTTGCGCACCTGGCCGAAGGACTGCTGGCGGTTCTCGGCGTCGTAGATCGAGACCGGGAAGACGATCTTCTCGATGTCGGCGGGGACTCCGGCGAGGTCGACCTTGATCTGCTCGTCGTCGCCCTCGCCCTCACCGGTGAGGTTGTCGCCGGTGTGCTCGACCGATCCGTCCGGGCTCTTCAGGTTGTTGAAGAAGATGAAGTGCGCGTCGCTGGCGACCTTGCCGCCGCTGTTCAGCAGCATCGCGCTGGCGTCGAGGTCGAAGTCGGTACCGGTCGTGGTGCGGATGTCCCACCCCAGACCGACGATGACCGCGGTCAGGCCGGGGGCCTCCTTGGTCAGCGATACGTTGCCGCCCTTGCTGAGGCTGACTCCCACGAGTCCTCCATTGGTGTCCAGGGGCGGGAAGCCCCGAAGTGCGTTGAATGTCGAGCGTCGGATGTCGACCGTCGGATGTCTTTGCGGATACCGGATCAACGAGTCGATCCTAGTGACGGGTTCCCGTTCACCGCAGGCCCTGAAGCCGACAAATCACAGGGTGTCGATCACGCGTCGCTCAGGTGCGGGTCACAGGGCGTCGAGCGCCTTCACGTACTCGGCCAGGTCACGGGCGTCCGGCAGGCCGTTGCGGACGGTCCAGCGCACGATGCCCTCCTGGTCGATGATGAAGGTGCCCCGGACGGCGCAGCCCTTGTCCTCGTCGAAGACGCCGTACGCGCGCGAGACGTTGCCGTGCGGCCAGAAGTCGGACAGCAGCGGGTACTCCAGGCCCTCCTGCTCGGCGAAGACGCGCAGGGTGTGGATGGAGTCGTTGGAGACGGCGAGCACCTGGGTGTCCCGGTCGGAGAACTGCGGCAGGTTGTCGCGCACCTCGCACAGCTCGCCGGTGCACACACCGGTGAAGGCGAACGGGTAGAAGAGCAGCACGACGTTCTTCCGGCCATGGAAGTCGGACAGCCGGACGGTCGCGCCGTGGTTGTCCTTGAGTTCGAAGTCGGGGGCCTTGTCGCCGACCTGGAGCGTCATGTCCTGTTCGTCCCTTCGTAGGGTGGTTCGCTGGGAACCACCCTACGCAGGGATCATCGCGGGTCCGCGGACGGGCCGACGGCGGTCGGCCCGTACGAGGTCCGGGTGTGGTGCGGAGCCGGGCCGGCTACCGCTTGGACTTGGCGGCCTTGGGCGTCGCCAGCCGGCTGCCGCTCCAGTCCTTTCCGACGCTGACGCTCTTGGCGGCCGTCAGTCCGGCCGTCGTCGCGGCTTCCGAAATGTCGCTGGCCTCGACGTACCCCGAACGGCCGGTCTTCGGCGTGAGGAGCAGGATCGCCCCGCCCTCCTCGATGTACGTGGTGGCATCCACCAGCGCATCCGTCAGGTCGCCGTCGTCGTCACGGAACCACAGCACGACGGCATCGGCCACGTCCTCGTAGTCCTCGTCCACCAGCTCGCCCTCGACGGCGCCCTCAATGGCCTCGCGGAGCTCCTGGTCGACGTCGTCGTCGTAGCCGATCTCCTGGACCACCTGCCCGGGCTGGAACCCCAGCCTGACGGCAGGGTTCGTCCGCTCCTCCGCGTGGTCCGCGGTCGCGCTCACGGGTTGCCTCCTGATCATGTCTTGGTGAATATCTCAGCCACGCGCGTGCGCGAAGCATTGGCCGTAGTCCACACGGGCGGGGCGGATCGCGCAAGTACCCGGCGACTGGGACCGCCGAAACGGTGACGATCCCGGCCGTGTCGCCGCAACTCCAGCCATGCCATCCCGACCAAAGGTGACGTACACCACACCTATCTGCCCCGTTTGCGTATTTGGGAACCATGTGTGGGTACGAGACTCGAATGAACGTGCCCCCGACTCCCATGGGGGAATCGGTTACCCCACGGTACAGATGACGTTTGGCCCCGCGAGGTACACGATGGGGAATCGGCGGGGAATCGGCGCGACACCCGGCAAACTGGCCCTCCGACAGCGAAGGAACAGCGTGGCTTCCGCATCCGATCGCAGTGATCGCAGTGATCGCAATCCGATCATCATTGGTGGCCTTCCGAGTCAGGTTCCTGACTTCGACCCCGAGGAGACCCAGGAGTGGCTCGACTCCCTCGACGCCGCCGTCGACGAGCGGGGCCGGGAACGGGCCCGCTATCTGATGCTGCGGCTGATCGAGCGGGCCCGCGAGAAGCGCGTGGCCGTGCCCGAGATGCGCAGCACGGACTACGTGAACACCATCCCGACCAAGAGCGAGCCGTTCTTCCCCGGCAACGAGGAGATCGAACGCAAGATCCTCAACGCCACCCGGTGGAACGCCGCTGTGATGGTCTCACGCGCGCAGCGCCCCGGTATCGGCGTCGGCGGTCACATCGCGACCTTCGCCTCCTCGGCCTCCCTGTACGACGTGGGCTTCAACCACTTCTTCCGCGGCAAGGACGAGGGCGACGGCGGCGACCAGGTCTTCTTCCAGGGGCACGCCTCGCCGGGCATCTACGCGCGCGCGTACCTGCTGGACCGGCTCAGCGAGGAGCACCTCGACGGGTTCCGGCAGGAGAAGTCGAAGGCGCCGCACGCCCTGTCGTCGTATCCGCACCCGCGGTCGATGCCGGACTTCTGGGAGTTCCCGACGGTGTCGATGGGCCTCGGTCCGATCGGCGCGATCTACCAGGCGCGGATGAACCGCTACATGCACGCGCGCGGCATCGCGGACACGTCCCGCTCGCACGTGTGGGCCTACCTCGGTGACGGCGAGATGGACGAGCCGGAGTCGCTGGGCCAGCTGTCCATCGCCGCCCGTGAGGGCCTGGACAACCTGACCTTCGTCGTCAACTGCAACCTGCAGCGCCTCGACGGCCCGGTGCGCGGCAACGGCAAGATCATCCAGGAGCTGGAGTCGGTCTTCCGGGGCGCCGGCTGGAACGTCATCAAGCTGGTGTGGGACCGCACCTGGGACCCGCTGCTCGCGCAGGACCGCGACGGCGTGCTGGTCAACCGCATGAACACCACCCCGGACGGCCAGTTCCAGACGTACGCCACGGAGTCCGGCGCCTACATCCGCGAGCACTTCTTCGGCGACGACCACCGGCTGCGCGCGATGGTCGAGAGCATGACCGACGATCAGATCCTGCACCTGGGGCGCGGCGGTCACGACCACCGGAAGATCTACGCGGCGTACAAGGCGGCCCTGGAGCACAAGGGCCAGCCGACGGTCATCCTCGCCAAGACGATCAAGGGCTGGACGCTCGGCCCGAACTTCGAGGGCCGCAACGCCACGCACCAGATGAAGAAGCTGACGGTCGACGACCTCAAGCGCTTCCGCGACCGGCTGCACCTGCCGATCTCCGACAAGGAGCTGGAGTCCGGCCCGCCGCCGTACTACCACCCGGGCCGGGACACCGAGGAGATGCAGTACATGCACGACCGCCGCCTGGGTCTCGGCGGCTACGTCCCGACCCGCGTCGTGCGCTCGAAGCCCCTGGCGCTGCCGGACGGCAAGACGTACGCGACCGTGAAGAAGGGGTCGGGCCAGCAGTCCATCGCGACGACGATGGCCTTTGTGCGGCTGCTGAAAGACCTCATGCGGGACAAGGAGATCGGCAAGCGGTTCGTACTGATCGCGCCGGACGAGTACCGCACCTTCGGCATGGACTCGTTCTTCCCGAGCGCGAAGATCTACAACCCGCTCGGGCAGCAGTACGAGTCCGTGGACCGGGATCTGCTGCTCGCCTACAAGGAGGCGCCGACCGGGCAGATGCTGCACGACGGCATCTCCGAGGCCGGCTGCACGGCCTCGCTGATCGCGGCCGGATCGGCGTACGCCACGCACGGCGAGCCACTCATCCCGGTCTACGTCTTCTACTCGATGTTCGGCTTCCAGCGCACCGGTGACCAGTTCTGGCAGATGGGCGACCAACTGTCGCGAGGTTTCGTACTGGGTGCGACCGCGGGCCGTACGACTCTGACCGGTGAGGGTCTCCAGCACGCGGACGGCCACTCGCAGCTGCTGGCGTCCACCAACCCGGCCTGTGTCGCCTACGACCCGGCCTTCGGCTTCGAGATCGCGCACATCGTCGAGGACGGTCTGCGCCGGATGTACGGCGGGGACGAGCAGCACCCGCACGGCGAGGACGTCTTCTACTACCTCACCGTCTACAACGAGCCGATCCAGCATCCGGCCGAGCCCGAGAACGTGGACGTCGAGGGCATCCTCAAGGGCGTGTACCGCTTCAGCGAGGGGACCTCCGGTTCCATTCCGGCGCAGATCATGGCGTCCGGGGTCGCGGTGCCGTGGGCGGTCGAGGCCCAGCGGATCCTCGCCGACGAGTGGAACGTGCGCGCCGACGTCTGGTCGGCGACCTCCTGGAACGAGTTGCGGCGGGAGGCGGTGGCGTGCGAGGAGCACAACCTGCTGCATCCCGAGGAGGAGCAGCAGGTGCCGTACGTGACACGGAAGCTGGCCGGTGCGCAGGGACCGTTCGTGGCGGTGTCCGACTGGATGAGGTCGGTTCCGGACCAGATCGCGCGGTGGGTGCCGGGGACGTACCAGTCGCTGGGCGCGGACGGGTTCGGCTTCGCGGACACGCGCGGGGCGGCGCGGCGCTTCTTCCACATCGACGCGCAGTCGATCGTGGTGGGGGTGCTGACGGAGCTGGCGCGGGAGGGGAAGGTCGACCGTTCGGTGCTGAAGCAGGCGATCGACCGGTACCGGCTGCTGGATGTCGCGGCGGCGGATCCGGGGGTCGCGGGTGGTGACGCGTAGCGCGTAGCGCGCAGACGGGTGGTGTGAGGGGCGGTGGGGCTGCGGCTCCGCCGCCCCTCACGTCTGTTCCTCGGGGTCCTTGCGGTGCGGGCCGCGGGTGGGGCGGTCGCGGCGAGGAACATCCGGTCGCCGGGTGACGGAGCGAACCGGGCGTTCACGGCGCCGAGCCGGAACCGGCCCCGACCTTGACCTCGACTTCGCTCGAGGTCTTAGCGTGCTCGCATCATCAGCCATTCCGTCAGTCATTCCATCAGTCATTCCTTCAGCCATTCCTTCAGTCATTACGTCAGTCACTCCTGAGGGAGCACCACGCATGACGACACCACCCACGACCGACGCCGAACTCGCCGCGCAGCCCGCCGGGTACTGGACCGGAATGGCCTATGAGGCCATCATTTCGTTCATCCGGGACCGGCAGGCCGAACTGGGCTTCACCCAGCCTCAGTTCTGGCTGCTGCGCAACCTGTCGAAGAACGACATCTCCCCCGACGGCCGCGGCATGACCGTCTCCGAACTCCAGCAGGCCATGAGCTCGTACCTCAGGCCCGAGGACGACCTGGGGAAGGAGGCGGAGGTCCTGCTGGAGCGCGGCCGGCTGACCCGCGACGCCGAGGGGCGGCTATGGATCACCGCGGCGGGCGAGGAGGCTCGTACGGGCCTCCAGCAGCACACGCCGGCCATCCGGGACCACATCCACCAGGGCATCGACGACGCCGATTACGTCACGACACTGAAAGTGCTCCAGCAGATGATCCGGAACACCGGCGGCTCGCCGGCCTAAAGGCTCGCGGGGGTGTCAGAGCATGCCGTGGCCCGGGGTCGTCGCTCCGAGGAGCCGGACGACCGCCAGGACCGTGTCGATGACACCCAGGACCAGGGCGACCACGGCCGGTACCGGGCGGGATCCCGCCCGGCTTCGGCCCATGGCGAGCCGGCCGCAGACGACCGCGACGGGGCCGAGGACGATCCCCAGCACGAAGAACCCGGCGATCGCGCAGATGACTCCGACGACTGCGAGCGTCGCGCGGTCCGGCCCGGTCCGTGACCACGTCCGGCCACGTGAGCGGGGGTGCCCGCGCGCTCTCTGTCCGAAGCTCGCCATCGTCAACTCCCTGAACTCTTCGTGGAGTTCGGGTACCCCTCTGCGGCGCCTCATGCCTGCCGCGAACGCGCTGCCTGCGCGCTGCCCCCCTCCAGCAGCGCGCCGCAGCCTCTCGCCCTCCGTGCCCTCCGGAGGACCTGACCCACTGTGACCTGCGAGGTTCGCCGGAGGGGAGGGTTCGCCGACCCTGTCACCCGGATAGGCGAACAGGGCCGGAAAAGGGCGGAGGGGGGGGGGGGGGGGGGGGGGGGGGGGGGGGGGGGGGGGTTGGTGGGGGTGGTTGATCCTCGCTCCCGCCTTCCTCTT
>NZ_JBVJVN010000002.1:23756-47078 GCF_055603605.1 Streptomyces sp. NPDC037271
CGTATGGCACCCCCCCCCCCCCCCCCACACCCCACCCCCCCCCCCCCCCCACCCCCCCCCCCCCCCCCCCCCCCCCCCCCCCCCCCCCCCCCCCCCCCCGCCGTACGCTCTCCGTCAGATGTGGCCCACTCCCGCGCCGGCCTCCGCGTTCTCACCGCGCTTGGTGAGGAACGCGACCAGCACGGCCACGGCGGCGACGCCGGCGGCGACGAGCGACGCCAGGCTCATGCCGGACATGAAGGTGTCGTGGGCGACCTCCGTGACCTTCGCGGCCATCTGTTCCGGCATGCCCTCGGCCACCGGCGGCACACCGACCTGGACCGCCTCGGAGGCCTGGCCCAGCTGCTCGGGCGCCAGCTTCGGAAGGCCGGCGTCCGCCCAGTTGCCCTCCAGGTCGC
This sequence comes from Streptomyces sp. NPDC037271, assembly GCF_055603605.1. Classification (NCBI taxonomy): domain Bacteria; kingdom Bacillati; phylum Actinomycetota; class Actinomycetes; order Kitasatosporales; family Streptomycetaceae; genus Streptomyces; species Streptomyces sp. NPDC037271. Next base: position 24,155 of record NZ_JBVJVN010000002.1, read on the forward strand.
TGTCGACCTTGGAGGCCATCACGGCGCCGAGCACGGCCGTACCCAGGCTGCCGCCGATCTGCATCGCCGCCTGCTGGAGACCACCGGCGACACCGGACAGCTCCATCGGCGCGTTGCCGACGATGACCTCGGTGGCGCCGACCATGACGGGCGCGAGTCCGAGACCGAGCAGGGCGAACCAGAGCGACATGAGGCCGCTGCCGGTGTCCGTCTCCAGGGTCGACATGCCGTACATGGCGAGCGCGGTGAACGCCATGCCGCCCGCGAGCGGGATACGCGGACCGAACTTGGTGATCATCGCGCCGGCCAGCGGGGAGCCGACGATCATCATGCCGGTGAGCGGCAGCAGGTGCAGGCCGGCGTCGATCGGGCCCATACCGTGCACGTTCTGGAGGTAGAACGTCACGAAGAACAGGCCGCCCATGAAGGCGATCGCCATCATGACCATCAGCACCACACCCGCCGACAGCGGCACCGAACGGAACAGCGCCAGCGGGATCAGCGGCTCCTTGACCTTCGTCTCCCAGAAGGCGAAGAGCCCGAAGCCCGCGACGGAGGCGACGAGGAACAGCCACGTCATGCCGTCGCCCCAGCCCCACTCGGGCGCCTTGATGAGCGCCCAGACCAGGCAGAACATCGCGGCGGAGAGCAGCGCGATACCGAGGACGTCGAAGGAGCGCGGCGCGTTCTCCGCACGGTGGTCCAGAAGGATCATGACGCCGAGGACGACGGCGAGAACGCCCACCGGCACGTTGATGAAGAACACGGACTGCCAGTTGACGTGCTCGACCAGCACACCGCCGAGGATCGGGCCGCCCGCGGTGGAGGCACCGATGACCATGCCCCAGATGCCGATGGCCATGTTGAGCTTCTCGGCCGGGAAGGTGGCCCGCAGCAGACCGAGCGCGGCCGGCATCAGCAGGGCGCCGAACAGGCCCTGGAGCACTCGGAAGGCGACGACCAGCGGGATGGTGTCGGACAGCCCGATGGCACCGGACGCGGCGGCGAAGCCGACCACGCCTATGAGGAAGGTCTGCCGGTGTCCGAAACGGTCACCGAGCTTGCCCGCGGTGATCAGGGAGACCGCGAGGGCGAGGAAGTAGGCGTTGGTGATCCACTGGACGTCGGCGAAGCTGGCCTTCAGGTCGTTCTGGATGGCCGGGTTGGCGATGGCCACGATGGTGCCGTCGAGGGCCACCATCATGACCCCTACAGCGACGGTGACGAGGGTGAGCCACGGGTGGCCGCGCAGTCCGCTGGCCGGTGCGGGGCCCGACGGGCCGGACGACGCTCCCCCGCCCCCCGACCCCGTCTTGTCGATGGTGGTCTGACTAGTCATACATTCGAGGCTAGTGACAGTCGCTGACAGTTGACAAACCAATTCATTGGTCAGTAACTGACACGACATCTCCCTATAGCCTGAACTGCGGAAACACTACGAAAAGGCAGCGCGGCAACACGCCGGGGCCGACGCGAGGAGCGACCTTTTGAAGATGGCGGACACAGCACCCTCTCCGGGCCTGCGCGAACGCAAGAAGCAACGCACCCGGGACGCGCTGCTGCGCTCCGCGCTGGAGTTGTTCACCGAGCGGGGTTACGAGGGGACGACGGTCGACGACATCGCCGAGGCGGCCGATGTCTCGCAGCGCACCTTCTTCCGCTACTTCGCCAGCAAGGAGGAGGCGGCCTTCTTCGTGTCGCGGCTCGCGGAGTCGCACTTCGTCGACGCCGTACGCCGCCGCCCGCCCGGCGAGGCACCGCTGGACGCGATGCGCCAGGCCCTCGTGGACAGCTGGGGCAGCATCGGCGAGACCATCGAGCAGCTGGTCCCGCTCGACCTGCACATGCGCTTCTACCGGGTGATCGAGTCGACGCCCGCCCTGCTCGCCGCCCATCTGCGGCGTGCGACGGAGCTGGAGGAGGAGATCGCCCGCGTCATCGCCGTCCGCGAGAACCTCGACGTGGACGTGGACCCCCGGCCCCGCGTGGTCGTGGCCGTCTTCGGGGCGGTGATGCGGGTGACCGAACGGATCTGGTCGGCGCGGGACGACGCCGGCCTCGCGGCGCTGCGCGACCTGACCGCCTCCTACCTCGACCAGGTGGAACCCGCGCTCACCGGCGACTGGCGGAGCCGCCCCGGGTCCGGACGGACGGAACCCTCTGAGGCCTGACGGGCGGGCGCAATCCCGTAACGCATGATCGAAACGTGATCCGTGTCACTGGATTCACGCGAGGCCGTCCCGTTCTCCTAGTGTGTCCTCCCAGTGACTTCCTTCGACACCTCCCCGCAACTGAACGTCTGGCGCGCACTGCTCGCCCTGGCTGTCGTGTTCGTGATGCTGGCGACCACCGGCTGGACCGCCCTGCGCAACCAGCGGGGACCCACGGCCCTCGAAGCGTCGGTCGCGGCCTGGGAGCACGGCCGGATCGACGGGCGCCGGCTGCCGGACGCGCAGGCGGCGCCCGCCCGGCTGGCCCGCTTCTTCGCCTCGCTCACCCAGTGGCAGCGCGCGAGCCTGGCCCGCCGCTACCCCCTCGCCGTCGGCAACATGAACGGCGCCCCCGTCGAACTGCGCTACCTCGCCAACCGCGCGGCGCTCCGCAAGGCGCGCGCCGTGGAGCGACTGCGGATGCACGACAAACGGCTGTCCCTGTCCGGGCAGCGCGAGGCCGGCCGGCGCGCGCACCACTACGAGTCGCTGCTCAGCCCCGAACGCCACATCCTCGCCTTCGACCCGGCGGGCTCGGGCAGGATCGCCGAGGTGTTCGGGAACCTCGACCGCGCCGAGCGCGTGTCCGTCGTCGTGCCCGGCGTCGACACCGAACTGCTCACCTTCCAGCGCACCCGCCGCAAGTACTCGGCACCCGTCGGCATGGCCGAGTCCCTGCTCGCGGCCGAACGCAGGGTGAGCCCCGACACCCGTACGGCCGTGATCGCCTGGGCCGACTACACCTCCCCCAGCGGCCTCGGCATGGAGGCGGCCACCGCGACCCGCGCCGAACAGGGGGCCGTCCGGCTGAACGCGCTGCTGCGGGCGCTGCCCGGCCGGGCCCCCGTCTCCCTGTTCTGCCACAGCTACGGCTCGGTGGTGTGCGGCCTCGCCGCCGACACGCTGCCCCGCCGGGTGAGCGACATAGCGGTGGCGGGCAGCCCCGGCATGCGCGTCGAGAACGCCGCCCACCTCCGCACCTCCGCCCGTGTGTGGGCGATGCGGGACGCCGACGACTGGATCCAGGACGTGCCGTACCTGGAGGTCGGCGGCCTCGGGCACGGCGCCGATCCGGTGTCCGCGGCGTTCGGGGCGCGGGTACTGTCCGCGCGGGGCGCCGACGGGCACAGCGGCTACTTCGTACCGGGCACGGAGAGCCTGCGGAACTTCGCGGAGATCGGTGTTGGCGCATACCGCACGGTCGCCTGCGCCGCAGAAGACGACACATGCCGGGCGGATTTGTCCCTGGCGACGACGGCCGGACGCGCGTAGAAGACGCAGAAACTCCGGTTTGCACGGGGAGGGACGGAAGAGCTCGTGCCGCATACGATGAGCCGTATGGGTGACGTACTGGCCGGATTTCATGCCGCCTGGGAGTTCGAGTCCGACTCCGTGCTCATCCGCTACGAACGGGGGATTCGAACACCGAAGCTGTTCCAGGCCCTGGGGGAACGCCGTGTCCCCCTGGAGGCGATCGCCGGGGTGACGCTCACGCCCGGCAGGCGGGGCACCGTGGTGCTGCGCGCCGAGCCGCGCCCGGGTGCCGATCCGCTGATGGAGGCGGCGGCCGGGCAGCTGAAGGAGGGCTGCGACCCGTACCGGCTGGTGCTGCCCGCCGAGCGGGGGACGCTCGCGGAGTACTACGCCGACGAGCTGCGGGCGCTGCTGACCGAGTCCGGCGAGACCGAGCGGTACCTGGTGGCGGCGCCCGAGGCGCCGCTGCACTTCAAGGCGTACGACGCAAAGGCGTCCTTCGACGGGACGTCGGTGTCCTTCCGGTGGTTCTGGACGGGCGCGTCGTCGGCGAAGTGGAAGGCCGGCGACCAGAGCTTCCCGGTCGCCGGACTGGGCGGAGTGGAGTGGCGCTCCCCCGAGGTGTTCGAGGGGTATCTGCGGCTGCTGCCGCGGGAGGGGGCGCCGGCCGCTCCGCAGGCCGACCAGGACCCGGCGGCGGTCGTGTTCGGGCTCGGGTACGGGCCCGTGCACGAGTCGCTGCCGTTCGCCGCGGCGGTGCTGGCCGCGGTGCGGGAACGGGGTCCCGCGGTGCCGGTGCCGGTGCCGGCGCCTCGGCGTGATCCCGCGGACATCGCCGAGCGGATCCGGCATCTCGGGGAGCTGCACCAGGCGGGGCTGGTGACGGACGAGGAGTTCTCCTCGAAGAAGGCGGAGCTGCTGGCGGAGCTCTAGCTTCCGCCGGGTGCCGTTCCCTCGCGCGGCGCGGGAACGGCACCCGGGGTCGGGCCGTGGGCGCCGCTATTCCCGGCCCGCCGACGTGAACGACATGTCCGCGTAGCGGGTGCCCGCCACCTTGCCCGCGATGGGGTCCAGGAGGGACAGCTCGTCCTGCGTCAGGACGATCCGCGTCGCCGCCGTGTTCTCCTCCACCCGGCCCGGCTTCCGGGTCCCCGGGATCGGGACGACCGGGAGGTCGTGCACCCGCGCCCGCTGCTGGGTCCAGGCCAGGGCGATCTGGCCGAGGGTGGCGTCGTGGGCGTCGGCGACGGTGCGGACCGGGTCGAGGAGGGCCGCGTTGGCCGCCGCGTTGTCGCCGGTGAAGCGGGGCTGCTGGCGGCGGAAGTCATCGGCCGTGAGGTCCTGGTCGGCGTTGGTGAAGGCGCCGGTGAGGAAGCCCCGGCCGAGCGGGGAGTACGGGACGAGGGCCACGCCCAGTTCGCGGGCGGCCGGCACCACGCCCGCTTCGATGTCCCGGCTGAACAGCGACCACTCCGACTGCACGGCGACGATCGGATGCACCGCCTGGGCGGCCCGCAGTTCGCCGCCCGTCACCTCGCTCAGTCCGAGGTGCTTGACCTTGCCCTCGCGGACGAGGTCGGCCATGACGGCGACGGTCTCCTCGATCGGCACGTTCACGTCGCGCCGGTGCATGTAGTAGAGGTCGATGACGTCGACGTCCAGGCGGCGCAGGCTCGCCTCGACGGCCTGGCGGATGTAGGGCGGGTCGTTGCGGATGATCCGCTTCGTCGGTTCGTCCGGCGGGATGGCCAGGGCGAACTTGGTCGCGATGACGACCTCGTCGCGGTGGGCCTTGAAGAACGGCGACAGGAACCGCTCGTTCTCACCGGCGCCGTACGCGTCGGCCGTGTCGTACAGCGTGACGCCGAGTTCCAGGGCCCGTTCCAGGGTCGCCCGTGACGCGTCGGCGTCGACCGGGCCGTAGGCGAAGCTCATGCCCATGCAGCCCAGGCCCTGGACGCCCACCTCGGGGCCGCCGTCGCCGAGCCGTACCGTCGGGATCCTGTGGTCGGTCATCGGGTCCCCTCCGTTTCACCGGCGCGTCCGGCATCTCCGTAGAAGCTGATCTTCCGGTCGAGTACGGCGAGGGTGTCCTGGAGTTCGGCGATCCGCGTCAGCACGTCGCGGCGCGTGGATTCCAGGAGTTCCCGCCGGTCGAGGTAGGTGTTCTCGCCCTCGCGCACCAGCTCCGCGTACCGGACCATGTCGGCGACCGGCATGCCGGTCAGGCGGAGCTTGCCGACGAAGTCGAGCCAGTCCAGGTCGCGGTTGCTGTAGCGGCGCTGCCCGGTGTGCGAGCGGTCGATGTGGGACATCAGGCCGATCCGCTCGTACCAGCGCAGCGTGTGGGCCGTCAGTCCGGTGAAGGCGACGACCTCGCTGATGGTGTAGCGGTCCTGCCCGTCGGGGCGCGGGTGGCGCCGGGGCGGGGCGGAGCAGATGTCCGTCCTGGTCTCTGTCCCGGTCTCTGTTCTGGTGGCGTTCGGCACGAGGGTCTCGGCCGTGGTCTGCATCACCGTCATGCCGCACACGCTATGACCTTGGAGTGCACTCGAAGCAAGCACCCGCGGCGGGAGAACGGCGGGATGGCAGGCGTCCCGGCTGATTAGCATGCCCGGCATGACTCTCGTACGCCGCGCGCTGCCCGAGGACGCCGAGGAAGTACTGCGCCTCCGTCAGGTGATGATCGACTCGATGGCGCGGTCCAGCCCCTCCACCGAGTGGCACGCCGAGTCCCTGCCCGTCCTGCGCGGCAGGCTGGCCGAGCCGGACGGCACCTTCGCGGCCTTCGTGGTGGACCATCCGGAGCGGCCGGGGGCCCTCGCGGCGCTGGTGGCCGGCACGCTCGACTACCGCATCGGCGGTGCCCGCAACCCGCTCGGTGTCGACGGCTACGTGTTCAGCGTCGCCACCGACCCGGACGCGCGCCGTCGCGGATACGCGCGGGCCTGCGTGGAGGCGCTGTTGGAGTGGTTCCGCGAGCACGGCGCCCGGCGGGTCCATCTCACCGCGTCCGCACAGGCCGAACCTCTCTATCTCTCGCTCGGCTTCGCGCCCAGGCCGGACCCCTTGCTGGAGCTGATGCTCTGAGCGCTTAGGCTCGGCGGCATGTCCTTGAAGAGCCTCGCGTTGATCGAGAACTGGCCGGTTTCCACCGCCGCGGCGGGTGTCGTGCGCGCCGACGGCACGATCCTGGGAACCCACGGCCCCGCCGGGCAGCCGTTCCCCCTCGCCTCGGTCACCAAGCCGCTCGCGGCGTACGCGGCGCTCGTCGCGTACGAGGAGGGCGCGGTCGAGCTGGACGAGCCCGCCGGGCCGCCCGGGGCGACGGTCCGCCACCTGCTGGCGCACACCTCGGGTCTGGCCTTCGACGAGCACCGGGTGACCGCCCCGCCCGGGGAGCGCCGGCTGTACTCCAACGCCGGTTTCGAGCAGCTCGGCGACCACATCGCGAAGGCGGCGAACATCCCGTTCCCCGAGTACGCGCGGCAGGCGGTGCTGGAGCCGCTGGGAATGACGAACACCACCCTCGACGGCTCTCCCGCGAAGGACGGTGTCTCGACGGTCGAGGACCTGCTGCGTTTCGCCGCCGAGGTGCAGGCGCCGCGCCTGCTGGACCCGCGTACGGTCGCCGAGGCGATGACGGTGCAGTACCCGGGCACGAAGGGCGTACTGCCGGGCTACGGGCACCAGAACCCCAACGACTGGGGCCTCGGCTTCGAGATCCGCGACTCCAAGTCCCCGCACTGGACGGGCACCTCGTCCTCGCCGCGCGCCTTCGGGCACTTCGGCCAGTCCGGTACGTTCCTGTGGATCGACCCGGATGCCCGGCTCGCCTGCGTGGCGCTCACCGACCGGGACTTCGGACCCTGGGCGGCCGAGGTCTGGCCGGCCTTCACGGACGCGGTGCTGGCGGAGTCGCGCGGCTGAGGCACTCGGACCACACCGTCTTCCCCGGCCCGCCGGGGTGCGGGGTGACACCCCACCGGTCGGCCACCGCCGCGACGATCACCAGCCCGCGTCCGCCCTCGTCCAACGCGCCGGCGGCGGCCGGAACCGGCGACTCCGGGCAGTCGTCGGCGACCTCCACCCGCACGCCGCCGGGCTGGAGCAGGAAGCAGACGCGGCAGCGCCGACCGGGCACATGCCGTACGACGTTGGCGACCAGCTCCGTGAGCGCCAGTTCGGCGGCGTCGGCCACGTCGCCGAGGCCCGAGCGGACGAGGTGGAGCCGCAGGATGCGGCGCAGGTGCCGGGCCGAGTGCGCTCCCATGGCGAACTCGGCGTGGTACTCGCTCTCGGTGTCCGTCACCTGCGGACCAGTTACGTGATTCACACCACAAGGCTGCGACGGGCTGCTTACGCTCGACTACACAGAGAAACGAACGCCGCGAGGCGTTGCCGTCCGTAGCCGGAGTGAGGTGCCGCCGTGGCCAACATCCAGTCGCTCGATCCGACCGCCTCCCCACTCGACTACTACGGCTGGGAACTGCGCCGCCAGCGCGAGGCGCACGGCCTCCGGCAGGGTCAGCTCGGCGAGATCATCTTCTGCACGGGCTCACTGATCGGCCAGATCGAGACCACGAAGAAGGTCCCGACGCGGGACTTCTCCGAGCGCGTGGACGCCGCGCTCGGCACGGACGGCCTGTTCTCCCGCCTGATCGGCCTGGTCCTGCGCAGCCAACTCCCCACGTGGTTCCAGCCGTACGCGGAGATGGAGGCGAAGGCGGCGTACGTCTCGACGTATCAGGCGCAGGTGGTCTACGGGCTGTTGCAGACCGAGGAGTACGCGCGGGCGGTACTCGCCACCGGGATGCCGGGCGACCTGGAAGGTTTGGTGGCGGCGCGGGTGGAGCGTCAGCGCATCCTGGAGCGGGAACAGCCCCCGCTGGCCTGGGTGGTGCTGGACGAGGCCGTCCTGCACCGGCCGATCGGCGGCCCCGGCGTCATGCGTCGGCAACTGGCCCGGCTGTTGGAGTTCACGCGTCACCGCTGGATGCACGTACAGGTGCTGCCGAACGCGGCCGGGGCCCATGCCAGCCTGGCTGGTTCGTTCAACTTCCTTCGCTTCGAGGACGACCCGGACATCGTCTACACGGAAGACGTCATCTCCGGCCACATGACGGCCAGTCCGGAGACCATCAAGGAAGCCGCCCTCCGTTACGCTCGCTTGCAGGCAACCGCCCTGTCCGTGGAGGATTCGGCGGAACTGATCATCCGCGTGATGGAGGAACGCTATGGAGACTGCTCCCAGCACGAGGAACACCCAGTGGCGTAGGTCCAGTTACAGCGGAAACACCGGGGGCGACTGCGTCGAGGTCGCCGATGGTCGCCCCGCCGGTTCCGTCCCCGTGCGCGACAGCAAGAACCCGGCCGGTCCCGTCGTGACTGTGAGCGCGGGGGCGTGGAGCGCTTTCGTCGACGGCCTGCGGTAGCCGGGCTACGCACGCGGAAGTGCTCGCGCCGACGGAGGCTCACCCTGCTGAAAAGCGTGAACAATAGGCCGCAAACGTCCTCAGGGTGCTCAAATGAGCGGCGCGAGGACAATGAGGTCGAAATGTTCACGCTTTTCAGGTGAGCTACAACCTGGGCCTCTACAGGTTCTCAGACGGTGAGTTGTCCCGACCCGACATGGACGTGGTCCGGGCGGTTCTCTCGCCCGTGCGTGCCGGGCCCGAGAAGGTGAGCGACGGCGCGACGGAGTACTGGATCCGTGCCGCTGACGGCAGCGAGGCCGAGGTGGGCGTCTTTGAACACTTCATCAGTGTGGAAAGCCCGCAGTCCGGTGACGTATGGAAGATCGTCGTCGAGCTGACGGACCAGCTCGGTGCGGGGATCCTCATTCCCGACGGGACTTTCCTGTGCCGGGAGGACATGCGTGCGCACCTGCCTGGAGGCATGGAGAACGATTCGTTCTTCGCTCCGGCCATCACCCTTGAAGCCCTCGAGAGGACCGCAGGTCCGTTCAGGGACCCACTGACCTGACGTCTCATCGATACGTTCGATCTGCCACCGAAGGCGCCGACCGAAGTCGTCGCCGCGCGCGACAAGCCGGCTGGCGAGACCTGCCGGGAACTGGCGCGGGCCGGGCTTCCCGTCCATCGGGCCGATCTCGACACCGACGGCCAGAAGGCACCAGGGCTCCAATCCGTCCGGCGCCGCCGCGCTCGCCCTGGACGGGCGCGGCGATCGACACGCCGGACGGGCCCGCCCGGGGGGAGACGGCCGTGTTCCCGGTGTGCTGAAACCGGGATGTACCGGCTTCGGCAGGGGCCCGCCACCTGTGTCACCCCGGCGCCGTGTCCCGCACACCGGCCGGTACCCGGCGTCCACTGGTGCTCGTCGGCGGGAGGAGCGACGACGGCGCGGCTATGCTCCCGGCTCCGGCATCCGGCTCCGGCACCGGCTCCGCTTGAGTGGTCGGGCGGCACGGATCACACCGTGAGTTTGATCGCTTCGATCCACAGGTTGTTGTCGTGGGTACCGACGTAGGTGAAATCCAGCACGTCCCCGGGCTTGTCGCATGCCAGGCCGGTCCAGGTGTCGTTGTGGACGTAGGAGGTGTGGCAGACGGTGCCGGCGCCCCCGTCGACGCTGAGGGCGAACCCCAGCATGTGCGGGGCGTCCTTCTCGGTACTGCCGACGTGGACGTCGATGCCGTCGGCGGCATTCTGCCAGGGGTCGCGGTACTGTCCCTTGCCCTCGGTCGACGCGGGGTCGGGGATGTAGGCGCCGCTGGACGTGCCCTTGGTTCCGGACGAGGCGGTGTTGACGGCCGTGATCGGCGACCCCCCGCCCGCGGTGCCCGCTGTAGCGCCGTCGCACGCGACGTCGGACCAGCCCTGGCCCGCGGTGAAGACCCGGTAGCAGATGTGCCGTCCGGTCGGGTCCTTGGCGGCCAGTTGCTGGACGACGGTCGCCGCGGTCCTCTCCGGTGCCTCGGCCTCCTGCTCCTCGGAGCCACCGCCTCCGGACCCGGCGCCGGATCCCTCTCCGTCGCCGGCCGCGGCATCCGCTCCGGCTCCGGCTCCGTCGGGCTGTTGGGTCCCGGCCGCGGCCGGGGGTGCCGGGATGTCGGCGGACGGGGCCTTCGGCACCTCGGCGGTCGGTGAGGGAAGGGGCGGCAGGTTGCTGACGCCGGCTTCCTGAAGGTGTTCGGTGGCGGCGCTGCGGACCTGGGGCTTGTAACCGATCCACAGCATCAGGCAGGTGATCGCCAGCGCCACGGAGACACTGAGGCAGACCGCCAGCCAGCGCGGCAGGAAACCCCACTGCACGTACGTGCCCTCCACGTCCAGCGGCGTCACACCCGACCGCTGCACCGCCAGCGTGTAAGGCCGCTGCTCGGCCGACCCGAACCAGATGATCTGCCGCGGCTTCAGCGTCGTCTCCACGAACGCCGCACGGCCCGGCTCGATCTGCACATTGCCCGGACGGATCTCGTACGACAACTGGTCACCGTTGTCGCTGCCACTGACCGACGCCGTCACCTTCGTGTTGCCCACGTTGTCCACGGCCAGCCTCGGGCGGCCACGGAAACGGCCCTTCACCGTCGTCGGCACCAACTCCGCCCGCACTTCCGTGAACGGGGTGATGGTGAGGTTCCCCTCCGGAACCGTCGTCGCCTCCGGATGCTCCGTCGGCGTGATCCGCACCGCGTACGGGTTCGGCCCCGCCGTCGCGTCCGGAGTGCGCGGCGGCGCGAACGTCAGCTCCACCGACCCGGTCGTCCCCGGGTACAGCCGCAGCGACTGCGGCTCCACGACGGTCCAGGGCGCGAGAGAGCCCACCGCCTCGAAGCGGTACTCGTCCACCACGTCACCGGTGTTGCGCAGCCGCAGCCGCACCGTCGTCCTGCCACCCGGGTCCACAGTCGCGGAGGCGGGCTCCAGGGAAGTCCAGAGGCTCACTCACGGACGTTGAACACGCCGGTGGTACCGGGTCAGCAAGCCACGGGGCACGGTGGGTGCCCGAAGGGGCGGTACCGGCTGCCCCGGCCCCCGGAGGACGTCGGGGGAGCCGATCCGGTGAGGGGGAGCGATCAGCTTCCCGCCATTTCCCAGACCAGCAACTCCGTCCGCGTCGCCGCCACCGCCTCCGCCCCCTCGGCGTCCGTGACGCGCACCGCGTCCCCGGCGCCCAGCGCCTCCCCGCCCAGCGTCACGTCACCCCGCACCACATGGACGTACACATACGCCCCGTCCGGCACCGCCGTCCGCTCCCCCGCCGCCAGGCGGCGCACGTGGAGCATCGCGCCCGCCTCGGGGACCGCGTACGGGGTGGAGTCGGCGATGCCGCGGACGACCTCGTAGGCGGGCTCGCCACCGGGGTCGCGGGGAGCCAGCCACATCTGGACGAAGGTCAGGGGGGCGGAGCCGTCGTTGCGCTCGACGTGGCGGACGCCGGCCGCCGCGCTGAGGCGCTGTACGTCCCCGGCGCGGACGACCGTCTCGTGGCCCGCGGTGTCGCGGTGGGTGAGCTCGCCCTCCACCACCCACGTGACGATCTCGGTGTGGCTGTGCGGGTGCTCGTCGAAGCCGGCGCCGGGGGCGAGGCGCTCCTCGTTGCAGGCGATCAGCGCCCCGAAGCGGAGGTTGCCGGGGTCGTAGTGGGGTCCGAAGGAGAAGGCGTGCCGCGACTCGATGCCCGCCGCCGCGTCGCCTCCCGGGTAGCGCTCGTCGGCGCGCCGTACGTCCATCACGCCGCCCACCGTAGCCCCGGCACCCGGTGCCCCGGAGCGCGCGGGCCGGCAAGCGCAGCCCCGGCGACACGCCCGCCCGTCCCGATAAGGCAGTCTTGTCCCCGTGCCCGAACCCGAAACCAGCAAGCCCGAGCCCACGGCGCACGCCGTCCACCCGCATACCGCGACCCTGAAGCGGCTGGAGCAGTCCTCCGGGTCGCTCGCCGCGCAGGCCATCGCGCGCATGGACGAGACACTGCCGTGGTACCGGGCCATGCCACCGGAGAACCGTTCCTGGATCGGCCTGGTGGCCCAGGCGGGCATCGCGGCCTTCACCGAGTGGTTCCGGCGCCCGGAGGCCCCGCAGGCCATCTCCACCGACGTCTTCGGCACCGCGCCGCGCGAACTGACCCGGGCGATCACCCTGCGGCAGACCGTCGAGATGGTGCGGACGACCATCGAGGTGATGGAGTCCGCGATCGACGAGGTCGCGGCTCCCGGGGACGAGTCCGTGCTGCGCGAGGCACTGCTCGTGTACGCCAGGGAGATCGCCTTCGCGACCGCCCAGGTGTACGCGCAGGCCGCCGAGGCACGCGGTGCCTGGGACGCGCGGCTGGAGTCGCTCGTCGTGAACGCCGTGCTCAGCGGGGAGGCCGACGAGGGGGCCGTGTCCCGGGCCGCCGCCCTCGGGTGGAACTCGCCCGAGCATGTGTGTGTCGTGCTGGGCACCGCCCCCGACGGGGACTCCGAACTGACCGTGGAGGCCATCAGGCGTGCCGCCCGGCACGCCAAGCTCCAGGTGCTGACCGGGGTGCTCGGCGACCGGCTGGTGGTGATCGCCGGTGGCAGCGACAACCCGCTGGCGGTCGCCAAGTCGCTGATCGGGCCGTTCGCGCAGGGCGCGGTGGTGGCCGGCCCGGTGGTGCCCGACCTGCAGGCCGCGACGCGGTCCGCGCAGGCCGCCGGCGCCGGGCTGAAGGCCTGTACCGCCTGGCCGGACGCCCCGCGCCCGGTACTGGCGGACGATCTGCTGCCGGAGCGCGCGATCGCCTCCGATCCCTCGGCCCGCGAGCAGTTGGTGGAGGAGATCTACAGACCGCTGGAGGAAGCCGGGGCCGCGCTGCTGGAAACTCTCAGCGTGTATCTCGAACAGGCGAGCAGCCTCGAAGGCGCCGCCCGGATGCTCTTCGTTCACCCGAACACCGTGCGCTACCGGCTCCGACGTGTGACTGACGTCACCGGATGGTCACCTTCTGATGTACGGTCTGCGTTCACACTGCGGATCGCGCTCATCCTGGGGCGTCTGGCCGATGGAGATCCGCAACTCTGAGCTTTTGTCGAGGGTCCACAAAACCCCCTCGTGTTCTTCGTCCCTGTCCTCACGGGCGGTCGCGACCGTCCTCAAGAGAGAGTGTGAGAGTGCTCGTACTCGTCGCTCCCGGCCAGGGCGCCCAGACGCCCGGCTTCCTGACAGACTGGCTCGCCCTTCCCGGTGCCGCGGACCGCGTCGCCGGGTGGTCCGACGCCATTGGACTCGATCTCGCCCACTTCGGCACGAAGGCCGACGCGGACGAGATCCGTGACACGTCCGTCGCCCAGCCGCTGCTCGTCGCCGCCGGGCTCCTCTCGGCCGCGGCACTCGGCACGTACGCGTTCGCCGCTGACGCGGCGGGCGCGGAGATCGTGCCGGGCGCGGTCGCGGGCCACAGCGTCGGCGAGATCACCGCCGCCGCGTTCGCGGGGGTCCTCGACGACACCGCCGCGCTGACCCTCGTACGCCGTCGGGGCCTGGCCATGGCCGAGGCCGCCGCGGTGACCGAGACGGGCATGTCGGCGCTGCTCGGCGGCGACCCCGAGGTGAGCGTGGCGCACCTGGAGAAGCTCGGCCTCACCCCGGCGAACGTGAACGGCGCCGGTCAGATCGTGGCGGCCGGCACTATGGAACAGCTGGCCGCGCTCGCCGAAGACAAGCCCGAGGGCGTACGCAAGGTCGTCCCGCTGAAGGTGGCCGGCGCGTTCCACACGCACCACATGGCGCCCGCGGTGGACAAGCTCGCCGAGGCGGCCAAGGCGCTCACGCCGGCCGACCCCAAGGTGACGTACGTCTCCAACAAGGACGGGCGGACCGTGGCCACCGGCGCGGAGGTGCTGGAGCGCCTGGTCGGCCAGGTCGCCAATCCGGTCCGCTGGGACCGGTGCATGGAGACCTTCAAGGAGCTCGGCGTCACCGCGCTGATCGAGGTGTGCCCCGGCGGCACCCTGACCGGCCTGGCCAAGCGCGCGCTGCCCGGTGTGAAGACCCTGGCCCTGAAGACCCCCGCCGACCTCGACGCCGCCCGCGAGCTCGTGGCCGAGCACGCCGGACTCGCCGAGCAGGCCTGACAAGGAGCGCGACAAGCATGTCGAAGATCAAGCCCAGCAAGGGCGCCCCGTACGCGCGCATCCTCGGCGTCGGCGGCTACCGCCCGACCCGGATCGTGCCGAACGAGGTGATCCTCGAGACGATCGACTCGTCGGACGAGTGGATCCGTTCGCGCTCCGGCATCGAGACGCGGCACTGGGCGTCGCCCGAGGAGACCGTCGCGGCGATGTCGATCGAGGCGTCCGGCAAGGCCATCGCGGACGCCGGGATCGACTCCTCGCAGATCGGTGCCGTGGTCGTGTCGACCGTGTCGCACTTCAGCCAGACCCCGGCCATCGCCACCGAGATCGCCGACAAGCTCGGCACGGACAAGGCCGCGGCCTTCGACATCTCGGCGGGATGCGCGGGATTCGGCTACGGTCTGACGCTCGCCAAGGGCATGATCGTCGAGGGCTCGGCGGAGTACGTACTCGTCATCGGCGTGGAGCGGCTCTCCGACCTGACCGACCTGGAGGACCGGGCCACGGCCTTCCTCTTCGGCGACGGCGCCGGCGCGGTCGTGGTCGGCCCGTCCCAGGAGCCCGCGATCGGCCCGACCGTCTGGGGCTCGGAGGGCGACAAGTCCGAGACGATCAAGCAGACGGTGCCGTGGGACCGGTTCAGGATCGGCGACGTCTCCGAGCTGCCCCTCGACAGCGAGGGCAACGTCAAGTTTCCTGCGATCACGCAGGAGGGCCAGGCGGTGTTCCGCTGGGCCGTGTTCGAGATGGCGAAGGTCGCCCAGCAGGCGCTGGACGCGGCCGGGATCAGCCCGGACGACCTGGACGTCTTCATCCCGCACCAGGCCAACGTGCGGATCATCGACTCGATGGTGAAGACGCTGAAGCTGCCGGAGCACGTCACGGTCGCCCGTGACATCCGCACCACCGGCAACACCTCGGCCGCCTCGATTCCGCTCGCGATGGAGCGGCTTCTGGCGACCGGCGAGGCGAAGAGCGGCGACACCGCACTCGTGATCGGCTTCGGGGCGGGTCTCGTCTACGCCGCGACGGTCGTTACCCTCCCCTAGGCACTCCGTGCCGGATCATCCGGTCCGGGACGGAGACCAGCAACACCTGCCGCTGACGCGGCGGGCCGCCACACCCCCTGGACAACAAGAAGGAGCGCCACCATGGCCGCCACTCAGGAAGAGATCGTCGCCGGTCTCGCCGAGATCGTGAACGAGATCGCCGGCATCCCGGTTGAGGACGTCCAGCTGGACAAGTCCTTCACCGACGACCTGGACGTCGACTCGCTGTCCATGGTCGAGGTCGTCGTCGCCGCCGAAGAGCGCTTCGACGTCAAGATCCCGGACGAGGACGTCAAGAACCTCAAGACGGTCGGCGACGCGACGAAGTACATCCTCGACCACCAGGCCTGATCCGCCGTTGCTCGGGCGCGCCCCGAGCAACCGGACAGACTGCCCCGCCACCCGGCGGTGGCGCCGTACGAATCCGTATCCCGTTGGAGAAAGAATTCCCGTGAGCTCGACCAATCGCACCGTGGTCGTCACCGGTATCGGCGCAACCACACCGCTGGGTGGCGACGCAGCCTCTACCTGGGAAGGCCTGGTCGCCGGCAAGTCCGGCGTCAAGCCCCTGGAGCAGGAGTGGGCCGCCGACCAGGCGGTCCGCATCGCCGCGCCGGTCGCCGTGGACCCCTCCGAGGTCATTGCGCGGCCCCAGGCCCGCCGACTGGACCGTTCGGCCCAGTTCGCGCTGATCGCGGCGCAGGAGGCCTGGAAGGACGCCGGTTTCACCGGCAAGGCCGGCGAGCCGGCCGAGGCGGACGACACCGCGTCGTCGGCCGCCGGCGCGAGCAGCGTCGACCCCGACCGGCTCGGCGCGGTCATCGCCTCCGGCATCGGCGGCGTGACGACCCTGCTCGACCAGTACGACGTGCTCAAGGAGAAGGGCGTCCGCCGCGTCTCCCCGCACACCGTCCCCATGCTGATGCCGAACGGCCCGTCGGCCAACGTGGGTCTGGCCGTGGGCGCCCGCGCGGGCGTGCACACGCCGGTCTCCGCCTGCGCGTCCGGCGCCGAGGCCATCGGCTACGCCATCGAGATGATCCGCACCGGCCGCGCCGACATCGTCGTCGCGGGTGGCACGGAAGCGGCCATCCACCCGCTGCCCATCGCCGCGTTCGGCAACATGATGGCGATGTCCAAGAACAACGACGACCCGCAGGGCGCCTCGCGCCCCTTCGACACGGGCCGCGACGGCTTCGTCCTCGGTGAGGGCGCCGGCGTCCTCGTCCTGGAGTCCGCCGAGCACGCCGCGGCACGTGGTGCCCGCGTCTACGCGGAAGCGGTCGGCCAGGGCATCTCCGCCGACAGCCACGACATCGTGCAGCCGGAGCCGGAAGGCCGCGGCATCTCGGCCGCACTGCAGAACCTGCTGGACCGCACCGACCTGGACCCGGCCGAGATCGTGCACGTCAACGCGCACGCCACCTCGACGCCCGCCGGTGACATCGCCGAACTGAAGGCGCTGCGCAAGGTCCTCGGCGACGACGTCGACCACATGGCGGTCTCCGGCACCAAGTCGATGACCGGTCACCTCCTCGGTGGCGCGGGCGGCGTCGAGTCCGTCGCGACCGTGCTCGCCCTGTACCACCGGGTGGCGCCGCCGACCATCAACGTCGAGAACATCGACCCCGAGGCCGAGGCCGCGGCGGACATCGTCCGCGGCGAGGCCCGGAAGCTGCCCGTCGAGGGCCGTATCGCCGCGCTGAACGACTCGTTCGGCTTCGGCGGGCACAACGTGGTGCTGGCGTTCCGGACGGTCTGAGCGACGTCCGCACGCACCCGAACCACCTGAAAGGGGCCCCACCGGTCGGTGGGGCCCCTTTCACACGTCCTCGTACGGGGTGTCTACCTTTCACACGTCCTCGTACGGGGTGTCCACGGCGTCTACGCGGTCTGCGTCTACGGGATCTACGGGATCTACGGGATCTACGGGATCTACGGGGTCTCACACCACCTGGTGCAGCCAACGGACCGGGGCGCCCTCGCCCGCGTGGCGGAAGGGCTCCAGTTCGTCGTCCCAGGGCTTGCCGAGGAGCTTGGCGATGTCGGACTCCAGGTCGGTCTCGCCGCGCTGGGAGCGGACCAGGGCGGCCCGCAACCGGTCCTCGGGGATCATGATGTCGCCGTGGATGCCGGTGACGGCGTGGAAGATGCCGAGGTCGGGGGTGCAGCTGTAGCGCTCGCCCTCGGCGTTCGCGGACGGTTCCGCGGTGGCCTCGAAGCGCAGCAGCTGCCAGCCGCGCAGCGCGGAGGCGAGCTTGGATGCGGTGCCGGCCTGACCCTGCCAGGAGAACTCCGAGCGCCAGGTGCCCGGCGAGGCGGGCTGCCGGGTCCAGTCCAGGCTGACGCGCGTGCCGAGCACGCCGGCGATGGCCCACTCGACGTGCGGGCAGAGCGCGCGCGGCGCGGAGTGCACGTACAGAACTCCACGTGTCGTCACCGGAACCTCCGGGCTGAGCGGGACATCTCGGAACGGGTGGAACGGCCGTGACCGGGCGGGCCACGTTGATGGCGAGGCTACCGTGCGACGGGGCAAGGAGTGTGACGTACCGTCGGTCCCGCTGCCGACAAACCTCCGTCATTCACCCGGCAGGACGCTTGTGCGGGTGTGAGCCGTCACATCTCCGCCGTCGGGAACCCTCGCGCGGTGTCATGGGTTGAGGACGTTGGAGGCACGAGCCGAGGGGTGGGACCGGTATGGGGCAGGGGACGGGCCAGGGGCCCCGGAGCGGCCGTCGCCGTGCGCGCGCCGCGCTCGCCGTCCTGACCGCCGCCGTCATGGGCGTGACCGGCTGCGACGTCGTGGGCGGCGACTCCCCCAGCCCGTCGGGTTCGGCGTCGAAGCGGCCGAAGCCGCCCCCGGTCTGGGACACGACCCCGGCGTCGGTCGCCGCCGTGGGCGACTCCATCACCCGCGGTTTCGACGCCTGCATGGTCCTGTCGGACTGCCCCGAGGTCTCGTGGGCGACCGGCAGCAGGGCCGAGGTCGGCAGTCTCGCCGTACGGCTGCTGGGGAAGACCCGGGCGGCCGAGCGGAGCTGGAACTACGCGGTCACCGGGGCCCGGATGGACGACCTGGCCGGGCAGGTGACCCGGGCGGCGGCACGCGGACCCGAACTGGTGACGGTGATGGTCGGGGCGAACGACGCGTGCCGGGAGACGGCCTCGGCGATGACCCCGGTGGCCGACTTCCGGACCCAGTTCGAGGAGGCCATGGCCACCCTGCGCAGGAGCCTGCCCAAGGCGCAGGTGTACGTGGCGAGCATCCCGGACCTGAAGCGGCTGTGGTCCGAGGGGCGCACCAACCCGCTGGGCAAGCAGGTGTGGAAGCTGGGCATCTGCCCGTCGATGCTGGGCGACGCGGATTCCATGGACTCGGCGGCGAAGCTGCGGCGGAACACCGTGCGGGAGCGCGTGCAGGACTACAACGAGGTTCTGCGGGAGGTCTGCGCGAAGGACCGGCGGTGCCGCACCGACGACGGCGCGGTGCACG
This sequence comes from Streptomyces sp. NPDC037271, assembly GCF_055603605.1. Lineage (NCBI taxonomy): Bacteria > Bacillati > Actinomycetota > Actinomycetes > Kitasatosporales > Streptomycetaceae > Streptomyces > Streptomyces sp. NPDC037271. The sequence goes on from NZ_JBVJVN010000002.1 coordinate 43,223, forward strand.
AGTTCCGGTTCCGGACCGACCAGTTGAGCCGCTGGGACTGGTTCCACCCGAGCGTGGACGGCCAGGCCCGGCTCGCCGAGATCGCGTACCGCGCCGTCACCGCCGAACAGCCCTGACCGGCACTGACCGGTGCCGACCGGCGCTGACCTGGAGTGTCCTAGAGTTCCGCACATGAACGAACTCTTCGGCACACTTTCCGACGGCACTCCCGTCCACCGCTGGACCCTGGAGCGGGCCGGCGTACGGGTACGGGTCCTGTCGTACGGCGGGATCGTGCAGTCGGCCGAGGTCCCGGACCGGGACGGCAACACCGCCGACGTGGTGCTGGGGTTCCCCGACCTGGACGGCTACGTGGCGCACCCGGAGCCCTACTTCGGCGCGCTCGTCGGACGGTACGCCAACCGGATCGCCGGCGGCCGTTTCCCGCTGGACGGGCGGACGTACACGCTGGCGCCGAACAACGGGCCGAACTCGCTGCACGGCGGCGAGCGCGGCTTCGACAAGCGCGTGTGGGACGTGGAGCCCGTCGGGGACGGCGCGCACGCTGTCCGGCTGAGCCGGGTCGGCGCGCACGGCGAGGAGGGCTTCCCGGGCCGGCTGGAGATGTCGGCGACGTACACGCTGGAGGAGTCGGGCGCGCTGCGGATCGCGTACGAGGCGGTCACGGACGCGCCGACCGTGCTGAACCCGACGAACCACAGCTACTTCAACCTGGGCGGGGCGGGAGCCGGGTACGCGGGCGGCCACGAACTGCGGCTCGCCGCCTCCCGGATCACGCCGGTCGACGCCGACCTGATCCCGACGGGCGCCCTGGAGGACGTCGCGGGCACGCGCTTCGACTTCCGGCAGGCGCGGAAGGTCGGCACCGGCTACGACCACAACTTCGTCCTCGACAAGGGGGTGACCGACACCGCCGAGGAGGTCGCCGAGCTGTACGACCCGGCGTCGGGGCGCGTGCTCACGGTGGCGACGACCGAGCCCGGCCTCCAGCTGTACACCGCCGACCACCTGGGCGAACCGTTCGCGCCCGGTGACGGCATCGCGCTGGAGACGCAGCACTTCCCCGACTCCCCGAACCGGCCGGAGTTCCCGAGCACGGTGCTGCGGCCGGGTGAGGTGTTCCGCTCGGAGACGGTGTACGGCTTCTCGGCGCGGTAGGCGGGGAGCGGCGTACTCGGCACCGGTACTCGGCACCGGTGCACGACGCGTTACTGAGCCCCGGCCCGGATGTCAGGTCCCGGGCCGGGGCTGTTCGTGGGGGGGTGCGCCCCTCGAAGGGCGTTCCAGCTCAGACGTTAACCGCCGTGGTGGTCCCGGGGCCGGCGATCGGGCGTCCGGTCCGGAGTTCGTACCAACCCTTCACAAACGCCCACGAGCCGGTCGCCGCGCTCCGCGGTGCCGCCTCGCCGGCCCGGTGGCCACGAGGCCACGCGCCATGGCGCACGCCCCTTCCGTCACGCGATACTGCCGCCGTCCGACGAGCACCCCACGGCGACGGAAGGACCTGGACTCCCTTGACACACACACGCGTTCGGATCGGCGTACTCGGACTGGCCCTGATGGCGGGGCTCGCGGTCCCGGCGACGGCCACGGCGGCGCACCCGGCCGCCGCACCCGCACCCGGGACCGCGCCCGCACCGACCGTCGAAGAGCGGCGGCTCGACGGTGACGTACCCCAGGAGATCCTGCGACGGTCCGGATTCGACGCGGTGGCACCGGGGTTCGCCCGCGGGCTCGGGCGGGCGGACTCCTACCGCGAGGCCCGCCGTGTCGTCGCCCGGGAGGGCTCGGCACTGTGGCGGCGGGCCGTGGACCGGGCGCAGGGGCGCGGACCGGCCCGCGGGGACCTCAGCCGGGACGACGACCGGCCGCTGTACTGGGCGCGGCTCGGGATGACGCGGGAACTGCGCGTCTGGGACCCGGGGTTCCGCCTGACGGAGCGGCAGCGGGCCGCGCTGCTGGGGGACCTGGAGCGCGCCTCGCGCGGCCAGGACGACATCCGCCTGCCGCACACCGGGGCGGGCAAGGCCGACAGGGACGGCAAGGACGACAGGGACGGCAAGGACGACAGGGACGGCAGGGACGGCAAGGGCCTGAAGCGGGTCCTGCTCACCGGTTTCGACCCGTTCACCCTGGACCGCGACATCCGGATCTCCAATCCGTCCGGCGCCGCCGCGCTCGCCCTGGACGGCACGGTGATCGACACCCCGGACGGGCCCGCCCGGGTGGAGACGGCGGTGTTCCCGGTGCGCTGGCAGGACTTCGGGGAGGGCGTGGTGGAGCGGGCACTGCGGCCGTACCTGCCGGAGGTGGATCTGTTCACGACCGTGAGCCAGGGCCGGGTCGGCCGGTTCGACGTGGAGCGGACCAACGGGGCCTGGCGGGGCGGTTTCCCCGACAACGAGAACGTGTCCCGCACGGAGACGGTGCCCGTCGCCGACCCGGCCTCGCAGCCGCAGTGGACGACGACCACGCTGCCGTACGAGGCGATCGCGGCCGCGGACACCGGCCGCTTCCCCGTGTACGACAACACGAGCGTGACCGAGATCCCGGCGGGCGGCACCGAGCCGGTGGTACGGCCGGACGGGCCCACGCCCGGTTCGACGGCTCGCGCGGGGGGCGGCGGGGACTACCTCTCCAACGAGATCGCCTACCGGGCGACCCTGCTGCGGGACCGGCTCGGGCTGCACGGCACGCTGCCGGGCGGGCACGTCCACACGCCGGTGCTGCGGTTCGGGACCGGGAACACCGATCCGGCCACCGGGACCGTCACCGACCCCGCGTTCGTGCGGAACCGGCTGGACATCGTGGCGCAGGTGCGGGCGATCGTGGCCGTGGCGGTCAGTGCGCCGGGGCCGGGCCGGCCGGACCGGAGCTGACCGCCGGGTCGGCGGAGCCGCCGTCGGGCCGGTCGTCGGCGCCGTCACGGGTCTCCTCGCCCAGCAGTTCGCGGGCGAGGAGCGTGGCGCCGGCGACCGCGCCCGGCATCAGGAACACGGCGACGAACGGCACCAGGAAGGCCACGCCCAGCGGGGTGCCGAAGCCCCAGACCAGCATCTTGCGCGAGCGCAGGAGGGCGAGGCGGTCGCGCAGCTCGACCCCGCGGCGCTGGAGGGCTACGGAGGTCAGTTCCTCGGTGAGGAAGAAACCGGTGACGACGAAGCCGATCACCGGGACCACCGTCTGGCCGACGACCGGGATGAGACCGAGGGCGAAGAGCAGTACGCCCCAGACGGCGGCGCGGACGAGGACCCGGAGGCTGTCGCGGCCCGAGATCCACAGCTCGCGCATGAGCGGCAGGTTCGACTCGGGGGCGGTGCCGTCCGGGGAGACGTCGCGGTCGACCCGCTCGGAGAGGCTCTCGTAGAAGGGCTGGCCGACCAGCAGCGTGACCGCGGTGAAGGTGAGGACGGCCAGGAGCAGGGAGAGCGCGAACAGGACGGCGGTGAGCACACCGCGGAAGAGTCCGAGCCAGGGGCTCGACCAGTCGTCGGCGAAGGGGGTCGCCCAGGCGACGAAGTCCGTGCCCCACAGCGCCAGCGCGACCAGCGCCGCCGCGTACAGGACCAGTGTGATCAGGCCCGGGACGAGCCCGAAGCCGTAGCTCTTGCCGTGCCGGGCCACCCAGCGCTGGCCCTTCAGGAGTTGGCCGAATCCCGCCCCAAGATCGCGCATGGGCAGAACTCTACCGGTCGGCAACGGCGCTCCCCCGCCGTGATCCCAGCGGTCGTACCGGGGGGTGGCGGGGGGGGGGGGGGGGGGGGGGGGGGGGGGGGGGGGGGGGGGGGGGGGGGGGGGGGGGGGGGAGGCGGGGGGGGGGGGGGGGTGGGGGGGGTAATGCCCATGCCACCGACCC
>NZ_JBVJVN010000002.1:47088-183680 GCF_055603605.1 Streptomyces sp. NPDC037271
CACGCGTGAAAGCCCCCCTCCTGTGCCCAGCGCCCCCCCCCCCCTCCTCCCCCCCTTTTTCGTCCGGGGTTTGTTTGTACCCCCCCCCCCCCCGGCCCCCCCCCCCCCCCCCCACGGAACCGGGCCGGTCAGACGAGCGTCACGGTGATGTTGCCGCGGGTCGCCTTCGAGTACGGGCAGACCTGGTGGGCCTTCTCCACCAGCGACCGCGCGGTGGCGGCGTCCACCGCCGGGATCTCGGCGGAGATCTCGACGATGATGCCGAACCCGTCGTCGTTCTTGCCGATGCCGACCTTCGCGGTGACGGTCGAACCGGAGATGTCGGCGCCCTCCTGCCGGGCCACGACACCGAGCGCACCCTGGAAACAGGCGCTGTACCCGGCGGCGAACAGCTGCTCCGGGTTGGTGCCGGCGCCGTTGCCGCCCATCTCCTCGGGCGGGTTCACGACCACGTCGATCTTGCCGTCATCGGTGGCCACCCGCCCGTCGCGGCCGTTCTCGGCGGTGGCGACGGCGGTGTAGAGGACCTCGGACTGCTGAATGGGCATGCGGTTGTCTTCCTCCTCGGTCCGCCGTGACTCGCGCCCACGATCACGACGGATTCCGGAAAGACGCTACCGCATGGCGGAAACCCGGTGAAGGCCGCTCTGCCCGTACGGGGTCAGAGCTTGACGATCATCTTGCCGGTGTTGTCGCCGCGCAGGACGCCGAGGAAGGCCTCCAGGTTGTTCTCGATGCCCTCGACGACCGTCTCGCGGTACTTCAGCTCGCCGGAGCGGACCCACGGGCCGACCTCCTGGACGAACTGCGGCTGGAGGTCGTAGTGGTCGCCGACCAGGAAGCCCTCGATGCGGCCGCGGGTCTGGATCAGGCGGGCGAGGTTCTTCGGGCCGGGGGCGGGCTCGGTGTTGTTGTAGACGGAGATCATGCCGCAGACGGCGATACGGCCGTCCCGGTTGAGGGAGCCGATGGCGGCCTCCAGGTGGTCGCCGCCCACGTTGTCGAAGTAGACGTCGATGCCGTCCGGGGCGGCGGCGCGCAGCTGCTCGCTCACCGGGCCGTCCTTGTAGTTGAAGGCGGCGTCGAAGCCGTACTCGTCGACGAGGAGCTTGACCTTCTCGTCCGAGCCGGCGGAGCCGATGACCCGGGAGGCGCCCTTGAGCTTCGCGAGCTGCCCCACCTGGCTGCCGACGGCACCTGCGGCGCCGGAGACGAAGACCGCGTCGCCCTCCTTGAAGGAGGCGGTGCGCAGCAGACCGGCGTAGGCGGTGAGCCCGGTCATGCCGAGCACACCCAGGTACGTCGACAGCGGCGCCGCCTGCGCGTCCACCTTCACGGCGTTCCCCGCGTCCACCGCGGCGTACTCGCGCCAGCCGAGGAAGTGCAGGACGTGGTCGCCGACGGCGATGCCCTCGGCGTTGGAGGCGACGACCTCGCCGACCGCGCCGCCCTGCATGGGCTTGCCCAGCTCGTACGGGGCGACATACGACTTCGCGGCGCTCATGCGGCCGCGCATGTAGGGGTCGACGGAGACGTACAGGTTGCGTACCAGCACCTGGCCGTCGCCCGGGGTCGGGACCTCCGCCTCGACGAGGGTGAAGTCCTCGGGCTTGGGCCAGCCGACCGGACGGCTGACCAGATGCCATTCGCGGTTGACGGTGGGGAGGGCGGGGGAATCGGTCATGGGGGGCACCTTTCCGGGGAGCACAGATGCTTCAGGGTCTGAAACAACCATGCGACTGAACATTTCAGCTTGTCAAACAAATGGGTACCCTGGTTTCCATGGCCACACCACGCGACACGACCCGCCGACCCGACGCACTCACCCTGGAAGTCGTCGAGCTGATCGGTGAGGTCGTGGCCCGCTTCCACGCCGACTATGAGGAGGCGGCCGCGGACCGCGCCCTGACCGGGGCACAGGCCAGGCTGCTCAGCCTGCTGTCGCTGGAACCGCTGCCGATGCGGAAACTGGCGCAGAAGCTGAAGTGCGAGCCGTCGAACGTCACCGGGATCGTGGACCGGCTGGAGGCCCGGGGACTGGTCGAACGGCGCCCCGACCCCGGCGACCGCCGGGTGAAGGTGGCCGCGGCGACGGAGGAGGGGCGACGGGTGGCACGGGGGCTGCGGGAGTCACTGCGGTTCGCGCGGGAGCCGCTCGCAGGGTTGTCGGAGGGAGAGCGGGTGGCCCTGCGGGACGCGCTGCGGAGGATGCTGGGGGACTGAGGCCGGCGGGGCGGGCCGGCGTTCACCCGCGACCGGCGTCACCCTGAAGGGGACGGGCCCCCGGCCAGGCACGGCACGGCACGGCTCACGGGGGCGCACGCCCGGGATCGCGGGGCTGCGCCCACCACCGGCTGCCCAGCTACGTGCACCACCACAGGAAGCGGTCGCACGTTTCGGTCGGGGTGGGGTCCGGCGAGGCCGTCGGAGTGGGGGTCGTCGTCGGGGGCGGGGCGTCCGGGACCGTTGACGGCGAGCCGGGGGCCAGGGACGTCTCCGGCGCCGCCGCCGGGGGTGCCGACGGGGTCCCGGCCTCGTCCGCCCCCTCCGACTCCTCCGCGCCCGGGGACACCGAAGCCGACGCCGACACCGTTGTCGAAGCGGACGCGTCGGGTGACGGTGCGCCCGAGGCGGTGGTCGTCCTCGACGCCCCCTCGGCCGGCACGGCCGAGGACTCCCCCGCCTCACCGGCCTCCCCCACCTCCCGGCTCGCCCCGCCGTCCGTCGTCTCGCCCCCGGCGGCGGCCGGCTTCGCCGGGGAGCCCGGGGCGTCCGCGCCGAGTTCCGCGAGACTCAGTCCGCCGGCCGCCAGGACGAAGCCCGCGGTGACGAAGAGGGTCCGGCGGCGGCGTCGGCGGTGTGCCGCGGCTTTGCGGTCGCGGCGGCCGGCCCGCCCGCCGCGGGAGGCGTCGTCGGGCGTCCCGTCGGCCGCGTCCGCCTCTCCGGCCGCCCGCGCCGGGCTCTCCTCGCTCTCCGTCACATACGCGCCGGACACGCGGAGTTCTTCGGCCGGCGCGCCGCACCCCGGGCAGGCGAGGGCGCCATTGAGGTGCCGTCGGCACGGGTGGCAGTAGTCCATGACGCGGGAAGGTTAAGTTCCGCAACGGCCGCGTTCCTAGAGGCGCCTGTGAAGGTTGTGTGGGGAAGCGGCCGGGCCCGCTCCGCCCGCACTTTCGAAACTGCCGAAACCGTTATGTGTCCGACCCATTGACACCCCGACCGCACCCTCCTTACTGTCACGCCAGCATTTCGAACGAGTGACGAAATATCGAACACAGCGAAGGGCAGCCGCCGTGCGCATCACCGGAATCAGCACACACGTGGTCGGGACGCCGTGGCGCAACCTGACATACGTCCAGGTGCACACCGACGAGGGCATCACCGGAGTCGGCGAGACCCGGATGCTGGGGCACACCGACGCTCTCCTCGGCTATCTGAAGGAGGCCGAGGCCAACCACATTCTCGGCTCCGACCCGTTCGCTGTCGAGGACCTGGTCCGCCGCATGAAGTACGGCGACTACGGCCGCGCCGGCGAGATCGTGATGTCCGGCATCGCCGTCGTCGAGATGGCCTGCTGGGACATCAAGGGCAAGGCCCTCGGCGTCCCGGTCTGGCAGCTGCTGGGCGGCAAGGTCACCGACAAGGTGAAGGCGTACGCCAACGGGTGGTACACGACCGAGCGGACGCCCGAGGCCTACCACAAGGCCGCGCAGGGGGTCATGGAGCGCGGGTACCGGGCGCTGAAGATCGACCCGTTCGGCACCGGGCACTTCGAGCTGGACCAGCAGCAGACGAACTACGCCGTGTCGCTCATCGAGGCCGTGCGGGACGCCATCGGGCCGGACGCCGAGCTGATGCTGGAGATGCACGGCCGGTTCTCGCCCTCCACCGCCGTCCGGCTCGCGCGTGAACTCGCGCCCTTCAAGCCGGCCTGGCTGGAGGAGCCGGTCCCGCCGGAGAACCTCAAGGCGCTGCGGAAGGTCGCCGAGAAGGTCGACATCCCGGTCGCCACCGGTGAGCGCATCCACGACCGGATCGAGTTCCGCGAGCTGTTCGAGGACCAGTCGGTGGACATCATCCAGCCCGACGTCGGCCACATCGGCGGCATCTGGGAGACCCGGAAGCTCGCCGCCACCGCCGAGACCCATTACACGCTCGTGGCGCCGCACAACGTGGGCGGGCCGGTCCTCACCGCCGCCAGCCTCCAGGTCGGCTTCACCTCCCCCAACTTCAAGATCCTGGAGCACTTCAACGACTTCGCGGACGCGGAGATCAAGAAGGTCGTGAAGGGCGCGCCGCAGGTGAACCCGGAGGACGGGTGCTTCCACCTGTCCGACGCGCCCGGCCTCGGCGTCGAGCTGGACACCGACGCGGCGGCCGAGTTCCCGCAGCAGCAGGCGCGGTTCGACCTGTGGGCCGAGGGCTGGGAGCAGCGCAAGCCCAAGGGGACCGGGGCGTGAGCGGCGCGGTCGTCATCGAGGCGCCGGGCGAGCACCGGCTCGTGCCGCACGAGCCGCGTGAGCCCGGCCCCGGCGAGGCGCTGGTGAGGGTGCACGCGGCCGGGATCTGCGGCAGCGACCGCGAGGTCTACCAGGGCAACCGGCCCGAGGGATACGTGCGTTACCCGCTCACCCCCGGGCACGAGTGGTCCGGGACCGTGGAGCGGGTCGGCGCCGGAGTGCCCGCGTCCCTCGTCGGGCGCGGGGTCGTCGGCGAGGGGTTCCGCAACTGCCAGGTCTGCGACCGCTGCCACGCGGGCGAGACGACGCTGTGCACGGCGGGGTACGAGGAGACGGGGTTCACCCAGCCGGGGGCCATGGCGCCCACGCTGACGCTGCCCGCCCGCCTCCTGCACGCCCTGCCCGACGACGCCGACCTCACCGCCGCCGCCCTGCTGGAGCCCGCCGCCTGCATCGCCGCCGCCGCGCTCAAGGCGAACGCCCGCCCCGGCGAGCGGGTCGCGGTCGTCGGCACGGGGACGCTCGGCATGTTCGCCGTGCAGTTCCTGCGTGCCGCGTCCCCGGGCGAGCTGCTGGTCGTCGGCACGCGCGGGGACCGGGAGGCGCTCTCGCGGCAGTACGGCGCGACCGACTTCCGGACGAGGGACCAGCGCCTCCCGGACGACTTCGACGTCGTCATCGAGACCGCCGGGTCCGCCGGCGCCGCCCGCACCGCCGCCGGGCTGCTCCGCAGGGGCGGGCGGCTGGTGCTGACCGGCATCCCGGCGCCGGGCGCCGACGGGCTCGACCCGACCGACCTGGTCGTACGGCAGCTGGAGGTGCAGACCGTCTTCGGGGCGGCGCCGGACGCCTGGGCGCACACGGTGCGGGTCTTCGCGGCCGGGCTGCTCGACCCGCGGCCGCTGGTGACGCACGAGCTGCCCCTCACGGAGTTCCAGCAGGCCATCGAACTGGTGGGGTCCGGTGACCCGAAGGTCGGCAAGGTGCTGCTGCGCCCCTGACGCCCACCCCTGAACCGTACGCCGGCACGGGGGCGACCTGACGGCCTCCGTACCGGCGTACATCCATCCGCACGGGCTTCTTCCGCGGCTCGGCTCCCCTCTCCGGCCTCCGGCTCATCTCCGGCCTCCGGCCCCCTCTCCGACCTCACGTCCGGCTCCCTCTCCGGTTCCACCGCCGGCTTCTCCTCCCCTGAGCCGCGAACTTCGTCCGACATACCGAACACTAAGGACAGCTTGTGACCGACGCTTCCGCCAAGGCCGCCGCACGCAGGCCCGGTGAGCAGGCGCTCACCGCCCTCGGCCTGGCCGCGCCCGCCCCCGACCCCGCCGACGCCTCGCCGCACTCCTTCCCGGAGGGTGGCCGCTGGCGCACCGAGATCCCCTCCTGCGAAGGGCCGGAGGCGCTGGGAGTGGTGCTGAAGGAGTCCTCGCGGCTGGACGTGCCGATCCACCGGATCAGCCAGGGCAGCGGCGTCTGGATGCTGACCGACGCCGAGATCACCGAGATGGTCGAGGCCACCGCCGAACGCGACATCGAGCTCTGCCTGTTCACCGGCCCGCGCGGCACGTGGGACATCGGTGGCTCCACCCGGACCGACTCGGGCGGCGCGGGTCTGCGCGCCCGCGGCCACGACGCGGTCGCCGGGTGCGTCGAGGACGCCGTGCGGGCGACCGAGCTGGGCGTCAAGTGCCTGCTCGTCGCCGACGAGGGCGTGCTGTGGACGCTGCACCGGGCGCGGACGGCGGGCATCATCCCCGCCGACACCACGCTGAAGCTGTCGGCGCTCGTGGGGCCGGTCAACCCGGCCTCGTACGCGGTGTACGAGCGGCTCGGCGCCGACTCCATCAACGTGCCCAGCGACCTGACTCCGGACCACCTGACCGAAATACGGCGGGTTTCGGCCGCGCCCATGGACATGTACATCGAGGCTCCCGACGACCTCGGCGGCTACGTGCGGATGTACGAGGTCGCCGAGCTGGTCCGGCGCGGCGCCCCGCTGTACCTGAAGTTCGGTCTCTCCAAGGCGCCCGGGATCTATCCGTACGGCCACCACCTTCGGGAACTGACGCTGGCCACCGCCAAGGAGCGGGTGCGGCGCGGCCGGCTCGCGCTGGATCTGCTGGCGCGGCACGGGGCGGACGGGGACATGGCTCCGCTCGGCACACGACTGCCGGGCTCGCTCAACCGGTTCGAGATCTCGTCATAACGTTCCGGAAACTCCCTTCACAAAAGAAGACACAGCCGCGCACAATCCCACACACCTGTTCTCGGTCGTTCCACCCTCAGCTTTTCGCGTGCCGGCACCACCAGACCGAGCCCTGCACCCACATCAAGGATGATGACCATGCGCAACCGCAGAGCCGCACTCGCCGCCGTAGCCTCCGCCGCCTCCCTCGCCCTCACCCTGACCGCCTGCGGCCAGAACAGCGAGGGCGGCAGTGAGGAGGACAAGGGCGGTGGCAAGGGCGGCACCATCGGCATCGCGATGCCGACCAAGTCCTCCGAGCGCTGGATCTCCGACGGCGCCAACGTCGAGAAGGAACTGAAGGCCAAGGGGTACGAGACCAAGCTCGTCTACGGCGAGGACGACCCGGACCAGCAGGTCTCCCAGATCGAGAACATGATCACACAGGGCGTCGACGCCCTGGTCATCGCCGCGATCGACAACAAGTCCCTCAACAACGTGCTCCAGCAGGCCAAGGACGCCGACATCCCGGTCATCTCCTACGACCGGCTGATCCTCGGCACGGAGAACGTCGACTACTACGCCTCGTTCGACAACAGCAAGGTCGGCGAGCTGCAGGGCACGTACATCGTCGAGAAGCTCGGCCTGAAGGACGGCTCCGAGAAGGGCCCCTTCAACATCGAGCTGTTCGCCGGTTCCAACGACGACAACAACACCAAGTACTTCTTCAACGGCGCGATGAGCGTCCTGAAGCCGTACATGGACAAGGGCCAGCTGGTCGTCCGGTCCAAGCAGACCGCCCTCAACCAGGTCACCACCCTGCGCTGGGACGGCGGCACCGCGCAGAAGCGCATGGACGACCTGCTCACCTCCAGCTACCGCAGCGCCCGGGTCGACGCGGTGCTCTCGCCGTACGACGGCATCTCCATCGGCATCCTGTCCGCCCTGAAGTCGGACGGCTACGGCTCCGCGAACAAGCCCATGCCGGTCGTCACCGGCCAGGACGCCGAGGTCGCCTCGGTGAAGTCGATCATCGCGGGTGAGCAGACGCAGACCGTCTTCAAGGACCTCCGCGAGCTCGCCAAGGTCGCCTCGAACATGGTCGAGGCCTCCCTCAACGACAAGGAGCCCGAGGTCAACGACACCAAGTCGTACGACAACGGTGCCAAGGTCGTCCCCGCCTACCTGCTGCAGCCGGTCAGCGTCGACAAGGCCAACTACGAGAAGGTCCTCGTCGAGGGTGGCACCTACTCCGCGGACGACCTCAAGTAACCGGGCCCCCTCAAGGATTGGAAGGCACGACCATGGCGGGACCCGTCCTGGAAATGCGCTCGATCGTCAAGACCTTTCCCGGTGTCAAAGCGCTGTCGGACGTCACACTGACCGTTCGTCAGGGCGAGGTCCACGCCATCTGCGGTGAGAACGGCGCCGGCAAGTCGACCCTGATGAAGGTGCTCTCCGGCGTCCATCCGCACGGCAGCTACGAAGGGGACATCCTCTTCGACGGCGAGACCTGCCGGTTCAAGGACATCCGGGCGAGCGAGCAGCACGGCATCGTGATCATCCACCAGGAGCTGGCGCTGGTGCCGTACCTCTCCATCGCGGAGAACATCTTCCTCGGCAACGAGCACGCCAAGCGCGGACTGATCAACTGGAACGAAACCCTCCGGCACGCCACCGAACTGCTGCGCCAGGTCGGTCTCGACGAGCACCCGGAGACCCGTGTCGCCGACATCGGCGTGGGCAAGCAGCAGCTGGTGGAGATCGCCAAGGCGCTCTCGAAGAAGGTGAAGCTGCTCATCCTCGACGAGCCGACGGCGGCGCTCAACGACGACGACAGCGGCAAACTCCTCGACCTGATCCTCTCGTTGAAGGACCAGGGCATGACCTCGATCATCATCTCGCACAAGCTGAACGAGATCCGCCGGGTCGCCGACTCGGTCACGATCATCCGCGACGGGCGGTCCATCGAGACGCTCGACGTGAAGGCCGAGGAGACGACCGAGGACCGGATCATCAGCGGGATGGTCGGCCGCGACCTGGAGAACCGCTTCCCGGAGCGGACCCCGCACCAGCCGGAGGAGGGCACCGCACCCGCCCTGGAGATCCGGAACTGGACCGTGCACCACCCCATCGACCAGCAGCGCAAGGTCGTCGACGACGTCTCGGTCGAGGTGCGGCGCGGCGAGATCGTCGGCATCGCCGGGCTGATGGGCGCCGGCCGCACGGAACTCGCGATGAGCGTGTTCGGCCGCACCTACGGCCGGTACGCGGGCGGCACGGTCCTCAAGGACGGCACCGAGATCCGTACGAAGACCGTCCCGGAGGCGGTCGGGCACGGCATCGCGTACGTCACCGAGGACCGCAAGCACTACGGCCTCAACCTCATCGACACCATCAACCGGAACATCTCGCTGACCGCGCTGGGCAAGGTCGCCAAGCGGGGTGTGGTCGACGAGCACGGGGAGCGGCAGGTCGCCGAGGACTTCCGCAAGTCCATGAACATCAAGGCGCCGACCGTCTTCGAGCCGGTGGGCAAGCTGTCCGGCGGCAACCAGCAGAAGGTCGTCCTCAGCAAGTGGATCTTCGCGGGTCCCGAGGTGCTGATCCTGGACGAGCCCACGCGCGGTATCGACGTGGGTGCCAAGTACGAGATCTACACGGTCATCGACCAGCTGGCCGCCCAGGGCAAGGCGGTCGTCTTCATCTCCTCCGAACTGCCGGAGCTGCTCGGCATGTGCGACCGCATCTACACGATGGCCGCGGGGCGGCTGACGGGTGAGTTCTCGCGGGCCGAGGCCTCGCAGGAAGCGCTGATGCGTCAGATGACGAAGGACAAAGAGGTAACCCGATGAGCACGGACCTGACCGCCAAGACCCCGGCCCCCGCGCCGCCCGGCAAGGACGGGGCGGCCTCCGGCGGCGGCCTGCTGCAGCTGATGCTCGACGGCATGCGCCGCAACATGCGCCAGTACGGCATGCTGATGGCCCTCGGCCTGATCGTGGTGCTGTTCGCCGTCTGGTCCGACGGCGACCTGCTGCTGCCGCGCAACGTCTCCAACCTGGTGCTGCAGAACAGCTACATCCTGATCCTCGCGATCGGCATGATGCTCGTCATCATCGCGGGCCACATCGACCTGTCGGTCGGCTCGCTGACGGCGTTCATCGGCGCGATGGCCGCCGTGCTCATGGTCGACAACGACCTGCCCTGGCCGGTCGCGGTGGTGCTCTGCCTGGCCATCGGCGCGGCCGCGGGCGCGGTGCAAGGGTTCTTCATCGCCTATCTGGGCATACCGTCGTTCATCGTGACCCTGGCGGGCATGCTGCTCTTCCGCGGTCTGACGGAGATCTTCCTGAAGGGCCAGACCCTCGGCCCGTTCCCGAAGGACCTGCAGAAGATCGCCAACGGCTTCCTGCCCGAGGTCGGCCCGAACACCAACTACCACAACCTCACCCTGCTGCTGGGCTTCGCCCTGATCGCCTTCGTGGTGTTCCAGGAGGTCCGCGACCGCAAGCGGCAGCAGGAGTTCGCCCTCGAGGTGGTGCCGGTCAAGCTGTTCGCGCTCAAGCTGGTCGCACTGGTCTCCGCCGTCCTCGTCGTCACGCTGCTGCTCGCCAGCTACAAGGGCGCCCCGGTCGTGCTGCTCATCCTGGGCGTGCTGGTCGTCGGGTTCGGCTACCTGATGCGCAACGCGATCATCGGCCGCCACATCTACGCCATCGGCGGCAACCTGCCCGCGGCCAAGCTGTCGGGCGTGAAGGACAAGAAGGTCACCTTCCTGGTCTTCCTGAACATGGGCATGCTCGCGGCCCTGGCGGGTCTGGTCTTCGCCGCCCGCTTCAACGCGGCCTCTCCCAAGGCCGGCCTCAACTTCGAGCTGGAGGCCATCGCCGCCTCGTTCATCGGCGGCGCGTCGATGAGCGGCGGCGTCGGCACGGTCCTCGGCGCGATCATCGGCGGCCTGGTCCTGGGCGTGCTGAACAACGGCATGAACCTCGTCGGCATCGGCACCGACTGGCAGCAGGTCATCAAGGGCGCGGTGCTGCTGGCGGCGGTCGGGTTCGACGTGTGGAACAAGCGCAAGGTCGGTTCGTAACGGTCTGGGGCCCCGCCGCTCGAGGCGGGGCCCGCTTCTTCTCACGGAAGTACAGGAGCCGCACACATGGAACTGAGCAGACGCACGGTCATCGCAACGGCGACCGCCGCGGGCATCGCCGCCGCGACCGCCGGCGGCACGGCACACGCCACGGGAGGCAGGAAGCCGGTGAAGGAGCTCTTCGGCAAGCTCGCCGACGGCACGAAGGTGTACCGCTGGTCGCTGGAGAACGGCGGCACGCGGATGAAGGTGCTGTCGTACGGCGGCGTCGTCCAGTCCCTGGAGATCCCCGACCGCCGGGGCCGCCACGAGAACGTCTCCCTGGGCTTCGACAACCTCGACGACTACGTGGCCCGCAGCCCGCACTTCGGCGCCCTGATCGGGCGGTACGGCAACCGCATCGCCAAGGGACGCTTCACCCTGGACGGCAAGGAGTACCAGCTCTCCGTCAACGACGGCGAGAACTCCCTGCACGGCGGCGCCCTCGGCTTCGACTACCGGGTGTGGGACGTCGAGCCGTTCACCGAGGGCTCCGACGTCGGCCTGGTCCTGCACTACACCAGCGTCGACGGCGAGATGGGCTACCCGGGCACGCTCAGGGCGAAGGTGACGTACACCCTCACCCGGCGCGGCGAGTGGCGCATCGACTACGAGGCCACCACCGACAGGGCCACCGTCGTCAACCTCACCAGCCACGTCTACTGGAACCTGGCCGGCGAGGGCAGCGGCACCATCGAGGACCACGAGCTGTCGATCGCCGCGTCCCGCTACACGCCCACCGACGCGGGCCTCATCCCGACGGGCGAGCTGGCGAAGGTCTCCGGCACGCCCTTCGACTTCCGCCGGGCCAAACCGATCGGCCGGGACATCCGCGACGCCCACCCGCAGCTGGTCACCGCCAAGGGCTTCGACCACAACTGGGTGCTGGACAAGGGCATCACGGAGCGCCCCGAGCACATCGCCACCCTGCGCGACCGCGCCTCGGGCCGCACCCTGCACATCGCCACCGACCAGCCCGGCCTGCAGTTCTACTCGGGCAACTTCCTCGACGGCACCCTGACCGGCACCGGCGGCTCCCTCTACCGCCAGGGCGACGCCCTGTGCCTGGAGACACAGCACTTCCCGGACTCGCCGAACCAGCCGTCGTTCCCGTCGACCGTGCTGCGGCCCGGCGAGACGTACCGGACGACGACGGTGCACTCGTTCGACGCGTGAGGGCACACTTTCTTCACACGCGTTGAACGGTGTCTCATCCCCCTTCGTATGTAAGGGCGGTCCGCGCTCCCCGGCGCGGGCCGCCCACCTACGGAGGTCCACTTGTCCGGGAACGTCACCTCGCTGTTCCGCGGCACCGCGGCGCACAGCCCGTCGACGGCGGCGCTGACGCGGGTGAGCGGCGAGGCGGCGGGCGCCGGCCCGGTGGACTTCTGCATCCCCTGCAACCCGTACTTCCCCACCCCGGCGATGTTCGACGAGCTGGCCGGCCGGCTGCGCGAGATCATCACGTACTACCCGAGCGGCGCCGACACCATCACCGCCGAACTGTGCGGCCTGCTCCACCTCCCCCCGCAGTGCGTGGCGATGGGCAACGGCTCCACGGAGCTCATCACCTGGATCGACCACCTGCTGGTCCGGGAGTCCCTCGCCGTCCCCGTCCCCACCTTCGGCCGCTGGACCGACCAGCCCGCGGAGACCGGCAAACGGGTCGACATGTTCCCGCTCCAGGAGGCCGGCGGCTTCGCCCTCGACCTCGCGCGGTACGCCGAGTTCGTCCGGGCCAGGGGGACGCGGACGGTGGTGGTCTGCAACCCCAACAACCCCGACGGCGGCTACCTGCACAAGGAGGCGCTCGTACGGTTCATGGACGCGATGGCCGACCGGGACCTGGTCGTGATCGACGAGTCCTTCCTGGAGTTCGCCGACGCGGAGGCCGAGCCCAGCGTCGTCCACGAGGCGATGCTGCGCCCCAACGTCGTCGTCCTGCGCAGCCTCGGCACGAACTTCGGGCTGCACGGCATCCGCTTCGGCTACCTGGTCGCCGGCCCGGCGCTGGCGGGCCGGGTGCGCGCCATGCTGCCGAAGTGGAACCTCAACTCCTTCGCGGAGCACGTGGTGTTCATGCTGCGCGACCACGGCCCCGAGTACGCGCGGAGCCTGCACCAGGTCCGCCGCGACCGCCTGGAGATGGCCGGTGAGCTGTCCGCGCTGCCCGGCCTGACGGTCTACCCCTCCCAGGGCAACTTCCTCTTCGTGCGCCTCCCCGTGGGCGCGGAGGGCACCGTCGTGCGGGACCGCATGCTCACCGAGCACCGGGTCCTGGTCCGTGAATGCGGCAACAAGATCGGTTCGTCCAGCCGCTTCCTGCGTCTCGTGGTGCGCCCCCGGATGGACGTGCGCCGCCTGGTATCCGGCCTGGAACAGGTGCTCTACGGGGCCCGGAGGGGAGCCGCCGTACCCGAGCCCGCCACCGGTACCGAGCCCGTGACCGGGACTGGGACCGGGACCGGGACCGGCTACAGCTCGGGCACGGCGGCGGTGGACCGCCTGGTGAGCGAGACCAACGGGTCCGGCCTGCGAGGGCTCGCCGCCGCGCCGGCCGCCGGAAGCGGCATGCCGCTCCCCGCCGCGGTGCCGATCGCCGCTCCGGCGGCGGCAGCCGTCGGCCCGATGTCGCTGCCGCTGCCGGTGCCGGTGCCGACGGCACCGCAGCCGGTCCCGCAGGCGGTGCCGGTCCCCCACCCGGCGCCGTATCCCGGACCGGTGCCGGTCCCCCACCCGGCACCGGTCCCACCACCCGCGGCCGCCCCGGCGCCGTATTCCGGGGCGGCCCCGGCTGCCACGGCCGCCCCGTACGCCGTGACCACCGGCCCCACCCCGCCCGGCGTACCGGCCCGCGGTGGCCTCACGGCCGCTCAGGTCAGGGGCACCGACGGCCTGGAGTCGGTCCCGGCGACGGGCCGGCCCGGGCCGGCCCACTGGCCGGACGCGGCGGGCGTGGGCCGGACGGGGTGACCCCCGCCGCTCAGTAGGCGACGGGCCAGCCGCTGCTCCAGTCCAGGAGGTTGATGCCGAGCTTGGGTGTGCCGTTGTCGTTGCCGTCGTAGTAGTGGTAGACGATCAGGTCGCCGTCGACGTCGTTCATGATCGACTGGCCGCCGGGGCCGATGACGCTGCCGTGCGACTCGAGCACGGGCGTGCCGCCGTTGTTCATCATCGAGACGCCGTTGCGGTCGCGGTAGGGCCCGGTGACGCTGGTCGCCCGGCCGACCTTGACCTTGTACGTGGAGCTGGTGCCGGCGCAGCAGGTGTCGTACGAGGCGAAGAGGTAGTAGTACCCGTTCCGCTTGACGATGTACGGGGCCTCGACGGCCTTGGTGCCGCTCGGGCGGGAGGCGAGGGAGCGGCGGGCGGTGTCGGAGGCGAGCTGCTTGCCGGTGGACGGGTCGATGCGGATCATCTTGATGCCGGTCCACCAGCTGCCGAAGGACAGCCACCACTTGCCGTCGTCGTCGACGAAGAGGTTGGGGTCGATGGCGTTGTAGTCGCTGGACGTGTTCGACGTGTAGACGACGCCGTAGTCGGTCCAGCTGCCCGGCTGTCCGGTGGTGGAGCCGGCCAGCCCGATGGCCGAGGTGTTCTCGCCGAACTTGGAGACGGAGTAGTACATCAGGTACTTGCCGCCGTGGTAGGAGATGTCGGGCGCCCAGGCCTCCGGGACGGAGGAGTAGCGCGACCACCAGCCGGGCCGGGAACGGAAGGCGTCCGCGCCGGTGGAGAAGGCGGTGCGGTCGGAGGACGCCTTGCTGCTGATGCCTCCGCCGGTGGCGTAGAGCAGGTACTGGCCGGAGGACGTCCGGATCATGGTCGGATCGTGCGTGACGACGGACCCGGTGACTCGACCCGGGTTCGGGTACGCAGACGCCGTGGTGGGGACGAGCGCGAGGAGTGCGGCGGTGGGGAGAGCGAGGAGTGCGGTTCGCTTGCGACGCGTGGTGGGTCTCATGGACAACGCTCCTGTTCTGGATTTCGAACATCGATCGTGTCTTCGGACGGAACGTAGGGACGAACCCCATGCGCGTCAATGGCCCGCGCAGCAACGGCAACCAACTCGCGGAGAACACCACGGTTCACAGGTGACGAACCGGTGAATACCTGACGGATGGTCAGCACCACTTCGGTCGGTCCCCCGCCTGTCCGGACAACATGGCCTCCCCATCCCCGTGCGCGCGTCCTGAGTCGGAAGTCGGGAGTCGGTCATGAACGGTTTTCCGTGGGAGTCCGTGATCGCCGTGCTCGGCCTCGCCGTGCCCGTGACCGCGGCCCTGTGGGAGTTCTTCCTCGCGGGCCGCAAACGTCTCGGCTACCGCGTGCAGATGGACACCAGCGCCCGGGACTCGGCCACCTCCTCCGGACCGGAGGCCGGGGTGCTCCAGCGCATGCAGTGGGACGGCGTCGGCCTGCACGACCCGTCGGTCGCCCTGCTGCGCATCGAGAACGTCGGCTGGACCCCGATAGTCGAGGAGGACTACGTGGCCCCCGCCAACGACGCGGTGGGCATACGCGTGAGATTCCCGGGCCGCCGCGTGGTCGGCATGGTCGTGACGGAGTGCAGCCACACCGTGCTGCGCGACTTCTTCGCACCGGGGACGCCGGGCTTCGGGGCCTCGGACGGCGTCATCAGACTGCCGAAGGTGAAGCTCAACCGCCGGGCCCACTACAAGGTGCTGGCGGTCCTGGACCGCGTCCCGACGTTCACCGAGACCGACTTCCCCGACCCGGAGGTCACCGCGGGCATCGTCGGCGGGGTACGCGGCGGGACCATCAAGAGGACCGAGTACTACCCATTCGCGTCCCGGCCGGTCCGCTGGCTGCTCGCCGTGCTCGTCCTGGTGAGCGTCGCCCAGTCCGTGTCCACGTTCGCCCGGGGAGAGGACGCCGTGGCCGCGCCGCTGGACTGCGCCGAGGGGACGCTGCACCTGACGGGCTCCACCGCGTTCAAGCTGGTCCTGGAGCAGGCCGCGGAGCAGTACGTGAAGACCTGCCCCGGCGCGCGAATACCGCTCTCCGACGGCCAGTTCGAGGGCAGCGTCCCGGGGCTGGACGCACTCGCCGCGGCCGGGGAAAAGGACATGGAGAAGAACAAGGGCAAGGCGAAGGGTGACGAAGGGCTCGGCAACCGGCTGACGTTCAGCGACGGCCCCAAGTCGCCCGGCCGCACCCGGCTCCTGCCCCGCCCCGTCGCCCTGTCCTTGTTCACCCTGGTCGTGAACAAGGACACCGGCGTGCAGGACCTGTCCCTGCAGCAGGTCCGGGACATCTACGCCGGAAAGGTGACCAGCTGGGAGGAGGTGGGCGGCGAGGAGCTGCCGATCCAGCTCGTCAGCCGCCACCCGGGGTCCGGCACCCGCACCGCCCTCCAGCGGCAGGTCCTGGACGACCGTCCCCTGCCGGCGGTCACGACGAGCGACTGCAGGGGCATGGACCTGAGCCGGCCCCATCGCTGCGAGGTCAACAAGACCGAGACCCTGCTGAACACCGTCGCCTCGACCCGCGGCGCCCTGGGCTACAGCGAGGTCGGTCTCGCCGAGGCCCACGAGGACGTGCGGCTGATCCGCATCGACGGCTACCCCGCGACGCTGGAGGGCGCCGACCAGGGCGCGTACCCTACTGGGAGACGGAGATCGCCTACACCTACGGCGAACCCCCGGCGGACTCGATCGCCGCGGGCTTCCTGCGCTACCTCGCCAACGAGGTCGGCAAGGACATCATCCGCTCCAAGGGCCACCGCCCCTGCTCCGAACTGGACAAGCCGCTGGTGTGCCGGCCGGACGGCTCCTGACCCGTCCGTCAGCCGTCGCCGAGCGCCCGCACGAGCGACCACCAGCCCGGCACGTCGACCTCCGCCCGCACGGTCTTGGCGGGCGGCTCGCGGTCCAGCACCTCCCAGCGGTCGGCGAACGCGTCGACCAACGCCAGGCCGCGGCCGTGCTCGTCGAGCGGGCCCGGCTGCCGCAGGCCGGGCCGGGGCGGTCCACTGCGGGTGTCGGTGACCTCGATCCGGACGCTGCCCGGCACGAGGGAGAGCCGCAGCTCGAAGTCGCGGCCGGCCACCCGGCCGTGGGTCACGGCGTTGGCCGCCAGTTCGGCGACGATCACGGCGACCGCGTCGGAGACGTCCGCGCCGTGCGGGACGCCCCAGTCGTGCAGCTGGGCGAGGGCGAGACGCCGGGCCAGTCGCGCGCCTCGCGGGGTGGAGCTGAGACGCTGGGAGAACACACGTACGGTAATCGGGTCCCGGCGTGCGGGCGGTGCTGTCATGCGCCCAATCTGACGCCCGGCGGGTCCACTTCTCCAGGTGGGCGCCGCGTACGCTGCGGCGGAGTACACGGTCACGGAGTGGACAGTACGGGTCACCGTTCGTGACCATGGCCGGGGGAGGTGACCGACAGTGGTCGATGAGTCGTCGGACAGTCTGCGGACGTTCGGGGCAGTGGTCCAGGGGTTGCGGGAGCACGCGGGGCTGAGCCGGGAGGAGTTCGGGGAACTGGTCCGGTTCTCCAAGCACACGGTGGCGTCGGTGGAACTGGGCAGGCGGATGCCGGATCCCGCGTTCGTGGAGCGCGCGGAGGAGGCCCTCGGGAGGACGGGGGCCCTGCGGAGGGCGGCGACCCATCTGGTGCGGCAGCCGGGGTTGGCGGCGTGGTTCCGGCGGTGGGCTCAACTGGAGACCGTGGCGATCACGCTCTACACGTACGAGTGCCGGATGATTCCCGGGTTGTTGCAGACGGAAGCGTATGCGGGCGCTCTGTTCGCCGCGCAGCTGCCTCCGCTGGACGACGCGGAGATCGAGGCTCGGTGGGCCGCGCGGGCCGAACGGCAGAAGCTGCTGCGAGAGCGTCCGCACACCGCGTTCAGCTTCATCCTGGAGGAGCACGTGTTCCTGCGTCGGACGGGTGGGGTGGAGGTGACGAGGAGGCTCATCGAGCACGTGCTGGCGGTGGCCGGACTGCGTAACGTCGACCTCCAGATCATGCCGATGACGCGCGAGGCTCACTCCGGGATCGCGGGCCCCATGCAGCTGCTGGAAACGCCCGAGAACCGGTGGTTCGCCTACAACGAAGGCCAGCGAGGCGGTCTGTTCGTCAGCGACCCGAAGGAGATCAGCGTCCTCCAGAAACGGTATGCGAGTATGCGTTCGCAGGCTCTCACCGTTCCGGACTCCGTGGGCCTGTTGCAGCGGATGCGAGGAGACCTATGAGCACCGGCGAACTGGTCTGGTTCAAGTCGAGCCACAGCAGCAGCGGCGACGGCGACTGCGTAGAAATAGCCACCCTCCCCCACACCGTCCACGTCCGCGACTCCAAGCACACGCAGGGCCCCCAGCTCCGCCTCTCCCCCGCCGCCTGGGCCGATTTCCTCACGCACGCCACGAAGTGACGGCGGGGGCCTCACAGCGGTCGCATGAGCTCCAGGTCCTCGCCCCACGCGTCCAGCACCGCCCCGTGCCCGGCCGCGCGGGCCACCGCCTCGACCCGCGCGAAGAGACGGCGCTGTGCGGACACGTCACCCGTCGCCGAGACGCGGTGCACGGCGTCGAGCAGCGGGCCCGTGTCCCAGCCCGGCAGCGGGGAACGGGCGAGTTCCCATTCCAGGTACTTGTTGTAGGGGCGGGGGCGGCGGTCGAGGGCGAAGAGCAGCTCCAGCAGGAAGCGGACGCTGTCGGCGGCGTCGAGCCGGGCCGCGAGCGCGTGCCCGTCGCGGTCGTTCTTGACGGAGCGGTAGAGGGAGTTGGCGTAGGCGTCGAGCCACTCGCCCGCGTCCCGGAACGCCTCGCCGGCGTCGAGGCGCGCCTTGGCGGCCAGCATCCGGGCGATGCCGCCGTCGAGGCGGTCCAGCACGACGCGGGCGCGGGCGAGAGCGTACCGCTCGAAGCCGGGCAGGCCGGCGGCCCGGAACTCGTCGAGGGAGAGGACGACCAGGTCGAGTTCCGGGGTGCGGTGCCCCGCGAACCCGGTGAGGGCCGTCGGTACGCCGTCGGCGAGGACGACGTACAGGTCGTGGTCGGAGTACTCGGTGGTCATGCCCTCATGGGCCCGGGAGCCCTTGAGGACGAGTCCGACGACGGCCGGGTCGGCGGAGGCGAGTGCGACGAAGGCGTCGTAGTCGTAGGTGAGGGGCTGCCGAGCGGTCATGTGGGTGATCTCCGGTGCGGGACGGGCGACGGGTATGCCGACCGGGCGGCCCCGTGCCGGCGGGGTCGCCCGTACCGTCTGCGGCGGCGCTCGGCCACCGCCCGGGAGTTCAACGCACACGCGGACTCTACGACCCGCCGTGCCGCTGCCGTCACGCCTTTACGATTGGCCGGTCCCAACGTCGGCGGCCGAACCGGCCCTTGAGGGAGGAGAGTCACGTGAAGGCCCGACGGTGGATCGTCGTCGTGTGGGCGGGGCTGTGTCTGGCCGGTGCCGCGGCCACCGCCGCGCTTGACACCGGGCCGGCCCAGGAGCCGGGGTGGTTCCCCGCCGGGGAGCCGGCACCGACGCGGACGTACGGCGTGGACTGCCGGGAGATCGCCGACGAGGTCGAGCAGGCGCGGGCCGAGGCCGAACGGGAGCGGCTGGAGGCGCCCGCCCGGGGCACCCGGACCGCCACGTCGGTCCGGGTGCCCGAGGCGTGTGCGGCCGAGCTCGAGGAGCGCGGGCTGACCGTGCGCTGACGTCGCGCACGGCACGGGCGTGGCCGTGGCCGCCCGGCACGCGACGATCACGGGCCCGCCCGCCCCCGGCCACCGGTCAGGACTCGGGGCACTCCTTCCACGCCAGGTGGTACACCGTGCTGATGTCCCCGTCCGTCGAGTCCATCGTCATGAAGCTCACCTCGTCGGGGTCGGACGTCCCCGCGCTCACCCGCAGCTCCGTGTTGATGTTGAAGTTGCGCTGGACCCCGCAGGGCGCCCAGACCAGCTGGGCCCAGTCGGTGGTGTCGGTGGCCTGCCAGTTGTCGTTGAGCGGGCCGCTGAAGGGGTGGGTGCGGTACTGGGTGTCCGGGGAGCCCTGGAAGTAGTAGGAGGCCCGCTGGGTGGCCGTCGCGCCGGGCTGGAGGGCGGCGAAGCCTCGGTAGTCCGCGCTCGCCACGGCGTAGGTGAAGCCCTGCGGGACGTGGACGAGCAGGTTGAGCTGGCAGTTCTTGCGGAAGGCCGTGGGCGCGGAGTCGCCGCCGGCCTGGGCGAGGTAGTCGCTGTAGGTGACGGTGAAGGCGGTGTTGTCCTCCGAGACGGCGACCGCGGTCGTGCCCTGCGGGCAGCCGGAGCCGTTCACCGTGGCGACCTTGATGACGATCTTGTCCGGCGGCGGGTCGTCGAACCCGTCGGAGGGCTGGTGCTGCGCGGGCAGCGCGGAGGTGAGGAGCGCGGCGATCGTGCCGCTCAGGAGCAGGCCGGTGGCCATGGGTCTCCCATCCCGGTCGGTGGGGGGTGGATTCGTTGACTGCGTCTGACATGCATTTCTGTAGTGCTCATGTCATTCGCAGTGCGGTCGCATCGTATGCACCCCGGCGGGACACGGACAGATGGCACTCCGGCCATTTAACGCATCACCGGCTCCTTGTGGAGAATGGCCCGGCAGCGCAGCACCAGAAGCACGGCAACAGGAGAGGCTCCCTTGGAGCTCAGCAGGCTCAGCAGACGAGCGTTCAGCGCCCTCGCGGGCACCACCGTCCTCGGTCTCGCGCTCGGCGGCAGCGTGAGCAGCCAGGCGCTGCCCGGCTCCGGCGCTCGCGGCCCCGTGCCCACCGGTCCGCCGCCCGGACCGCCCGGCGCCGACGGCGTGCGCCACCGGGTCGCCCTGGACCGGTACTCCCTGCTGGTCGACGGCAGACGCCTCGCCCTGTGGTCCGGCGAGATGCACCCCTTCCGGCTGCCGAGCCCGTCCCTGTGGCGGGACGTCCTCCAGAAGATGCGGGCGTACGGCTACAACGCGGTCAGCGTCCGCCTCGCCTGGAACCAGCACTCCCCCGCCCCCGGCGCGTACGACTTCACCGGTGTCCGCGACCTGGACCTGTTCCTGCGCACGGCCGCCGAGACCCGGATGTACGTCGTCCTCCAGCCCGGCCCGTACATCGGCGCCGACGTGGACGCGGGCGGCCTGCCCGGCTGGCTGACGGCCGCCGAGGGCCGGGCCCGGACCCTCGACGCCGCCTATCTGCGCCACGCCGACGAGTGGCTGAGCCGCGTCAACGCCGTCGCCGCCCGGCACCAGTACACCCGGGGCGAGGGCACCGTCCTGCTCTACCGGGTCGACGCCCCGCGGCGCGCCCGCCTGACCCGCCTGCACGACAGGCTCCGCGCCGACGGCATCGACGTACCCCTGCTGCACACCGACACGCCGGCCCCCTGGGGCGAGGTGGAGCGGACCCGGGACGCCGCCGAGGCGCGGCGCGTCCATCTCGACCACCTCGCGCGGGGGATCACGCTGCACAACGTCCACACGGCGTTCGGCGGCACCTCGTGGGGCTGGCTGCCCGCGCCGTCCGCGCCCACGCCCACCTACGACCCCACCGCGGCGATCGACGAGGGGCGCCGGCCCACGGACAAACTCGCCCCGCTCCACCAGCTGGGCCAGCTGCTGCGCCACATCCCCGACTTCACCCGGCTGGAGGAGGCGTCCGACGTCAGGGCCGGGGACCCCCGGATCCAGGTGCGGCACCTGGCCAACCCGGACACGGGCACCCACGCGTACGTCCTGCGCAACGACTCCGCCACCGGCGTCACCTCGAAGGTGCCGATGGGCGGGACCGACGTGGAGGTCACCGTCCCCGCCCACGACGCCAAGCTGCTCGCCACCGGACTCCACGTGGGCGCGGGACGGAAACTGGCGTACGCCACCGTGCAGCCCATGCTGTCCTTCAGCGTCGGGCGGCTGGACATCGCCGCCTTCGTCGGCCGGGCCGGCGAGATGGCGCACCTGGTGCTGGACTGCCCGCACGAGCCGTGGCCGACCCGGCTGGACGAGGAGGCCGCCTGGGCGTACGACCACGGAAAACTGCACGTCACGGTACCTCTCGAGGAGAA
Source organism: Streptomyces sp. NPDC037271 (assembly GCF_055603605.1). Lineage (NCBI taxonomy): Bacteria > Bacillati > Actinomycetota > Actinomycetes > Kitasatosporales > Streptomycetaceae > Streptomyces > Streptomyces sp. NPDC037271. The sequence continues at coordinate 68,901 of NZ_JBVJVN010000002.1, forward strand.
CCGGCTGACCCGGGTGCGGGTGCGCAGCGGCAAGTCCGACCGCACCCTGCTGCTCCTCTTCGCCGACGACGCCGCCTCCCTGCGGCTGTGGCCGTACGAGACCCCGTCGGGCCGGGTCCTCGTGCACGGCCCGGCGCTGCTGCGCGACGTCGCCCTGGACGGTGCCACGATCCGGCTGACCGGCGACACCGTCGAGGAGTGCCCTCTCGAGGTGTGGGCGCCGCGCGGCATCACGGACGTGACCTGGAACGGCGACGCGGTCAGTACGACGGCGAGCCGCGCCCACAGCCTGCTGGCCACCTGGCTGCTGCCCGGCGTGCCCGAACTGGTGCTGCCCGCGCTGGACGGCTGGCGGCGCCGCACCGAGAACCCCGAGTCCCGCCCCGGCTACGACGACTCGGGATGGACGGTCGCCGACCGGCGGACGTCGTACAGCACGACCCCCGTGCCCGACGGGCAGCCCGTGCTCTTCGCCGACGACTACGGCTTCCACTACGGCGACGTCTGGTACCGGGGCCGGCTCAGCGGCGCCACGGGCCTGGAGGAGGTGTCCCTCGCCTACAGCACGGGTGCGCGGGGGATGCTGATGGCCTGGCTGGACGGGGAGCCGCTGGGCACGCACCGCATGGACCGGGAGGCGGACGGGACGGGCACCTGGACCGCCACGGCCCGCTTCCGGCTGCCCGGGGGACTGCGGCGGGCGCTGCGGAGGGAACCGCGGGAGAGGCCCGGCACCGGTGACTCCCCCGTCCTGTCCGTCCTCGTCCGGCGCACGCAGCACGACCAGGACGCGTACAAGGCGGCCCGCGGGCTGACGTCGGTCGCGTTCGAGGGGGCGTCACCGAAGGTGAGGTGGCGGATCCAGGGCGCCACCGCGCCCGACCCCGTGCGCGGGCCGCTCAACCACGGCGGGCTGTTCGGGGAGCGGCACGGCTGGCACCTGCCCGGCTACGACGACGGCCGCTGGGAGTCCGTGTCCCTGCCCCGGGCGGACCGGCGCCAGGGCGTGACCTGGTACCGGACCGCCTTCCGGCTGGACGTCCCGCCGGACGTCGACGCCTCGGTCGGGCTCGTCCTCGGCGACGACCGGGACCGCGACTACCGCGCCCAGGTCTTCCTCAACGGCTGGAACATGGGCGAGTACGCGGTCGACCCGACGGGCGCGCCGCACACCTTCGTCCTGCCGAACGGCATCCTGCGCACCCGCGCCGCCGCCAACACCCTGGCCCTCGCCGTCCTGGCCGGCGGCGACACCGCCTCGGGGCCGGGGACGGTACGGCTGAAGCTGCTGGGCGGCGCGGCCGGAGGGGTGCCGGTGACACCGGTCACCTCCCCCGGCCCGCGCCGCTGACCCCGGCGGGCCTGCCTCAGCGCAGCCGGATCACGTTCCAGGACAGCGGCTCCAGCACGGCGGCCAGCCCGCCGTCCCGCAGCCGGGTGCCCTCGACCTGGTGCGGGACGACCCGCTCGGGCTCGGCGAGCGTGTTGCGGGCGTCGGGGTCGGCGTCCGCGAGGGCGCTGTGCTCGACGACCTCGGTCAGGTCCAGGCCGCTCAGGGCGACGTCGAGCGGCAGCGACTCGGTGCGGGAGCGGTTGACGGCGAAGACGGTGACCGAGCCGTCCTCGGCGCGCACGGCGGTGGCGTGCAGCAGGTCGGCCTCGCCGTACTTCTTCGTCTCGTACGTCGGTGAGTCCACCCGGACGTCGAGGACCTCGCCGCGGCCGTACTTCGACGCCTGCGCGAACGGGAAGAAGGTCGTCTGGCGCCAGGCCGGGCCGCCCGGCTCGGTCATGATCGGGGCGATGACGTTGACGAGCTGGGCGAGGCAGGCGACGGTGACGCGGTCGGCGTGCCGCAGCAGGGCGATGAGGAGCGAGCCGAAGACGACCGCGTCGGTGAGGCTGTAGTTGTCCTCCAGCAGGCGGGGCGCCTCGGGCCAGTCCAGGGCGCTGACCTCGGCCTCGGTCTTGGCCATGTACCAGACGTTCCACTCGTCGAAGGAGAGGTTGATCCTCTTCTTCGACTTGAGGCGGGCGCCGATGTGGTCGCAGGTGGCGACGACGTTCTCGATGAACGACTCCATGTCCACGGCCGAGGCGAGGAAGGAGTCGATGTCGCCGTCGAACGGCTCGTAGTAGGCGTGCAGGGAGATGTGGTCGACCAGGTCGTACGTCTCCTTGAGGACCGTCGCCTCCCACTCGGCGAAGGTCTCCATGGACTGGCCGGAGGAGCCGCAGGCGACGAGTTCGAGGTCCGGGTCGATCTGACGCATGGCACGGGCGGTCTCGGCGGCGAGGCGGCCGTACTCCTCGGCGGTCTTGTGGCCGGTCTGCCAGGGGCCGTCCATCTCGTTGCCCAGGCACCAGAGTTTGATGCCGAAGGGGTCCTTGTCGCCGTGCTCGGCGCGCAGGTCGGAGAGGGCCGTGCCGGAGGGGTGGTTGGCGTACTCCTGGAGTTCGAGGGCCTCGGCGACGCCGCGGGTGCCGAGGTTGACCGCCATCATCGGCTCGGCCTGGGGGCCGATCTTCTTGAGGAAGTCGATGTACTCGGAGAGGCCGAAGCGGTTGGTCTCCGTGGAGCGCCAGGCCAGGTCGAGGCGGCGGGGGCGGTCCTCCACCGGGCCGACCGAGTCCTCCCACTTGTAGCCGGAGACGAAGTTGCCGCCGGGGTAGCGGATGGCGGTGACGCCGAGCTCCCGGACCAGGTCCAGCACGTCCTGGCGCAGGCCGGCGTCGTCGGCGGTGGGGTGGCCGGGCTCGAAGATGCCGGTGTACACGCAGCGGCCGAGGTGTTCTACGAAGGAGCCGAAGAGGCGGGGGTTGACCTCACCGACGGTGAAGGCGGGGTCGAGGGTGAAGCGGGCGGTACGCAATGTAGTCCTTCCAGGGGGTGGGTTTCGGCTGCGGGTGATCTGGCTGCGGTTGGTCTGGCCGCGGGTGGTCCGTGGGTGCTCGCGCGGTCACCCGCGCCCGGGACGGACGGCCGGCCATCCGTCCCTCGTCCAGTCCAGGGGGTTCAGGCCGAGCTTGGGCGTGCCCTCGTCCTGCGCGTCGTAGTAGTGGTACGCCAGCCAGTCCCGGCCGCGGTCGCGGAAGACGGACTGGCCGCCCGTGCCGATGTAGCGGCCGTGGCCCTCCAGGAGGAGGTCGCCGCCGCCTTCCAGCATCGGGGTGCCGTCGCTGTCGACGTAGGGGCCCGTGATGTCCGTGGCCCTGCCGACCTTGATCTTGTACGTGCTGTTCACACCGGAGCAGCACGCGTCGTACGACGCGAACAGGTAGTAGTAGCGGCCGTGCTTGACGATCTCCGGGCCCTCGACGGCGTACGGCTCGTCGGGACGGGTGGCGAGGTGGTGGACCTCCGCGCCCCGGACGGCCTTGCCGGTGCGCGGGTCCAGCTCGACCATGCGGATGCCGCTCCAGTACGAGCCGAAGGACATCCACAGGCGGCCGTCGGCCCGGACGACCGCCGGGTCGATGGCGTTCCAGGTGTCGGTGGTCTCGGAGGAGAAGACCTTGCCGTGGTCCGTCCAGCTGCCGGGCAGGCCGGTGCGGGAGGTGGCGACGCCGATCGCGGAGTGGTTGGTGCCCCAGGAGGAGACCGCGTAGTAGAGCCAGTAGCGGCCGTCGCGGTAGGAGAGGTCGGGGGCCCACGGGTCGCCGGTGTCGTTGTACTCGTACCACCAGGCCGGGGGCTCGGCGAAGGCGTTGCCCGCGTCGTCCCAGTGCCTGCCGTCCTCGGAGAGGCGGGCTCCGATGACGCCGCCGGTGGAGTAGGCGACGTAACCGCCGCCCTTCAGGCGCAGGACGGTGGGGTCGTGGATGATCTGCTGGCCGGTGATGGGACGCGGGTCGGGGTGACTCTGCGCCGCCTGCGCCGCGCCCGGCACCAGGGCCATCAGGGCGGCCGTCGCCACGGCGGCGAGTGTTCTGCGCACGGTCACTGTCCCGCCAATCCCGTGTGGGCGACGCCCGCCACGATCTGCCGCTGGAAGAAGACGAACACGATGATCAGGGGCAGGCCGGCCATGAGGCCGCCGGCCATGAGCTGGGCCCACTGGATGCCGTAGGAGTTCATGACGGTCGCGATGCCGTTCGGCATGGTCATCAGGTCGGGATTGTTGGTCACCATGTAGGGCCACAGGAAGTTGTTCCAGGAGCTGATGAAGGTGAAGATGCCGACCGCCGCGAGCGAGGGGCGGGAGAGCGGCACGATGATCGTGAAGAAGACGCGCCAGCGGCCGGCGCCGTCGATGAAGGCGGCCTCCTCCAGTTCGCGCGGGATGCCCTGGAAGAACTTGTAGAGGATGTAGACCATCGCGGCGGGCGCGCACTGCGGCAGGATCATGCCCCAGTAGGTGTCGACCATGCCCATCTGCTGGACGGTGGTGAACAGGGGGACGCCGAGCACGGCCGGGGAGACCATGAGGCCGGCCATGACGACGCCCATCAGGACGCCCTTGCCGCGGAACTCGGTGCGGGCGAAGCCGTACCCGGCGAGCGCACTCACCAGCAGCACGATCGCCGTCACGCAGACCGACACGACCAGGGAGTTGACGAACCAGTTGGTGATGTTGCCGGTCTCGAACAGGGCCGTCCAGGCCTGGCCCGTCCAGTCCTCGGGCAGCCAGTGGGTCGGCACCTCGACGGCCTCGGTCTCCGACTTCAGGGAGGTGAACAGCGCCCAGGCGAGCGGGGCGAGGAACACCGCGGAGACGGCGGCGCCGAGGAGGGTGAGCACGATCTGGCTGGGCGACCAGGCCTTGCGGGGCTTGGTCCGCGTCGGCGCTGCGGCGGTGGTCATCGGCCGCCCTCCTCACGGTTGCGCAGCAGCCACATCCGGGCGAGGGCGACGGCCGCGATGAGCACGAAGAAGATGATGGAGATCGCGGAGGCGTAGCCCACGCGGTAGCTGGTGAAGCCCTGTTCGAGGGTGTACTGCACGAAGGTGCGGGTCGATTCCTCCGGTCCCGGCCCGAAGTCCTGCATGACGACGGCCTGGTCGAAGACCTGGAGCGAGGCGAGGATCTGGAGGGCGACGACGAGGCCGGTGATGTTGCGCAGCATCGGCAGCGTGATGTGGACCGTGCGGTGCCAGGCGTTCGCGCCGTCCAGCTTGGCGGCCTCGTAGAGGTGCAGCGGGATGCCCTGGAGGGCTGCGAGGTAGAGCAGGAAGCTGAAGCCGACCGTCCACCACAGGGTGGTGATGACGACCGCGAGCAGCGCGTACGACTTGTCGGTCAGCCACGGCGTCTCGAGACCGAAGACGTGGTTGATCATGCCGGTGCCGGGGTTGAACAGCCACTGCCACAGGTTGGCGGCGACGGTGGACGGCAGCAGGAACGGCATGAAGAAACACAGCCGCCACAGCCACTTGCCGCGCTCGATGTGGTGGGCGAGCATCGCGAGGAGGAAGGCGAGGACCGTGATGCAGGGCACGACGAGCAGCGTGAAGTACGCGCTGTGGCCGAGCGCGTCCCACATCAGGGGGTCCTGGAGGGCCTCGCGGTAGTTGTCCAGGCCGACGAAGCTCGCGCTGTCGCCGGAGATGTTGGCGTCCGTGAAGCTGAGGTAGAGGCCGCGCAGCAGGGGCCAGACGACGAAGAGCGCGAACAGGGCGAGGAACGGGGCGACGAACCAGCCGCCGTGCTGGAAGCCCTGCCTGCGGCGGACGGTGGCGCCGGCCGCGGCGGTCTTCGCGCGCGCCGGGCGGATGATCGATTCAGCGCTGGTCGTCGTCATGCGGCCGCACCTCCCTGCGCGGCGGTCTTGCCGTCCATCGGGTTCTTCGTGCCGAGCAGGTCGGTGAGCGCGCCCTTCATGCGGCGGGCGGCGGCCTCGGGCTTCAACGAGCCCATCGTCGAGGAGACGACGATCGGGCCGACCCGCTGGGCGAGGATGCCGGTGGACCCGGCGAACCACACCTTCGGCTCGGTGGCCTGGTGGTCCATCGCGCCGGCGTACTCGCTCTGCGGGTTCAGCTCCTTGTACGCGGCCGTGGACAGGGTCGGCGTGTAGGCGGGGATGTGTCCGCCGGCCGCCCACTGCTGGGCGTGCTTGACGACGTAGGCGGCCAGCTGGTGCGCGGCCTCGTTGGTGGCGCCGCCGCGGCCGGCCTGGTGCGGGAGCACGAAGGAGTGCGACTCGGCGTGGGTGGCCTGCTTGCCGAAGACGGGGGGCAGCGGGGCGGCGCCGTAGTCCAGCTTCGCGCCGGAGAAGACCGGCACCGACCAGTTGCCCTCCCACGCGAACGGGGAACCGTTGACGAACTGTTCGGCGCCCGCGCCGCCCCCGAAGCTGGGGTCGGCGTACCCGTCGGCGACGTGCCGGCGCAGGAACTCCAGGACCTGGACGGCCTTGTCGGTGTCGAAGGTGACCTCGGCGTTGGCGTCGTCGAACCAGGTGCCGCCGAGCTGGGTGTAGAAGGCGACGAAGAACCACCACTGGAAGTTCTGGTCGTTGTGCCAGAAGCCCATGGTCTGCAGGCCCTTCTTGGTGGCCTTCCTGGCCTCCTTCAGCACGTCGAACCACTCGTCGGTCGACGTCACGGGCACCATCCGGCCGTCGGCGCCGAGCAGTCCGGCCTTCTTCAGCACGTCCTTGCGGTAGAAGCAGAGCTGGACGTGGATGTCGAGCGGGAGGGCGTAGAGCTTGCCGTCGATGACGGCGCGCTTCCACAGGTCGGGGTTGAAGTCCGCCTCCTTGACGCCGTACTTGGCGAGCAGGCCGACGTCCCAGGGGTCCAGGAGGCGGCCCGGTGAGAAGCCGGTGACGCGGCCCAGGTGCATGACGCCGAGGTCCGGCGCGCGGTTGCCGGCGGCCGCCATGGCGAGCTTGGTGTAGAAGGGGCTGCCCCACTGGAGGGTGGAGTCCTTCACGTCGATGCCGGGATTGTCCTTACGGAAGGAGTCCAGCATGGCGATCATGTTGTAGCCGTCGCCGCCGCTGAAGAGGTTCCAGTAGCTGACGCGGGTGTCCGCTCCGGAGGCGAGCGCGTCGGCGCCCGTACCCAGGGCCGCGAAGCCGAAGCTGCCCGCGACCGTCAGGCCGCCCGCCGCGGCCAGAAAGTGCCTGCGATCCAGGCCAGGTCGTCCCATGCCCTGCCCCATCTGTCATGAACGAAAGGTGTACGTCCGACGTGTTCGAGATATCGAATAGCGCTCGTAACTTCGAACGGGACCGTAGGTGTGCGGCGCTTTCGCGTCAATGGTTCGGACAAGAAGTCGGGCCAGGACTTTCCGCGCGGCTCCATCGCATGACGCGGACACTCCCCTCCGCGTAGGCTCGTACGGCCTTGAACCCGGGCCTCGGGCACGCGCCTTGAACACGGACCTTGAACCCGGGCCTCGGGCACGGGCCTTGAACACGGGCCTCGGGCACGGGCCTTGAACACGGGCCTCGGGCACGGGCCTCGAGGACGGCCAGGACAGGGCGGTGAGGGAGAGCGGGGGGACGCGGTGGAGTCGGCGGACGCGGCCACGGGCCCGGCCTCGTTCCTCAGCGAGTTCTACACGTCCTTCTGGTGGATCCCGGCCTGCGTCCTGGCCGCCGCCCTGGCGATCAAACTGCCGACGATCATCCGCCTCTGGAAGGACCCGCTGCTGCGCGCGGTCGGCGGTCTGCTGCTGCTCGCCTGCGCGGTGTTCGTGTTCGTCGCGCCCTCGACCATCGTCTGGGTCAACCGCGTCACCGGCGTGCCCAACATCTCCGCGCCCTGGGTGTACTCGCTGCTCACCGCGTTCTGCGGCTCCTGCCTGGTGCTGATCATCGCCTGGCGCGACGGCCTGTCCGAGCGCTCCGCCTCGACGCGCCGGGCCACCCGCTGGGTCGTCACCGCCTACGGGAGCGTGATCGTCGCGCTCTGGGTGCTGTTCCTCCTCGCGGACGTGCCCGTGGAGCGCACCCGGGACCTGGACACGTACTACGCCAACACGCCGTTCATGCGCGAGGAGATCCTGCTGTACCTCGTCGCGCACACCACCGCCGTGCTCATCACCTCGAAGCTGATCTGGAACTGGATCCGCACCGGCGGATTCGACGCCTGGCTGCGCTGGGGGCTGAAGTTCCTGGGCGTCGGCTACGCGCTGAACCTGGCCTTCGACGCCGCCAAGCTCACCGCCGTCACGGCCCGCTGGACCGGCAACGACCTGGACTGGCTCAGCCTGGACGTGGCCCCGGCCCTGGCCTGTCTGTCCGCTGTGTCGATCGCGGTCGGTTTCATCCTGCCGCACGCCGGCCAGTACCTGCACGAACGCTGGCGGATCCGCCTGGCCCACCGCCAACTGCGGCCGCTGTACCGGCTGATGCGGACCGTGCACGGATCCGGAGTGCCGTTCGTCCTGCGCGCCAGCCCCGAGCTGCGCCTGACCCGCCGCGAGACCTTCATCCGCGACGTCCTGCTGCCGCTGGCCCGGCGCACCGACGAACGGCAGCGCGAGCGGTCGTACGCCGCCGCCCTCGGCCTGGGGTTCCCCCCGGAGCGGGCGCGGGCGCTCGCCGCGGCGGTGGCGATCCTCGACGCGGTCGACGCCGGCCCCCGCGCGGACGACGGCGACGGTACCCACGACCCCGACACCACGGAGCTGCTCCGCGAGATCGGGGCCGTCTCGCGCGCCCTGCGCCACCCCGACGCGGTCCGGGAGGTCCGCGTCCGCGCCGCGGCACCGGAGGGCACCGTGACGGCCACCGAGTGACCGTGCCGCACGCGGAACTGGCCCGGACAGCACCCGTCTTGGCATATTGCACACATGACCGAGCAACACCGAGGGGAACAGGGAGACCGCGGTGCGTACCAGGAAGGAGATGCGTCGCCTCGCTGACGCCCTCATCGACCCCATCCGGGTACCGGTCCCGGCGGACCCCGAGGTCCTGTTCGACGCGCTCGTCGCCTCCGTCAGCGCATGGCGGGGACGTGAGGTGGTCGTCCACCGTGCGGCGTTCCCGCCGCACACCGCGAGCGGACTGTGGCTGGAGCGCGAGAGCCACGACGACGTGGTGGTGGACGAGCGTGCCGCCGTGTGGCACCAGATCGTGATCCTCTGCCACGAGGTCTGGCACATGAGCCGCCGGCAGGCGGACACCGACCCGGCCGCCGTCGGCGTACGGCCCGCGCCGGTCGCCGCGCGCACCGACTTCTCCCTGGCCGAGGAGCAGGAGGCGGACCGCTTCGGCATGCTGATGGGCCGTCGGCTGCGCACCTGGCTGGAGGCCTCCACCGACTCGGTGTACGCCGCGGAGGGCGGCGATCCGAACGCCCCGCAGGACCTCGCCGGACGCATCGGGGCCGCCCTCAACCACCGCGGGACGACTAGATGAACGCCGTGATCAACTACGGCAGCTGCGGCGTGCTGTGGCTCGGCCTGGTGGTGAAGGCCCCCGACCTGCTGCGCCACCGCCGCGATCCGTACCTGCGCGCCATCTGCGCGGTGCTGGGCCTGGCCGGGCTCTGCTTCCTGCTCGGGGCACCGCCGACGGTCGGCGCCGTCAACCGGCTGAGCGGTGTGCCCAACCTCGCGGCTCCGCTCACCTACGCGGCGATCACCGGGTACTGCGCCGCCTCCCAGGTCCTCGTCGTCCACTGGCGCGGCGGACCCCGGGTGCGGCGCACCGCCCGCCGGTGGACGCTCGCCTACACCGTCGTGCTCCTCGGCGTCGCGATGACGTTCGCCCTGGGTGACGCGCCGGTGGAGCGCCGCACCGACCTGGACACCTACTACGCGACGACTCCGTTCATCGCCCAGATGATCGTGCTGTACCTGGTCGCGCACCTCACCGCGGCGACCGTCACCACGGTGTCGGCGCTGCGCTGGGCGCGCCACGTACGGGGCGGGCTGCGTGCGGGCCTGACGCTGCTCGGCGCCGGTTCGCTGTGCGGCGCCGGTTACAGCCTGGCCAAGCTCGTCGCGGTGGGCGCGCGCTGGTCCGGGCGCGACTGGTCGGCGCTCGGCACCACCGTCTCCCCGGCGGCCGCCGGCCTGGGTGCCCTGCTGACGGTCGTCGGGGTACTGGTCCCGCTGGCGGCGCCCCGGGTGACCGAGTGGCGGCGGGCCCGGCGGACGTACGTCCGGCTCGGGCCCCTGGAGCGGGCGCTGGACGATCTGCTCACCCGCCGGTCGCTGCGGCTGCGCCGGCCCCGGTTCGCGTCCCCCACCACCCGGCTGGTGTGGCGCCGGACCAGTATCCACAACGCGCTGAGCCACCTCGACGCGTACGTCGACCGGGACCTGTACGACCGTACCCGCGCCGGTGTGCTGGGGGCGACGGGCGACCCGGAACGGGCCGAGGCCGCCGCCTGGGCGGCGGTGATCACCGCCGCGGTACGGTGCGAGGCGGACCGGGCGGGCGGGTTCCCGCCGCAGGGCGGCACCGGCCGGTTCCCCGGCCGGGTGCCGGACCCGGCCGCCCTCGACCGGATCGCCGACGTGCTGGCCGGCACCGCACCGGTGCCGTCGGTCCCCGCCGTGCCGAGCGGCAGGACCACGGCGGGAGCCGTATGAGCCGGGTCCCCGGCGAGAGGAGTCTGCCGGTATGAGTCTCGTCGTGTATCTCGCGGCCCTCGTGTTCGGGGTGACCTCCGTACTGCTGTTCCGCCGCCCGCGCACCGCCATGCGGAACCCGCTCACCCTGTCCACCTGCGCGGCGATCGTCCTCGGCGCCCTGGTCTTCGTCTGTGCCGCCCCGGCCACCCTCGCCACCGTCAACGAGCTCACCGGCGTACCCAACTTCGGGGCACCGCTGACCTACGGCATGCTCTCCGCGTACAGCTGCGCCGTGCTCGTGCTGCTGATCAACTGGCGGGGAGGGTCCCGCGAGCGGGTGCGGCGCATGGTGCTGCGCAGCATGGCCGCCTACGGTCTGCTGGTGGTCGCCATCGTCGTGCTGTTCGCCCTCGCCGACGCGGACACCGAGCGGCTGACCGACCTTGACACGTACTACGCCGGCACCCCGTTCATGCGGGAGATGATCCTGCTGTACCTGCTCGGGCACACCGCGGCGATGGTGGTGATGTGCGCCGTGTGCGTCAAGTGGGCCCGCGAGGTGGGCGGGCCGCTCCGGACCGGGCTGCGGCTGATCCTGCTGGGGGCGCTGCTGGACGTGGTGGGCTTCCAGCTGGCCAAGTACCTGGCGATCGTGGCCCGTTGGTCGGGCAACGACCTCGACTTCCTGTCCACGACGGTGGCTCCGCCGATGGCCTCGCTGGCCGCGCTGCTGTGTTCGGCCGGGTTCGTGCTGCCGAGGCTGCTGCCGCCCGTGGTCGCCCACTGGCGGGGGCTGGGCGACTACCGGCGGCTGGAACCGCTGTGGCACCTGGTGAAGTCGGTGTCCACCGCTCCCGAGCCTCCCACCGTCCGGTGGCAGCTCCCCCAGGCCCGGCTCCAGTGGCGTGAGGTGTCCATCCACGACGCCCTGCTCGCGCTGGCGCCGTACTTCGACCACCGGGTCCGTGAGCGGGTGCGGGACACCGCCCTGCGCGCGGGCCGCTCCGCCCACGAGGCCCGGCTGGCGGCGGAGGCGGCCATGCTCGCCGACGCGGCGCGCCGGGCCGCCGCCCGCGAGGAACCACCCGATACGGGCGGTACGTACCGTCTGCACGCCACCGAGGTCTCCGGTCCCAGCGGGCTGGTGGAACTGGCGCAGGCGCTGGTCCGCCCGCCCACCACGACCGCCGCGCCGAACGGCGCGGTGACGCCTTCCACGACCGGACCCATGGCCGAACCCGAGGAGCCCCATGTCGCGTAGAGCTGTCGTCATAGGTGCCGGCCTGGCCGGGACGCTGGCCGCCGCCGTCCTGTCCACCGCGGGCGTGGACGAGGTGATCGTGCTGGACCGCGACGAACTGCCCGAGGGACCGGAGCACCGCCGGGGGCTGCCGCAGGGGCGGCACGCGCACCTGCTCATGGCAGGCGGGCTGGCCGCCATGGAGGAACTGGTGCCGGGCGTGAGCCTGCGCAAGCGGCTGCTCGCCGCCGGAGCCCACGAGATATCCCTCAGCTCCGGCATGCTGGCCCGCACACCCGAGGGCTGGCTGCGGCGGTGGCGGCGCGAGGGGCCCGTCATGCTCACGTGCAGCCGGGCGCTGCTGGACTGGACGGTGCGGGCCGCGGTGCTCGAACAGCGCCCGGTCGAGGTGCGCAGGGCGGCGGTGGTGGGGCTGACGGGTTCCGCAGGCCGGGTGCGAGGGGTACGGGTCTCGGCCGCCGACGGGGACACGGACCTCGACGCGGACTTCGTCGTCGACGCGAGCGGACGCGGCACCCGGGTCGTCACCTGGCTCGACGGGCTCGGTCTCTCCGGTGTCCGGGAGCACACCGTGGACTCCGGTCTGGTCAACGCGACGCGTATCTACCGGGTTCCTCAGGGCGCGGAGCGGTTCCCGCTGACGATCGTGCAGGCCGACCCGTACGTGTCCCGGCCGGGGCGGAGCGCGATGGTCCTTCCGATCGAGGACGACCGGTGGATGGTGAGCTGCGGCGGCACGCGCGGCGGTGAACCGCCCGCGGATCCCGATGGTTTCCTGCGGTACACGCTCGAACTGCCGGATCCCGTCGTGGGGCGGCTGATCTCCGGTGCCGAACCGCTCACCGACGTGCATCTGAGCCGGTCCACCAGCAATGTGCGCCGGTACCTGGAGAAGTCCGCCCGGTGGCCCGACGGTTTCGTCGTCCTGGGGGACGCGTTGGGCACCTTCAACCCGGCGTACGGGCAGGGCATGTCGGTGGCCGCGTTCGGCGCGCAGGTCCTCGGCCGGGAACTGGACCGGGCCGGCGGTCTCGACGCGCCCGGGACGGCCCGGCGGGTGCTGCGGGGGGCGGCGCGCTCGGTGGACGCGGCGTGGTCCATGGCCGTCGGCCAGGACGTCCTCTACCCGGGGGTGCGCGGCGGGCGGCCGAACCTCGCCGACCGTGTCGTCTCCGCGTACACGCGGCGCATGACGAAGGCGGCCACGGGCTCGTACGCGGCGGCCTCGGCCATCTGGGACGTCACCAGCATGCGCACGCCCCCGACCCGCATGTTCCACCCCGGCGCGGTCCTGGCCGCGCTCGCGGGATCCCCGCTCCCCCCGCTGACGGAGCCGCCGCTGACGCCGAGTGAGCGGGCGGTGCTCCGCGGGCTGGACCGCACGGGGCTCTGAACGGCCGGCCGGCCGCGGGGCGGTCGGCCCCAGGGCTGCCGGCCGGGCGACCTGGGGGCGACCGGCCGGGCGACCTGGGTCGCAACCTGCGGGCGACCGGCCGGGCCCTCCCGCCGGGCCCGGCGCCGTCCTCAGCCCGCGAACGCCGGCTGGGCCACCCCCTGGCCCGCGCCCGGCACCACCAGGACCGAGCCCGCCAGCGGGTGCGGGGCCGTCAGCCCCACCCGGGCCGTGGTGATGTACAGGTCGGTCAGGCCGGGGCCGCCGAACGCGCAGGCCGTGACCCGGGGGACCGGGAGCGGGATCACCCGGTCCAGGTCACCGGAGGGGGTGTAGCGGCGGACCGCCCCGCCGTCCCACAGGGCGACCCACACGCAGCCCTCGGCGTCGACACACAGGCCGTCGGGGAAACCGGCGCCGTCCTCGATGACGGCCAGGGTGCGGCGGCCCGTGATCCGGCCGTCCGCGCGGCCGTCGGCGGGTACGTCGAAGACGTCGATGCGGCGGGTCGGCGTGTCGGCGTAGTACATCAGCCGGCCGTCGGGGCTCCAGCCGGTGCCGTTGCTGACCGTCACGTCGTCCAGCACCGGTGTCACCGTGCCGTCCCCGGCGACCCGGGACAGCGTGCCGCCGCCGGGTGCCTCGTCGTAGCGCATGGTGCCGGCCCACAGCGTGCCGTCGGGGGCGACGGCGGCGTCGTTGCCGCGGCGGCCGGGGACGACCTCCCGGTGCAGCCAGCGGAAGGTGTCGTCGGGGTCGAGGAGGCCGATCCCGTCCCGCAGGTTGAGGACGAGGCCGCCGCCCGCGCGGGGCTTGACGGCGCCCACGTGCTGGTCGGTGCGGCGGACCGTGCGCCGGCCGGTCGCCGGGTCGTAGGTGTGGACGCGGGAGTTCAGGATGTCGATCCACAGGAGGCGGCCCGTCGCGGGGTCCCAGGTGGGCCCCTCGCCGAGGGACGCCTCCGCCCGGACGGCCACCTCGTACGCCGTGCCGGGCGTGGCGGTGCCGCGCTCCGTCATGCCGTGCTCCCTCATGCCGCGCTCCGGTGGCCGAGGCGCTCGGAGAGGTCGGCGGCGCCCTTGACGGCGAGCTGCTCCAGCTCGGCGAGGCGCTCCTCGCTCCAGCGGATCATGGGCACCGAGATCGACAGCGCGGCGACCACCCGGCCGGCGCGGTCGCGGACCGGGGTGGCCACGCAGGAGACGTCCGGGTTGGACTCGCGGTTCTCCACCGCGATGCCCCGCTCGCGGATCTCCGCCAGGGCCTCGCGCAGGGCGGCCGGATCGGTGATGCTGTTCGGGGTCATCGCGGTCAGTTCGGCGCCGTCGGGGAACCGGGCGGCGACCTCCGGCTCCGGGAGGGAGGCCAGCAGCATCTTGCCGACGGACGTGCAGTGGGCGGGCAGCCTGCGCCCGGCCGCCGACACCATGCGCACCGCGTGCGTGGAGTCGACCTTGGCGATGTAGATGACGTCGGTGTCCTCCAGGATCGCCACGTGCACGGTCTCGTCGCAGGTCTCGGCGACGGTCCGGGCGACCTGCTGTCCCTCGGCGGCGAGGTCGAGGTGCTCGGCGTAACGGGCGCCGAGCTGGTACGGGCGCACCCCGAGCCGGTACCGTCCGGGCTGCCCGGCCACGGGCACGATGTACTTCCGCGCGGCGAGCGTGGTGACCAGCTCGTGCACGGTGGTGCGCGGCAACTGGAGCCGGCGCACGATGTCGGGGGCGGAGAGCGTGCCGTCCCCGTCGAGGAAGAGCTCCAGTATGTCGAGAGCCCGGGTCACGGCTGGTACGAGACGTCCCATGTCCGGCCCCCTCCCTAGGTGTCTCAGGCGCCTGCGGCGACAACCTCGATGTTCGAGATTTCAACAGACGATCGGAATGGCGAACACAGGCTACTCATATCGCGTTTGCCGGGGCAATGGGCAGGGGCCCCCGCGTGCGCCCCTCGCCCAGGGGGCGCGGCACTCCGTCCATGGGCCACGATGGTCTCCATGCCCACTGGAGGACAGCCCGCCGGCCCGTTCACCCCGCTCGACTTCCAACTGGTGCTGCTGCGCCGCATGGCCGATCACAACCCCGGCCCGGTGGAGGACGCCCGGCACGAACTGGGCCTCTCCCTCGCGGACATGCGCGAGGCCAACAAGTGCTGGCAGGCGATGGCCCGCTCGCCGCGCTCCCGCCCGGCCCTGTCGCGGTACCGCTGCGTGCTCGGCGAACCGGAGTCCCGGACCCCGCGCAGGGTCGGCGACCTGGACTGCGAGGCGTGGCGGTGGCCGGTCCCGCTCTGGCCCGACCTGCGCTTCGAGGTGCTGACGCCGGCGGCCGGCGGTGCGGTGTGGAACGAGTGGCTGGTCCGCGCGCCGGGCGCCCCGGCGCCCGTCCTCCGCACGGTGGAGGACCTCACTCCCTGGTCCTGCACGGTGGACGAGGCGGCTCGTGCCTTCGCCCCCGCCCGTCCCCTGGAGGGCACGGCCCCGACCCTCCTCCACTCCGTGGGGGGGAACCCCCGGGGCTCGCCTTCACGGCCCTGGACGCGTCCGGCGTACGGCGCGAGGTGGTCGCGGAGTTCACGTGGGGGCTGCTGCAGCGTACGGCGGTCAGCGGGCCGCGGCCTTGAGGATCTCCTCCACCACGCGCGGCTCCGACTCCGGGTGCAGCCACAGGAACAGGTTCGGTTCGACCAGCTCCAGCTCCATCACGCGGGGCTGGCCGTCCTCCCCGTCCACGATGTCGACCCGCGCGTACAGCAGCTCGGGCGCGCCCGGTACGGAGGCCAACGCCTTCCTGGCGAGGGCGGTGTCGACGAGGGTCGGGGTCCAGCCGGTCAGCCCGGGGTGGGCCACCTTGCGCTGGTCGTAGGGCGTGCCGGGCGCGAGGACGGGCCCCTTGCGGCTCACGTGCAGCAGGTTCCCCCCGAAGAACTGCAGCGCCCGCTCACCGGCGGTGTCGATGCCGCGCACGTACGGCTGCACCATCGCCGTGAACCCCTCGGCGTGCATCCGCTCCACCTGCCGTAGGGCGGTGGCGTGCTCGTCGGGTGTGTAGCGGGCGGCGAAGCGGGCCCCGGCGCCCGTGGTGGGCTTGACGACGTACTCGTGGTCGTCGGGCAGGTCGGGCACCTCACCGGGCGCGGTGTATCGGGTGGGGACGGTGGGCACACCGGCCGCCGCCAGGTCGCCGAGGTAGCGCTTGTCGGTGTTCCACCGCACGACGCCGGCCGGGTTCGCCAGCCGCGTGGCCGCCCCGCACTTCTCGGCCCACTCCGTGAACTCCCCCGCCCGCCAGCTGTAGTCCCAGGTGGAACGGATCACGGCGAGATCGAAGGACGCCCAGTCGACGCCGTCGTCGTCCCACACCTCGGCGGACGCCCGCGCCCCCGCCTCCTCCAGCGCCCGCACGAGCACGGGCAGATCGCGGTCGACGCTGACCTGGGGGCCGGGACGGCAGGTGACGAGTGCTATTCGGGGCATGGGGACCATCTCTACCGTTCCTCCGGATCCCAGTCCAGCAGCCGGACCTTGGCGACCGTGCGGACATGGCGGCGCATCGCGGCGGCGGCCTGCCGGGGCCGGCGGTCGGCGACGGCGTCCAGGATGGCCCGGTGCTGGGCCAGGGATCGGCCGGGGCGGCCGGGCTGGCGCAGGGACTCGGTGCGGCTCTCGGCGATCTGGTGGGCGATGGAGCGCATGAACTCCGCGAGGAGGCTGCTGTGCGCCGCCGCCGTCACCGCCGCGTGGAACAGCCGGTCGCCCTCGGCCCCGTGGGCGCCGCGCTCGATCTCCTCGGCCATCACGGTCAGCGCGGACCGCATCGCGGCCAGGTCGTCCTCCGTGCGGCGTTCGGCGGCCAGTTCGGCGAGCTTCGTCTCCAGCGCCTCGCGGGCCTCCAGGACGTCCGGGAGCCGCCGCCGGCGTTCGACCATCTCCTCGACGGGCTCGACGTCGAGGCTGTCCCGCACGAGGTACGTCCCGCCGCCGTGCCGCGCCTCCACCAGTCCCTGGACCTCCAGGACGACGATGGCCTGCTTCACCGAGGCCCGGCTGACGCCGAGGCGCTGGGCGAGGTCGCGTTCGGGCGGAAGCCGGTCGCCGGCGCGCAGGCCGCCGTCGGTGACGTACTGGCGCAGCCGCTCCAGCACCTGTTCGTACAGGCGCTGCCTGGTCATGGGGCGCAGGGCGTCGGTCAAGAGATCCCCCCTCTCGCCGGGAGCGTAACACCGGGCGGCGCGTGGCCGAGTGGCTGAGCCAATTCCTGCGCGACCCCTTGACGCCGGACCGGGCCGGGCCCACGCTGACCGACCAACCGCACCGCCCAAGTGGCTCAGCCACTCAGCCAGTCAGGCCACCCGTCGGGAGCCCCCGCATGTCCCCCGAACTCATCTCGATCCTCGTCCTCGTCGTGGTGTTCGTCATCGCGACCACCCGTTCCGTCAACATGGGCGCGCTCGCCTTCGCCGCCGCCTTCGGCGTGGGCACGCTCGTCGCGGACCTCGACGCGGACGGCATCTTCGCCGGCTTCCCCGGGGACCTGTTCGTCGTCCTCGTCGGCGTCACCTATCTGTTCGCGATCGCCCGGGCCAACGGCACCACCGACTGGCTGGTGCACGCGGCCGTCCGGCTGGTGCGGGGGCGGGTGGCGCTGATCCCGTGGGTGATGTTCGCGCTCACCGGCGCGCTCACCGCGATCGGCGCGGTCAGCCCGGCCGCCGTCGCGATCGTCGCGCCGATCGCGCTGAGCTTCGCCACCCGGTACGGGATCAGCCCGCTGCTGATGGGCACGATGGTGGTGCACGGCGCGCAGGCCGGCGGGTTCTCGCCGATCAGCATCTACGGCTCGATCGTCAACGGCATCGTCGAGCGCGAGGGGCTGCCGGGCAGCGAGGTCACCCTCTTCCTCGCCTCGCTGATCGCCAACCTCCTCATCGCGGGCGTGCTGTTCGTGCTGTTCGGCGGGCGGAAGCTGTGGGCGCGGGGGGCGGTGACGCCGGAGGACGGCGGCGCGGTGGGCAAGGAGGCGGAGCCCACCGGCACAGGCACCGGCACAGGCACCGCGGCCGGGACCGGAGGCACCGCCCCCACCGCCGTGGCCGTCCGCCCCGGCCGGGACACGGACGTTACCGGCGGCGGCCCTCGCCTCACCCCCGCCCGGATCGCCACCCTCACCTCCCTGGTCGCCCTCGTCGTGGCCGTCCTCGGCTTCGACCTGGACGCGGGTCTGACCGCGGTCAGCCTGGCCGTCGTGCTGAGCACCGCCTGGCCGGACGACAGCCGCCGCGCGGTCGGCGAGATCGCCTGGTCCACGGTCCTGCTGATCTGCGGTGTCCTCACCTACGTCGGCGTACTGGAGGAGATCGGCACCATCACCTGGGCCGGCGAGGGCGTCGGCGGCATCGGCGTCCCGCTGCTGGCCGCGGTGCTGCTCTGCTACATCGGCGCGATCGTGTCGGCCTTCGCCTCCTCCGTCGGGATCATGGGCGCGCTGATCCCGCTGGCGGTGCCGTTCCTCGCGCAGGGCGAGATCGGGGCGGTCGGCATGGTGGCGGCGCTCGCGGTCTCGGCGACGGTCGTGGACGTCAGCCCGTTCTCGACGAACGGCGCGCTGGTGCTGGCCGCGGCACCGGACGTCGACCGCGAGCGGTTCTTCCGGCAGCTGATGGTGTACGGAGGGATCGTGGTGGCGGCCGTGCCCGCGCTGGCCTGGCTGGTACTGGTCGTACCCGGCTTCGGGTAGGCCCACCTCGGAAAACCGGTAACCGTGAGCAACAGCTAAGGAGTACGACGCGTGTCCACTCTCTTCCCGGCCCTCTCCCCGGCCGCGACCGGCGCTCCGGCCGACCGGCCCGCCCTGCGGTTCGGCGAGCGCTCCCTGACGTACGCCCGACTGGCCGCCGCGGCGAGCGGCACGGCCGGCCGGATCCGGGGGGCCGGACGCGTCGCCGTCTGGGCGACCCCGGAGATGGAGACCGCCGTCGCCGTGGTGGCGGCACTGCTGGCCGGGGTGCCCGCCGTGCCGCTCAACCCGAAGTCCGGCGACAAGGAGCTCGCGCACATCCTCTCCGACAGCGAGCCGTCGCTCGTCCTGGCGCCCCCGGGGTGCGAACTCCCGCCCGCCCTGGGCGCCCTGGCGCGCGTCGACGTCGACGTGCACGCCACCGGGCCCGTCCCCGAGGACGGCCACGCCGACGACGGCGCCCCCGCCCTCGTCGTCTACACGTCCGGCACCACCGGCCCGCCCAAGGGCGCCGTCATCCCCCGGCGCGCGCTGGCGACGACGCTGGACGCGCTCGCCGACGCGTGGCAGTGGACCGCCGACGACGTGCTGGTGCAGGGGCTGCCGCTGTTCCACGTGCACGGACTGGTGCTCGGCGTCCTGGGACCGCTGCGGCGCGGCGGGTCCGTGCGGCACCTGGGCAGGTTCTCCACCGAGGGCGCGGCGCGGGAGCTGAACGACGGCGCGACGATGCTGTTCGGGGTGCCGACGATGTACCACCGGATCGCCGAGTCCCTCCCCGGCGACCCGGAGCTGGCGAAGGCGCTGGCCGGGGCCCGGCTGCTGGTCTCCGGGTCGGCCGCGCTGCCGGTGCACGACCACGAGCGGATCGCCGCCGCGACCGGCCGGCGGGTGATCGAGCGGTACGGCATGACGGAGACCCTCATGAACACCAGCGTGCGGGCGGACGGCGAGCCGCGCGCCGGGACCGTGGGCGTGCCGCTGCCCGGGGTGGAGCTGCGGCTCGTGGAGGACGACGGCACACCGATCACGGCGTGGGACGGGGAGAGCGTCGGCGAGATCCAGGTGCGCGGCGCGAACCTGTTCACCGAGTACCTCAACCGCCCGGACGCCACCGCCGCCGCCTTCACCGAGGACGGTTTCTTCCGCACCGGCGACATGGCGGTGCGCGACCCCGACGGCTATGTCCGCATCGTCGGCCGCAAGGCCACCGACCTGATCAAGAGCGGCGGGTACAAGATCGGGGCCGGTGAGATCGAGAACGCGCTCCTCGAGCACCCGGGGGTGCGCGAGGCGGCCGTCACCGGGGAGCCCGATCCGGACCTGGGCGAGCGGATCGTGGCGTGGATCGTCCCGGCCGAGCCCGCCGCGCCGCCCACGCTGGACGCGCTGGCCGACCACGTCGCGGGCCGGCTGGCCCCGCACAAGCGGCCCCGTGTCGTGCGGCACCTCGACTCGCTCCCCCGCAACGACATGGGGAAGATCATGAAGCGGGCGCTGGCTCATGACTGAACGGCTGTCCGCGCGGGAGTTCCTCGGTCTCCTCACCGAGGACTTCGCCGAACTCCCCCACCCGGCAGGGGGGTCGCCGCGGCCCGACGGCCCCCTCGGCTGGCACGGCTACGACGCCGCCCGCGCCCGCGCCGCCGAGCGCACCGGCGAGGAGGAGTCCGTCGTCTGCGGGACCGGGCACGTCCAGGGCGTGCGGGCCGTGCTCCTCGCCTTCGAGTTCGGCTTCCTCGGCGGCTCGCTGGGCAGCGCCACCGGCGACCGGCTGGAGGCGGCGTACACGTACGCCCGTGAACACCGGCTGCCGGTGGTGCCGCTGGTCGCCACCGGCGGCAGCCGGATGCAGGAGGGGATGCTCGCGCTGACCCAGCTCCAGCGGGTGGCGCGGCAGTCGGCGCTCACCCGGGAGGCCGGGCTGCCGCAGATCGCCGTCCTGCGCGACCCGGCCACCGGCGGCGGCTGGGCGACCCTGGGCGCGGGCGCCGACGTGACCCTCGCGCTGCCCGGCGCCCAGGTCGGCTTCGCCGGGTCCCGGGTCCGGCCGCCGGACGCCGACCCCGCGGCGTACACGGCCGAGGCGCAGGTGGCGGCGGGCAGCGCGGACGCCGTCGTACCGCCCGGGGAGCTGCGCGCGACGCTGGGCCGGTGGCTGCGGCTGCTGACGGCGCCGTCCGGCGAACCGGCGCCGGTGCCCGAGCCGCTGGGCTCGCGGGAGCCGCCGGTCAGCGGGTGGGACGCGGTCCGGCGGGCCCGCGCTCCCGAACGGCCGCGCGCCCGGGCGTACCTGGACGCCTACTTCGCCCACCGTGTCGCCCTCTCGGGCGACCGCTGCGGCGGCACCGACCCGGACGGCATGCTCTGCGGCTTCGGCGAGCACGCGGGGCGGACGGTGGCGTACGCCGCCCAGACCGGGACGGCGACGCGTCCCGCCGGGTACCGCACCGCCGCCCGGCTGATCCGCCTCGCGGACCGGCTCGGCGTTCCGGTGCTGACCCTGGTGGACACGCCGGGTGCGGCGAACGACGCGGAGGCGGAGCGGCAGGGCGCGGGTGCGGCGATCGCCGACCTGTTCGCGGCGGTGGCGTCGGCGCGCACACCGGTCACCACGCTGGTGATCGGCGAGGGCGGTTCGGGCGGGGCGCTGGCGCTGGCAGCGCCGGGCAGCACCTGGGCCACCCCGGACAGCTACTTCTCGGTCATCGCGCCGGAGCTCGCGGCGGCGATCCTGAAGCGCCCGCCGGAGGAGGTGGAGGCGACGGCCGGTCACCTCCGGCTGCGCCCCCAGGACTTGGCGGAACTCGGCGTGATCCGAACAGGCGATCAGTTGTTCCCTGGAACAGGTGATCGTCGCTCTGACGAGCGTATGTGACTACCGGGACCAACGATACTTACGGTGCGCAGGCAACGGGCTGCAGACCGTGGTTGACGCACATGTCCCAAGCAGTAGTAGGTCCCACACAGCACAGCGCAAGGAGCTGCACGATCATGAACCTTCTCACCGACATCCTCGCCGGCCTCGTCCACTTCGTCGGCTGGCTGGTCTGACGGTCCGGGAGACCAGGCGGCGCCGCCTCCCCGTCCCAGGGAGGCGGCGCCGTCCGCGTGTCAGCGCACGGCCACGGCCCGCACGATCTCCTGCGTGACCGAGCCGCCCCGGTCGTCGCGCGCGGAGGCCCGCAGCGAGACGTGCCCGGCGTCGCGGGGCACGCTCAGCGTCCCGTGCCAGGACGCCTCCCCGCCACCGCCGCGCAGCCGGACGTCCTGCCAGGTCTTGCCGTCGTCGTACGACACCTCCAGCTTCCCGCCGCCGATCGTCCCGGTGTCCGGGGCGCCGGCCACGTGTTCCGCGCCGATCCCGACCCGCAGCTTCTTCCCGCCGCGCACCTCGCCCGCGAGGTCGGTGTCCACGTCGAAGGAGAGGTTGATCAGCGGCAGGTGGGTCCAGCGGTCCTCCGGCGTGGCGGCCGAGCGGAAGGTCCACTCCGCGCGGCCCTCGGTCGCCGGCGACCAGCGCCCGGCGTCGAGCGCCGTCTCGGTGACGAGCGTGTACGTGCGCTCGTCGGCCGGCGCGTCCGACACGTACGCGGCGGAACTCGGCCCCTGGTCCACCAGCTCCCCGTCCAGGTACACGGACGTCGTCTGCGTCATCCCGCTGCCCTCGCTCCACACGTCGCCGAAGCCGGTGTGGTCGGGGCCGGAGTCGCCCCAGCCGGGCGCGTTGAACTGGAGCCGGTCGCCGATCCGCTGCTGGCCCCAGCCCAGCCCGGTGCCGAGGTAGGGGTGCCACACCGGCTTGAACCAGTTCAGGTCGGTGCGCGAGCCCCCCTCGTACCGGACCGTCCCCGACCGCTGCTCCAGCGCGCCGTCGGCGGTCGTCACGGACTCGTGCCACAGCTGGCCGGGCCCGGTCGACACGTACTCGGTGCGCTCGGCCGGGAAGTCGATCCGCTCCCGGAAGCCGAGGCCGACCGGGAAGGCGTCGGTGATCGAGTACCGGAACTCGCCGCCGCTCGCCGCCTCGGCCGCGTGGTACTTCGTCCGCAGCACGGCGAGGTCGCGGCGCCCGGGCTCGTAGGTGAGATCACGGTCGGGCACGGCGCCGCGGTGGCCTTCGGAGAGGTCGTACGTGTAGGGCGTGTTGCGCGTCCCGGTCATGTGGACCCGCCCCGCGTCCCGCAGCCGCTCCGCGTCCGCCGCGTCCACCGTGGCGATCTGCAGCGGCCGGTCGGCGTTGTCGGGCGTGCCCCACCACGACATCAGCCGTCCGGGGGCGTCGTCCGTCACGAACAGCGCCTTCGCGCCCGCGTCCTGGGCGGCCTGGGCGAGGGCGGCCGGTTCGGTGCCCTCGGTGAGCCGGGCGAGGACCGCCTTGCCCCGGACGCCGTCCGGGAAGGGCCCGTCCCCGACGTCGACCAGCGGCAGCCGGCTGCGCCCCTCGATCAGGGTGCCGCCCGACTGGACGACGGCCTCACCGATCCCCTTGACCTCCAGCACCGGCTTGCCCAGCCGCCACACGGTCCGGTACTCGAAGTCGCCCTCGGTGACCTTCTCGCCGGTGGGCGCGGCGAAGACGCTGTCGTACGTCAGGGGAACCTGGACCGCGCCGAACATGTCGGAGCCGTTCGCGCCGCGGTCGTACTCCATGAGCAGCTGCCGGGTCTCGGTGCGCTGGTCGACGTCGGCGCTGATCTCGCGCAGCTCGCGTCCGTCGAGGGTGATCTCGCGGTCCCGGTCGACGACGACCTCGGGCGCCGCGAGGAAGCCCAGTCCGAGCGAGTCGGCGCCGTGGCTGCCGCGCACGTCGAGGAAGGAGGTCAGGCTGTACGTCCCGGGGGCGAGGCGCAGCTCCAGGGTGCCGGAGTCACCGACGTGCGCGGGGACGGAGTCGGCGCCCTCGGCGAGGCGCTGGACGACCAGGTCGGCCGGGGTGGCGGCACCCGCCCGGTCCTTGACGTGCACGGTGAGCGTGTACCGCTCCTCCTCCTTGACCAGCCCGAACGCGGTGTGCGCGAGCGGCGTGCCGTCCGCGCCGGCGGCCACGATCCGGCCGCTCGTCGTCCCGACCGGGGCCTTGGCGCCGTCCCCGGTGACGGTGGTGGAGGCGGTGCCGTGCGCGGGCACGGTGAGCGCGGTGTCGGCGAGGGTGGCGACGCCCTCGGGGGCGCCCCGCACGGACAGCTTCAACTCGACGTCGGTGTCGGAGGAGTTGGTGTAGGTGACGGTGCGGGTGACCGGCTCGTTGGCGTCGTACGGCCACGAGTGGAAGCCGAGGTCGGCGCTTCCCGTCGCGGTGACCTCGGCGCCGATCGCGTCCGGCACGCTGACCCGGCCCGCGCCCAGCCGGTAGGCGGAGGCGTCGAGCTGCTTCGACGTGGACATCAGCGCGTCCTTGAGCTGCGCGCCGGTCCAGTCGGGGTGTTCCTCGGCGAGCAGGGCGGCCACGCCGGCGACGTGCGGCGTCGCCATCGACGTACCGTCCATGGAGGTGTAGTCGCCGCTGCCCTCGGCGAGCCGGGAGCGGGCGGCGAGGATGCCGACGCCCGGGGCGGACAGGTCGGGCTTGAGGGCGTTGTCCCCGTACCGGGGTCCGGCGCTGGTGAACCAGGCGGCCTGATCGGCGGGGTCGACGGCGCCCACGGTCAGGGCGGAGTCGGCGGCGCCGGGCGAGCCGATGGAGGACGGGGAGCCGGTGTTGCCGGCGGCGATGACGAACAGGGCGCCGGTCTCGCGGGACAGGGTGTTGACCGCCTGTGCCATGGGGTCGGTGCCGTCGCTGGGCTCGGTGGAGCCGAGGCTCATGGAGACGATGTCCGCGTCCACGTCCCGGGCGGCCCACTCCATGCCGGCGATGATCTCGGACTCGCTGCCCGTGCCCTGGTCGGACAGGACCTTGCCGACCGCGAGGGTGGCGCCGGGTGCGACGCCCTTCTCCTCGCCGTCGGAGGCCGCGCCGCTGCCGCCGACGGTGGAGGCGACGTGCGTGCCGTGGCCGTTGCGGTCGGCGACCTCCTCGCCCGCGATGAAGCTCCGGCTCTCGGCGACCCGCCCGGCGAGGTCGGGGTGGCCGGCGTCCACGCCGCTGTCCAGCACGGCCACGGTGACGCCCTTGCCGGTCAGCCCGGCCTGCCAGGCCTCGGGCGTGCCGATCTGCGCGTTGGACTCGGCCATCGCGGCGGTGACCCGCCCGTCGAGCCACACGCCGTCGATGCCGGCGCCGCGACGGGTGAATTCCCGCCAGAAAGCACGCCCCTTGCCGGCCTCGACGGCGGCGCCGCGCACGCTGGGCAGCGCACGGGTCCGCTCGGTGCCCCTCGGGGTGGCGGCCCGTACGCCCTTGTCGTAGGTCACGATCAGCGGCAGTTCGCCGGTCTCGGAGTCGGCGAGTCCCTGTTCCAGCAACTCGCCGACGTCGAAGAGCCGTTCGTCGAGGCTGCCGTCGCGCAGGTACGGCAGGGCCTCGTCCGGTACGACGGTGGTCCGGCCGCCGGACCGGCGGGTGTGCACGGCGCCGGTGGCGCCCTCGGGCCGCTCGACCGTCACGGTCTGCCGACCGCCGCCGAGGTCGGCGACGGTCACCCGGTCGCCGGTGACGAGGGTGACGGTGCGGGCGGCGGCCGCGGCCGTCCGGGCCGTGGTGGCCGGGGTGCGCGCCGTGTCCGGGGGAGGCTCCTGCGCCGCCGCCGTCCCGGCCGGCAGCAGCGCGATCACGAGCCCCGCCGACAGGAGGGTCGCTCCGCGTCTGACTGGTCCTCTGTTCATCCACGCCTTCCTTCGTATCGTCGTACAGTTCCGCGACGAGTGCTGCGAGCAGTCTCAGGGGCCCTGTGGGGCACGGCAGTTGACGAGAGGTGGCGGATTGACGCCCTGGCGGGTTTCCGCCAGAGGCGCGAGGGACCAGCGGTGGAACACGGGACACGGCCAAGTACCGTCCGTCACAATGGTGTTTCGCACAGGCACGTACGGCACACGGGGAGCGAGCGACGGCATGGACGGGTTGGTCGAGTTCAAGACCGAGGACGGCGTGCGCGTGGTCGTCGAGGGCGTCGAGGACGAGGACGGGGCGCGGCTGGTCTCGCGCGGCGACGGGCCGGCCCGGGCGGCACGCACCTTCGAGAGCTCCCTGGACGGCGTCCGGGCGGCGGCCGAGTCCGCGCTGCGGGTCTTCCGGGACGGCTCGCTCAGGCCCGACTCGGTGGAGCTGGAGTTCGGGGTGAAGCTGAGCGCGGAGGCCGGCGCGGTCATCGCCAAGGGGTCGGCGGAAGGCCACCTGGTCGTGAGACTGAACTGGT
The DNA here is from genome assembly GCF_055603605.1 of Streptomyces sp. NPDC037271. Lineage (NCBI taxonomy): Bacteria > Bacillati > Actinomycetota > Actinomycetes > Kitasatosporales > Streptomycetaceae > Streptomyces > Streptomyces sp. NPDC037271. The sequence continues at coordinate 95,063 of NZ_JBVJVN010000002.1, forward strand.
CGCCGGAGCCGGGGCCCGAACGCCCCGCGCACCCCCGGGGCCCGGAAGCCGCCGGCCGGTCATGAGCGGCGCCGCGTGGCATGCCCGCGTCGAGTGCGGCAAGGAGGTCGGCGCCGGATTCCTCGTCACCGCCCGCCGGCTGCTCACCTGCGCCCATGTCGTGCGGTGGAGCGAGAGCGCGCCGGTCACCGTGACCTTCCCCGGCCGCCGGGAACTGGGCGAGCTGTCCGCCACCGTCGCCGTGCACGGCGGCTGGCGGGGCGGCGCCGCCGACCCCGGCGACCTCGCCGTACTGGAACTGGACCGCGAAGTCCCGCTCACCCCGGCCGCGTTCGCCCGGCCCGGCGCGGAACGGACCGGCCCCGCCCCCGAGCTGGTCGCCTACGGCTTCCCCAAGGGGTACGACGAGGGCATGCTCGCCTCCTACCGCGCCCTGCCCGGCCCGCTCATCTCGGACGAATGGGTCCAGCTGGAGGCCCTCACCGGGCACGGGCAGCCACTGGCGGGCGGGTTCAGCGGGGCGGCGGCGACACTCGCCGACGGCACGGTCGTCGGTATGGTCTCCGCGGTCGCGGGCGCCAAGGACGTGCGGGTCGGCCGGATGCTGCCGGTCGAGGTCATGGCGCGCTACTGGCCGGAGCTCGGCGAACTCGTGCCCACGCCCGGCCACCGGGCGGACGCGCGCAGACGGCTGTACGCGCTGGTGCGCCAAGCCGAGGACACCGGCCTGAGCTGCGATCCGAACCGGCTGTACGTCTCCGCGACGGACGCCTTCGACCCGCCGCCCCCGGACGGGGGTTTCGCCTCCCTGTGGGAAGCCGCAGCCTACGTGCAGTGGGAGGTGCCGGAACCGGGTGCCGTGGCCCGGTTCGCCGACCGGCTGGAGGAACGGCTGGCCCACCGGCCGCACACCCCTCCGCCGCGCCCCGCGACGTGGTCGCCCATCGTCGTGGAGATCGACCACAGCGGAGCCGGCCCCGACCAGGTCACCGTCGAGGTGTCCGCGTACCGGGACGGACAGCGCCGCCCGGTGGGCACGCGCCGGCTGGCCCGCGGCGCGGTGCGGGCGTACGTGCAGGAGCGCATCGACGAGGCGTTCACCCAGCTCGATCCCGGCGCCGACGAGCTGCTCACGTTCGTACTGCCGCGCGAGTGGCTGAACGCGCCGGTGGCGCACTGGGCCTGCGGCGAGGACGACCCCACACCGCTCGGCTGCGCGTACCCGCTCGTGGTGACCGACCGCCACCGCCACCGCAGCGGACGGCTCCGCCACCAGCTGCGCAAGAAGTGGCGCAAGCTCGGGGCCGGCACGGGCGGCACCCTGCACCGCGTCGACTGCGGCACCCGGGAGCGGCCGGCCGGCCTGCGCAAGCGGCTGCGGGACGACGCGGAGCTGGCCGGTTTCGCCACCAGTCCCGAGACGGCACGGGAGTACTTCGAGGTCGGTGTCAACGTCCCCGTCCCCGTGCTGCTGTGGCCGCGCACGGGCTGCCCGCGCGACGGGCACGACGGCCCCTGCTCCGGCACGGCGTTCCTCGACGAACTCGCCGTGTCCGTGGCGGATGTGCCACCGTCCGAGCTTCCCCGCCTGGTCATGGAGCTGCGCGAGACGGCGGAGGCGGCCGACGCCCCGGACGAGCACTGGGCGCGGGACGTCCAGCTGCTGTGGGACGACCCCCGCTGCTTCGCCGAACCCACCGCCCTGCTGCACTCACCCGTCGGCTGAACCACCCGCCGGCCGAACCACCCACCACACCGAACCACCCACAACACCGGACCGCCCGCACCACACCGAACCGCCCGCCACACCGAACCGCACACCGAACCGCCCGCCACACCGACCGCACACCGCGGAACCGCCCGCCGAACCCCACACCGCCGACCCACCGCCGCCGGACACCACCGCGGAACCGCCCGCCGCACCCAACCACCCACCGCACCACCTGAGGCACCGCCCGCCGTTCCACCGACGCTCCACCCGCCGCCGAACAGATCGCTCGGAGAGAAGAACCATGCCCCTGTGGCCCGTCTACACCGGCGCGCCGGCCCCTCACGACGGCATCACCAAGCTGCCCCCTCCCCCGCCCTGGCGTGCCTTCGACGGCCGCCCCGTGCTCGACCCGCCGGACGAGGACGGCGACGCCGCCACCGCCTCGCCCGACCGCGCCCACCGTGCCGCGACCTACCAGGCCACCGAGCACACCGTGCAACTGGTCAACGCGGCCCTGTACCTGCGGCGCCCGCTGCTGGTCACCGGCCCGCCCGGCACCGGCAAGTCGTCCCTCGCCTACGCGGTCGCCCGCGAACTGCGGCTCGGCCCGGTCCTCAGGTGGAACATCACCAGCCGCAGCACCCTCCACGACGGCCTCTACACGTACGACCCGCTCTCCCGCCTGTACGCGGCCCGCCACACCGCGGACCGGCCCGGCGACCCGGCGGCCGGGGCGGGCATCGAGAACCACCTGCGCCTCGGCCCGCTCGGCACCGCCCTGCTCCCCTACGCCCGCCCGCGCGCGCTGCTCATCGACGAGATCGACAAGAGCGACCTCGACCTGCCGAACGACCTGCTGCACGTCCTGGAGGAGGGGCAGTACGAGATCCCCGAACTCGTGCGGGCCTCCCGGGACACCCCCGACGGGCGTGCCGAGGTCCTCATCGACGGCACCGACCAGCGGGTTCCGGTGGAGCGCGGCCGGGTCCGCTGCAAGGCCTTCCCCTTCATCGTCCTCACCAGCAACGGCGAACGCGAGTTCCCGCCCGCCTTCCTGCGCCGCTGCGTCTCGCTCCGCCTGCGGCAGCCGGACGACGACCAGCTCTCCGAGATCGTCCGCGCCCACCTGGGCGAGCCCGACGGGTACGCGCAGCGGCTGATCGACCGGTTCCTGTCCCGGGTGGGCAGCGGCGAACTGGCCACGGACCAGTTGCTCAACGCGATCTACCTGGCCCGTTCCTCCGGTCTGGGCACCGACTCGCTCGACGAGCTGGCCCAGCAGCTGATGCCGTACCTGGGCCGGTCCCCGCAACCCGACGCCTTCTGATGCCGTCCGACCGCTCCGGCTCGCCGGAACCCCTGCACCGCCTGGCCGACATCCTCGGCCGGGCGGCCTCGGGCGTCCGCCCGACCCCGCTGGAGCTGGCCGAACTCCTGTGGCTGGCCGGGCAGATGGACCCCCCGGCGCAGGACCCGCCGGACACGGTGGACCCGTCGGACCCGGCGGCCCCGACGACTGAGACGGACCCCCCGGAGCCGACACCGCCCGCGCCCGACCCGGCACCGGAGCGGGACCGGCAGCCGCGACCGGAGCACCGGCCCCCGCCCGGCCTGCCGACGGGACCGCCTCCCGTACCGCGGGCCCCCCGCACCCCCCTGCGCCTGCCGTCCCCGGCCCCCGCCCCGGGGACGTCGGCGGCCGAACCGCACAGCGCCCTGCTCGCGCCCGCCCCGCCGATGCTGCCCCACCCCCTGGCGCTGCAACGCTCCCTGCGCCCGCTGAAGCGCCGTACCGACGCCCCGGTGGGGCGCGAGGTGGACGAACACGCGACCGTCGACCGCATCGCCCGGCTGGGCGCCGGACCCGAGTGGTGGCTGCCGGTACTGCGGCCCGTGCGGGAGCGCTGGCTGCGGCTGGACCTGGTGCACGACGCGGGCCCCACGATGCCCGTCTGGAACCCCCTGGTGCGCGAACTGCACACCGCCCTCGCCCAGTCGGGCGTCTTCCGCACCGTCACCCTGCACCGCGCGGAACCCGACGGCACCGTCCGCGGCGACGGCACCCACGCGCCCGCCGACGGCCGTACGGTCACGCTGCTGATCAGCGACTGCATGGGGCCGCAGTGGCGTGCGGGCCCGGCCGGCACCGCGTGGTTCGGCACGCTGCGGCGCTGGGCGCACCGGACACCCCTGGCCGTCCTCCAGCCGCTCCCCGAACACCTGTGGCGGGACACCGCCCTGCCGCCGGTGCCGGGCCGGCTGTCGGCCCCGCACCGGGCCGCGCCCAGCGCGTCGCTCGCCTTCACGCCGTACGACAGCGCCGCGCCCCGCGCGCCCGAGGACGCCGTACACCTGCCCGTACTGGAACCGGGACCCGAGTGGCTGGCGAACTGGGCCGCGCTGGTGGCGAGTCCGGGCGGCACCGAGTACCCGGGCGCGGCCGCCGCACTGCACCGTCCGCTGCCGGCCGACGCCGACGACCGCACCGACCTGACGCGGCTGTCCGCCGAGGAGCTGGTCCTGCGCTTTCGCGCGAGTGCGTCGCCGGAGGCCTTCCGGCTGGCCGGCCACCTCGCGCTCGGGCGCCCGGACCTGCCCGTGATGCGGCTGGTGCAGGCCGCCGTGGAGCCGCACCCGCTCCCCCGGCACCTGGCCGAGGTCATCCTCAGCGGCCTGCTCACCACGGTCCCCGGGCCGCCCGGCTCGTACGCGTTCCGCCCCGGTGTACGCGACCTCCTGCTGCGCGGTCTGCCCCGTACCGCCCGCGACCGCACCCACGAGCTGCTGCTGCGGACCGGGGGCCTGATCGACCAGCGGGCGGGACGCTCACCCGGCGAGTTCCGCGCGCTGATCCCCGCCCGGGACGGCACCGAGCGGGCCGACGGGAGCGAGCCGTTCGCGGCGATCAGCCAGGAGAGCGCGCGGCAGCTGGCGGCGCGGCCGCGCCCCCCGGCCGCGTCGCCCTTCCCGCCCGCGCTGGGCGCCCGCTACCGGCCGGTGCGACGGCTCACGCCGACCGGGAGGATGTGGCTGGCCGAGGACACCGGGACGAACCGGACGGTGACGGTCCGGCTGCACGACGCGGACACCGACCCCGCCTCGCGCCGGGCGTTCCTGCGGGACGCGGGCCGCCTCACGGAGATCGCCCACCCGAATCTGGTGACCGTCCTCGACCGCGGCATCGAGGACGACATCCCGTACGTCGTCATGGAGCATCTCGACGGCATCGCCCTGAACGCCCTCGTACGGTCGGGCGGCGGACGGCTGCCGGTGCCGCTGACGGTGTCGGTGGGGGCGCAGCTGGCGCGGGCGCTCACCGCCCTGCACCGGGCGGGCGTCACGCACGGCGGTCTGGAGGCGTCCCGGGTGGTCCTCCTGCCGGACGGCACGGTCCGGCTCAGCCTCTTCGAACCGGGGCGCACGTCCGGCCCGGCCGGCCGCTCCGAGGACCTGCGAGCCCTGTGCGACGTCCTGCTGCTGCTGACGTCGGGGACCTCGCGCCTGACCCTCCCGGTCGACTCCCACCGCCTCGACAGGCTCCCCGGCGCCCTGCGCATCCACTACGCGCACGCCTTCGACCAGCTGATGTCCGCCTCGGCCGCGTCGCAGGCCCAGGGCCTCGGGCTGCTCGCCGACCCGCAGCTGCCCGCCCGGGCGGCCGAGGCGTACGAGCGGCGCCGGTACCGCGTCCTCGGACCGCTACGGGTCGACCTCCCCGACGGCTCCCCCGACCTGTCGCCGGACGTCCGCGCGCTGCTCGCCATGCTGCTGCTCAAGCACGGCCGCACGGTGACCCACGAGGAGCTGCGGTGGGGGCTGTGGGACCCGGGCGACGAGCCGCGCGACCCGCGGGCCGAGGTGACCCGGCTGGCCACACGTCTGGCGGAGGTCCTGGGCCCCGGCGTACTGGCGCGGCCCGCCCACGGCTACGCGCTGCACACCAGCGCCGACCAGGTGGACGTGGTGCACTGCGACGAGCTGGTGCGACGCGCCGACGCGGCGGGACAGGAGGGCGCGCACACCGATGCCCGCGTCCACGTCACCGAGGCGCTGGCGCTCTGGCACGGTGCCGAGCCGCTCGCGGACGTGCCCGGCCCCGCCGCCCGCACCGCCCGCACCCGCCTGACGCGGCTCCGCCTCGCCCTGCACACCAAGCGCGCCGAACTCGACCTGTCCCTCGGCGAGTACGACCGGGCCTCCGCCGACCTGGCCGGCCTGCTGCACGCCCACCCGCACCGGGAGGACTTCCGCCGCCTGTACCTGATCGCGCTGCGCCGCCAGGGCCGGGGCGAGGAGGCCCTGGCGGTGTACGAGGAGTACGAACTGTCCGGGGGGCGCAGCCCCGCTCTGCTGGCCCTGGGCCGGGAACTGCGCGAGGAGCACGACGAGCCGGCGGACGACGCTCCGTGGCAGGCGTACGAGGAACCGCCGCACGCGGACGGAACGCACGGCGCCGTGTCCGCGCCGGACGAGCTCGCGGAGGGCCCCTTCCCTACGGAGGACGGTCTGTGGACGCCACTGCTGGGCACGGAGGAGGGCCCGACCGAGGAGGCACTGGAGACGGCCGAAGTGATCGCCGCGAGCGCCCCGTGGGGGGACGGTCCCTTCTACGACCCGGACCTCGAGCCCGAAGTGGCCCGGGAGCAGGCCGAGATCCTGATGGAGGCCTACGCGGATGCCGAGGCGGAGTTCGAGGAGTCCGAGAGGGAGTCCGAGAGGGACGACGCCGACTTCGACACCGACTTCCGCGACTGCGCCCGCTACTCGTTCGCCGACGCCCCCCGGGGCGCCGAGGCCCGCACGGCGCTCCACCGGGTGGTCACGGACCTGCTGACGGACAGCGGACTCGCCGGCGACTCCTACGAACTCCTGGACGACCGGGAGGGCCTCCTCGTACTGCTGGCGCCACGGGTGGAGGCCTCCCGTCTCCTCCGGGCGACCGTGGAGGGCCTGCCCGGGCGGCTGGCGCACGTGGGCGGCCTGCGGCTGCGGGCGGAGTTCTGGCAGGTGGAGTTCCGGCCGGACGGCAGCGAGGAGCAGGCCTTCCGCGCGGACGCCGAGTCGGTCGGCGCGGCACTGGACGCCTCCGGCGCCCAGGCGATCGTCGCCCTCGCGGACTCCCTGTACCACGACGTGTCGTTCGCGGAGGGACAGGACGGCCCCGCCTTCGCCCCGGGCCTGTTCCGGCCGCTGGCCGACGGCACGGGCTGGTACCGCCCGGTCGGGGGTACCGGGCCCCGCAGCGGCTCGGCGCCGCCCCCGGGGAGCGGGCGCTGATCGCTTCCCCCCGCCGCCGGGCGGTCCGCCGGCCACCGGGTCGCCGGGCAGTCCGCCGTCCATCGGCCACCGGGTCGCCGGGCAGTCCGCCGTCCATCGGCCGCTGGGGGGTGCCGAGCGGGACCGGCGGGACCCGCGACCGCCGCTCACCGCGGCCGGGAAACCGCCGGCCGCCCCCCATTCAGCGGCCCCCCGCCCGGCCCCCTCCGAGGGGCGCCCGGCCCGGCCCCCGCGCACGATGCCTGAGAGGCGGGGCCGCCGGGCGGCCCCGCACGGTCCGTGCTCTCGGGAGGCTCCGCCATGACCGCCAGTACCGCCAGTCTGGAGCAGCTGCGCCGCTGCCACTTCGCCGTCGACCTGGGCGCGGCGCGGACCCGCGTGTACGTCAAGGGCGTCGGGCTCGTCGTCGACCAGCCGTCCGCCGCCGCGGTCAACACCCGTACCGGCGCGCTCATCGCGGTCGGTGAGTTCGCCGAGAAGATGACCGGCCGCACCCCCGGCTACATCCGCGTCGTCCGGCCCATCTCCGGTGGCACGGTCGTCGACATCGAGATGGCCCAGCGCATGCTGCGGCACCTGCTGGGCGACAAGATCCGCCGCGCCCTGCGCCGCAAGCCCCGGCTGCGGGCCGCCGTCTGCACCCCGCACGGCGCCGATCCGCTGGCCCAGCGGGCGTCGGTCGAGACGCTGGTCGGGCTCGGCGCGCGCCGCGTGGAACTCGTCGACACGCTGATCGCCGCGGCGGTGGGCTGCGGACTGCCCGTCGAACAGCCCGAAGCGACGATGGTCATGGTGTGCGGGGCGCACGCCACGCAGGTCGCGGTGCTCTCCCTGGGCTCGATCGTGGCGGCCGAGCGCATCCCGGTCGGCGGTGAGGCCGTCGACAACGCGATCGTGCAGCACCTGCGCCTCCAACACGAACTGATGCTGCCCAGCCAGTCCGTGCGCCCGCTGCAGCTCACCCTGTCCGACAACGGGCTCACCCCGCAGGGTCCGTCCTCCACCGAGATCCACGGCCGGGACGTGGCGACCGGCCTGGCGCGCAGCGTGCGGGTCGACACCGCCGCCGTGCGCAACGCCATCCAGACGCCGCTGACGGCCGTGTTCGACGGCATCGGCAAGGTGCTGCGGGACTGCCCGCCGGACCTGGTGGCGGACCTCGCCGACCGCGGGATCATGATGGTCGGCGGGAGCGCGCTGCTGCCCGGCTTCGACCAGATGCTGCGCAAGGCCACGGGCATGCCGGTGCACATCGCGGAGCGGCCCGACGTGTGCGCGGTCCAGGGCCTCGGCACCATGCTGGAGGGCCGGGTCGAGCCGCTGGCCCTGCACACGACGTCGTCCGACTGATCCCCTGCGGGAAGCCGGCACAGACGGAGCGGACGAAGCGGACGCAGCTGACGAAACAGCCGGAGCAACCGGGATGGCCGAGGAAGCCGGCCGGACGACCTCGCGGAAGGCGCCACCAGGCTGACCGCCGCCGCCTCGGCGGTCCCGACCGCCACCGTCCCCGGCCGGAACGGCATCACCCGCCATCCTCACCCGGGCCGGGCCGGGCCGGGCCAGCCGTCCGACGCGACCGCCGCCTCGCCGGACGGCCGGCAGGCAGGGCGGGTGGGACAGGGAGGGACAGGGAGGGAGAAAGGCCCGCCGGAGACGGCGGGCAGCGCCTTTACCCATCCCGGAGCCGGTCATTCCCCGGCCCCGGGTGTAGTCCGTCGTCCGGCGGGCAGGTGCACCCACAGCGCCGCAGGACCACCGAGGACCGGGACGGGACTCGGGCCCCGTTCGGCCCGGCGGCCGACGGGGGCTGTGTGACGTTGCGACGTCTGCAAGGACCGACCGACGAGGACGGACAAGGCGGTGACATGAGCCCAGCGGCACCACCACCTCTGGCGGGGAGGCCGGCCACCCTGGTCATCGACGGGCATGTGGACGCGGGCCGGGCGCTGCTCGTTCCGCGGGGCGAGCTCGTCCACGGCTGCACGGTCGTCCTGGCCGAGACCCTGGCCGCGCTGCCGGCCGATGTCGAACGGGTCGACATGGACATGGGCGACGTGGTGTTCATGGACACGGCAGGCCTCCAGTTCCTGGACCTGCTGGGCGGCTACAGCCACCGGCAGTCGGTACCCGCGACGGCGACGAACTGGCGCGGCCAGCCGCTGCGGATCCTGGAACTGGCCGGCCTGGACACCACCGACCCGCTGCACGCCACGGCCCACCGGCCGGAGCCGCGGCCCGCGCCCCTCGCGCCCCCCGCCGCTCCCGCCACCCCCTCCGAGCGGCTGCACGTCCTGCAGGAGGAGGTGGACCAGCTGCGCCAGGCGATCGCCTCCCGCCCGGTCATCGACCAGGCGCGGGGCGTACTCATGGCGCTGCACGCATGCACGTCGGAGGAGGCGTGGCACATACTGCGGGAGGCCTCCCAGCTGTCCAACACCAAGCTGCGCACGGTCGCCGCGGCGGTCACCGCCGGCGCCGAGAGCAACGGCCCGCCCCCGCCGGCCGAGGTACGCACGGCCCTGCGGACGGCCCTGGGCCGCCTCGGGCACTGAGAGCGGACGGCGGGGGTCCAGCGGCGCCCCACCGGCCCCGGCAGTGTGGTGCCACCGGCCCGGGCGGGGTACCCGGGCGGCAACCCCGTTCGACCGGAGGAGGCACCACGATGAGCGAGCAGACCCCGTCCCAGGCGGAGGGCGAACGCGACGAGCGGGACGTCCCGGACCGCCAGAGCCCGCCGCACACCACTCCCTCCCAGGCGGAGGGCGAGCGGGACGACGACGACACCACGGCCACCACGGCCACCACCGATGACACGGACGGCCGCTAGCCCGGCGCCCCGCAGACCCCGCAGCAGACCTCGCAGACCACACAGGGAACCCTGACCACACGGATCAAGCCCTGCCGCACTCGGGCCTCGGCGGCGGCCTCGGACTCCGCGAGGCGGGGTTCCAGCCGGACGGACCTGGCCGGCCTACCGGACCTACAGGTGAAAACGTTCCTGCGCCGGAGGCTGTGGTGGGGCGGGTGGGACTCGAACCCACGGCCGACGGATTATGAGTCCGCTGCTCTAACCGGCTGAGCTACCGCCCCATAGCGGCGTGTCGCGTACACGTGTGCGCGCCGTCTGCCGCAGCATAGCCGCTCATACGATCTGCTGCCTCGGATGGTCGGCTACCGCGATGCCTTCATGACCTTGAGGACTCCGCAGCGGGCCGCGTGGTTCCCGTGAGGTGCCGGGAGCCTGCCGGGAGTCCCGTGGGGCATGAATCCGGACATGAAAAAGGACCCCGTGGGGTCCTCGTTCACGATGCTCCCCCGACTGGACTCGAACCAGTAACCTGCCGGTTAACAGCCGGCTGCTCTGCCAATTGAGCTACAGGGGACCGAGCTCCTCGGACTGGACTCGAACCAGTAACCTGCCGGTTAACAGCCGGCTGCTCTGCCAATTGAGCTACCGAGGATTGTCTCGTTGCATCGAACGCATCCACCTGGGTATCCGCCAGGGGGCGCGCGCTCGCTGCGACACATACATTAGCGCAAGCAGGGGGGTGCTCCGCCAATCGGTACTCCCCGGCACCACAGAGCCAGAGCAAGGGAAGGGTGGCCGCCATGCGTTACCGGCTCACGTTCGTCGTCGGACTCGCGGTGGGATACGTGCTGGGCACGAAGGCCGGACGGGAGCGTTACGAGCAGTTGCGGAAGTCCGCCCGCCAGGTCGCGCAGAACCCCGCGGTGCGCAACACCGCCGAGTCGGCGGCCCAGCAGGGCAGGCACTTCGCCGACAAGGCGTACACCGCGGTGAGCGGCAAGGTCGGGGACCGGATGCCCGACTCGGTGGCCCAGCGGGTCCGTTCCCTGCGTGAACGCGGGACGAACGGCAGTGGTGCGGACGACTGGGGCACCAGCAACACCTGACGACATCCGGCGGCGGCCGGGGCTCGTGGCCCCCGCCGGGTAAGGACACCTCTCGCGGTGCGGCAGAATTTTGGGCATGGGGATAGTCGCCGGGTTGGACAGTTCGCCCGATTTCACTCGTATCGTCGTCTGCGACTCGGACACCGGCGCCGTGCTGCGCCAGGGTTACGCGCCGCATCCGCTGGAGAGCCCCGAGGGCGGGGGCCGGCCCTCAGACGTCGATCCGCAGGCCTGGCTGCTGTCCCTCGGGGAGGCCGCCGGCGGCGGACTGCTGGAGGGCGTGCAGGCCATCGGCGTGTCGGCGCAGGCGAACTCCGTCGTGCCGCTGGACGCGCAGGGCACCACCGTGCGCCCGGCCATGGTGGGCGGCGACAAGCGCTCCCAGGTGGCGGCGGCCGACCTGATCGACGCGCTCGGCGGGCGCGAGGCGTGGGCGCAGGCCGTGGGCTGCGTCCCGCAGGCCGCGCAGGCGGTGACCAAGCTGCGCTGGCTGGCGCGGAACGAGCCGGAGGCCGCCGCGCGGACCGCCGTACTGCTCCAGGCCCACGACTGGCTGGTGTGGCAGCTGCTCGGGCGGCCGGTCCGGCGGACCACCGACCGGGGCGGGGCGTCCGGGACCGGCTACTGGTCGGCGGCGAGCGGCGGTTACCGGCCCGATCTGGTCGAGCTGGCGCTCGGGCACCAGGTGATGCTGCCGGAGGTGATCGGTCCGGCCGAGGCGGCCGGTACGACGCCGGAGGGGCTGCTGATCTCCGCCGGGACCGGCGAGACGATGGCCGCCGCCTTCGGGCTGGGGATCGGACTGGGCGACGCGGTGGTGTCGCTGGGCGCGTCCGGGTCGGTGATGGCCGTGCACACCGAGGCGCTCGTCGACCAGTCCGGCATGATCACCTCGCTGGCGGACGCCACCGGCATGCACCTGCCGGTGGTCACCACCCTGAACGCCGTACGGACCCTGCGCGGCGCCGCCGAGCTGCTCGGCGTGCCGGACCTGGAGAGCCTGTCCGAGCTGGCGATGAAGTCCACGCCGGGCGCGCACGGGCTGGTGCTGCTCCCCTACCTGGAGGGCGAGCGCACACCGAACCTGCCGCACACCGCCGGCACGCTGGCCGGCCTGCGGCGCGAGTCGATGAGGCCGGAGCATCTGGCGCGGGCCGCGTTCGAGGGCATGCTGTGCGGTCTCGCCGACGCCCTCGACGTGCTGCGCGCCCGGGGCGTCGACGTACGGCGGGTGTTCCTGCTGGGCGCGGCGGCCGAGCTGCCGGCCGTGCAGGCGGCGGCGCCCGCGCTGTTCGGGACGCGGGTCGTCGTGCCGCAGCCGGCGGACTACGCGGCGATCGGCGCGGCCCGGCAGGCGGCCTGGGCGCTGGGCGTGTCCCAGGGCACGCTGGATCCGCGCACTCCCCCCGTCTGGCAGGGCGCGGTCGCGCAGGTGCTGGATCCGGGCGAGGAGCTGGCGGTGGGACAGGCCGTGCGCCAGCAGTTCGTGTCGGTGCGGGAGCAGACGCATCCGGGCGCGCTGCACGCGTGAGGCCGCCCATAAGGCCGGAAGTAGCGCGCTGTTGGGTTAATCGGTTGGGGTAACGCGGGTGGGGTGTCCGACGATGGGGGCCACGGGCAACCAACTGCCCCTGTCGTCGACCCCGAGAGATCCAGCGTGCTCATACGACTCCTGCGGACCTACCTCAAGCCCTACAGAAAACCCATCGCCCTGCTGGTGGCCCTGCAGTTCCTGCAGACCTGCGCCTCCCTCTACCTGCCGACCCTGAACGCGGACATCATCGACAACGGTGTCGTGCGGGGCGACTCCGGTTACATCCTGAGCTTCGGCGCCCTGATGATCGGCATCTCGCTGGCCCAGGTGGTGTGCAACATCGGCGCCGTCTACTACGGTGCGCGGACCGCGGCGGCGCTCGGCCGGGACCTGCGCGGTGCCGTCTTCGACCGGGTGCAGTCCTTCTCGGCCCGCGAGGTCGGCGGCTTCGGCGCGCCCTCGCTGATCACCCGGACGACCAACGACGTGCAGCAGGTCCAGATGCTGGCCCTGATGACGTTCACGCTGATGGTGTCGGCGCCCATCATGTGCGTCGGCGGCGTCGTGATGGCGCTCGGCCTGGACGTGCCGCTGTCCGGGGTGCTGGTCGCGGTCGTGCCGGTGCTGGCGATCTGCGTGACGCTGATCGTGCGGCGGCTGCGGCCGCTGTTCCGGGCCATGCAGGAGCGGCTGGACACGGTGAACCGGGTGCTGCGCGAGCAGATCACCGGCAACCGCGTCATCCGGGCCTTCGTGCGGGACGAGTACGAGCAGCGGCGCTTCCGGAAGGCCAACGCCGACCTCACCGACGTGGCGCTGGGCACCGGCAACCTGCTCGCGCTGATGTTCCCCGTGGTCATGACGGTGGTGAACGTGTCGTCGGTCGCGGTGGTGTGGTTCGGGGCCCACCGGATCGAGAGCGGCGGGATGCAGATCGGTGATCTGACCGCGTTCCTCGCCTACCTGATGCAGATCGTCATGGCCGTGATGATGGCCACGTTCATGTTCATGATGGTGCCGCGCGCGGAGGTGTGCGCCGAGCGCATCCAGGAGGTCCTGGAGACCGAGAGCAGTGTGGTGCCGCCGGTGGCGCCGGTCACCGAGCTGCGCCGGCACGGGCATCTGGAGGTCCGCGGGGCCGGTTTCCGCTACCCCGGTGCCGAGGAGCCGGTGCTCCGGAACATCGGCCTGACGGCCCGGCCGGGTGAGACGACCGCCGTCATCGGCTCGACCGGCAGCGGCAAGTCCACCCTGCTCGGGCTGGTCCCCCGGCTGTTCGACGCCACGGAGGGCGAGGTACTGGTCGACGGGGTGGACGTACGGACCCTCGACCCGAAGGTGCTGGCCCGGACCGTGGGGCTGGTGCCGCAGAAGCCGTACCTCTTCGCGGGCACGGTCGCGACCAACCTGCGCTACGGCAATCCGGACGCCACGGACGAGGAACTGTGGCACGCGCTGGAGGTGGCGCAGGCCAGGGAGTTCGTCTCCGGGCTGGAGGGCGGGCTGGACGCGCCGGTCTCGCAGGGCGGCACCAACGTGTCCGGCGGCCAGCGGCAGCGGCTCGCCATCGCCCGGACCCTCGTCCAGCGCCCGGAGATCTACCTCTTCGACGACTCCTTCTCCGCCCTCGACTACGCCACCGACGCCGCGCTCCGCGCCGCGCTGGGCCGGGAGACGGCCGAGGCGACCGTGGTGATCGTGGCGCAGCGGGTGGCGACCATCCGGGACGCGGACCGGATCATCGTGCTGGACGAGGGGCGGGTGGTCGGCGTGGGCCGGCACCACGAGCTGATGGCGGACAACGAGACCTACCGGGAGATCGTGCTCTCCCAGCTGACGGAAGCGGAGGCTGCCTGATGGCCGGGCCTGCGGGTCGCATGATGGCCGGGGGCGGCCCCGACCAGCGTTCGATGGACTTCAAGGGGTCGGGCAAGCGGCTCCTCGCCCGGTTCCGGCCGGAGCGGGTGATCCTGTACACGCTGCTGGCGTGTGTGGTCGTCAGCGTCGGCCTCAGTGTGGTCGGGCCGAAGATCCTCGGCGCGGCCACCGACCTGGTCTTCGCGGGGATCGTCGGGCGGGACATGCCGTCCGGGGCCACGAAGGAACAGGTGCTGGAGTCCATGCGGGAGCGCGGTGACGGCAAGGTCGCCGACATGCTCCGCAGTACGGACTTCACGCCGGGGCAGGGCATCGACTTCGGTGCGGTGGGCGAGGTGCTGCTGCTGGCGCTGGCGGTGTTCGGCGCCGCCGGGCTGCTGATGGCGGTGGCCACCCGGCTGGTGAACCGCGCGGTCAACCGGACCATGTTCCGGATGCGGGAGGACGTGCAGACGAAGCTGTCCCGGCTGCCGCTGTCCTACTTCGACACGCGGCAGCGCGGCGAGGTGCTGAGCCGGGCGACGAACGACATCGACAACATCGGGCAGACGCTCCAGCAGTCGATGGGCCAGCTGATCAACTCGTTGCTGACCATCATCGGCGTGCTGGCGATGATGTTCTGGGTCTCCTGGATCCTGGCGCTGGTGGCACTGGTGACCGTGCCGCTGTCGTTCGTGGTGGCCACGCGGGTGGGCAAGCGGTCGCAGCCGCAGTTCGTGCAGCAGTGGCGCTCGACGGGCGCGCTGAACGCGCACATCGAGGAGATGTACACCGGGCACACCCTGGTGAAGGTGTTCGGGCGGCAGGAGGAGTCGGCGCAGCAGTTCGCCGAGCAGAACGACGCGCTGTACGAGGCCGGCTTCAAGGCGCAGTTCAACAGCGGGATCATGCAGCCGCTGATGATGTTCGTGTCCAACCTGAACTACGTGCTCGTCGCGGTGGTCGGCGGTCTGCGGGTCGCCTCGGGTTCCCTGTCCATCGGTGACGTGCAGGCCTTCATCCAGTACTCCCGGCAGTTCTCGATGCCGCTGACGCAGGTCGCGTCGATGGCGAACCTGGTGCAGTCGGGCGTGGCGTCGGCGGAGCGGGTCTTCGAGCTGCTGGACGCCGAAGAGCAGTCCGCGGACCCGATCCCGGGCGCCCGGCCGGAGGACCTGCGCGGGCGGGTGGAGCTGGAGCACGTCTCGTTCCGCTACGACCCGCTCAAGCCGCTGATCGAGGACCTGTCGCTGAAGGTGGAGCCGGGCCACACCGTCGCCATCGTCGGCCCCACGGGTGCCGGCAAGACCACCCTCGTCAACCTGCTGATGCGGTTCTACGAGGTCTCCGGCGGCCGGATCACCCTGGACGGCGTGGACATCGCCACGATGTCCCGGGACGAGCTGCGCTCCGGCATCGGCATGGTCCTCCAGGACACCTGGCTGTTCGGCGGCACCATCGCGGAGAACATCGCGTACGGGGCGTCGCGGGAGGTCACGCGCGGGGAGATCGAGGAGGCGGCGCGGGCCGCGCACGCCGACCGGTTCGTGCGGACGCTGCCCGACGGCTACGACACGGTGATCGACGACGAGGGCACGGGGGTGAGCGCGGGAGAGAAGCAGCTGATCACGATCGCGCGGGCGTTCCTGTCCGACCCGGTGATCCTGGTCCTGGACGAGGCGACATCGTCCGTGGACACCCGTACCGAGGTGCTGATCCAGAAGGCGATGGCCAAGCTGGCGCACGGGCGGACGTCCTTCGTCATCGCGCACCGGCTGTCGACGATCCGCGACGCCGACGTGATCTTGGTGATGGAGAATGGGTCCATCATCGAGCAGGGCACGCACAGCGAACTGCTGGCGGCCGAGGGCGGGTACGCCCGTCTGTACGCGGCTCAGTTCGCGCAGGCGGTCGCCGAGGTCGACTGACCGCGCGGCCACGGACACGAGGGGGAACGGGACATGATGGCGCACGGGGACGGGAACCCGGGACAGGGCCCCGGGCAGCCGGACGCGGCACCGGCCGAGGCCGGCACCGGACGCCGGTCGGACACGGCGCTGGGACTGTGGCTGCCGATCGGGGTCGCCCTGGGCGTCAGCCTCGGGCAGCTCAGCGGCAACCTGGGCGCGGGCGTCGCACTCGGGATCGGGTGCGGCGTGGCGATCGGCGCCGGCATCGACGCCAGGAAGCGGCGGGAGGCGGGCCCGGGCGCCTGACCGTCCCGCCTCAGTCGAGGTAGCCGCGCAGCTGGTCCGCGTAGGCGTGGTCCCGGAGCTTGTTGAGGGTCTTGGACTCGATCTGGCGGATCCGCTCGCGGGTGACGCCGAAGATGCGGCCTATCTCCTCCAGCGTGCGGGGGCGGCCGTCGGCCAGGCCGTAGCGGAGCTGGACGACCTTGCGCTCGCGTTCGCCGAGGGTGGAGAGCACCGCCTCCAGGTGCTGGCGCAGCAGCAGGAACGCGGCCGACTCGACGGGGCTGGCGGCGTCGCCGTCCTCGATCAGGTCGCCGAGGGCGACGTCGTCCTCCTCGCCGACGGGGGCGTGCAGGGAGACCGGCTCCTGGGCGAGGCGCAGTACCTCGCCGACCCGCTCGGGGGCCAGCTCCAGGTGGGCGGCGACCTCCTGCGGGGTCGGCTCGTAGCCGCGTTCCTGGAGCATGCGGCGCTGGACCCGGATCACCCGGTTGATCAGCTCGACGACGTGGACGGGGACGCGGATGGTGCGTGCCTGGTCGGCGAGGGCGCGGGACATGGCCTGGCGGATCCACCAGGTGGCGTACGTGGAGAACTTGTAGCCGCGGGCGTAGTCGAACTTCTCCACGGCCCGGATCAGGCCCAGGTTCCCCTCCTGGACCAGGTCGAGCATGGTCAGTCCCCGCCCGACGTACCGCTTGGCCACCGACACGACGAGCCGCAGGTTCGCCTCGATCAGGCGCCGCTTGGCCAGGCGGCCCATGACGACGAGCCGGTCGAGGTCGAGGGCGAGCCGGCTGTCCAGGTCGGTGGCGAGCCGCAGCTTCTCCTCGGCGAACAGCCCGGCCTCCACGCGCCGGGCGAGGTCTACCTCCTCGGCCGCGGTGAGCAGCGGGATCCGGCCGATCTCCCGCAGGTACTGGCGGAACAGGTCGGAGGAGGGCCCACCGGTCTCCGTGCGGGTGGGCGGCGGCGGTTCGGGGGCGTCGGCCTCGAGGTCGGGGCCGGACGCCTCGGCCTCGGGGGCGTCGGCCGGGTCACCGGGGTGGCCGGCCGCTTCGGGGACGTCCGCAGCGGGCGGCTCGTCCGGCCGGTTCTCGGGGTGGTGCACGGCACGGTGCTGCGCGGGCATCGCGACGAGGACGCCGCTCACCGCGTCCGGCTCCGTGCCGTCGGTACCGGTGTCGGTCTGGGCGAGGGTCTGGGTCTGCACGGGGGCGACCTCCAGGATGGACGCGGCCGAGGGGGACGGCAGCGGTACTTCGGGAGCGGAGCCGGCTCACTCGCCGCTGTCCGTCCCGCACGCGTTGAACGGAGCCGCGGGTTCCAGGGACCCGTCACGACGGATCGGCCGCGCTCCGAGGACTCAGGCACCGCACCCCAGTGTGGGGTACGACACATCACCGCCACGAGGGGCGTGCGGCGACTTTTTGCGGCCGGGCCGACGGTGACCGGCCGGAATCGGAGTAACCCGAGCGGGCCCGGAAGCACGACCCGCCTCGGCGATCGGGCAGGCCGGTGACGGGGCTCACGCCGGGGCGTGAGGGGCGCGTTCACGGCTTGTGCGGGGGCTCATTTCCCACTGTCACGTAAAGACGATAACCAAATCAGCCATTTCACCGTAGAACCGGTGTCCTGTTGTGCTGCACTGGCTATTCGTTGACCCGGTGACAACAAATCACATCCCCGATCGCGAATGAGGGCCGGTTCATGACGACGGTGCTGCTGGTGCACGAGATCGCGCTGTGGAGGGCTTCACTTGCCTGCCTTCTGAGCACGGACGGTGAAATTCAGGTCAGAGTTACGACCAAGGGTGGGGTCAGAAACGCGGCCAAGGAGACCCTGCCCGATGTGTTCCTCACCGATCTGGACTGTCCGGACTCCGTTGAAGTACTCGCCGAGGTGGAGTCGCTCCGGTGTCCCGACGGCACAGGGGGAGCCCTCGTCGTCCTGGCCCGCGGGGACCGGCCCGGCGCGCTGCGCAGGGCCTTCGACGCCGGAGCGCGCGGATACATCGACAAGTTCGGCACGGTGAGCGGCCTGCCGGAGATCATGCACAAGATCGCCTGCGGCGGACGGCACATCGACGAATCGCTCGCTTTCGGTCTGCTTCAGGCCGCCGATGTCCCGTTGTCCCGAAGAGAACTGGGGGTACTCGCGCTTGCCGCGGAAGGGGAGTCCGTGTCGGCGATCGCCGGTGCGCTGCACTTGACGAACGGAACCGTACGGAACTACCTGGCCGCCGCCATACGGAAGACCGGAGCGCGCAACCGGCTGGACGCCATAAGACTGTCCAAGCAATTCGGCTGGCTGTGACCGGTGTGCGTACTCCCGGAGTGCGCCCCGTCCTAATGGCCGTGGACACCGGTCAGTTCGCGATAGAGCGCCGAGCACTCCCGCAGTTCGTCCGGTGTCCCGCACTCGACCCGGGTGCCGTCCATCACCAGTACGCGATCGGCGCGCAATGCCGAGGCCGGACGGTGGGCGATGACCACCAGCGTGCGGGCCCGCTCCGCGAGGGCGTTCTCCGCGCGTGCCTCGGCCACCGGATCGAGCCCGCTGCACGCCTCGTCCAGGATGAGCAGCGGGGCCGTCGCCAGATGCGCCCGCCCCGCAGCGACGAGCTGCCGCTCCCCCTGGGACAGGCTGTCCGGTACGACCGTCCTGTCCAACCCGCCCAGCCGTTCCAGCAGTGAGTCCAGCCCGAGCGCCTGCACGGTCGCGGCGATCTCCCGGTCCGACGCGCCGGGGCGCAGATAGCGCAGGTTGTCCCGCAGCGAGGCGGTGAACACGAACGCGTTCTGCGGCAGGAGCGTGCGTACGGAGGTCGGCTCCCACGACGTACTCGCCCTGTCCCACCAGCGCACCTCGCCGGTGGACGGTGCGACCACGCCCGCCAGCAGACCCGCCAGAGTGGACTTGCCGGTGCCGCTGGGGCCCATCACCGCGAGGCGCTCGCCCGTCCGGACGCGCAGGTCCAGCCGGTCCACCACCGGGCGGGCGCCGACGCCGTACGCGAAGGTCACTCCCCGCAGCTCCGCCTCGTGCCGGGGGGCCCGGGACACCTCCTGGACCGGGACGCGGCGATCCGGTCCGGCCGGGGGAGGCACCGGGTCGGTGAAGCGGTCCAGGACCACCACCAGGCGCCCGCCCGCCGTCCCCAGCATGCTCATCAGGGCGTTCACGGCCGGTGCCAGAGCCTGCGTCAGGTACGTCAGCGCGCCCGTCAGCGCGCCGCCCGACAGCCCCTGCCGCAGCAGCCAGGGCGCGGCGAACAGCAGGACCACCGGTGGCACCCGGCCGCACAGGGCCGTCGCCACGACGCGCACGGCGTTCCAGCGGGCCAGCCGCCGCGCGGCCCGGGCCTGTGCGCGGGCGAGGTCCCGGCCGGTGCCGGACACCGCCGCCCGCGCTCCGGCCGCCGCGATGTCGCGCAGGGCGGACGCGGTCTGCCCCGCATGGGCGGCGTACGCCTCGTCGGCGGCCAGATACGCGCGCTGCCGGGCCGCCATCGGTGCCAGGGTGAGCAGGAACAGCGCCAGTCCCAGGGCGATCGGGGGCAGGACGACCAGCAGCAACCGTGGTGCCAGGGCCGCCATCCCGGCCAGGGCGCCCGCCGTGGTGAAGACGAACGACCGCAGGGCCAGAACCAGGCCGGCCCAGCCGTCCCGGGCGATCTCGCTCTGATGCGTCACCTGGGACACCGCGCCGGTGGACGTCTCCCCGGGGCGGTCGAGCGCGCCGACGAGCGCACGGGCCACGGCCCGCCGCACCAGACCGTCCCGGAACGGTTCCACCAGGTCCGCGAGCCGCCCGAAGACCCCGTGGGTCGCGAGTCCCGCCGGGAGCGTGACGAGGGCGGCGAGCAGCAGCCAGAGCAGGCCGGCCGCCGGACGGCCCGCGAGGAACCCGTCGTCCAGCGCGCGGGCGACACCGTACCCCCCGGCGAAGGTCTGTACGAACTCCAGGGTCGACCAGGCCGCCAGGCGCCCCAGGACGCCGGTGCGGGCGCGCAGGAAGACCACGCCCTCCCGGGCCACCCGCCGCAGCCCCCGGTCGGATGTGTCCTCGCGGGCGGCGGGCGCCGTCATACGCGTTCCTTCCCGCCAGGCGGCCGGGGCGCCTCCTCGGCGCCTGTCCTCGCCGCGTCCTGGTGTGCCGGGGCGTGGAAGACCGACCGGTAGGCCGGATCCGCCCACAGCTCGTCGTGCCGGCCCACCCCGCGCACCGTGCCGCCCTCCAGCCAGACGACCTGGTCCGCACCGGCGGCGGCGGACAGCTTGTGGGCGACGATCAGACGGGTCGTCGTGCCGGCCAGGCCGTCGAGTTCCCGGCGCACCCGCCGTTCGGTCACCGTGTCGAGCCCCGACGTGGCGTCGTCCAGGATCATCAGGCGGCCCCGGTGCGCGAACGCGCGGGCCAGTCCGAGCCGCTGGTACTCGCCCCCGGAGAGCGGTGCGCCGGCGGTCGGGGTGTGAAAGCCGTGCGGCAGCAGTTCGACGAAGTCGGCCGCCGCCGCGCGGGCCGCCGCGCGGACCGCCCCGGGCGACGGACGGGGCACCCCGAACGCGATCGCCTCCTCCACCGTCGCCCCGGCCAGCACCGGCCGGGCGAACGCGTACGACACCTCGTGGCGCAGCCGCACCGGCTCGACGCCGTCCAGCGGCACCCCGTCCAGGACGACCGTCCCGGCGTCCGGGTCGGTGAGGCGCCCCGCGACCGCTGCCAGCACCGACTTGCCCGATCCGGACCGCCCGACCACGGCCACCGACGTACCCCCGGACACCGTGAACCCCACGTCGCGCAGGACGTACGCTCCGTCGCGTACGACGTCCACGCCCCGCAGCTCCAGCGTGCCCCGGCCGTCCGGGGGAAGGTCCAGCGAGCGGTGCGGTACGGCGGGCAGAGCGAGCAGGGGTGCCAGCCGGCGCGCCGCCGTACGGCTTCGCTGGAGCGAACCCAGCGCACCCGTCAGCGAGCCGATGCCGACGGCGAGCATGGCGTACCGCGAGGCCGCCACCAGCCCGCCGATGTCGATCGCCCCGGCCGACAGGCGCAGCCCGGCCACCCCGACGACCAGCACGGTCAGCAGGGGCAGCAGGACGGCACTGCGCGCCGACGCGCTGCCGTAGACCGCCCAGGTGCGCCGTCCGTGGGTGCCGAGCGCGGCCAGCGGTTCGAGGATCCTGGCGTACTCGCGGGCCCCGGTACCGGCCGCGCGGATGGTCGCCGCGCCGTCCAGGGCCTCGGTGAGCCGTGCGGCCAGCACGGCCTGCTCGGCCTGGTAGTCGGCCGACGCGTCCGCCGTACGGCGGGTGAACGTGCTGAGGAGGAGGAGCACGGCGGGGAAGCCGGCGAGCAGGGCGAGCGCCGTCCAGACGTCCACCAGGACCAGCCCGGCCAGGCCGCCCAGCGGCAGCAGGACCCCGGCGACCGCACCCGCGGCCGTGACGGGGGCCGCGGCCGCGTCCGGGGCGTTGGCCGTCAGACGGGTGGTCAGGTCTCCGGCGGGGACGGCCTGTGCGTGCCGGGGTTCGGCGCGCAGCACCTGGTCCAGCGCCCGCGTCCGCATCCGTGCGGCGAGCCCCGCCGTCGTGGTGCCGCCGACGACCGCGGCGGTGGCGTCGAGGAGGACCTCGGCGGCGGTCAGGGCGGCGCACAGCCACAGGGCGGCCCAGGGGACGGTGTCCCCGGCCACCACGCCGTTCACGGCGCTGCCCAGCGCGGCGGGCAGCAGGACCGCGGCCACGGCGGCGCCCGTCGAACAGGCCCCTACCGCCAGTACGGCGACGGCGCTCCGACGGGTCGGCATGCGCGGAATCAAGCGAAGGTCCCTCCGCCGGGTGCGGATACGTCTGCGCGCGGGCAGGGGCGACGGCCGGACCCGGGAACGCTCCCGGGACCGGCCGGCCGCCGGCGGGCCGTACGGTGGATCACCGTCTGGCACGCCTGCCTCGCGTCACGGGGTGCAGAGCACCACGCTGAGCGAGCTGTACTCGCAGACGAGCAGGCTGACCTGGCTGCCGGTCGCCACCTCGCCGAAGGACTCCTCCGCCGGGGTGTCCAGGGCCTGGAGGTCGAGAAGTGCCATGATGCTGTTCCTCTCTCGTGACTGATGGATCGTTATTTGTGCACGGTCCCCGAGGAGACCGGTCCATGGGCCGCGCGGTGCGGCGGTGTGGGCCGCCGGAGCGGCAGGAAGGGCAGGACCACCGGATGCCCGGCGAAGGCGCTGCCCAGCGCGAGGAGGCAGCCGGCCGTCCCGGTCGACAGGTCCATCGACAGGCGCATGAGCTGCTCCCCGGCGAAGGCGAGCCCTCCCCCGTACGGCAGGGCGTGCAGATCGAGCAGCCCGGTGTGACGGCGTACCACCCCGTGCAGTTCCGCGGGGTCGCCCGCGCCCGTGCGTGCCAGGTGCAGGATCAGTCCGGCAGTGCCCCGGAACAGACCCGGCTGGATGTAGAAGGTGGACCGGCAGGCCCGCAGCAGGGCGTGCCGGGCGGTGTCCAGCGCCTCGTCCGGCCGGTGCGCCAGGTAGTCGTCGACGACCATGGCGATCCCGGCACTGCCCGCCCCCAGGTACGGCATCGTGCGCCTGCCCTCGACCACCAGCAGGGCGTCGTCGGCGCCGGGCCGGCAGCGGGCGAGGTCGCGGTGGAGGGCGACCGCGGCGAGGTCCAGCAGAGCGGCGTCCCCGGTGGCCTCGTACCGGCGGATCAGCAGCAGGGCGATCCCGGTCGCCCCGTGCAGCAGCCCGGTGCCCGGCAGCGGGCGGTTCTCGGTGAGCGTACGGACGGCCAGGGCGGTGCAGTGGTCGGCGGCCCGGGACAGTACGGCGGCGTCGGCGGCGGACGCGGTGCGGGCGAGGTCCGCCAGGGCCAGTGCGATGCCCGCGAGGCCGCTGTGCAGGCCCGCGGAGAGCCGGCCGAAGGGCTGCCGGGCGGCGAGCAGGGCCAGTCGCGTGGCCGGCTCGGCGCGGCCGAGCCGGGCGAGCGTCCAGGCGATGCCCGTGAGCCCGTCGTACAAGCCTGGCGGAGTGCCGGGGGCCGGGTCGCAGGACCGTTCCTCCAACCAGTCCAGAGCGTCCGGACAGGAGGCGGCGCCCGTCTCGTGCAGTGCGTACAGCACACCCGCCGCGCCGTTCCCGAGGGACTGGCCGCCGGCCGGTGTCGCGAACTGGGCGATGTCACCGGGGAAGCAGCGGTCGTCGCGCTCCGGGGTACTGGAGGCGAGAATCGCGCGGGCCATGGCGTCCCGGCTGAGCGGCCAGTCGGCGGCGGCCGGCGGTACGGGGTCCGGGCCGCGGTCCGGGGTGCCTGACACGCGGGTCACGGCATTCGTACGGCCGACGGGGTCGGTGCGTTCGGGGAGCGCCTCGGGCAGGCCCCGGAGTATCTCCCCCACCGCCCCGTCCAGCGTGCCCGGTGCGAGGCCGAAGACCCGCTCCGCGTGCGCGGCCAGCGGGGCCGCCTTGCGCCGGTCGATGAAGAAGAGCGTGGTGAGCGGGAGGAGGAGCGCGATGCGCAGGCACGCCAGCGCGTAGTCGTCGATGTCCGTGCCGCGCCGGTCGGAAGGCGCCACGAAGGCCGGGTTGGCCACGATCTGCCGGCCGCGCTCACGGGCCGGGGCAGCAGCCTCGAAGTCGAGCAGGACGACCCTCGTCCCGTCGTCGGCGACCATGATGTTGCTCATGTGCAGGTCGCTGACGACCAGCCCGCGCCCGTGGACGTCCCGTACCGCCCGCTCGACCATCGTGTACATCCGGGTGGCCCACGCCGCGTGCTCCGCGAGCGCCCCCGGTGCCGGGTCGGTGCCGACCAGGGGGAAGCGCCGGGCGAAGACGGTGTTGAGCGTGTCACCCGTGATGTGTTCGAGCACGAGGAAGCGGTGCCCGCCGATGTCGAGCACGTCGCGGACGGCCGGCACGCAGTCGAGCCCGGCCAGCCGTTCGAGGGCGGTGCGCTCTCGTTCCAGCCGGACGGTCGCGTCGGCTCCGTCGGCGGCGAGTCCCGCGTGCGGGCGCGCTTCCTTGAGCACGACGGGCTCCCCGCTGCGGTCGTCCCGCCCGAGATAGACGCCCCCGCCGTTGGAGAAGTGCAGCGCGCGCTCCACGCTGTACGGCACGCCGTCCAGGCTCACCGCGGCCCGGGCCTCCAGGTGGGGCAGCAGGAAGGACGGTGTGCTCACCCACTCCGGGACGACCAGCGACGGTCCGCGCGGATCCGGGACGAGCCTGCCGTCCGGATCGGCTATCGCGGGTACCAGCCGTCCGTCCGGCATGGCACAGAAGCGCGGCGCGAACGCCCCGTACCGCACGTGCACCGGTCCGGTGCCGCAGCGCAGGTCGCTGAGGATGCCGGGGCCGTGCTCGCCCTCCAGCAGCCGCATCAGGCCGGTGCAGACCTCGGGGAAGTCGTCGTCCGCGAGCGGGTAGACGGTGATGAACTTGCCGCTGCCCGCACGGTCCGCGTACTTGGCGTTACGCAGGTGCAGCAGGCGCGGCCCGGGTATGAACTTGAACGGCAGTCCCCGGCCGAGGCAGTAGTCGGCCACCTTGCCGAGCACCGCCGGCGCGTTGTCGAGCCCGGCCGAGACGTGGATCTTCCAGCCCTGGGAGGGCACCCGGGCGTTCCGCGGGCTGAACGACATCCAGTCCCCTCGCCGCGAGCGCTCCCAGCCCTCGGGCACGGGACCGCACGCCGGACCGTACAGCGCACCGGTTTCCTCGGCGGCGTCGGAGGAACGGTGGGGCGCGTCGTAGAAGTGTCTGTCCGTCGTGCAGTACGACGCGTACTCCGGGTTCACCCTCGCTCCTCTGCTCGTACGTTTTCGTCGGCAGGGAGAAAAGTGCCACGGTGCCGAAGGGGCCGATAGTCGCGGATGTCATGACGGGAGACAGGTGACGGATATGGGAAACGCATCTGCGTCCCGCACATCCGCCCGGGCGCCGTGTGTCCGTACGCAGGCTGGGGCCATGATCCGAACAGGAGTGCCACGGATGCACGAAGGGAACAGATGTTCTGATTTCGATACTCTGTTCCCGATTCATGGCCTCCAGGCGCGGCGCCGTCGTGCCCGTCATCCGGCAGGAGTATGTCGTCGAGGTGTGCCCGGGAGCTGGATCCCGCGGTAGGCCGCCAGGCGTGACCGGGCTGGACGACGGCCGGCGCCCCACCGCACCACGGACCGCTAGAGCGCGGCGGCGCCCTGTGCGCCCAGGGTCCGGTCGTACTGCTGGAGGACCCACAGCTCGTTCTGGACGGCGGCCAGTTCGGCGGGGTCGCCGTGGCCGGCCAGGCGGGTGAGGCGGCCCGTGATGTCGCGGATACGGCGCTCGACGGCGCGGCGCCGGACGGTGACCAGCTGGGCTCCCGCGTAGACCTCGTCGACGCCCTTCACGCCCCGGTGCAGCATGATCGCCTCGACCGCGAGCTCGGTGACCATGGCGCGGACGGCGTCGTCCGGGGCGGCCTCGCGGACCCGGACCAGATAGCCCTGCGGGTCCTCGACGCCGGACTCGGCGCCGCCCGCCTCCATGATGGCCTCGCGTACGGCGGCGTAGGGCGGGGCGGTGAACTCGTCGACGCCGTACGCGTCGAAGGCCGGGGAGACCAGCTCGGGGCGCTGGAGGGCGAGCTTCAGCAGTTCGCGTTCGGTGGCGAAGACGGGGTTGCGCAGGTTCAGCGCCGGGCCGCGGGGGCCCGGCCGGCCGGGGGCGGCGTACTGCTGCGGGGCGCCGGGGCCGCCGCGCTGCTGCCGGTCCGGGGCTGGGCCCTTGCCGCCGCGGTCGCGGGCCCAGCGGGCCAGCTGGGCGATCCGCTTGACCACGAACTGCGTGTCGAGGATGCCGAGCATGCCGGCGAGCTGCACGGCGACCTCGTGCTGGGCGCCGCTGTTCTTGATGCGGGCGACGACCGGGGCGGCCTCGTCCAGCGCCGACGCACGGCCGGCCGGGGTGTCCAGGTCGTAGCGGCCCACGATCTGGCGGAGCGCGAACTCGAAGAGCGGGGTGCGCGGCTCGACCAGGTCGGCGACCGCGTCGTCGCCCTTGGCCAGGCGCAGGTCGCAGGGGTCCATGCCGTCGGGGGCGATGGCGATGTAGGTCTCGGCGGCGAACTTCTGGTCGTCCTCGAAGGCGCGCAGGGCCGCCTTCTGGCCGGCCGCGTCGCCGTCGAAGGTGAAGATGACCCGGGCCGAGCCGTTGTCCATCAGCAGCCGGCGCAGGATCTTGATGTGGTCGCCGCCGAAGGCGGTGCCGCAGGTCGCGATGGCGGTGGTGACGCCGGCGAGGTGGCAGGCCATGACGTCCGTGTAGCCCTCGACGACCACGGCCCGGGAGGCCTTCGCGATGTCCTTCTTGGCGAGGTCGATGCCGTACAGGACCTGGGACTTCTTGTAGATCGCGGTGTCGGGGGTGTTCAGGTACTTCGGGCCGTTGTCCGCCTCGTAGAGCTTGCGGGCGCCGAAGCCGACGACGTCGCCGCCGATGTCGCGGATGGGCCACATCAGCCGGCCGCGGAAGCGGTCGATGGGGCCGCGGCGGCCCTCCTGGGCGAGGCCGGACAGGAGCAGCTCCTTGTCGCTGAAGCCCTTGCCGCGCAGGAAGCGGGTGAGGTGGTCCCAGCCCTGGGGGCTGTAGCCGACGGAGAAGTGCTGGGCGGCGGCCTGGTCGAAGCCGCGGTCGGCGAGGAAGGCACGGCCGGTGTCGGCCTCGGGGCTGGTCGCCAGCTGCTCCGCGTACCACTGGGCGGCGATCTTGTGGGCCTCGACCAGGCGGATGCGTTCGCCGCGCTGGTGGGCGGGGTTGTAGCCGCCCTCCTCGTAGCGCAGGGTGATGCCGGCCTGGCCGGCCAGGCGCTCGACCGCCTCGGAGAAGGTGAGGTGGTCGATCTTCATCACGAACGTGATGGTGTCGCCGCCCTCCTGGCAGCCGAAGCAGTGGAAGAACCCCTTGCTCGGGCTGACCTGGAAGGACGGGGACTTCTCGTCGTGGAAGGGGCAGAGTCCCTTCAGGTTGCCGCCGCCGGCGTTGCGCAGTTGGAGGTACTCCGAGACGACGGCGTCGATCGGGACCGCGTCCCGTACCGCCTTCACGTCCTCGTCGTTGATCCGTCCAGCCACGTGTGAAGTCTACGGCGGCCGGCCGGAAGCTAGACGACGAGGCTTTCGAGGGACACGTGCGGGTCGGCCAGCGCCTCCGTGTCCACCCGCGTCTTCGCGCGGATCAGCTGCTGGATCGGTTCCGTGACGTCCCACACGTTCACGTTCATCCCGGCCAGCACCCGGCCGTCCTTCACCCAGAAGGCGATGAACTCGCGCTTCGCCGCGTCGCCGCGGATCACCACCTGGTCGTACGACCCCGCGGGCGCCCAGCCGGAGTACTCCATGCCCAGGTCGTACTGGTCGGTGAAGAAGTAGGGCACGCGGTCGTGGGCGAGGTCCTCGCCGAGCATCGCGCGGGCCGCGGCGGGACCGCCGTTCAGGGCGTTGGCCCAGTGCTCCACGCGCAGCCGGGTGTCGAAGAGGGCGTGGTGGAAGGAGGCCACGTCGCCCGCGGCGTGGATGTCGGGGTCGGAGGTGCGCAGGTTCGCGTCGACGACGATGCCGCCGCCGTGCACGCGGTCGGCGATCTCCAGGCCCGCGGCCTGGGCCAGCGACGTGCGCGGGGCGGCGCCGATCGCGGCGAGCACGTCGTGGGCGGGGTGTTCCTCGCCGTCGTCGGTGCGGGCGGCCAGCACCATGCCGTCCTGGCCGATGATCTCGGTCAGCTTCACGCCGAACCGGAAGCGGACGCCGTGCGCCTCGTGCAGCTCGGCGAAGACGGCGCCCAGCTCGGGGCCGAGGACGCCGTGCAGCGGGGTCGGTCCGGGCTCGACGACGGTGACCTCCGCCCCGTACTCGCGGGCAGCGGCCGCGACCTCCAGGCCGATCCAGCCGGCGCCGGCGATCACGAGGTGGCCGTTGTCCCGGCCGAGGGAGGCCAGGACGTTCCTGAGGCGCTCGGCGTGGGCGAGGCGGCGCAGGTGGTGGACGCCCGCGAGGCCGGTGCCGGGGACGTCGAGGCGGCGGGGCTCGGCGCCGGTCGCGATGAGCAGCTTGTCGTACCGGGCGCGGGTGCCGTCGTCGCCGTAGTGGACGGTCTTGGCGGCGCGGTCGATCGCGACGACGGTCTGGCCGAGGTGCAGCTCGATGTCGTGCTGGGCGTACCAGGCGGGTTCGTGCACGAAGACGCTGTCGCGTTCCTCCTTGCCGAGGAGGTAGCCCTTGGACAGCGGCGGGCGCTCGTAGGGGTGGTCGCGCTCGTCGCAGATGAGGATCACCCGGCCGGTGAAGCCCTCCGCGCGGAGTGTCTCGGCCGCCTTCGCGCCGGCCAGGCCGCCTCCGACGATGACGAATGTCTGATCCGCGTCGACCACTTGTTGCCTCCTCGTCCGGGTGCCGCCACATGCGAGCGTCCCGCACGTGGCGTGGTGCGGGAAGAGGGAGTGGCCCGATCAGGCCACGGAGGGCCGTGTTTCGGGGGCCGCCGTACCTGCCGGGTCACGCCCGTCCCGCCAGTCTCATGGATGCCCCGTCAGCCGGGCGTGAAGCGAGCGGGCCGAGGTGTCGGTGAGGGAGGCGATCTGGTCGACGATCACCCGTTTGCGGGCGCGGTCGTCGGCCGCCTGGTCGAACAGGGTGCGGAACTGGGGGTCGAGGCCGTCCGGGGCACGGGCGGTGAGCGCCTCGGCCAGTTCGGCGACGACGACGCGCTGGTCGGCGCGGAGCCGTTCCTGCTCGGTGCGCTGCATGACGTAGCGGACGGCGACCGCCTTGAGGACGGCGCACTCCATGCGGGTCTCGCGGGGGACGACCAGTTCCGCCGTGTACCGGGTGAGCCGGCCGCCGCCGTACGCGGCCCGGGTGGCGGTCTCCGCGGCGAGGCAGAAGCGGCCGATGAGCTGGCTGGTGGCGTCCTTGAGGCGGGCCTGGGCGGTCGCCGAGCCGTCGTAGCCGTGCGGCCACCAGTCCTGGGCGAGGAGGCGGTCGAGGGCGGCGGCGAGTTCGGCGTGGTCGGTGCCGGCGGGGACGTAGCGGCCGACGGCGGCCTCGAAGACGGCCTCGCGCTCGGGGTCGGCGAGCAGGCAGTTCGGGTCGATGTGGCCGGCGTGCAGACCGTCCTCGACGTCGTGCACGGAGTACGCCACGTCGTCCGCCCAGTCCATGACCTGGGCCTCGAAGCAGGTGCGGGCGCCGGGGGCGTCCTCGCGGAGCCATGCGAAGACGGGCCGGTCGTCGTCGTAGACCCCGAACTTGGGCGAGGCCGGGTCGGTGGGGTGACCGCCGCGGGGCCACGGGTACTTGGTGGCGGCGTCGAGGGTGGCACGGGTGAGGTTGAGGCCGACCGAGCCTTGCTCGGTGAACCGTTTGGGCTCGATGCGGCTGAGGAGCCGCAGTGACTGGGCGTTGCCCTCGAAGCCGCCGCAGTCCTCGGCGAAGTCGTTCAGCGCCTGTTCGCCGTTGTGGCCGAAGGGCGGGTGGCCCAGGTCGTGGGCGAGACAGGCGGCCTCGACGAGGTCGGGGTCGCAGCCGAGGGCGGCGCCGAGTTCGCGGCCCACCTGGGCGCATTCCAGGGAGTGCGTGAGGCGGGTGCGGGGGCTGGCGTCCCAGACGGGGCTGCCCTCCCCCGGCGCGACGACCTGCGTCTTGCCGGCGAGGCGGCGCAGGGCCGAGGAGTGCAGGATGCGGGCGCGGTCGCGTTGGAAGGCGGTGCGGCCGGGGCGTTTGTCCGGCTCGGGGGCGTAGCGGGCGGCTGACGCCGGGTCGTACGGGGGCTGGGGTGCGGTGCCGTCCATGCCAGGAACAGTATGCGAGCGGGCGGCGGGCGCGGCGGGGCGGAAGGGCGGAAGGTGCGGCCGTCGTGGCGCCCGTGGGGAGGCAGTCCCGGCGCCCCTAGGGAACCGCCACTGCCCGGCGCCGCGGGGCGCGGCCCGTCCTCAGTTCCTCGTCGTAGCGGTGCAGGAGCAGGCGGGCCATCGCCGGGTGGGTGCCCAGGGGAGCCGAAGCGATCCACGGCGCCGCCGCCGCGCACTCCGTCGCGAAGCGGCCCGGCGCCGTGAAGCAGGAGGCGACGGCCACCCGGCGGTACCCCCGGGCCGTCAGGGCGCGGATCGCTTCCGGGACCGTCGGGGAGGCCGCCGACGCGTACGCCGGTACCACCGGGGCCGCGAGGCGTGCGGACAGGAGGGCTGCCGTGCGGGCGGTGCCGGCGCCGGACTGCGGGTCCCGGGAGCCCGCGGCGGCGAGGACGACGGCGTCGTCCGGCTCCGCGCGGGCCGGCCAGCCGGCCTCCAGGAGGCGGGCGTGGAGGGCGTCCACGAGCAGCGGGTGCGGGCCGAGCGGGGCGGCCACGCGGGTGTGTGCCGGTGCCGCCGCGGCCGTCTCGGGGATGTCCCGCTTGACGTGGTGGCCACGGCCGAGCAGGAGCGGGACCAGGACCGCCGCGCCGTCGCCGAGGGCGGCCAGCGTGTCGGGCAGCAGGGGCGCGTTCAGCTCGATGTGCCCCAGGTGCACCGGGAGGCCGGGGCGCAGGGCGCGGACCCGGTCGAGGAGGGCGCGTACGGTGCTCAGCGCGCGGGGGTCGCGGCTGCCGTGGGCGACGACGACCAGGGCGGGGGCGCCCCCGGTGGCCGCTGTGCTCGTGCTGCCTGTCACTGTCGTCACCGTCATGCACCGAGGGTGACGGCGGCACGTTGCCTTTCCGTTGCGTGGGTGTCACAGGGACTTTCCGTCGGTCCGCACGGCACCGCCCACCGCGTGTGAGCGGCCGGTGAACCGGACGGCGCGCCCGGACGTCCCTGGTGGCAGGAACCGACCGGGGAGGGAACCGTCCGATGCGCACCCCGAGACTTCGCAGACCGCGCCTGCCGCGCACCCGCCGGGGGCAGCGGCGGCTGATCCGGGTGGTGACGGCCGGGTGCGTGCTGGCACTGCTGCCCTCGACGTGGCTGCGCCTGGTCACGGAAGACCGGCTGCGCACCACGGCCGACGTGCCCCGCACCGACGTCGCGGTCGTCTTCGGCGCCGGACTGTGGGACGGGGAGCCGTCGCCGTACCTGGCGCACCGGCTGGACGCGGCGGCCGAGCTGTACCGGGCGGGCCGGATCGAGGTGGTGCTCGTGACCGGGGACAACAGCCGTGAGGAGTACGACGAGCCGGACGCCATGCGGGGCTATCTGGTCCGGCACGGGGTGCCCGACGGGCGGATCGTCAGCGACTACGCGGGTTTCGACACCTGGGACTCCTGCGTGCGCGCGAAGAAGGTCTTCGGTGTCGACCGGGCCGTGCTGATCAGCCAGGGCTTCCACATACGGCGGGCGGTCGCGCTGTGCCAGGAGGCGGGGGTGGCGTCGTACGGCGTCGGGGTCGACGACGTCCACGACGCGACCTGGTACTACGGGGGCGCCCGGGAGATCCTCGCGGCGGGGAAGGCCGCGCTGGACGCGGTCTTCGAACCGGACCCGCACTTCCTCGGGCCGCGGGAGCCGGGGGTGGCGCGGGCCCTGGCCGACGCCGGACGAGCCGCCCCCTCACCACGGGCCGGGGGCGACGGGGAGGTCACCGTCCCGGCGGCGTAACAGACGGCCGCCCGGGCGCGTAACACGGGTGGCGCACCCTGGGCGGCATGCAGAACACCGCCACGCCCACGCCCACGCACTGCCCGTACTGCGCCCTGCAGTGCGGGATGAATCTGACGCCCGCCGCCGACGGGACCGTCGAGGTGTCCGAGCGCGCGGACTTCCCGGTGAACCGGGGCGCGCTGTGCGGCAAGGGGCGTACGGCGCCGGCGGTGCTGGCGTCGGGTGCCCGGCTGACCTCGCCGTTGGTGCGCGGCCGGGACGGGGCGCTGGTGCCGGCCACCTGGGACGAGGCGCTGGGGCGGATCGCCGGGAACCTGGCGCGCACGCGGGAGGAGCACGGCGCGGACGCGCTCGGGGTGTTCGGCGGGGGCGGGCTGACCAACGAGAAGGCTTACACGCTGGGCAAGTTCGCCCGGGTGGTGCTGGGCACCTCGCAGATCGACTACAACGGGCGGTTCTGCATGTCGTCGGCCGCGGCGGCCGGCACGAAGGCGTTCGGGCTGGACCGGGGGCTGCCGTTCCCGCTGGAGGACATCCCCAGGACCGGGTGCGTGATCCTCGTCGGGTCGAACCCGGCGGAGACGATGCCGCCGTCCCTGCGGTACTTCACCGAGCTGCGCGAGAACGGCGGCACGCTGATCGTCGTCGACCCGCGCCGCACGAAGACCGCCGAACACGCCGACCTGCACCTGGCGCCCCGGCCGGGCACCGACCTGGCCCTCGCGCTGGGCATGCTGCACCTGGTCGTCGCGGAGGGGCGGGTCGACGAGGGGTACGTCGAGGAGCGCACGACGGGCTGGGAGGAGGCGCGGGCGGCGGCGATGGCGCACTGGCCGGAGTACGTGGAGCGGATCACGGGAGTCTCCGTCCCCGAGCTGCGCGAGGCGGTACGGCTGTTCTGCGCGCCGGACGCCGCGATGGTGCTGACCGCGCGCGGGCCCGAGCAGCAGGCCAAGGGCACGGACACGGTGGGCGCGTGGATCAACCTGTGCCTGGCGACCGGGCGGGCCGGGCGTCCCCGGTCGGGGTACGGCTGCCTGACCGGGCAGGGCAACGGGCAGGGCGGGCGCGAGCACGGCCAGAAGGCCGACCAGTTGCCCGGCTACCGCAAGCTGACGGATCCGGCGGCGCGGCGGCATGTCGCCGGGGTGTGGGGGGTGGACCCGGACTCGCTGCCGGGGCCCGGGCGCAGCGCGTACGAGTTGCTGGACGCGCTGGGCACGGACATCAGGTCGCTGCTGGTGATGGGCTCCAATCCGGTGGTGTCGGCGCCCCGCGCGGCGCACGTCGAGGAGCGGCTGCGGTCGCTGGACTTCCTGGCCGTGTGCGACGTGGTGCTGTCGGAGACGGCGGCGCTGGCGGACGTGGTGCTGCCGGTGACGCAGTGGGCGGAGGAGACGGGGACCATGACCAGCCTGGAGGGGCGGGTGCTGCTGCGGCGGCGGGCGGTCACCCCGCCGGACGGCGTCCGCAGCGACCTGGAGGTGCTGCACGGACTGGCCGGCCGACTCGGCGTGGAGAAGGGCTTCCCGACCGAGCCCGAGGAGGTCTTCGAGGAACTGCGCCGGGCGAGCGCGGGCGGCCCGGCGGACTACTCGGGGATCGACTACCGGCGGCTGGCGCGGGAGGGCGGGGTGTTCTGGCCGTGCCCGGCCCCGGAGGAGACCACCGCCGGGGCCACCGGCCCGCAGCCGGCACCGGAGGAGACCACCACCGGGACCACCGGCCCGCATCCCGCACCACAGGAGACCACCACCGGGACCACCGGCCCGCATCCCGCACCACAGGAGACCACCACCGGGACCACCGGCCCGCATCCCGCACCGCAGGAGACCACCACCGGGACCACCGGCCCGCATCCCGCACCGCAGGAGACCACCACCGGGACCACCGGCCCGCATCCCGCACCGCAGGAGACCACCACCGGGACCACCGGCCCGCATCCGGGCACCCCTCGCCTCTTCCTCGACCGCTTCGCCACCGACGACGGCCGGGCCCGGTTCGTGCCCGTCTCCCACCGTCCGAGCGCCGAGGAGCCGGACGACGAGTACCCGGTGCTGCTGACCACCGGGCGGGTCGTGGCCCAGTACCAGTCCGGCGCGCAGACCCGGCGCGTGGACGAGCTGAACGCCGCCGCGCCCGGCCCCTTCGTGGAGCTGCATCCCCGGCTGGCGGCGCGGCTGGGGGCGGCCGAGGGCGATCCGGTGGTGGTCGTCTCGCGACGCGGCCGGGCGGTGGCTCCGGCGCGCATCACCACCGGCATCCGGCCCGACACCGTGTTCATGCCCTTCCACTGGCCGGGCGAGGGCCGCGCCAACACCCTGACCAACCCGGCCCTCGACCCGACCTCGCGGATGCCGGAGTTCAAGGTGTGCGCGGTGCGGGTGGAGGCGGCTGCGGCGACGGAGGCCGCGACCGTGGCTGCGACTGCGTAGGCGAGCATCAGCGCGGGTGAACGCGGGCCTGCGGCCGGTCCCGGAGGGCAACGGACGCCCTCCCCTACGCTTGCGACGAGACCACGGCGCGGACCGCGGTCCACCGCAGCGAGGGGACGGGATCCGATGAGCCTTCGTCAGTTCGAATACGCCCTGGCCATTGCCGAACAGGGCTCGGTGACGGCGGCGGCGGAGGTGCTGCGGGTCGCTCAGCCCTCGGTGTCCCAGCAGATCCGCGGCCTGGAGCGGGACCTGGGCGTGGAGCTGTTCTCCCGCACGCCGACCGGGCTGGTGCCCACCGTTGCCGGGCGCGCCTTCCTGCGGGAGGCGCAGGTCGCGGTGAGCGCGGCGCGGCGGGCGAGGGCGACGGCGCGGGCCGGTGCCGACGAACTGGTGGGTGAGCTGGTGGTCGCGGTGCAGATGGGCCTGGGCACTCGGCAGTTGCCGGGCGCGCTGGGCGCGCTGCGCCGCCGCTTCCCGCGCCTGGAGGTCACCGTCTTCGAGGAGCCGAACCCCACCGAACTGGAGCGGCTGGCGCGCGGGGGCGTGATAGACCTCGGCCTGATGGCCGGACCGTGCGAGGGCGGCCTCTACGACGGCCACCACCTCGGCGACGAGGAATTCGTCGTGGTGCTGGCCGCCGGGCACCCGCTGCTCGCCGCGGACCGCGTCGAACTGCAGGAACTGGGGCGGGAGCCGTGGGTGCGGTTCGACACCAACAGCGCGCTCGACGGCGTCCTGGTGGACGTACTGCGGGACAACGGGCTCGGCCCGACCACGGTCGCCCGCGTCTCCCAGACGGCGACGGCCGTGCGCTGGGCCGCCCACGGGCTGGGGGTCACGTTCGTTCCGGCCTCCGCGGTGCCCCCCGGTCACGAGCACCTCGTGCGCCCGGTGTCCCCGGCCGTGTCCCAGCCCGTCGTCGCGGCGGTCCGGCCCGGCGCGGGTCCCGCGGAGACGGCCCTGCTCGAGTTCCTGCGTCAGGAGACCTGGCACAAGTCCGCTCAGAGCTGGGTGGCCCCTCCGTCCACGGCGAGCTCGGCACCGGTGGTGTAAGTGGCGTCGAAGGCGAGGAACGCGGCCGCCCGGGCGATCTCGTCAGGAGTACCGAAACGCCGCATGGGGTTGTCCGCGACCCGCTCCGCCTTGAACCGCTCGGCGGCCTCTTCGGTCATCGTCGCGTCCAGGGCTCCCGTGTCGACGGGGCCGGGACTGACCGCGTTGACACGGATGCCACGCGGAAGCAGCTCACGGGAGAAGCTGCGGGCCATCGAGCGCAGCGCCGCTTTGCCGGCCGCGTAGCCGCTGGTGTCCGACATGCCGACGACGTTCGCGACCGAGGTGGTGAGGACGACGCCCGCGCCCGTGTTCAGCAGCGGGGCGAGCTTCTGCACGGTGAAGTAGGCGCCCTTGACGTTGATCGCGAACAGCTCGTCGTACGCCTCCTCGGTCGTCGCCCCGAACGGGGTGAGGGTTGCGATGCCGGCGTTGACGAACAGGGCGTCGACCGTGCCGAGTTCGCCCTTCACGCGGTCGGCCAGAGCATCCAGGTCGGTCAGTGAGGCCACGTCGCTCCGGACGGCCACCGCGTTCCCGCCGAGCCGCTCCCGCGCGGCGTCGAGCGTGGCCCGGGAGCGGCCGGTGATCACCACGCGGGCTCCGCCGTCCGCCAGCAGTTTCGCCGTCGCGAAACCGATGCCGCTGCCGCCACCTGTGATCACGGCATTCTTGCCGTCGTACTCATTCATTCTCAGGGACCCTTTTCTGTTTTCTCACGGCTGTCTGGGACAGGTGTTCCGGAATTCCGCGGTTCTCACCCCCGGGGGAATTCACCGCCGTCCACGACGAGGCTGCTCCCGGTCAGCCAGCCCGCCCGGTCGGACACCAGGAAGAGCACGGCGTGGGCGATGTCGTCGGGACTGCCGTCGCGCCCCAGCGGCACGGTGTCGCCGGCGTTGGTCCGGCCCGGCGCCGCGTTCAGGCGCGCCCACTGCTCGCGCGTCGCCTCGCCGCCGGGGGTGGCGACTCTGCCGGGAGTCACGGTGTTGACCCGGATCCCGGACGGGGCCAGCTCCGAGGCCAGCCCCCGGCTGTAGTTCTCCAGCGCCGCCTTCGCCGCTGTGTAGTGCAGGAACTGTCCCACCGGGGTACGGACGGCGGCCGAGGAGACGTGCACGATCGCCCCCGAACTCCGTTCCCGCATCCCCGGTACCAGCAGCGCGTCCAGCCGCACCGACGCCAGGTAGTTCAGGTCCAGCGCGTCCTGCCACTCCTCGTCGGGGATGGCGAGGGCGCCTTCGTGAGGGCGCGCCCCACCCGCGTTGTGGACCAGGATGTCCACCCCGCCGAGCACCTCCCGCGCGGCCGCGGCGAGCGCCTCCGCTCCGCCCCGGGTCCGCACGTCCGCCGCCACGAAGGCGGCTCCCTCCGGCGCCGCGCTCCCCGCCGACCTCGCGGTCGTGAGCACCTCGGCGCCCGCGCCCAGGAGCCGGCGGACCACGGCCGCTCCGATTCCGCGGGTACCGCCCGTGACCAGGGCCCGCTTTCCCGAGAGTTCCCGCTCTGCTGATCCGTTCTCGTTCGCGGTCATACCACCGGCCCTTTCGGAAATTCGTGAACATTCACTCGACGGAAGAGGAGTCGACGCGCCCGGATTGCGATTCCCAGGAGAAATCGCGGTGCGCGTCTCGTCGAGTTGTTTCACGGTAGATCCGGGAAAGGGCGAGGGGCAAAGACGAAATATCAGCGGGTGCCATAGGAGGTTCCTATGTCGCCGCCCCCGTTCCCATGGCGCCCCGGCCCTGCCGCGCCCTACACGTCGTCGTAGGGCCGCTTCTCCTTCGCCTCCCGCAGGGCCCGACCCCACCAGACCAGTTGGTCGAGCATCGTCTTCGCCGCCGCGTCCGGACCGGAGGGGTCGCTGAGCCTGCCCTCGTCGTCGAACGAGGCGCCCGCGTTGTGGAAGGAGACGGTGTCGCGGACGGTGACGGCGCGCAGCTCGGCGAAGACCTGGCGCAGGTGCTCCGCGGCACGCAGACCGCCGGCCAGACCGCCGTAGGAGACGAGGCCGACGGGCTTGGCCCGCCACTCGGTGAAGTGCCAGTCGATGACGTTCTTCAGGCCTGCCGGGAACGAGTGGTTGTACTCGGGTGTGAGCACGACGAACGCGTCGGCGGCCGCCAGTTTCGGGGTGATCTCCGCCAGCGCGGCGGTCGCCTCCGGGGTCGGGGCGAAGGTCGTGGGCAGGTCGGTCGCGGCGACGTCCACGACGTCGGGGACCAGGTCGTCGTGGGCCCGGAGATGGTCCAGGAGCCAGTCGGCGACGACGGGGCCGAAGCGGCCGTGGCGGTTGCTGCCGACGAGCAGGGTCACACGGAGCGGAGCGGTCGTTGTGGTCATGCGGGACAGCCTGTTACCTCGACCTTGGTTGAGGTCAAGCCGGGCGTCGGCGGGCCCGTTCGGAGGCACCGGTCACCCGTTCACACCCGCGTCCCGCCCCCTTCGGATCTTTTCCGGCGCACGCCCGCCACACGCCGGTGACCTGCCGGAACGGCGTCCGGCAGGGGGCCGCCGGACGCGCGGCCGACACCCGTTCATCCCATTCCCGGCGTGTTCTCGGGGAGCGGGCCGCCTCCGATGCGGCTTTCCTCGGTGGGGCAGGGCCACCGAAGAGCTCAAAGGAGCACCGATGCGACGTACCGCCCGCCTGCTGACCGGTACCGCGCTCGCCGTCGCGGCCGTCGGCCTCACCTGCCCGGCCTCCGTGTACGCCGGGGAGGCCGCGACGACCGGTGGGCTGGAGGTGTACCCGTCCTCGGTGGTGCCGGGCGAGCCGGCGACGGCGCGGACGGCGGCGTGCGGCGAGGGCGGGTCGGCGGCCGGTGACGCCACCGCGGTGGGCGCCGGAACGTTCCCGCTGGCACCGGGCACCGACGCGGGCGAGGCGGTCGGCCGCTTCGAGGTGCCGCCGAGCGCGCAGCCGGGGACGTACGAGATCGTCGCGACCTGCGGGAGGAGCGGCCTGCGGGTGACGGGCGACCTGGTGGTCACCCTGACCTCGGCCCGCGAGCCGGTGCATCCCAAGGGAAGCGTGAAGACGGGGGTCGGCGGTGCTCTGGGCCCCGACCCCGTGCAGACCGCGGCCGGTGTGGCGGCTCTGGCCGTCGCCGCCGCGGGCGGTACCTGGCTCCTGCATCGCCGGGCGAGAGGCGACGGGATCTGACGGGCACCCTCCGCTGCCCGTCCGCAGGTACCGCACTTCCCCACCCCCTCCGGGTCCGACCGCCCCTCGCGGCCCGGAGGGGGCCGGGGCTTTCGGCAGGGGGCCTCCACCGGGCCCGAGGGAGAGGGGACGCCATGCGCAGGGTCGGCGACACCGCGATAGCGGCCGTCACCGCGGTCGCCCTCTGCTCCGGGACCTGGCTGCTGCTCGACGCCCGTACCGGAGCCCCGCCGCAGCCCTCCACCGCGCAGGCCCGCACCGCACAGGCCCGCACCGGGCAGGCCGGCGAGGCCGCCGCTCCCGCGCTGCCGCCCTCCCCGCCCGACCGCGTCCGCATCCCGGCGATCGGCGTGGACGCCCCGATGACGGGCCTCGGCCTGACGCCGTCCGGCAGCCTGGACGTGCCGCCCGCCGAGGAGGAGAACCTCGCCGGCTGGTACGAGGCCGGCACCACTCCCGGCGAGACGGGCACCGCGATCGTCGCCGGGCACGTCGACAACGCCGAGGGCCCCGCCGTCTTCTACCGCCTCGGCGCCCTGGAGAAGGGCGGCACCATCGAGGTCGACCGGCGCGACGGCGGCGTCGCGGTGTTCACCGTGGACGCGGTGGAGGTGTACGCCGCGCGGAACTTCCCCGACGCGAAGGTGTACGGCGCGGCGGACCGGCCCGAACTGCGCGTCATCACCTGCGGCGGCGACTACTCACGCGCCACCGGTTACCAGGGGAACGTGGTCGTCTTCGCGCACCTCACCGGCAGCCGGTGAGGCGTCCGGCGGGCCGGCCGCACCGCTCGGCCCGCGGCGCGGCGACCAGGACGCCTAGGCGAGCCACTGCTCGTACGCCAGGTTCGCCACCAGGGCGAAGACGACCGTCAGCAGGACGACGCGGACGAAGCCGCTGCCCTTCTTGAGGGCGGTGTGCGCGCCGAACATGCCTCCGGCCAGATTGAAGACGGCCATCAGGGCGGCCAGCTGCCACAGGACGGCGCCCTGCCAGGCGAAGGTGGCGAGGGCGCCCGCGTTGGTGCAGCAGTTGACGATCTTGGCGGTGGCGGAGGCGGCCACCAGGTCGAGGTGGAGTACGGCGGTGAGGGCCAGGACCAGGAACGTCCCTGTTCCCGGGCCGACGAGACCGTCGTAGAAGCCGATGCCGAGGCCCGCGAGGCCGATCGCGGCGAGGATCCGGCGGCGGGAGGCCGGGCCGGTGGCGGGGGCGGTGCCGAAGGCGGGGCGCAGGATCACGAAGGCCGCGACCGCCAGCAGCACCACCATGATCACCGGCTTGAGCACCTCGGTGCTCATCCCGGCCGCGAAGAAGGCCCCGCCCGACGATCCGGCCAGCGCCGCGAGCCCGATGCGTACGGCGGTACGGACGTCCACCGGGGCCTTGCGGGCGTACGTCACCGCCGCGCCCGTGGTGCCGACGATGGCGACCGCCTTGTTGGTGCCGAGCGCGTGCGCGGCGGGCGTCCCGGCGGGCAGTCCGAGCAGCAGCGCCGGCAGCAGCAGGAGTCCGCCGCCGCCGACCACGGCGTCGATCCAGCCGGCCGCGAGGGCCGCGAGGCACAGCAGGACGACCGTGGTCAGCGATATGTCGGGCATGATCGTGACCCTATGGACGCCACGGACGCCCCGTCCATCGAGATGAGCGACTTCTGAGGTTGCCCGGGTGCGCCCGCCGGACGCCCTCACACCCGCCCCCCGCCCCCGCTGAGGGCAGCGTTCCCCGCGGGAAACAGACGCGATGCCACCGGGTAACACCCGCACCGCACGCTCGGTGCCATGACCTCGAATACGCGTGTGGTGGTGATCGGCGCCGGACTCGCGGGCGTCACGCTCGCCCGGCGGCTCGGTGAGCTCGGCACGCCCGCGCTGGTCGTCGGCGACGAGGAGCACCGCCCGTACAACCGGGTGCTGCTCGCCGAGGTGCTGGCCGGCCGGTACGGCCCCGAGGTGACCGCCCTGCCCGCGCCCGCCGGGCTGCTGCGCGGCCGGGTCACCGGCATCGACCGGGCCGGGCGGACCGTCCGGTGCGCCGACGGCTCCGTGATCGCGTACGACACGCTCGTCCTGGCCACC
Organism: Streptomyces sp. NPDC037271; assembly: GCF_055603605.1. Lineage (NCBI taxonomy): Bacteria > Bacillati > Actinomycetota > Actinomycetes > Kitasatosporales > Streptomycetaceae > Streptomyces > Streptomyces sp. NPDC037271. The sequence goes on from NZ_JBVJVN010000002.1 coordinate 135,907, forward strand.
GGTTCCAACGCCGTGCTCCCGCCGCTGCGCGGCCTGTTCACGCCGGACCGGGAGCTGCCCGAGGGCGTGCACGCGTTCCGGACGATGGACGACTGCCTGGGGCTGTCCAAGGCGCTGCGGCCGGGGGTGCGGGCGGTCGTCGTCGGGGGCGGGCTGCTCGGGGTCTCCGCCGCCCGCGCGCTGGCCGTGCGCGGCGCCCGGGTCGTCCTCGCCCAGCAGTCCGAGCGGCTCATGGAGTGCCGGCTCGACCCGGCCGCCTCCGCGCTCGTCCGGCGGCACCTGGAGAACCTCGGCGTCGAGGTGCACACCGAGTGCCGGGTGCGGGACGTGCGGAGCGTCGGCGGAGCGGTCCGGTCGGTGGAGATGGCCGACGGGTACGCCCTCGGCGCCGACGTCGTCGTCCTCGCGTGCGGGGTCCGGCCGCGCGTCGGGCTCGCGCGGGAGGCGGGCCTGGAGGTCGGCAAGGGCGTGGTGGTCGACGACGAGCTGCGCACCAGTGACCCGCACATCCGCGCGGTCGGCGACTGCGCCCAGCACGCGGGACGCGTGTACGGGCTGGCCGCGCCCGCCCTCGAACAGGCGGGCGCGCTCGCCGGACTGCTCGCCGGGGACGGCACCGCCGCCCGCTACACCGGCACCCGCTCCCTGACCCGGCTCACCCTCACCGGGTCCGGCAGCTCCTCCGGGCCAGGCACCCCTTCCGGGTCCGGCACCCCTTCCGGATCCGGCAGCCCCTCAGGATCCGGCAGCCCCTCCGGGCCCGAGAGCCCTTTCGACCTCGCCGCGTTCGGTGAGACCGACCCCCGCCCCGGCGACGACGTCGTGCAGCTCGCCGACGCCACCCGGGGCACCTACCGCAAGGTCGTCGTCCGCGACGACCGGCTGGTCGGCGGGGTCCTGGTCGGCGAACTCGGCACCGTCGGCGCGCTCGCGCGCGCCTGGGAGGGAGCAGAGCCGCTCCCGTCCGACGGCGGCCCCCTGCTCCACCTGCTCACCCATGACGGAGGCTCCTGATGACCGCCACCCCGGGGCCCGCCCCCACCATCGTGCTCGTCGGCCACGGCATGGTCGGCCAGCGTTTCCTCGAAGCGCTCGCCGAGCGCGGCCTGACCGGCACGCACCGCGTGGTCGTGCTGTGCGAGGAGCCGCGCCCCGCCTACGACCGCGTCCAGCTCACCTCGTACTTCTCGGGGAAGACCCCCGAGGACCTGTCGATGACCGACATGGCCTTCATCGAGGAGCACCGCATCGAACTGCGCGTCGGCGACCCGGCGGAGAGCGTCGACCGTGCGGCGCGCAAGGTGACCGCCCGCTCCGGGCTGGTCGTCGACTACGACGTGCTGGTACTGGCCACCGGCTCCTACCCGTTCGTCCCGCCGGTCCCCGGCAAGGACGCCGAGGGCTGCTTCGTCTACCGGACGATCGAGGACCTGCTCGCCATCGAGGAGTACGCGAAGACCGCGACGACCGGCGCGGTGGTCGGCGGCGGGCTCCTCGGCCTGGAGGCGGCCGGCGCGCTCCAGGGCCTCGGACTCACCTCGCACATCGTGGAGTTCGCGCCCCGCCTGATGCCCGTACAGGTCGACGAGGGCGGCGGCGCGGCGCTGCTGCGCACCATCGAGGACATGGGCCTGTCCGTCCACACGGGCGTCGGCACCCAGGAGGTCCTGACCGGCGAGGACGGCGCCGTCACCGGCATGAAACTGTCCGACGGCTCCGAACTCGCCACCGACCTCGTGGTGTTCAGCGCCGGTGTCCGCCCCCGCGACCAGCTGGCCCGCGACTGCGGTCTCGCGGTCGGCGAGCGCGGCGGGATCAGCGTGGACGAGCAGTGCCGCACGGTCACCGACGAGCACGTGTTCGCGATCGGCGAGTGCGCGCTGGCGGCCGACGGGCGGGTGTACGGGCTGGTGGCGCCGGGTTACGAGCAGGCCGAGACGGCCGCCGCGACCATCGCGGAGCGGGAGGCGTCCTTCACCGGCGCCGACCTGTCCACCAAGCTGAAGCTGCTCGGCGTGGACGTGGCCTCCTTCGGCGACGCGCACGGCACCGCCGAGGACTGCCTGGACGTCGTCTACTCGGACTCCCGGGCGGGCCTGTACAAGAAGCTGGTCGTCGGCCGCGACGGCACGCTGCTCGGCGGCATCCTGGTCGGCGACGCGGAGGCGTACGGCACGCTGCGCGCCTTCACCGGCTCGGTCCCGCCCGTCTCCCCCGAGTCCCTGGTGCTGCCCGCCGGGGCCGGAGCGCCCGCCCAGCTCGGCCCGGCCGCGCTCCCCGACGACGCGGTGATCTGCTCCTGCCACAACGTCACCAAGGGCACCATCCGCGGCGCGGTGACGGAGCACTCCTGCACCACCGTGCCCGAGGTGAAGAAGTGCACCAGGGCCGGCACCGGCTGCGGCTCCTGCGTCAAGGTGCTCGGCCAGCTGGTCACCGCCGAGCTGGAGGCGAACGGCGTCGAGGTCGACAAGGGCCTGTGCGGCTGCTTCTCGCAGACCCGCGAGGAGCTGTACGAGATCGTCAGTACCCTGCGGATCACCTCCTACCGGGAGCTGCTGGACCGGCACGGCCGCGAGGACGCCCGGGGCGGTGACGGCTGCGAGGTCTGCAAGCCGGCGGTCGGCTCGGTCATCGCCTCCCTCGCCCCGGCGATCGGCGCCAGCGGCTACGTCCTGGACGGCGAGCAGGCCGCGCTCCAGGACACCAACGACCACTTCCTGGCCAACCTCCAGAGGAACGGCTCGTACTCCGTCGTCCCGCGCATCCCCGGCGGCGAGATCGCCCCGGAGAAGCTGATCGTCATCGGCGAGATCGCCCGGGACTTCGGGCTCTACACGAAGATCACCGGCGGTCAGCGCATCGACATGTTCGGCGCCCGCGTCGAGCAGTTGCCGGTGATCTGGGCGCGGCTGGTGGACGCCGGCTTCGAGTCCGGGCACGCGTACGGGAAGTCGCTGCGGACGGTGAAGTCCTGCGTGGGGCAGACCTGGTGCCGCTACGGCGTCCAGGACTCGGTGCGCATGGCGATCGACCTGGAGCTGCGCTACCGGGGGCTGCGCTCCCCGCACAAGCTGAAGTCGGCGGTCTCCGGGTGCGCCCGCGAGTGCGCCGAGGCCCAGTCGAAGGACTTCGGCGTGATCGCCACGTCCAACGGCTGGAACCTGTACGTCGGCGGCAACGGCGGCGCCACCCCACGCCACGCGGACCTGCTCGCGCAGGACCTGTCCGACGCCGAACTGGTCCGCCTGATCGACCGGTTCCTGATGTTCTACATCCGCACCGCCGACAAGCTGGAGCGCACCTCCACCTGGCTGGAACGCATCCCGGGCGGCCTGGACCACGTACGGGACGTGGTCGTGCACGACTCGCTCGGCATCTGCGACGAGCTGGAGTCCCTGATGCGGGCCCACGTCTCGCACTACCGCGACGAGTGGGCCGAGACCATCAACGACCCGGAGAAACTGGCCCGGTTCGTGTCCTTCGTGAACGCGCCCGACACCCCCGACCCGGTCGTGGGCTTCGTGCCCGAACGCGACCAGATGAAGCCCGACCTGCCGCTGCTCGACATCGGCCTGCGGCGCCCCTCGGAAGACGACCTCCTGGAAGGAAGCACCCGGCGATGACCCTGGCACCCGAGTCCCTGGCACCCGAGACGACCGACCTGAAGGTACGGCTGCGCCTGACGGACGACTGGTTCACGGCCTGCGACCTCGGCACCCTGCTCCCGGGCCGCGGCGTGGCGGCCCTGCTGCCGGACGGCGGCCAGGTGGCCCTGTTCCGGGACCGGAACGGCGAGCTGTACGCCATCGGCAACCGGGACCCGTTCACCGGCGCGGCGGTCCTCTCCCGCGGCCTGACCGGCACCCACCAGGGCCGCCCGTTCGTCGCCTCCCCGCTGCTCAAGCAGCGTTTCGACCTGGCGACCGGGCAGTGCCTGGACGACGAGGCGGTGCGGGTGGAGACGTACGAGGTGAAGGCGGCCTGAGACCACTGTTCTTGACCGGTCGTTCCAGAACGCCCTAGGCTGCGTCACGTGGCCAGGACCAAGGAGTTCGATCCGGACGCCGCGCTGCGGGCAGCCCTGGAGCTGTTCTGGCGGCGCGGCTACGAGGCGACGTCGATGTCCGACCTCGTCGAGCACCTCGGCATCGGGCGCGCCAGCATCTACGCGACCTTCGGCAACAAGCACGAGCTGTACCTGAAGGCGCTGGAGCGCTACGAGCAGGGACTGCTCCCGGAGCTGCTGGAGGAACTCGCCCGGCCGGGCCCGGCCCTGCCGGGCGTACGGTCCCTGGTGCGGCGCTACGCCGTCGAGGCGGCCGCCGATGACCTGCGGGAACGCGGCTGCTTCGTCACCAACACGGCGGCCGAGCTGGCCCCGCGCGACCCGGTCGCCGCGCGGCGGGTCGAGCGCAACTGGGACCAGCTGGAGACCGCGCTGCACGCGGCGCTGATCCGGGCCCGGGCCCAGGGCGAACTGCCCGCCGGCCGCGACCCGCTGGCCCTCGCCCGCATGCTGCTGGTCCTGCTCCAGGGGCTGCGGGTGGTCGGCAAGGCGTCGCCGGACCCGGCGCGGGTGCGGGACGCGGCGGACCAGGCACTGGCCCTGCTCGACTGAGGCGCGGGGACGCTCCCCTCTCCGGAGGGGTGTTTCCCACGACCTCATAATGAACCGTTCGGTCAAGAAAAAGGGGAGATTCATGACCACCCAGCGCTTCACCGACAGGACCGCCCTCGTCACCGGCGCGGGCTCCGGCATCGGACGGGCCGTCGCCCTCGGCCTCGCCGCCGAGGGCGCGCACGTCGTCGTCGCCGGGCGCGGGCGGGAGCCGCTCGACGAGACGGTGGCCCTGATCGAGGAGGCGGGCGGCAAGGCACTGGCCGTCACCGCCGACGTCACCCGCGCCGCCGACGTACAGGCCGTCGTGGACGCCGCCGTGGAGCACTTCGGCTCCCTCGACGTCGCCGTCAACAACGCGGGCGTCTTCCGCGGCGGAGTCCCCCTGGCCGACCTCGCCGAGGAGGACTGGTACGCGCAGCTCGACATCAACCTCAGCGGCGTGTTCCTCGCCGTCCGGGCGGAGGTCCGCCGGATGCGCGCCCAGCCGGCCGGCGGCGCCATCGTGAACATCGCCTCCACCTTCGGCCTGCACAAGCGCAGTCCGGGCGCCACCGCCTACGCGGCCACCAAGGCGGCCGTCTCGGTGCTCACCCGGGGCGCCGCCCTGGACCACATCGCGGACGGCGTCCGCATCAACGCCGTCAGCCCGGGCGCCACGGCGACCTCCATGTCCCTGCTGCCCGGGGAGACGGAGGCGGGGCGGGCCGAACGGATGAGGAGCGAGACGCCGCTCGGCCGGGTGTCGGAGGTGGCGGAGGTCGCGGCGGCCGTGCTCTACCTGGCGTCGGACGACGCGGCGTCGGTGGTGGGCACCGACCTGGTGGTCGACGGCGGGCAGACCGCCTGACTCCCGGGGCGACTGTCGGTTTCCTGCCAAACCCGGCCGACGCCTCGAATTCGCCCCGGCCGTCGGGTTTCATCGAGTCCCCACGCCCCTTCTCCGACGGAGGCCCGCACCATGACTCGGACCCACCCACCCCGGCCGTCCCGGCGCACGGTGCTCGGCGGTGCCGCTCTCGCCGCGCTGACGGTGGCCGCCGGTACCGGCCCGGCCGAGGCCACCGCCCCCGGGGCGACGTGGCCGTCCCAGTTCCCGCTTCCCGACGGCTGGCTGCCCGAGGGCATCACCATCGGGCGGGGACCGTACGCCTACCTGGGTTCGCGGGCCGACGGCGCCGTCTACCGCACCGACCTGCGCACCGGCGAGGGCCGCGTCGTCCACGAGGGCGCCACGGGCCTCGCCGCCATCGGCCTGAAACTGGACCACGACGGCCTGCTGTACGTCGCCGGGGGCGGCGGCGGCACCGCGCGGATCATCGACTCCCGCACCGGCAGACTGCTGCGCACCCACCAGCTCACGGACACCACCGGCCACTTCGTCAACGACGCGGCCCTGCTCGGCGACCGCGCCTGGTTCACCGACTCGTACGGGCCCGTCCTGTACGGCGTCCCGCGCGGCCGGCACGGCGGTGTACGCGCCCTGCCGCTGACCGGCGACTGGGAGCACACGCCGGACGTCATCAACGCCAACGGCATCGTCTCCACCCCCGACGGGCGGGGCCTGATCGTCGTCAGGATGACGGCGGGCGAGCTGTACCGCGTCAGCCTCAGGACCGGCCGCGCCACCCGCATCAGGCTGGTCGGCGCGGACGACGTGGTCCACGGCGACGGCCTGGTCCGTGTCGGCCGCACCCTGTACGTCGTCCAGAACCGGCTCAACCTGGTCAGCGTGTGGGACCTGGACGCGAGGGCCGGCACGGCGACCCTGCGCCGCACGATCACCGACTCCCGCTTCGACGTCCCCGCGACCGCCGCCCGCTTCGGCGACCGCCTCTACCTCGTCAACGCGCGCTTCACCAGCCCGCAGACTCCCGAGACGACGTTCACGGCGGTGGCGGTGGCCCGCTGAGCCACCCGGGCCGACCGGGCCGACCGGGCCGTCCGGGCCGACCGGGTTCCGGCCTCAGCCCTTCAGCGCCTCGTACGTGACACCCGTCAGCCGTTCGGAGGCGGCCCACAGCCGCTCCCCCATCGCGTCGTCGGTGGTCCAGGGTGCCCGCCAGGAGGGGGCGGGCGCCCCGCGCCACATCGCGAAGGACGGGCCGGTGAAGGAGTCGGCGGGCACGCCGGGCGCGGTCGCCGCGTACAGGACGGGCAGCGCGCCCGCCTCGGCGGGCTGGGCGACGACCCGGCCCGCGAGCGTCATCAGCCGCTCGGCGACCCGGCGCCCCTCGGCACGGGGTCCGGCGGTCAGCAGACCGGTCTCCGCGTACCCCGGATGGGCGGCGACCGCGCACACGTCCGCCCCGCCGTCCCGTGCCGCGAGCCGGCGGGCCAGCTCGTGGGTGAAGAGCAGGTTGGCCGACTTCGAGCGGGCGTAGGCGGTCCAGCGCCCGTACCGCCGCACGTTGTTGAGGTCGCGCGGATCGACGTTGGCCAGCGTGTGCATGAGGCTGGAGACGGTCACGACCCGGGCACCGGGCGTGGCGAGCAGGGTGGGCAGCAGCAGCCCGGTGAGGGCGAAGTGCCCCAGGTGGTTGACGCCGAACTGCGTCTCGAAGCCGTCCGCCGTCGTCGCGTAGGGCAGCGCCATCACGCCGGCGTTGTTGACGAGGAGGTCGACCCGCTCGTAGGGCAGTGCGTACGCGAACTCGCGGACGGAGGCCAGGTCGCCGAGGTCCAGCCGCGCCAGTTCCACGGCGGCGTCCGGCACCTCGCCCCGGAGGCGCTCCACGGCGTCGCTCCCCCGCGTCCGGCTGCGGCAGGCGAGCACCACGCAGGCCCCCTTGCGCGCCAGTTCCCGGGCCACCACGTAGCCGAGGCCGCCGTTGGCACCGGTGACGACGGCGACGCGCCCGTCCAGGCCGGGCATGTCGCCCACGTTCCAGCCGGTCATCCGCGGCTCCTTCCCTGGTCCGGACCTCTCTCACCGTACGCGCCGGCGCTTCGGAGCGGAGAGCTACCGTCCGGTCACGTCACGTTCGCGTCACGAGTCCTCCATATGCCCACCACATCATCTGCACCTCAATACGTTCGTCACCTCATATCCGCTCATCCACACCATCCCGGGACTCTCGATGAACCTGCTCCGCAAGCCCGCCGCCGTGGCCGTCGCCGCGCTGGCCCTGGCCGCCCTGCCGACCGCCGCCCAGGCGCACGAAGGCACCCACCCGTTCAAGAACTGCACCGAGGCGTACGACGCCGGGTACTCCAACATCAAGAAGGGCGACGAGCACTACGCCGAGCGCCTGGACCGCGACCAGGACGGCGTCGGCTGCGACAAGCCGCCCGCGGACTTCGTGCCCGCCGGCGACAAGGACACCGACGACAAGGAGACCGACGACGGTGCGGGCTCCGGGAGCGCGGAGAAGTCCGGGAGCGGCGAGGCGGGCGCGAAGGAGGCCGCCGGACAGCAGGGCGCCGGCCTGGCCGAGACCGGCGGCGACGACAGCACGCCGTACCTCGCGGCGGGCGGCGCGGCCGTGGTGCTCGCCGGCGGCGGGCTGCTGCTGGCGGTGAACCGGCGCCGGAGCAACGCCGCCCGCTGACGCGGCACTCTTCCGGCGGCGCCACCCCTCCGCGGGGGGCTCAGCGGCGCGGCGGCGGTTTCAGGCTGAACGCGGCGCTGCTGAGCCAGCGCCGCGCGGCCCGGGCCACCGGGCGTTCGACGAACCGCTGCGCGACGTAGGACAGCGCGACCAGGGCGGCCACGGTGATCCCGACCATGACCCAGGGGTCGGCGCGGTCGCCGAAGCGGTGCAGGACGGTCACGCCGATGATGTCGTGCAGCAGGTACAGCGGGAAGGTCAGCGTTCCGGCCACGGTCAGTCCGCGCCAGCGCAGACGGCTGGTCCAGCCGAGCGCGATCGCGGCGATCAGCAGGAAGAACACCGTGATCAGCAGGACCAGCCAGCCGCGCCAGGGCGCCCAGTCCCCCCAGCTGTTGCGGCCGCCGCCCGGCGCCAGCAGGAAGTGCAGCGCCAGCAGCCACGACATGGCGACGATGCCCCACAGCAGCGGGGTCGGCCGGTAGCGGTACATCAGGTAGAAGGCCATGCCCGCGATGAAGTACGGGGCGGACGGCGGGTTCACCAGCAGCGTCAGCAACGGCATGTCGGCGCTGGGTGCCAGCACCGCGGCGACCGTCCACAGCCCGCAGAAGATCACCACTCGCTGGTAGGTGAGGCCCTTCCACACCACGACGGAGAAGGTGAGGTAGAAGCAGAGCTCCGGCCAGAGCGTCCAGTAGACGGAGTCGAGGTTGTCCACCCCGAGCGGCTTCTGCAGCATCGTGAAGTTCGCGAAGAGCTCCCGCGGGTTGGGGTGCCCGAACGGGGTGTCGACGAGGTAGATCACGCTCGCGGACACCACGATCGCCACCCAGTACATCGGGTACAGACGGGTGACGCGCGATATGAAGAAGTCCCGCGGGGTGCGTCCCCACGCGCTCATGCAGATGACGAAGCCGCTGATCAGGAAGAACAGGTCGACGCCGAGCCGTCCGAAGGCGAAATAGCCGTGCGCCTCGGGGAAGATCTCCTGGTACGGGCGGCCCCAGATCCACTCCATCGTCTTGGGTTTCTGACCGACGAAGTGGAAGAAGACCACGGCCAGCGCCGCCAGGAACCGCAGCCCGTCCAGCGCCGCGAGCCGGTTCTTGTGCACGACCGGTCCGGCCTCGGCCGCTTTCGCCTCCACAGCGCTCCGCGCCGACGGTCCCGACGCGATCCGCTCCGCGCTGCCGCCCGAATCAGCCGCGGGAACCGACTCGCTGTAGTTCGTCTGGGTCATTCCCCACCCGTTCCGATGAATCTCGTTCTGTCAGAATTCCCAAACTGTACGCACAGGCGCCCCCGGTCATTCCCCCAGGGTTCCGGCGGCCCCGGACGCGCCTCCCGCGGGCAAGGCGGCCCACCCCCGCAGGGCAGCCGCCGCCCGTGCGAGAGGCGGCACCCCCGCACGGGTGCCGCCTCTTCTCGTGGTCCGGAGCCGCCGCCGATCGGTGAGGGTGGTCGGGTGACAGACGGCGGCTCCGGGGTCTTCGCCCCGCGCCCCGAAGGGCGCGGGGAACTGCGCGACCAGTCACAGCGGGCCCGCTGTGACGTACCGGTCTCCCGGCGGAGCGCTCAGCGGTGGTCGCTGCCCTTCGACCGGGACGCCGCGCGGCCGGCCTCCAGCCGGGCCACCGGGATCCGGAACGGGGAGCAGGAGACGTAGTCCAGACCCACCTCGTGGAAGAAGTGGACCGACTCGGGGTCACCGCCGTGCTCGCCGCAGACGCCGAGCTTCAGGTCGGGGCGGGTGGCGCGGCCGGCCTTCGCGGCGGCGGCGACCAGGGAGCCGACGCCGTCCTTGTCGATGGTCTCGAACGGGGAGACGCCGAAGATGCCCTTCTCCAGGTACGCCGTGAAGAACGAGGCCTCCACGTCGTCCCGGCTGAAGCCCCAGACCGTCTGGGTCAGGTCGTTGGTGCCGAAGGAGAAGAACTCCGCGGCCTCGGCGATCTGCCCGGCGGTCAGCGCGGCGCGCGGCAGCTCGATCATCGTGCCGATGGACAGCTTCAGCTTGGCGCCGGTGGCGGCCTCGACCTCGGCGATGACCTGGTCGGCCTCCTCGCGGACGATCTCCAGCTCCTGGACGGTGCCGACCAGCGGGATCATGATCTCGGCGCGCGGGTCGCCCTTGGCCGCCCGGCGCTCGGCCGCGGCCTCGGCGATCGCCCGGACCTGCATGGTGAACAGGCCGGGGATGACCAGGCCGAGGCGGACGCCGCGCAGGCCCAGCATCGGGTTCTGCTCGTGCAGCCGGTGCACGGCCTGGAGCAGGCGCAGCTCGTTCTCGTGCGGCTCCTGCCGGGACTCGGCGAGCGCGACGCGTACCGACAGCTCGGTGATGTCCGGCAGGAACTCGTGCAGCGGCGGGTCCAGCAGGCGGACGGTGACCGGGAGGCCGTCCATCGCCTCGAACAGTTCGACGAAGTCCCGCTTCTGGAGCGGGAGCAGCGCCTTCAGGGACTCCTCGCGCTCGGCCTCGGTGTCGGCCAGGATCAGCCGCTCCACCAGCTCGCGCCGGTCCCCGAGGAACATGTGCTCGGTGCGGCACAGGCCGATGCCCTGGGCGCCGAAACGGCGGGCCCGCAGCGCGTCCTCGGCGTTGTCGGCGTTGGCGCGCACCCGCAGCCGGCGCTTGCGGTCGGCGAAGGCCATGATGCGGTGCACGGCCTCGACCAGTTCGTCGGCGTCCTCTGCGCCCGCGTGCATGCGGCCCTCGAAGTACTCGACGACCGGCGACGGCACGACCGGCACCTCGCCCAGGTAGACCTTGCCGGAGGAGCCGTCGATGGAGACGACGTCGCCCTCCTCGACGACGTGCCCGCCGGGCACGGTCATCCGGCGGCGCTTGGTGTCGACCTCGAGCTCCTCGGCGCCGCAGACACAGGTCTTGCCCATGCCGCGCGCGACCACGGCCGCGTGGGAGGTCTTGCCGCCGCGCGAGGTCAGGATGCCCTCGGCGGCGATCATGCCGTCCAGGTCGTCGGGGTTGGTCTCGCGGCGGATCAGGATGACCTTCTCGCCCGAACGCGACCACTTCACGGCGGTGTACGAGTCGAAGACGGCCTTGCCGACCGCCGCGCCCGGCGAGGCGGCGATGCCCCGGCCGACCTGCTCGACCTTGGCGTCGTCGTCGAAGCGGGGGAACATCAGCTGCGCGAGCTGGGCGCCGTTGACGCGCTGGAGCGCCTCGGCCTCGTCGATGAGGCCCTGGTCGACGAGCTGGGTGGCGATGCGGAAGGCCGCGCCCGCCGTGCGCTTGCCGACGCGGGTCTGGAGCATCCACAGCTGGCCGCGCTCGATGGTGAACTCGATGTCGCAGAGGTCCAGGTAGTGGTTCTCCAGCGTCTCCATGATCTGCATCAGCTGGTCGTACGACTTCTTGTCGATCGACTCCAGCTCCGCGAGGGCGACGGTGTTGCGGATGCCCGCGACGACGTCCTCGCCCTGGGCGTTCTGGAGGTAGTCGCCGTAGACGCCCTGGTGGCCGGAGGCGGGGTCGCGGGTGAAGGCGACGCCGGTGCCCGAGTCGGGGCCCAGGTTGCCGAAGACCATGGAGCAGACGTTGACGGCGGTGCCGAGGTCGTGCGGGATGCGCTCCTGGCGGCGGTAGAGCTTGGCGCGCTCGCCGTTCCAGGAGTCGAAGACGGCCTTGATGGCGAGGTCCATCTGCTCGCGCGGGTCCTGCGGGAAGTCCCGGCCGGCCTCGGTCTTGACGATCTTCTTGAACTTGGTGACGAGCTTCTTGAGGTCGGCGGCCTCCAGCTCGGTGTCGACGCTGACCTTCTTGGCCGCCTTCGCCGCCTCCAGCGCCTCCTCGAAGAGGTCGCCGTCGACGCCGAGGACGGTCTTGCCGAACATCTGGATCAGGCGGCGGTAGGAGTCCCAGGCGAAGCGGTCGTCGCCGGCCTGCTGGGCGAGGCCCTGCACCGACGTGTCGGAGAGGCCGATGTTGAGGACCGTGTCCATCATGCCGGGCATGGAGAACTTGGCTCCGGAGCGGACCGACACGAGGAGGGGGTCGTCGGCCTGGCCGAGCTTCTTGCCCATCTTCTCTTCGAGGGCGTCGAGGTGCGCACTCACCTCGTCACGCAGTGCCGCCGGCTCCTCGCCACTGTCGAGGTAGGTCTTGCAGGCCTCGGTGGTGATGGTGAAGCCGGGAGGGACCGGCAGACCCAGGTTGGTCATCTCGGCGAGGTTGGCGCCCTTGCCGCCGAGGAGGTCCTTGAGGTCCTTGTTGCCCTCGGTGAAGTCGTAAACGAACTTCGCCGCATTCGCTGCGTTCGCTACGTGGGGATCTTTGTTTTCCGACACGGGTCTCGACTCCTCGAGGACGCGGTGGCTGCCCTGACGGCGAGGAATGTACCCAGATCAAAGGCTCATGGGTACGTCCACTTGCGCGTCATGCGCCCGTAACCACTCGTCCGCCAGCGGATCGAAAGTCAAGGCTTGGCAAGCGAACGACGGCCTGTGTTTTCACTTCTTGAACGAATGAACGCCCAGATGCGCCAAGCGGCGCTCATTCGAGCAGTGACCTCCCCGTTTGAGTTCGATCGATGAACGATCAAGGTATGGCACTCAGTGCCACCCTTTGGAGAAGTGGAACCGCCCAAGATCCGCTCATCTGAGCAGCACCTCTATCAGAGGTGGCGAGAATCACGCTGCCACAGACCCCCGGATTTCACCATGCGGACGTCTGAACGGACCGCTTCCGGCGGACGTACGACAGTGCGGCGGACCCCGCCCCCTCGCCGGGTCCGCCGTCCACCGGGTTTCGTACGGAAGGACCTCCGGGTGCCTGTCATCACGCCTTTCCACCGGCCACCGGGGACCGCCGACGACCCCGGCAGCACACCCGGACCCGCCGGGCCCCCGTCCCTCGGGGCCCGCCTGCGCCACTGGCGTGCCTGGCGCACCCGCCACCCGCGCGCCGCCGCGGCGGTGCGCGGGACCACGACCGCCCTCGCCGCCGTTCTCGTGCTCGGCGCGCTGCTGCTGCCCGACAGCCTCGCCGCCCTGGAGCCGAACCGGTTCGCGCGGATCCCGGTGGAGGCGGTCGTCGCGGCGGTGCTGCTGCTCCGCCTGCCGCGCGTGCCCCGCCTGGTGCTGGCGGCGCTGTTCGGGGCCGGCCTGGGCGCGCTGACCGTGCTGAACCTGCTCGACATGGGTTTCACCGAGTACCTGGGGCGGGGCTTCGACGTCGTCCTGGACTGGGGCCTGCTGGACGACGCCCACTCGTACGTGGCGGACTCGATGGGCGAGGCGGCGGCGACCTGGGCGGCGGTGGGCGCGGTCGTGGGCGTCCTGCTCCTGCTGGTGCTCATGACGCTGGCGGCGGTCCGGCTCGGCGAGCTGCTCGCCGCGCACCGGGAACGGGCGGCCCGGGGCGCGCTGACGGCGGCCACCGTGTGGATGACCTGCGCGGCGCTGGGCGTGCAGACCTTCGGCGTGCCGGTCGCCACCAGGAACGCCTCCGCGGCCGTTCAAGAGCAGGCGCGCCGGGCGGTGGACACGCTGCGGGACGAGGCGGCGTTCGCGAAGGAGGCGGAGGCCGACCGCTTCGGCGCCACGCCCGGCGCGCAGCTGGTGCCGGACCTGCGCGGCAAGGACGTGATCTTCACGTTCATCGAGAGCTACGGCCGCACCGCCCTCGAGGACCCCGTCGTGGCACCGAGTGTCGGCCGGACGCTCGACACGGGTACGAAGGCTCTGGCCGGGGCGGGCTACCGGGCGCGGAGCGGCTGGCTGACGTCGGCGACGTACGGGGGCGGCAGCTGGCTCGGCCACTCCACGTTCATGTCGGGCCTGTGGGTCGACAACCAGCAGCGCTACCGCACCGTCACCGCCGGCGACCGCCTCACCCTCACCGAGGCGTTCCGGAAGACCGGCGCCTGGGACACGGTCGGCGTCATGCCTGGTGTGCGGAAGGCCTGGCCGGAGGCGGAGTGGTACGGGCTCGACAAGGTCTACGACGCGTTCGACGTCGGCTACGAGGGCCCGAGGTTCAGCTGGTCGACCATGCCGGACCAGTACGCGCTGGAGGCCTTCCAGCGCCTGGAGCACGGCAGGGAGCGCGACCGGCCGCTGATGGCGGAGATCATCCTGACCTCCAGCCACCAGCCCTGGGCACCGCTCCCGGAGCTGGTCGGCTGGGACGAGATCGGCGACGGCTCGGTGTTCGACGGCATCGAGGCGCGGGGCGTGCGGGCGTCCGACGTCATCGCCGACCCCGCCCGGTCGAAGGAGGAGTACGGCAGGTCGGTCGAGTACTCGCTCACCAGCCTCGTCCAGTGGCTGGAGCGCTACGGCACCGACGACACCGTCCTCGTCTTCCTCGGCGACCACCAGCCGCTCGCCCGCGTCAGCGGCAGCGGGGCGGGCCGGGACGTGCCCGTCTCGGTCGTCGCCAGGGACCCGGAGGTGCTCGACGCGATCGACGACTGGAACTGGACGGAGGGCCTCCAGCCCGCCCGGGACGCCCCGGTGTGGCGGATGGACTCCTTCCGCGACCGGTTCCTGACGGCGTACGGCTCCACCCCGCACCCCACCCGGGGCTGATCAGCCGCCGGAGGTGTCCAGCTCCGCGTCCTCGCCGACGCCCGCGCAGTCGTACGGGTCCTTCAGCCAGCCGTCCGGCAGGACCACCCGGTTGTTGCCGGAGGTACGGCCGCGGGGGCCGTCGGCGCCGGTGGGCCAGGGCTGGTCGAGGTCGAGCTCGTCGAGGCCGGCGCGCAGTGCCTCCAGGGAGGAGGTGATCGCGAGCCGCTTGCGCATCTCGGAGCCGACCGCGAAGCCCTTCAGGTACCAGGCGACGTGCTTGCGGAAGTCGATGACGCCGCGCGCCTCGTCGCCGATCCACTCCCCGAGCAGGGTGGCGTGCCGCACCATCACGTCGGCGACCTCGCGCAGGGTGGGCCGTACGTAGTCGCCGCGTCCCTCGAAGGCGGCCACCAGATCGGCGAACAGCCACGGCCGCCCCAGGCACCCGCGTCCGACCACGACACCGTCGCAGCCGGTCTCGCGCACCATGCGCAGCGCGTCCTCGGCGGACCAGATGTCCCCGTTGCCGAGGACGGGGATCTCCGGGACGTGCTCCTTCAGCCGGGCGATGGCGTCCCAGTCGGCGGTGCCGCCGTAGTGCTGGGCGGTGGTGCGGCCGTGCAGGGCGATGGCGCTCACGCCCTCCTCCACGGCGATCCGTCCGGCGTCGAGGAAGGTCAGGTGGTCGTCGTCGATGCCCTTGCGCATCTTCATGGTGACGGGCAGGTCCCCGGCGCCGGTGACGGCCTCGCGGACGATGGCCCGCAGCAGGTTCCGCTTGTACGGGAGGGCCGAGCCGCCGCCCTTGCGGGTCACCTTGGGCACGGGGCAGCCGAAGTTCAGGTCGATGTGGTCGGCGAGGTCCTCCTCCGCGATCATGCGGACGGCCTTGCCGACGGTCACCGGGTCGACGCCGTACAGCTGGATCGAGCGCGGCGTCTCGGTCGCGTCGAAGTGGATCAGCTGCATGGTCTTCTCGTTGCGCTCGACCAGCGCCCGGGTCGTGATCATCTCGCTCACGAACAGGCCCTTGCCGCCACTGAACTCCCTGCACAGGGTGCGGAACGGCGCGTTGGTGATCCCGGCCATCGGCGCCAGCACGACGGGCGGCGCGACGGTGTGCGGGCCGATCTGCAACGGCCGGGCGGTGGTGCTGGGGGCGGGCGTGGTGGGCGTGGACATCTCTCCATTGTCACGTACGCGGGACGGTGCTCGCCGCGCCCCGGCGCGGGGGCCACGTACGGCGCGGGGGCCACGTACGGCGCGAGGGCCACGTACAGGCCGTGGCCGACCGCACCGGGCCGGCAGCCACCGGGCACCGACCCGCCGTGCCCGGTGGGGAGCGGCCCGGTGCGGGCGGCCCGGTGGCGGTCGGCCCGGTCACCCCCGGGCGGGCAGCCGTTCCGCCACCTTCGGCCAGTACGTCACGACCGCCTCCTCCACCGCCGGCAGCGCCCGCTGCCCCGCCAGCGCCAGGACGATCGCCGCCGCCACGCCCGCCCAGGCCAGGGGCCCCAGCGGTGTGCAGCCGAAGAGCTGGCTGGCGCCCGGCGTCTGGACCAGGGCGACCAGGGCGGCGGCGGAGCCGAGGGAGGTGACCTGGACCAAGCGGCTGCCGCGGCGGTCGGCGAGGGTCTGGGCGAGCTGGGTGCCGACCACGGCGCACAGGGCCATCGTCGTGGAGCGGCGCCGCGTGCCCGGTGTGAAGCGGCCGAAGAGCCAGGCCGCGGTCGCGCCGAGGGCCGTGGTCATCGCCCGGTGCCGGATCTGGCGGATCAGGGGCTCGCCCAGCACCGCCGTGCCGAGCGGGGTGCCCGCGTCGTCCTCCTCCTGCTCGGGGTCGCCGGTCTCCGTGACCGCCACCGCCATCGCGGGGAACAGGTCCGTGAACAGGTTGACCAGCAGCATCTGACGGGTGGACAGCGGGGCGGAACCGCCCAGCACGGTGCCGAGGATGCCGAAGCCGACCTCGCCCGCGTTGCCGCCGATCAGGATGGCGATGGCGTCGGCGACGCTGTGCCACAGGGCACGGCCCTCCCGTACCGCCTCCACCAGGACCAGCAGGTCGTCACCCGTGACGACCAGGTCCGCGGCGTTGCGGGCGGCGGCCGAGCCGCGGGCGCTGATGCCGACGCCGATGTCGGCGGCGCGGATGGCGGCGGCGTCGTTGGCGCCGTCGCCGACCATGCCGACGACCCGCCCGGCGTCCCGCAGGGACTCGACGACCTGGAGTTTCTGCTCGGGCGCCACCCGGGCGACGACGTCCGCGTCGCGCAGCATCCGGGAGCGTGCCGTGCGGTCGGCGGCGGCGAGTTCGTCGCCGGTGACCACGACCGCGTCCTCGGGCCAGCCCAGGTCGACGGCGATGGCGTGGGCGGTCTGCGGATGGTCGCCGGTCAGCACGACGGGCCGTACGCCCGCCTCGCGCAGCCCGCGCACCAGCGCCGGGGACGTCTCGCGGGCCACGTCGGCCAGCCCGAGCATCCCCGTGAACTCCAGCTTCTCCGGCTCCTGTTCGAGGACGTCGGCGGCCTTCTCCCCCTTGCGCAGGGGCCGGCTGGCCACGGCGATGATGCGCAGTCCGTCACGGGCCAGGCCGTGCGCCACCTCGGTGGCGTGCGAGGGCAGGTCGGCGCAGGCGGGCAGCACGGTCTCCGGGGCGCCCTTGACGACCAGCACCGGCGCGCCGTCGCCGGCCCGTCCGACGGCGGCGGCGTAGCCGCGCGAGGTCTCGAAGGGCAGGCCCTCCTCCTGCGTCCATTCCGGGTCCGGACCGGCGGCGTCGAGTACGGCCTCGTCGGTGGCGTGGGTGGGGCGGGCGCCGTCGCCGTTGAGGCGGGGGCAGGCGCGCGCGGCGATCCGTACGGCGTCGGCGGCGTCCGGGTCGCCGGCCTTGCGGACCGTGCCGTCGGCGCCGGCGACCCGGGTCAGCCGCAGCTTGTTCTCGGTGAGCGTGCCCGTCTTGTCGAAGCAGATGGTGTCCATGCGGCCCAGCGCCTCCAGGGTGCGCGGGGTGCGCACGAGGACACCGTGCCGGCTGAGCCGGCGGGCCGCCGCCAGCTGCGCCACCGTCGCCACCAGCGGCAGCCCCTCGGGCACGGCGGCCACCGCCACCGACACGCCACCCGCGACGGCCTGCCGGATCGGCGTCCCCCGCAGCAGTGAGAGCCCCGTCACCGCGGCCCCGCCGGCGAGGGTGAGCGGGAGCGCCTTGCGGGTGAGTTCCTGGAGCCTGGCCTGCACTCCGGCCGCCGAGGGCGTACGGGCGGCCAGCGAGACCGCCCGGGCGGCCTCGGTGTGCTCGCCGGTGTCCACGACGACGGCCTGGGCGCGGCCGGCCACCACGGTCGTGCCCTCGAAGACCATGCAGTGCCGCTCGGCGACGGGCGCGTTCGTCACCGGGTCCACGCACTTGTCCACCGGCAGCGACTCACCGGTCAGCGCGGACTCGTCGACCTCCAGGCCGTCCTCCCACAGCAGCCGGGCGTCGGCGGGCACGACGTCGTCGGCCTTGAGGTCGACGATGTGGCCCGGGTGGAGCTTGGTGGCGTCCACGACGCGGGGCTCGGCCGACGGGTCGTGCGTCTCCTCCTCGGCGACCCGCGCCTTCTGCTTCTGCTGCGCGAGCAGCCCGGACAGAGCCCGCTCGGCCCGCAGCCGCTGGAAGCCGCCGACCAGCGCGTTCAGGTCGAGCGCGCCGACGACGAGCAGCGCGTCCATGACGGAGCCGAGGATCGCCTCGGCCGCCGAGCCGACCGCCAGCACCGGGGTGAGCGGATCGTCCAGCTCGCCCCGCACGGCCTGCCCCAGCTGCCACGTCCACTTCACCGGCGCGAGCACGGGGACGCGGCCCGCCCGGTCGGCCGCCGCCTTCGTCCGCGCCGTCAGCTGTTCGGCGAGGGACGGCTCCGGTTCCTTCTCCCGCGCCAGGCGCTCCCGTACGCCCGTGGGGTCCAGCGTGTGCCACGCCACCCGTGCCCGGGGGTGCGGGGCGCGGGCCATCGCCACGGTGAGCGCGGCGCGCGTCCCGGACAGCAGGGCCGCCGCCGCGCTCACGTCGACGGGCGCGTGCCGCAGTCCGGGCAGCGCCGAAGCGCCGCCCCCGCTCCCCTTCTTGCCCTTGGTGCGCGCCTCGCCGACCGCCACCAGCAGTCCGGACAGCGCGGCACCGGACCGGGCCAGCGTCTGCGACCGGCGCCCGATCGCGCGGGCGGCGGGCACCGCCCGCAGCAGCCGCCACACGTCGGCGAGTCCTTGCGGGGCGATCACGTCCGCGCCCCATGCCACGGGGGCGTCCTCGTCGGCCAGCGCGACGGCCACGTCCCCGCCGAGCAGCCCGGCCAGCAGCGCATCCTCGTCGCCGGGCCGGGGCCGTACGACGGTGATGACGCCGCCCTCGGCGCGCAGTTCGTCCACGACCTGCCGCAGCGGCCGCGTCCCGCTGACCACCTGGTCCGCGAGGCCGGTGAAGTCGGCCAGCGCCGGGTCCTCCACCATCACGACGCGCAGTCCGGCGCGCCGCGCGGCGTCCAGGACGTCCTCGGTCCACGGGTCCGCGCCCGCGTCCGGCGCCCGCAGCGCGCTCGGGTGCAGGACGACCGTGGCGGCCATCTCCAGCTGCCGCAGCCGTTCGGGGTCGCGCACGAGGACACCGGTACGCGACAGCGCGGCGCTCAGTACGGCGTGGAAGGCGGCGGGCCCGTAGCGCGCGGCCTTGGGCGAGCCGGCCAGCACCGCCTCGGCGGCCTCGGCCACGTCGTGCTTGACCAGCAGGGTCGCCACCGCGCCCGCCACGCTGCCGGTGGAGGCGTGGGCGGCGTAGTTCTGCGCCGGGGAGGACCGCAGCGGCGGTCGCAGGGCGGGGTCGGCGGGCAGGCTGCCCCGGTCCGGCAGGCACAGCCGGTCGTGCACGACCTCGAAGGTCGCCGTCCGGGTCACCGCCTCCGTGAGCTGGCAGGCGCGCAGCGCGCCGTCGAGCACCAGTGAGGTGTAGCTCTGGCCGGCGCCGTGGACGGCCGCGTTGGCGGCGGCCAGCGCGACGTCCATGCGGTGGTCGCCGAGCCGTTCGCGCAGCCACGCGCGGAAGGTCGGGTTCTCGCGCAGCAGCGTCGCGACGGCCGTCACCAGGCGGGGCGAGGGCGGCAGCCGCAGGCGGGCGCCGGTCACGGCGGCGGCGATGCCCAGGACGTCGGCGCCGAGGGCGGTGGCCGCGACGCGCACCGAGGCCGGGTCGCCGGGGTGGGCGAGCTCCTCCACCGGATCTCCCGGGCCCCGTTGCTCCGCCCGGGTCAGTCCGTGCTCCTCGGCGAGTTCGGCGGCCCGGTCCACGACCCGGTCGGTCAGCGCCTCCTCGGTGGCGGTCACGACGAGCCGGGCGAGGCCGGTGTCCCAGTAGGCGAGCACCACGTCCGGGTGCTCGGCCAGGGCTGCCGCCACCCGCCGCGCGACGCGTTCGGTGCCGCCCGCCCGGCGCACCTTCTCGGTCGCGGCCGGCCGGAGCGCGAGGTGTGCCCGGTGTCCGCCCCGCCAGTCCGGGGTGCCGCCCGGCAGTGCGGCGCGGGCGACCCGTGCCGCGCGCGCGGCGAAGTCGGCGCCGCGCACACCGGCCCGTGCGGTGCCCGCCACGGCGCCGGCCGCGGCGCCCACCGCGGGTGCGGTGCCGCGGGCCAGCAGCCGGGGCCCGGCCAGGACGAATCCGGTGACGGCGCCCTGGGAACGCGTCAGAAGTCCACCGACCATCGTTGTCCCTCAGCCCGCCTTCCGCGTGGACGTGGTCGTCTTCCGGCTCCGGCCGCCCGAGGCACCGGCGGGCCGGCCGGCGGACGCCTTGGCCTTGGAGGTGGCGCGCGAGGCGGAGGTGCTGCGGGAAGCACCGGCCGTCGTCTTCTTGGCCGTGCCCTTCTTCGCGGGGCTCGTGGCGGCGGTGCTCTTCCTGGCGGGCCGCGTGGCGGCGGTGCCCTTCTTCGCCGCGCTGCTCGCCCTCTTCGCCGCGCTGCCCGTCTTCTTCGCGGCGCTCGTCCCGGCGCTGCCCGTCTTCTTCGCGGCGCTCGTCCCGGCGGTGCCCGCCTTCTTCGCGGCGCTCGTCCCGGTGGTGGTCCTGGCCGCCGGGCTCTTCCTGGCGGCGGCCTGCGTGCCCGCGGTCTTCCTGGCGGTGCTGCGCCGCGCGGAGCTCTTGTCCGCCGTACGGGACGCGGCCGTACCGGACTTCCCCGCTCCGCCGTCCCCGCCGGAGGTCTCCGCCCCGTTCTGCAGCACCCGCGCGGCCTCCGCCTCCGGCGACTTCTGCGGCCGCGGCCGCGTCAGCCACGCCACCGCCGCCCCGGTGGCCGCCACCGGCCACTCGACCAGCCCGGCGATGCCCAGCACCCCGGCCCCCGTGTACACGACCGCGCGCCGCCCGCGCGGCGACACGGCCCCGATCCTGTCCAGCGCGCCCTCGGCGGCCCTGCCGACCGTCCCGGCGCCCGGCACCTTCCGCAGCGCCGACGCGGCCGCGTGCAACGGCCTCGGGAGCGTCTGCGCCGATTTCTGCTCAGCCATGACTGTTCGTCCTCGCCCTGTGCAAGCTCGTGCAAGCTGTGGAAACCCTGGGAACATCACCTTCCGCATTTATCCGGGTTCCCGCACTTCGGGCACTCATCCCGACGATGTCGGCGCGCGCTCCGGAAAGGCCGCTGAGCGCTATCGCGCCGTGAACGCCAGCTTCGCCCCCAGCGCCACGAACGACCCCGCGAAGCTCCGCCGCAGCCACGCCATCACCCTCGGCCTGGAGATGACGTGGCTGCGCACGGACGCGGCCAGGACCCCGTACCCGGCGAACACGACGAACGTCACCAGCATGAACACGCCGCCGAGCAGCAGCATGCGCGGCAGGGCGCCGGCCTGGCCCGGGTCCACGAACTGCGGCAGGAAGGCGAAGAAGAACAGGGTCAGTTTCGGGTTGAGGATGTTGATCAGCACACCTCGCAGGATCACCCGCCCGGCCGGAACGGGCCCGGCCCGGTCCCCGGCCACCACGAGCGCCTCCTTGTCCCGGAGGGTGGCCCACGCCATGTACAGCAGGTAGGCCACACCGGCGTACTTGAGGACCTGGAAGGCGGTGGCGCTGGCGTGCAGCACCGCCGCGACCCCGGTGACGGTGGCCAGCAGGTGCGGCACGATGCCGAGCGCGCACCCGAGGGCGGCGACGACGCTCGCGCGGCGTCCGCGCGAGAGGGCGGCGGCGAGGGTGTAGACGACTCCGGTGCCGGGGGTGGCGACGACCACGAGGGTGGTCAGCAGGAACGCGATGCTCATGGCCACCACCCTGGCGCCGGGACGGCCCGCCCCACAGGGCCAATCAGTCACCGCCGTAGGGGACCACTACCGAAAAACGCCCGCCCTCCACCCGACCGAGTCGGATGGAGGGCGGGCGAAGGCCGGGGGCCCAGGAGGCGGAACAACCCCCTGGTGCGCCGACGTCGGCGAAGGTCAGCAGCCGGCCAGGCGGGAGGCCAGGTACCCCTCGATCTGGTCCAGCGACACGCGCTCCTGCTTCATCGTGTCCCGCTCGCGCACCGTCACGGCGTTGTCCTCGAGCGTGTCGAAGTCGACGGTCACGCAGAACGGCGTGCCGATCTCGTCCTGACGACGGTAGCGGCGGCCGATCGCGCCGGCGTCGTCGAAGTCGATGTTCCAGTTCTGCCGCAGCGCCTGGGCGAGGCCCTTGGCCTTGGGCGACAGCTCCGGGTTGCGGGACAGCGGCAGCACCGCGACCTTCACCGGCGCCAGGCGCGGGTCGAGGCGCAGCACCGTGCGCTTCTCCATCTTGCCCTTGGCGTTGGGCGCCTCGTCCTCGATGTACGCGTCGAGCAGGAAGGCGAGCATCGCCCGTCCGACACCGGCCGCCGGCTCGATGACGTACGGCGTCCAGCGCTCGCCGGCCTCCTGGTCGTAGTAGGCGAGGTCCTGGCCGGAGGCCTTGGCGTGCGAGGAGAGGTCGTAGTCCGTCCGGTTGGCGACACCCTCCAGCTCGCCCCACTCGCTGCCGCCGAACTGGAAGCGGTACTCGATGTCGGCGGTGCGCTTGGAGTAGTGGGAGAGCTTCTCCGCCGGGTGCTCGAACCAGCGCATGTTCTCCTCACGCATGCCGAGGCCGGTGTACCAGTTCCAGCGCTGCTCCATCCAGTACTCCTGCCACTTCTCGTCCTCGCCCGGCTTGACGAAGAACTCCATCTCCATCTGCTCGAACTCGCGGGTGCGGAAGATGAAGTTGCCGGGCGTGATCTCGTTGCGGAAGGACTTGCCCATCTGGGCGATACCGAACGGCGGCTTGCGGCGGGAAGTGGTCTGCACCTGGGCGAAGTTGGTGAAGATGCCCTGCGCGGTCTCGGGCCGCAGGTAGGCGACGGAGCCGCTGTCCTGGGTCGGGCCGAGGTGGGTGGAGAGCAGACCGGAGAACTGCTTGGGCTCGGTGAAGGTGCCCTTGTTGCCGCAGTTGGGGCAGTTGAGGTCCGCGAGGCCGTTCTCCGGGGCGCGGCCCTTCTTCTCCTCGTAGGCCTCTTCCAGGTGGTCCGCGCGGAACCGCTTGTGGCAGGAGGTGCACTCGGTCAGCGGGTCCGTGAAGGTGGCGACGTGGCCGGAGGCGACCCAGACGTCGGGGGCCAGGATCACGGACGAGTCGAGACCGACGACGTCCTCGCGCGAGGTGACCATGTACCGCCACCACTGGCGCTTCAGGTTCTCCTTGAGCTCGACACCCAGCGGTCCGTAGTCCCAGGCGGCCTTCTGACCGCCGTAGATCTCACTGCACGGGAATACGAAGCCACGGCGCTTGCTCAGGCTGACGATGGTGTCGATCTTGTCGGCGGCCACGGTGCTCTCTTCATTACGACGACGGGCGACGAAGCGAGATGCTTCCAGAGAATGCCTCAGGTTACCGGCGCGGACTGCCCCCCGGCCAAATCGGGGGCCCACCTGGCCTCCGCCCGGCGTACCGGACCGTTTGTTGACAACCGTTTCCATATTTGTTGAAAATGAATGCCATGAACGTACGACGACGACACATATCCGGCATAGCAGTCACCGCGGCCGCCGCGCTCGGCCTCGGCACCCTCTCCGCCTGCTCCAGCGACAGCACGGCGGCGGGCAACACGGACAAGTTCGACGTCGTCGCGTCGTTCTACCCCATGGCGTTCCTCGCCGAGCAGATAGGCGGCGAGCACGTCAACGTCAGCAGTCTGACCCAGCCCGGCCAGGAGCCGCACGACCTGGAGCTCAGCACCAAGCAGCGCGCGCAGCTGGAGGAGACCGA
Source organism: Streptomyces sp. NPDC037271 (assembly GCF_055603605.1). Lineage (NCBI taxonomy): Bacteria > Bacillati > Actinomycetota > Actinomycetes > Kitasatosporales > Streptomycetaceae > Streptomyces > Streptomyces sp. NPDC037271. The sequence goes on from NZ_JBVJVN010000002.1 coordinate 159,914, forward strand.
CGCCGCGCTCTTCCTCAAGGGCCTCCAGCCCGCCGTCGACGAGGCCATCGGCCAGTCCGGCGTCAAGACGAAGATCGACGCGGCCACGCTGACCTCCCTGGAGGAGCACGGCACCGAGGCCGGCGGCCACGCGGCCGAGGAGGGCCACGCCGAGGAGGGCCACGCCGAAGAAGGCCACGCCGAGGAAGAGCACGCCGGGGAGGGCCACGCCGAGGAAGAGCACACCGAGGAAGAGCACGGCCACGACCACAGCCACGAGGCCGGCGGCAAGGATCCCCACATCTGGCTCGACCCGGTCAAGTACGCCGAGGTCGCCGAGGGCGTCGGCAAGGCCTTCGAGAAGGCCGACCCCGACCACGCCGCCGACTACAAGAAGAACACCCAGGCCCTGGTCGGGAAGCTCGGCGAGCTGAACACGAAGTTCGAGACCGGCCTGAAGGACACGAAGACCAAGGTCTTCATCACCACGCACTCCGCCTTCGGCTACCTCGCCGAGCGCTACGGCCTCACCGAGGAGTCCATCAGCGGCCTCAGCCCCGAGTCCGAGCCCAGCGCCGCCCGGGTCAAGGAGCTTGAGAGGATGGCCAAGGCCGACGGCGTCTCCACGATCTTCTACGAGACGCTCGTCAGCGACAAGACCGCGAAGACGGTCGCCAAGGACGCGAACCTCAAGACGGACGTCCTCGACCCGCTCGAGGGCATCACCGACAAGTCCCGCGGCGACGACTACTTCCAGGTCATGGAAGCCAATCTCAAGGCCCTGCGGACGGCCCTGGGAGCCAAATGATCGACCCATCGGAGGGCGGCATGAGCGAGCCCGTCATATCCCTGCGCGGCGTCCGCGCCGAACTCGGCTCACGCCCCGTCCTGCGCGGCATCGACCTCACCGTGGGCCGCGGCGAGGTCGTGGCCCTGCTCGGCGCCAACGGCTCGGGCAAGTCCACCGCCGTGCGCACCGTCATCGGCCAGGTGCCGGTCACGGCCGGGGAGATCGAACTGTTCGGCACCCCGCGCCGCCGCTTCCGCGACTGGGCGCGCGTGGGCTACGTCCCGCAGCGCACCACGGCCGCGGGCGGCGTCCCCGCGACGGTGACCGAGGTCGTCTCCTCCGGCCGCCTCTCCCGGGCCCGCTTCGGCATCCTGCGCAAGGCCGACCACGAGGCCGTACGCCGGGCCATCGACCTGGTCGGCATGGCGGACCGGGCCAAGGACTCCGTGGACGCCCTCTCCGGCGGCCAGCACCAGCGCGTGCTGATCGCCCGCGCGCTCGCCTCCGAACCCGAGCTGCTGATCATGGACGAGCCGATGGCGGGCGTCGACCTGGCCAGCCAGGAGGTCCTCGCCGCCACCCTGCGCGAGCAGGTCGCGGCCGGCTCCACCGTCCTGCTCGTCCTGCACGAGCTGGGCCCCCTGGAGCCCCTGATCGACCGGGCCGTGGTGCTCCGCGACGGCTGCGTCCTGCACGACGGCCCGCCCCCCAAGGCGGTCGGCCAGCACGCGCTGCCCGGCCACGACCACGTACACCCGCACGCGGCGGCCGGCGCCGAACCGATCCGCACCGGACTGCTGAGCTGAGAAGGCCCCCCATGGAATTCCTGAACTACGCCTTCATGCAGCGGGCGCTGCTGGCCGCCGTCCTGGTCGGCATCACCGCCCCCGCCGTCGGCATCTACCTGGTCCAGCGCCGCCAGGCCCTCATGGGCGACGGCATCGGCCACGTGGCGATGACCGGCGTCGGCCTCGGCTTCCTGCTCACCTGGTCCCCGGTGTGGATGGCCACCCTGGTCGCCGTGCTCGGCGCGGTCCTCATGGAGCTGATCCGCTGGTACGGCAGGACCCGCGGCGACATCGCCCTCGCCATGCTCTTCTACGGCGGCATGGCCGGCGGCGTGATGTTCATCAACCTCGCGCCGACGGGCTCCAACGCCAACCTCAACTCGTACCTCTTCGGCTCCCTGTCGACGGTGAGCGAGTCCGACGTCACGGCGATCTGCGTGCTGGCCGCCTTCGTGGTCCTGGTCACCCTGGGCCTGCGCCGCCAGCTGTTCGCGGTCAGCCAGGACGAGGAGTTCGCCCGGGTCACCGGTCTGCCGGTGCGCGCGCTGAACCTGCTGACCGCCGTCACGGCGGCGGTGACGGTGACCGTCGCGATGCGCGTCGTCGGACTGCTGCTGGTGTCGGCGCTGATGGTGGTCCCGGTGGCCGCCGCGCAGCAGCTCACCCGCAGCTTCGCCGCCACCTTCGCGATCGCCGTCGCCATCGGCGTCAGCGTGACGATCGGCGGCACGGTCACGTCGTACTACCAGGACGTGCCGCCCGGCGCGACCATCGTGCTGCTCACCATCGGCGCGTTCGTGCTGCTCACCGCGTTGGCGGCGCCACTGGCCCGGCGACGCGCGCGGGCGGCCACCGCGGCGCGGGCCGCCGCGGATCCGACGGAGTGCACGATTCCGGCCACCCGGGGGGCCACGGACGAGGTCGGCGTCTGACCGCCGGCCTGCCGGGCTGGCACAATGGCCCGGCAAGCCGCAGACCGCAGACGTGAGGAGGGATCCCGGTGACGACCGCTGGACCGCCCGTGAAGGGCCGTGCCACCCGGCAGCGGGCCGCCGTGTCGGCGGCCCTCCAGGAGGTCGAGGAGTTCCGCAGCGCGCAGGAGCTCCACGACATGCTCAAGCACAAGGGTGACTCGGTCGGGCTCACCACGGTCTACCGCACCCTGCAGTCCCTCGCCGACGCCGGCGAGGTCGACGTCCTGCGCACCGCCGACGGCGAGTCCGTCTACCGCCGCTGCTCCACCGACGACCACCACCACCACCTGGTCTGCCGCACCTGCGGCAAGGCGGTCGAGGTCGAGGGCCCCGCGGTCGAGAAGTGGGCGGAGGCCATCGCCGCCGAGCACGGCTACGTCAACGTCGCGCACACCGTGGAGATCTTCGGCACCTGCGCGGACTGCGCGAACGCCTCCGGCGGCTGAGCCGTGGGGGCCGGGGCTTCGCCCCGGGCCCCTGTCGTCGGCCTGAACGGCCTCGCCCTCAAACTCCCCCAGAGGGGGCACCCCCGTACGGGCCGGCTTTCCCCTCCATGGCCAGGAGCTCCTCGTTGGGAATCGCGCCGCCGAAGCGGCGGTCCCGGGAGGCGAACTCCAGGCACGCGCGCCACAGGTCGCGCCGGTCGAAGTCGGGCCACAGCACGTCCTGGAACACCATCTCGGCGTACGCGCTCTGCCAGAGCAGGTAGTTGGACGTCCGCTGCTCCCCGCTCGGCCGCAGGAACAGGTCCACGTCCGGCATGTCCGGGTAGTACAGGTACTTGGCGAGCGTCTTCTCGTTCACCTTCGACGGGTCGAGCCGCCCGGCCCGCACGTCCTCGGCGAGGGCCTGCGCGGCGTCGGCGATCTCGGCGCGTCCGCCGTAGTTCATGCAGAAGTACAGGGTGAGCCTGTCGTTGTCCTTGGTCTGCTCCTGGGCGACCTGGAGCTCCTTGGCGACCGACTTCCACAGCTTGGGCATCCGCCCCACCCAGCGCACGCGGACCCCCAGCTCGTCGAGCTGGTCGCGGGTCTTGCGGATGAAGTCCCGGTTGAAGTTCATCAGGAAGCGCACCTCGTCCGGCGACCGCTTCCAGTTCTCCGTGGAGAAGGCGTACAGGGAGATGTTCTCCACGCCGATCTCGATCGCGCCCTGGAGCACGTCCAGCACCCGCTCGGCCCCGACCTTGTGCCCCTCGGTGCGCGGCAGGCCGCGCTCCTTGGCCCAGCGCCCGTTGCCGTCCATGACGATCGCCACATGCTCGGGCACCAGCTCGCCGAGCCTCGGGGGCCGCGCGCCGGACGGGTGCGGCTCCGGCGTCCTGTACTCCCGGCGCTGACGCCCCAGGAACCCGCGTACGGCCATGTGTCTCTCGTCTCCTTCAGGATTTTTCGACGTATCGCAGGGAGCGCAGGCCGCGCTCCAGGTGCCAGTGCAGGTAGGCGGACACCAGCCCGCTCCCCTCCCGGACGTACCGCGGCTCGCACGCGTCCGCGGTCCCCCAGTCTCCCGTGAGCAGCGCTCCGAGCAGTTCCAGGGCCTGGGGCGAGGGTACGACGCTGCCGGGCACCCGGCAGTCGCCGCAGACGGAGCCGCCCGAGCCGACCGAGAAGAACCGGTTCGGACCGGGCATACCGCACTTCGCGCAGTCCCCGAACGTGGGCGCGTACCCGTTCACGGCGAGGGAGCGCAGCAGGAACGCGTCCAGCACGAGGTTCGGCGCGTGCTCGCCCCGGGCGAGGGTGCGCAGCGCGCCGACCAGCAGCAGGTACTGCTGGACCGCCGGCTCGCCCTCGTGGTCGGTGAACCGCTCGGCCGTCTCCAGCATGGCCGTCCCGGCGGTGTACCGCGCGTAGTCGGTGACGATCCCGCCGCCGTACGGCGCGATGGTCTCGCTCTGCGTGCACAGCGGCAGCCCGCGCCCGACCAGCTCGCTCCCCTTGGAGAAGAACTGCACGTCCACGTGCGAGAACGGCTCCAGCCGCGCCCCGAACTTCGACTTCGTCCGCCGCACCCCACGGGCCACGGCGCGTACGCGTCCGTGACCGCGCGTGAGCAACGTGATGATCCTGTCCGCCTCGCCCAGCTTCTGGGTGCGCAGCACGATGCCGTCGTCGCGGAACAGACTCATGGCGTCCATTGTCCCGCATTGCCTCAGGGCACCTCGCCACGGCTCCGGGCGTTGGTGTACGCCGTCGCCGCGCTGAGCCGCTCGGACGGCGTGGCGTGGCGCACGTCCCCCGGCGCGGCGTCCCACTCCCGCCCCCCGCCGTACGGCCGCATCTGCACGTACGGCCCCTCATGCCCCATGACGACGCCGACCCGCCCACTCCGGGTGTCGACGGCATAGGACCCGATCGGCGGCATCATCATCGCAGCACCGCCGCGAGTCGCAGCGCGGTCTCGACGGAACACCTGCCCAATTCGATGAGCGGACAGGGGGCCTCCCGCGCAAGACTCACCGGGTCGAGCCCGAGTGACGGCAGAGTAATTCCTGCCTCAGTGAGCGCTGCGCGCAATTCTTTCACCGCTACCTCCGCTTCTTCGGCGCAGAGCGCCGAGTGTCGTGCCTCCACCCTGTTCCCCTTCACTTTGCGGTTTCACTCTTCGTATCCCAAGAATGCCCCTCCGTGACTACACTCGGGAGGAGTTCTCGCACTACAAGTGCTGGTCAGTGCAGGGGGGTTGGTTATGGCCAACGGTTCACGGCAAGCGGCGTGGGAGTTCTTCGGTATTGAACTAAAACGCCGTCGGGAGGACGCCGGAATCACCCAAGTCGAGCTGGGGGCGCGGGTATTCGTCTCCGGTGGATACATCGGCCAGTTCGAACAGGCAATTCGGAAACCGCAGCTGGATGTAGCCCAGCGGATTGACGGGGTACTGCAAACCGACGGTATTTTCGAGCGGCTGTGGAAAAAGCTCATCAAGGAGCAGCCGTACACGGAGTACTTCGCCCATGTGGCCGAACTGGAGCGGCTGGCGACGGAGATCTGCGAGTACGCGCCGACGGTGATCCCGGGGCTCCTCCAGACACGGGAGTACGCGCAGGCATTGTTCCTGGCGGGCAATCCGCTGGCCACCGACGAGTACATCGAGGAGTTGGTCAAGGGCCGGATGGACCGCGTCCGGCTGCTCAAGGACGTTACACGTCCCCGGTATTGGGCGGTGCTCCACGAGGCGGCGTTGCGCATCCCTGTCGGCAGCCCGGCAGCCATGGCCGGCGAACTGGACCACATCGCGGCGCTGGCACGAGAACGCACGATGGTGGTGCAGGTGATGCCGTTCGTGGCGGGGGCGCATCCGTCCATGGGCAAGCAGATGAAGCTCATGGAGTTCGAGGACGCCCCGCCAACCGTCTATACAGAAGGCGTGTTTTCCGGGACTCTGCTGGACGAACCGCCGGTGGTGAAGCGCACCCGGGCGTCTTACGATCACATCAGGGCCGCCGCACTGTCGCCGGAGGCGTCCCTGGCCCTGATCGAGTCGGTGTCGGAGGACTACAGACCATGCGCGAGTTCGACCTGAGCAACGCCCGCTGGCTCAAGAGCAGCTACAGCGGCGGCGACGGCGGCGAGGACTGCGTCGAGGTCGCCGACGGAGTCCCCGGCATCGTCCCCGTCCGGGACAGCAAGGTGGCCGGCGGCCCGGTGATCGTCGTCGGGCCCGCCGCCTGGACGGAGTTCGTACGCACCGTCGGATCGGACGTCACCCGCGCGGCGACACGACCGCGCGGGGACCTGCCCCGGGTGTGACGGTCTCCGTACCGGCACCTTCGGTACGGAGACGTGGACTAGGGCTGGGGCGACCGCGACCGCGATCGGGACCGGGACCGATTCGGTGAGGAGTTGCGCAGACGCTCCTGCTCCCACTCCTCGAACTCCGGGACCACGCCGGGGTCCAGTCCCGCCATCAGCTGGCGTGCCGAGGCGTACTGCATCTGCCTGCGGATCTCATTGGTGTGCGGCAGTTCTCCCGCCTGTTCACGCTGCGCGGCGGACCGGGGGTCGAGGGTGTCGAAGCTCACCCTGAACGCTTCGTTGGCCATGGGGTCGTGGGGCGCCATGATCGAGTAGTCCAGGTCCCGGTAGACCTCGCTCTGCCCGACGCGCCCGTTCAGACCCGCGTGCGTGATCGGGATTCCGTGCATGTCGATCGGAGTGGAGTACTGCGGGACTCTCGACGCCTGGAAGGACGGAACGGGGCCGTCCTGTGGCGGGACATCCACCATCGGCGGCTGGTGCCCCGACGCGGCGTACTCGTAGCGGCGGTGGGAGAGGTTCGTGCCGTCCGTACCGGGTGCCAGGTTCTCGCGCCGCTGCGGCGTGCCGTTGACCGGGTCACCGTGGTGGTAGGCGGTGGAAAGGTGCAGGTGGGAGGTCCTGCCGCCGGGATGCACGCCGGCGTCGCGCATGTAATCGGCCGCCGAACGGTTGCCCATGACGGTGTTCTGGGAAGGAACCCGCTGTTGGGGGAGGGACCCGATGAGGTCGGGGTCGATGTAGTTCGTGTCCGCGCGTTCGTATTCCGGCAGCTCGTCGTAGTAGTGGGTGCTGTTCCTTCTGGAGGACGGCCGGCTCGCTCGCTGGACCGGCAGGCCCGTGCCACCCACCGGGGCGGTGCCCCCGCGGCGGCCCTTGCCCAGGGCGGCGGTGACGGCGGCGTTCCCGACGCTGCGCTGGAGCGCGAGCAACGAACCGGCCGTGGGGTGGGACAGCGTCGCGGCGGCCTCCGCCGCGCCGGCGGCGCGCGTGGTGGGAGACACCGTCCGTGCGGGACGCCGTACGGATCCCCTGTCCTTGATCAAGTCGGCGTGTTCCGCCGGCCCTTCGTGAGAGTGCATGAGTGTCCTCTGCGGTGGGAGGGGATCCTCAACGATCGGAGACCGACACCCTACAGCGGCCCCGCACTACGATACGATCGGCTGCGACCGCGATCCCCGTGACCTGGGCGGGAGTTGGGCGAACCCGTGTCCCGGGGGTCAGGCGCCTCCCGGCGTCACCAGGCCCGACTCGTAGCCCACGATGACCAGTTGCGCCCGGTCCCGCGCCCCCAGCTTGCCCATGATGCGGCTGACGTGGGTCTTCGCGGTGAGTGGGCTCAGTCCCAGGGAGTCGGCGATCTCGGTGTTGTTGAAGCCGCGTGCGACCAGTGTGAGCACCTGGCGCTCCCGGTCCGACAGGCAGTCGGGGCCGCCGCCACCCGCGACCGGCACCGCGGGACTGCGCAGGAAGCGCTCGATGAGCCGTGCCGTCGGGCCCGGCGACAGGAGCGCGTCACCCGCCGTCACGGTGCGGATCGCGTCCAGGAGTTCGGCGGGCCTGGTGTCCTTGACCAGGAAGCCGGAGGCGCCCGCGCGGAGGGCCTCCACGATGTTGTCGTCGGTGTCGTAGGTGGTGAGGACCAGCACCTTCACGCCCGCCAGGTCCTCGTCGGCCGCGATGAGCCGGGTCGCCTCGATGCCGTCCAGGTCGGGCATGCGGATGTCCATGACGACCAGGTCGGCGCGTTCCGTGCGGGCCAGGTCGACGGCCTGGCGGCCGGTACCCGCCTCGCCGACGACCTCCATGTCGGGGGCCGACGCGACGAGCAGGGCGAACGCGGCGCGGACGAGGTTCTGGTCGTCCGCGAGCAGCACTCGTATGGTCATCCGTCAGTCGTCTCTCTTCGGGGTCACGGTCGTCAGGGGTGCGGGGGCGGGCGCCGAAGGTGCTGGGGACGCCGTGGGGACCGGCAGCACGGCCCTCACCTCGAAGCCGCCGGCACCCCCGCCCCGCGGCCCGGCGTCGAGTGAGCCACCCACGCTGCGGGCGCGTTCGCGCATGCCGACGAGGCCGAAGCCGGGGGTGCCGTCGGGGTCGGGGCCGATCCCGTCGTCGGTCACGGACAGGCTCAGGACGCCCCGCCCGGCGTGCACCTCGACGCGGACGGACGGTTCCGGGCCCGCGTGGCGTACGGCGTTGGTCAGCGCCTCCTGCACGATGCGGTAGGCGGCGGCGCCGACCGCGGGCGGGACGTCGCCGGCGCGTACCGACAGGTCCACCCGCGCTCCCGCCAGCCGGGCGGCCTCGGCCAGGTCGGGCAGGCCGTGCAGTCCGGGCAGCGGGCCGCGGGCGTCGGGGGCGTCCTTCTCCCGGAGGACCTCCAGCGTGGTCCGCAGTTCGCCCCGCGCGCTCCGGCAGGTATCGGCGATGTCGTCGAGGGCCTTGGCGACGGCGGCCCGGTCCAGCCGCTCGGGGTCGGCGGTCAGGACGTGCGCGGCGACGGAGGTCTGCACGCCGATGAGGGTGATGCTGTGCGCGAGCAGGTCGTGCAGGTCCCGGGCGACGCGCAGGCGCTCCTCGGCGACGCGGCGCCGGGCCTCCTCCTCGCGGGTGCGTTCGGCGCGCTCGGCGCGTTCGACGATGGAGGCGACGTAGTGCCGGTAGAAGCGGACGTCGATGCCGCAGAACAGGACGGCGACGACCCAGCCGGTGATCCGGAGCAGCTCGACCATGCCGTCGGGGTTGGTGACGGCGTTCATGCTCAGCCCCACGCCGATGACGGCGGAGCCGACGACCAGGGTGCGGCGCACCGTGCCGGTCGCCGCGAGTGTGTAGAGGGCCGTCATGGTCGCGGGGCCGGGCGCGGAGTGGTTGTGGTCGAGGGCGTGGAAGCCGGCGACCGGAGCGGCCACCAGGCAGAGCACCAGCAGGGGACGGTGCCTGCGCCGCACGAGCGGCACGTGGGCGACGAGCAGCAGTGTCCAGCCCACCGCGTCCGGGCGACGGCCCTCATCGGTGAGCAGCGCGATGCAGGCCGCCGCCGCGGCGAGGAACACGGCGAGCACGGCGTCGTTGCGGTCCCGGTGCGGGGCGGTGCGCGGGTCGCGGTTGATGGCGGCCATGATCCGCTCACCGGGGCGGGACGGCCGGGGCGCCGCCGGAGTGGTTGCCTGCACGCGCCCATCCTCCGTGACGGACGCGCCCCTCCGGGAGAGGAGGGGCGCACTCCGGTCGTCGGGCACCTCAGACACCGGCGGGCTCCCGGTCCCCCGTCGGCACGGGCTCCTCCTCGGGCGCCCGGGACAGCCGGCCCGGCCACCACACCCGGCGCCGCAGGACGACGCTCGCACTGGTGACCAGGTAGGTGCGGACCAGGAAGGTGTCGAGGAGGACACCGACCGCGATGACGAAGCCCAGCTCGACGAGTTGCACCATCGGCATGTTGGTGAGCACCGCGAAGGTGGCCGCGAGGACGAGCCCGGCGGAGGCGATGACACCGCCCGTGGTGCGCAGCGCGGTGAGCGCGGCCCGCGTCGGTTCGGCGCCGTGCAGGGACTCCTCGCGCATGCGGTGCATCAGGAAGATGCCGTAGTCGACGCCGAGGGCCACCAGGAAGACGAAGGACAGCAGGCCCAGGCCCGGATCGGTGCCCTCGAAGCCGAAGAGGGGTCCGAAGACCAGCCCGCCGATGCCGAGGGCCGCGCCCCACACGGCGACGACGGCGGCGACCAGGATCAGCGGCGCGACCAGGGACCGCAGAAGGGCGGCGAGGATCAGCAGGACCGAGAGCAGCACGATGGGTACGACGACGACGGTGTCCCGGGCGCTGGTGTCCTCCAGGTCGATCTGCTGGGCGCTGGGGCCGCCGACGTAGGAGTCGTCGAGCCTGTCGCGCAGGGCGTCGATGGTGGCGGTCTCGGCCGCCGACTGGGGCGGTGCGGAGGCCAGCACGGTCAGTTCGGTCCAGCCCCCGCCGGTACGGCCCCGCTCGGCGCTCTTGACGCCTCGGGTGTCGCGGGCGTCGGCGAGCGCGGCGGCGGCGCGGTCGGTGGGGGCGATGACGGTGATGGGCTGGGTGCCGCGCTCCGGGTATGCGGCGGCGAGGGTCTCCATGGCGGCGATCGCCTCGGGCCTGGTGGTGAAGGTGTCCTCCTGCTTGAGGGAGCCGGGCAGGTTGAGCGAGCCGAGGGCCAGCGCGCCGAGCAGGAGGGCGCCGCCGACGAGGACGGTGCGGGGCCGGCGTTCGGCGGAGCCGCCCATCGCGGTGAACAGCGACCTGCGGACCTTGGGGGTGCTGCCGTAGCGGGGTACGAGCGGCCAGAAGACGCGGCGGCCGAGCAGGACCAGGATCGCGGGGAGCAGGGTCAGCATGGCGGCCAGCGCGCACAGTACGCCGACGGTGCCGAGCGGGCCCATGCCCCGGCTGGAGTTGAGGTCGGCGGCGAGCAGGCAGAGCAGTCCGGCGGCGACGGTGCCGGAGGAGGCGAGCACGGCGGGGCCGCAGCCGCGCAGGGCGGCGACCATGGCGTCGTAGGGGCGTTCGATGCGGCGCAGTTCCTCCCGGTAGCGGGAGACGAGCAGCAGCGCGTAGTCGGTGCCGACGCCGAAGACGAGGATCGTCATGATGCCGGAGCTCTGGCCGGAGACCGAGGTGCCGAACCACTGGTTGAGGCCGTAGGCGACGCCCATGGAGAGGTAGTCGGCGATCCCGGCGACGGCGAGCGGGACGAGCCACAGGAACGGGCTGCGGTAGATGAGGATCAGCAGGAGGGCGACGACGGCGGCCGTGGTGTAGAGCAGCGGGCCGTCGAGGGAGTTGTAGACCTCGCTCGCGTCGGTGGTGAGGGCGCCCGCGCCGCCGACCTCGACGCTCAGCCCGTCGCCGCCCTCGGCGACGTCCCGTACGGCGTTGACCAGTGTGTCGCGGGCCTCCTCGTCCTGGCCGGGCTCGGTGGAGGCGACCGGGTACATGAGGGTGGTGCCGTCCTCGGACGGGATGGCCACCGGGCGGTCGGTCAGCCGGTGCGCGCCCGCGATCTCGGCGATCTGGTCGGCGGCGGTGGCCTTGTCGGCGGCGGTCAGTCCGGCGTCGCGGTGGTAGACGACGACCATCTCGGTGGCCTCGCCGCCCGGCAGCCGGTCCTGGATCTTCGCCACCTGCGTCGAGTCGGCGCTCGCCGGCAGGTAGTCGACGGCGCGGTCGCGCTGCACGTCCGAGAGTTTCGACGCGAACGGCGAGGCGATCGCCAGTACGGCGATCCACAGTCCGAGCACCAGCCAGGGCACGGCCCGGCGTCGCCCCCCGCTCGTCCCCGCACCTGTCCTTGCTGCCCCCATGTGACGGGCTCCCCTCCGGTCGGATGTCTGGGTCGGTCTCCAGACTTCCGCCGGCGGGACGCCGATACGTCGGGCGTGAGAGCGAGTCCGCGGCTACCTCCCGGGGTGACGCGGGGCCCTCCTTACTCCCCGGGGAGTACCCCGAGGTGCCGGTCAGGCCCGGTCGACCATCCAGTTGCCGTCCTGCTCGGCATCGACCCGCACCTCCAGCTCACGCAGGCCCATGCCCGCGTCCCAGAGTTCCCTGAAGCGCTTCAGCCGGTCCCGTACGTACTCCTGGCGCGCGGTGAGCCGGGTGCGGACGTTGACGTCGCGCAGGTCCTGCTCGATCTCGAACGACACCCCCTCGTCGTAGAGGATGAAGTCGTTCGTGGTGCCGCGCTGGAGGTGCGGGGGCAGCTCGGGCAGGACGGCCACGCGTACGTCGATGCGCCGCAGTTCCTGCTCCTCGCACAGCCGCAGCAGCCGGTCGTCGAGCTCGCGCGCGCTCTCCAGCAGGAACAGCCGGCGCACCGACACGCCCTGCTCGTCGATCGCCGTCTGCTGGGCGTCGAGGTAGCGGCCCGCGGGTTCGCTGTTCCAGAACTCCCGGTCGACGGCGGTGCTGGTGGCGCAGATGGACTGCTCGGCGGCGCGGGTGAGGGTGAGCATCCAGTCGTGGTTCTCGCCCGGGCACTCGGTGGTCAGGTTGGTGAGGTCCGCCATGTGGCCGACGACCCGCGCCATCTCCAGGTGGACGAAGGTGTGCAGGATCGAGGGTTCCGGCAGCAGGACGTCGGCGAAGCCCTTGGCCAGGTCGGGCACGCTGTCGATACGGACCGGGCCCAGCGGGCGGGACTCGGCGGCCCCGTGGTCGGCCTGCGCGACGTGGGTCTCGACCAGCTGTTTCACGTCCTGGGTGTGCCGGGTCAGCCCGGACTTCAGCTCGTCGTCGTAGCGGTTCAGGCCCTCCCGTACGGCGGCGGTGTTCTCGGCCAGGGCGCTCTCCACCCGGCGGGTGTGCTCCTCCAGCCGGGCGGGCCCCGGGCGCGGGGCCAGGCCCATGACGTACTGGACGAGCATCGCCGCGCCCGCGCAGAGCACGGCGGCCGCGAACTGGTGCGGTGTTCCGTCGTCGGGGCTCAGCAGGGCCGTGACGCCCCAGAAGAGGGCGCCGACGACCAGGGCGATCAGCAGCATGCGCGCCCAGGGGGACTCCCCCCTCAGGGCGGCCGGGCCGGGCGGGCGGTTCGTGTCGTCGGGTCGGGGTGACTGTGCCGTGCTCATCTCGCTTCTCCCCCCGTTGGGATACGCGTCGGATCGGGGTCGATCGGGGTGCGGGGATGTGCGTGGGAGGCGTCGGCGCCCGGTCAGGGGACCGGTTCCACCTCCTGGTGGGGTGCGGGAATGGCGTGCAGGGTCAGCTGGTCCCGGATGCGCTGCACCAGCGTCCGCCACTGCCGGGTGAAGCCGGGCCGCTCCTCCAGCGGGTCCCACAGCGGGGCCAGTTCCGGCCCCACCCGGGCGCGGGGCATCCACAGGTGCAGCAGGTGGTCGACGGCCGGGCGCAGGGTCCGGACGACGGCACCGGCGTCCCGGGCGGCTCCGGTGCCCAGGCGGACGCCGTCGAGCATGCGGACCACCGTGGTGAGCAGCCAGTCGTGCAGGGCGAGGTCCTCGCAGAGTGCGGCGAGGCCGTCGGCGGGGGTGCCCTCGGGCACCCGGAGGCGGACGGTGCGCAGCTCGTCCTCGGCGAGGGTGAACCGCTCGATGGACGGGCCGTCGCCCGGATCGGCGGGCAGGGCGGCCCAGCGCAGCCGGGTGGGGCGGGACCGGAAGGGCGGGCGCTGGTCGAGCAGGGGGTGGCGCAGCAGCCGGGTCAGCAGCCCGTCGGCGATCAGTCCGGCGTCGAGGTCGCCGTGGCGTCCGCCGCCGAGCACGCCCCGCGCGACCGCCTCGTGGGGCAGCTTCCCGAGCGGCTCGACCATGCCGGGGCGCACCAGGTACTCGCCCCACGGCCGTCGCTGGTCGGGACCGGTGGCGGGGACGCGGAAGCGGGCGGAGGTCTGCAGGACGCGCCCCTCGGTGAGCGCGGCCCGTGCGGCGACGGTGCCGACCGCGCGGATCCGGGCGCCGTTGGCGCTGGGCAGCGGGCAGTCGACGCCGGTGAGGGTGTCGGGGGAACGCGCGTAGAGGCTCGGGCGCTCGGAGGTCAGCACCCGTTCGTCGGCGCGCAGGGCCAGGAGCTGGGCGGCGGCCCGGATGTCGAGGGCCTGCCGGGCGGGCAGCAGGCAGGTGCGGACCTCGCCGCAGGCGAGCACGGCGCGCGGTGAGATCTCCGCCGGCGCCATGTCACAGCCCCGAGTAGTACACGTAGGAGATGCGGTCGGCGACCGAGTCGGGGACGGCCGTGCGCTCCCGTCCGGAGCGGTCGGCGACCTGTGCCAGCGCTCCCGGGTCGACCTCGGTCTGGTCCAGGATCACGCGGACGGCGTGCTCGACGGGCAGGAAGCGGGTGGGCAGGACCGAGCAGGTGCGGTAGGCGGAGAAGGGGTCGGCGCGGTCGTTGAGCCGGAGCAGGGAGGGCAGTTCGTCCCAGTCGTCGGGGAAGCCGGCGACGGTGTGCGGCTGGGGGACGAGGACCGCCTCCCCCTCGTTGCGCAGCAGTCCCAGGCGGGCGAGCTGCCACACGGCGGCGAGGAAGGGGCAGGACCAGGTGCGGTGCCCGTCGGCGTCGTCGCTCCACAGTTCGACGTCGAGGAAGACGGAGTGGCGGCGGGCGGCGGTCTCCCTGGGCGGCTGCCACTCGACGGCCCGCTTCATGGCCTGCGGGGCGCGGGCGACGGGGCTGCGTTCGCCGTTGGCGAGCCAGCCGGTCTGCGCGGCGGGCGGCCGCAGGCCGTAGCTGCCGGGCGGCGGGGACTCGACGATGCGGCCGGCCACCGCCTCGGCGACGGGCACCTTGCCGGCGGTGGCGCAGCCGGACTCGCGGGCCAGGTAGTCGATGGTCAGCCCGGCCCGCTCGGCCTCCGCGAGCAGCATGGGGACGACCGCGGCGGGCGTGGAGAAGCGGGTGAAGTAGTCGTCGATGAGGAAGCAGGTGCTGATCCGGGCGCGTTTGCCGCCGGCCCGGGCGGTGGCGGCGGCGCGGGCCGCCTCCACCCAGGGGCGTACTTCGGTGAAGTGCCGGCGCAGGCGCTCGGGTCCGGCCTCGAAGTCCTCCATGTAGAGGTGGCCCAGCTCCAGGGAGAGGTGGGCCAGCGGCACCGACTGGGTGCGCGGCTCGGCGGCGGTCTCCCGGAACACCGCGTCCGTCATGGCCGCCCCCAGTGCGAGTCGTCCGTCAGGCGCCGCGCGATCTCCTCCAGCGCCTCCAGGGTCTCCTTGTTGGCGATCTGGGTGGAGAGCACGTCCTCCTCGGTGATGAGCTGCTCGCGCCACTGGAGTATGGGCTCCAGCGGTACGACGCCGAGGACGACGCTGTCGCCGATGCGGTGCTCGGCGGCGAGCCGGCGCAGCGCCTCGTCGCAGGCCTGCATCCAGGCGGCCTGGGCGGGCGAGCCCTGGGACCACAGCGGCGACTCGGGGTCGGGTACGGCGGCCCGCACGAAGCGGATCGCGGCCAGCAGGCTCTCCTCGTCGTGCCCGCGTTCGACGCCTCCGCCGACGATGCCGTGGTCCGCGTGGACGAGCCCCGAGGCGGCGATGACGTGCTGCCGGGTCCAGCGGTGGAAGACCAGCCAGCGGAAGGGGACGTTGCGCATCCGGGGGTGGGCGGTTGCCGCGAGGACCAGGTCGACGGCGTAGCTGCGGCCGGCGCTGAGGTCGACGACGGTGATGTCGAACTCGCCGTTGATCCGCAGCAGCAGGTCGATGCACCGCTCCAGGGACTCCTCGCCGATGGCGAACTCGCCGCCGCCGGCGTCGCCGGGGAACAGGACGAGGCGGCCGGACTGGTTGGGGCGGGCGCGCAGCAGGGGGTGCTCGGTCTGCCGCCACACGTCGATCCTGACCGGCTCGGCGACCTCGCCCTCCAGGTAGGAGTGGAGGCCGCGTTCCTCGGTGCCGCGCATCGCGCCGGGCACGTCGAAGACGGCGGCGGCGGTGGGCGAGCCGAAGTCGAAGTCCACGTAGGCCACGTGGTCGCCGGTGAGGGCACGCTGGTACGCCAGGTTGGCGCTGGTCACCGAGCGCCCCGTGCCTCCTTTGTCGGAGGCGGCGAAGACGAGCACACTCACACCTCCTGCGCGGCGGCACCCCTGGCCTGGGCCAGGGTGTCGAGTTCCTGGAGCACGGGCAGGGCCAGGGCGAAGGCGGTGGCGGGCCGGTCGTCGACCAGGCCGCGGGCGCGGTCGAGGCGGCTCTCGATGCTCCGCATGGCCCGGGCTCTGCTGCCGTCGGCGGCGGCGGAGGCCTCCAGCTGCTCCTTGCCGAACAGGTGGGTGGCCTCGCTGAGCAGTTCGCGGGCCAGCTCGGCGAGTTCGGGGCTGCGGATGGGCTGCTGCTCGTACAGGTTGCGGGCGGCGACGAGGCATTCGGTGACGCGCTCGGTGATGCTCCAGGACATGCGCAGGCCGACGTTGCGCGCGTCCGGGTAGACGGCCCGGACGTTGTCCCAGAGCCCGGCGCCGTCCTCCTCTTCGATCCGCCGCTTCCACAGGTGCTCGAAGGCCTGCTCGGCGAGGCGCAGCAGCCGGTCCTGGGCGCCGATGTTCCGGGAGAGTTCGGCGAGCTGGATGATCCGCTTGAGGAGCTGGGCGGAGAAGTCGGTCATCCGCCACAGGAGGAGCCCGCCGGAGCGCTCGGACCCGGCGAGCGGCATGGTGACGCCGGGGTTGTGCAGCCGGATGGCGGGGTCGTCCCTGGTCATCCGGCTGGTGACGCGGCCGCGGTCGGCGAGGCGCTCCATGATGGCGACGGTGCGGGTGAGGTCGTCGTCGGTCGCCTTCCGGCGCACCAGGTCGTGGACGAGGATGGCCGCGACGGTCAGGGAGAAGTACTCGGACTCCAGGCGCAGGCCGGTGGTCTGCCAGGGCAGGTCCTCCAGGGGCCAGCGCTCGGTGCCGAAGCGGGCGATCGCGGACCAGTACTGCTGGCTGAGCTCCCAGCGCAGGCGCAGTGCCTCGGCGAGTACCTGCTGGTCGGCGTCGAGCAGGCCGAGGGTGAGGGTGCGGTCGGAGAACAGGTCCTGGATGCCGTCGAGGGCGACGACGGTGAAGTACACGTAGGGCAGCCGGTCGGCCATGCCGGCGGGCTGGCCGGGGACCGGGGTGCTCAGGTCGGTGATCTCCGGGGCGTCCTGCACGACACCCCAGGCCCAGCCGCACTCGAAGAGCTGGCTCTCGTCGCGGATGCCCTCGTCGACCTCGATGCCGCGGCTGAGGCTCTCGATGATGGTGGCGCGCAGGGGGCGTAACCTGCGGGAGAACTGCTGGAGGACGGCCCGGTCGGACTGTCTGCCCTGTCCGACGACCTCGATCAGCCGCTTGCCCTGTTCGGACTCGGCGTCGAAGACGTTGACGGTGAAGGAGCGCAGCAGACTGACCATGGCCGCGGTCAGCCGGGCGTTCGTGGCCTCTCTCAGCTCGGTGATCGCCCTGCGCACCTCGGGGCGGGTCGTGGTGCCCTCGTAGACCTTGAGGAATCCGAGGGTGGCGAGGCAGAGCGTGACGGACATGGAGTAGGAGTCGACCACGCCCAGCTGGCTCTGCTCGTGGGTGATCTCACCGCCGGGCTCGGCGGGCCGGAAGTAGTGTCCGCCGGCGAAGGTGGGGCTGTCGTCCGTCCCGGTGTGGGTGCGCATGAACTGGCTGAGCGCGGTGATCAGGTTGGGCGGGATCTCCAGCCGGCTGCCGACCCGGTCGAGGGCGCGCAGGACGTCACGTTCGGTGGTGTCCGGCTGGTCCAGCCGGAAGGCGGGGACCTCGGTGGCCGGATACAGGAGGCAGAGCAGGCGTTCGGCGTCCGCGACGCTGCTCAGCCCGTCGGTGTCCCCCCACAGGAGTTTCCCGTCGTCGAACGCGTGACGGGCCATGGCCTGCCAGATGTCCAGCAGATGCTGGCGTGGCTTGATCTGCATCCCCGCACCCCTCGTACAGATCTCGTTGCCCTGTGTTCAGCATGGTCCCCGTTCCTACGGGGTGGCAATCTCCGAATTGCGCCGTCCCAGGGCGAGAAGCATTCCCTCGTGTCCCGGCCGCACCACGTGGTGCAGATCGTGGATCTCCAGCTCTCCGGTGTACGGTTCCAGGCTCTCCCTGACCCGGTCCTCGTTCACCCGGTAGGCCGGGTAGTCGTGTTCACCGACGCGGTAGCCGAGCGACTCCTTCATGAACGCGGCGGCGAACGGCGCGCCTTCACTGAGCGCGTTCATGAAGCACCGCACGCCCCGGCGGAACTCGTCGGGGCACTCGGACATCGAGTCGGCGACGAAGAACATCGTCCCGAGGTCCCAGCGCCGGTTTCCTTCCTCCAGGTCGAACAGGTTGCCGCGCTCCACCCGGACGATCTCGCTGACCAGGTTCTTCGCTTCGACGGCACGGTAGGCGGGCGACTCGCTCAGCACCTCCCAGAACGCGTCCCACGCGGTGTCGTACCCGCCCGGGGACACCTGCTTCTCCAGGTATTCGACGTTCGGGTGCGCGTATTCCAGGAGCAGCACCTTCTCGCACCACGGCAGCATGGAGAGCGCGGGGTAGAGATTCGCGCCGGCGCCGACGTCGACGCCCCGCACCGATTCCGGAACGCCCCCGGCGAAGCAGCGGCCGAAATAGTCGCGCATCAACCGGACGATCAGCAGATCGACTTCGAGCGGCGTCCGGTAGTTGTTGTCGACATACACCTCTGGATCGAATTGCGACCAAGGTGCGTCGGCGTTGCGATCCATAGTCACCCTGCCGCGTTCCATTCGATTCCGGACAAGCCCCAGTGTCGTGCACGGTAAGCCACCAGGACACGTCGAGACAGCCGGGAACACGCCAGTCCTCTTCCGTCGGGTGCACGTCCGGCGCACCGTCGCACACCCGAACTCGCCCTTGCACAGGGGAAGTTGGAAGCTCACTCTAGCCAGAAGGAGCCACCGGCCGCCACACGAGGTCTCATTCCTTCGGGTGCGCCGCCGGTGTCGTCGAGTTGACGTCCGCACGTCCTGACTGGGGGTTGCATGACCGCCGAACCGCTGGAACGCTCCTTGGACCGCCACGAGCAGTTCCCCGGGGAGCCGTACCCGGACACCCTGCCACTGGTCCTGCGGACGGCCCGGGAGTCCGACCTGCCCGAACTCCGGCGGCTCGACGAGGAGGTCTTCCAGGAGGTCGCCTATCCCGGCTTCCTCCTGCGCCAGCTCTTCGACATGTACGAGGAGCACTTCCTGGTGCTCGACGACGGAACGGGCCGGCTGCGCGGCTACGTCCTCGCCGCCACCAGGGCGCTCGGCGGGGACAGCTGGATCCTCGGCCTGTGCGTCACCCAGGACCGGCGCCGGCACGGGCTGGGCCGGGAGCTGATGACGGAGGTCCTGAGCCGGCTGCGCCGGGACGGCATAGGGGTGGTCCGGCTCACCGTGGAACCCGCCAACCTCGCCGCCATCCTGCTCTACCGCTCCCTGGGCTTCCGCCCCGAGGAACCCGACGGCGGCCTGCGCCCCGACTACTTCGGCCCGGGCATGCACCGCCAGATCATGCGCCTGGACATTCCCGGGTAGGGGGCGGGCCAGGAGGACGGGCTACGAGGGCGTGCCCGCCGACTCCAGGAGGCGGGTCACGTCGTCGGAGCAGAGGGTGAGGGCCGCGCCGACCGTCGCGAGGGTGTCGCGTTCGGCGGGGGTGTAGGGGCCGTCGGCCAGGGCGATGCGGGCGCCCTGGAGCAGGATCGACTCGCGGCCGACGGTGGCGAGGTGCGGGGCCAGCGGGTCCAGGGCCTCGTGCAGTTCTATGGCCAGGCCGGGCACGCAGGGCTCCCCGCGGACCCGGCCGGTGTCCGCCTCCAGCGCTTCGACCAGCGCGTTCAGCTGGTCCTCGGTGCAGTCCTCGAAGCCGGCCGCGCGCACCGCGACGGCCGCCGTCTCCAGTGACGTACGGGAGCAGGTGCCGCCCGCGGTCAGGACCGCGAGGGCGACGGTGTGGACGGCGTCGCGGAGCATCGCGGAGAAGCGGGTGGTGGTCGGGTGGTCGAGGACGTCGGTGCCGTAGTGGCGGCGGCAGGCCGCGCACTCGACGGTGGGCGCGGACTCGCCGCGCGGCAGCACGGGCACGCCGAGCAGGGTGAAGCGGCGGCGGCCGGTGAGCCGCTGGTAGTTGCGGTCGCCTCCGCAGCCGGGGCAGAAGAACTCGCCGTCGCCGACGGGTGTCCACGCGGTGCGCGTGCCCAGCATGCGTGGCAGCCGGGCAGCTCGGCCGTTCCGTCCCCGTCCAGGCAGCACGTCGCACCTCCGTAACCGCGCGACAGCATCGTCGCGCTGGCGTGATGTTAGCCACATCACCGACGTGGAGTCAGTACCCGGGACGAGACCTTTCCGTGACCTGCACATGGAGATGGCCGGTATACGACGGGGCCCCGCCCGCCGTTTTCCGGCGAACGGAGCCCCGAACCGCCGATTCGGCTGGTCAGCGAGTAGCGCGGTTGACGGCGGAGACGACCGCCTTCAGCGAGGCGCGCGTGGTGTTCGCGTCGATTCCGATGCCCCACAGGACCTTGTCGCCGATGGCGCACTCGATGTAGGACGCGGCCTGCGCGGAGGCGCCCTCGCTCATCGTGTGCTCCTGGTAGTCCAGCAGGCGTACGTCGATGCCGACGCCCTGCAGGGCGTGGAAGAACGCCGAGATCGGACCGTTGCCGGTGCCGACCAGGGTGGTCTCCTCGCCGTCGACGGTGGCGTCGACGGTGAGGGTGTCGATGCCGTCGCGGTCGGTCGTGGTCTGGCCGTTGGCGACCTGGATGCGGCCCCAGGGGTTGTCCGGGTTGGGCAGGTACTCGTCCTGGAAGACGTCCCAGATGGCCGTCGGCGTGATCTCGCCGCCCTCGGCGTCCGTCTTGGCCTGGATCAGCTTGGAGAACTCGATCTGCATCCGGCGCGGCAGGTCCAGCTTGTGGTCGTTCTTGAGGACGTAGGCGATGCCGCCCTTGCCGGACTGCGAGTTGACGCGGATGACCGCCTCGTAGGAGCGGCCGACGTCCTTGGGGTCGATCGGCAGGTAGGGGACGGCCCACTCGATGTCGTCGACGGTGACGCCCTTGGCCTTCGCCTCGGCCTCCATCGCGTCGAAGCCCTTCTTGATGGCGTCCTGGTGGGAGCCGGAGAAGGACGTGTAGACCAGGTCGCCCACGTACGGGTGGCGCGGGTGGACCTCCATCTGGTTGCAGTACTCCCACGTGCGACGGATCTCGTCGATGTCGGAGAAGTCGATCTGCGGGTCGACGCCCTGGGAGAACAGGTTCATGCCCAGGGTGACCAGGTCGACGTTGCCGGTGCGCTCGCCCTGCCCGAACAGGCAGCCCTCGACGCGGTCGGCGCCGGCCATCAGCGCCAGCTCGGCCGCCGCCACCGCCGTACCGCGGTCGTTGTGCGGGTGGACGGACAGCACGACGTGCTCGCGGCGGGAGAGGTTGCGGTGCATCCACTCGAAGCGGTCCGCGTGCGTGGACGGCGTGGAACGCTCCACGGTGGCGGGCAGGTTGAGGATGATCTCGCGGCCGGGGCCGGGCTGGTAGGTGTCCATCACCGCCTCGCAGACCTCCAGGGCGAAGTCCAGCTCGGTGTCGGTGAAGATCTCGGGGCTGTACTGGTAGCCGAACTCCGTCTCGGGGCCCAGCAGCTTCTCCGCGTACTCCATGACCAGCCGGGTGCCGTCCACGGCGATCTGCTTGATGTCGTCCCGGGAGCCGCGGAAGACGACGCGGCGGAAGACGGGGGCGGTGGCGTTGTACAGGTGGACGGTGGCCCGCCTGGCGCCCTGCAGGGACTCCACCGTGCGCTCGATCAGGTCCTCGCGGGCCTGGGTCAGTACGGAGATCGTCACGTCGTCGGGGATGGCGCCGGGCTCTTCGATGATGGAGCGTACGAAGTCGTAGTCGGTCTGGCCGGAGGCCGGGAAGCCGACTTCGATCTCCTTGTAGCCCATCTTGACCAGCAGGTCGAACATCGCGCGCTTGCGGGCGGGCGACATGGGGTCGATCAGCGCCTGGTTGCCGTCGCGCAGGTCGGTGGAGAGCCAGCGGGGGGCGGTGGTGATGCGCCGGCCCGGCCAGGTGCGGTCGGCGATGTCGACCTGCTCGTATCCGCGGTACTTGGCGGTCGGCATGGAACTGGGCTGCTGGCGGTTGGCCATGTTGCGTGGGCTCCTCGTGATGTCCGCGGTGTGCGGGACGTCCGCGACGTCCGCGTGTTCCGGAAGGACGGCCGACGGCACCACCAAGCTCCGCGGGGAGGGAGTCGGCCTCTTACAGGCCCTCGCCGCGGCAGCTAAGGAGAAGCAGCCCGAAACGCATGATGCCCAGCACCCTAGCCGAGCCACGCGGCGCGCGTGGGTCCGTATCAGTATGCGGGACCACGGAGGGAACCGGGACAAAAAGTGCCGTATACCACTCACCGATGGCCGGGAGGGCTCCTTGGTGCCGCTTTTCACCAATCGTGGTTGCGGGGGGTGACAGTCGTGTCACGCAGTGCGATGGTTCCGGACATGACGACATCCGGGGGCTTCGAGCCCGTCTTCTGCACCATCGTGCCGCCCCACGTCCTCGACAAGCTCGCCCAGCACGACGACCCCGTGCTCGCCGGACCCGCCCGCCGGACCCTCCAGCGCGACGCCTTCGAGCGCACCCACCGCTCGCTGACCACGGTCATCGGCGCCCCCGCCGTCGCCCCGCGCGCCGACGCCGAGCCCGACAAGCCGCACCGCACGATCTACGACGCCCGGCACGGCACCGACCTGCCCGGCAGGAAGGTGCGCGGCGAGGGCGAGGAGCCCGGCCAGGACGCCACCGTGAACCGCGCCTACGCGGGACTCGGCGCCACCTTCGAGCACTTCCTCAAGATCTACGGACGCAACTCCATCGACGGCGGCGGGCTGCCGCTGGACGCGACCGTGCACTTCGACCGCGAGTACAACAACGCCTTCTGGAACGGCGAGCAGATGGTCTTCGGCGACGGGGACGGGGAGATCTTCCTCGACTTCACCATCCCCCTCGACGTGATCGGCCACGAGCTGACCCACGGCGTCACCCAGCACACCGCCAACCTGACCTACTACGGCCAGCCCGGCGCGCTCAACGAGTCGGTGTCCGACGTCTTCGGCGCCCTCATCAAGCAGTACTCGCTCGGCCAGACCGCCACCGAGGCCGACTGGCTGATCGGCGCCGGGCTGCTCGCCCCGCGCGTGACCGGGGTGGCGCTGCGCTCCATGAAGGCGCCGGGCACGGCGTACGACGACGACGTCCTCGGCAAGGACCCGCAGCCCGCGACGATGGACGACTACGTGCGCACCGGCCGCGACAACGGCGGCGTCCACATCAACTCCGGCATCCCCAACCACGCGTTCTACCTCGTCGCCACCGAGCTCGGCGGACACGCCTGGGAGCGGGCGGGGCAGGTCTGGTACGACGTGCTCACCGGCGGCGAGCTGGCGCAGGACGCGCTGTTCACGGACTTCGCGACGCTGACCGTGCGGGCCGCCCGGGAGCGCTACGGCGACGCCGACGAACTGGAGGCGGTGCGCAAGGCCTGGGAGCAGGTCGGGGTGCGCACGCTGTAGTTCCGTACTAGACACGGACCCATGCGGATTCAGGTGAGGCGCACAGGAGGCTTCGCGGGCATCGAACGCCACGCGGAGGTCGACACCACGGGACGCCCCGACGCGGCCGAGTGGCACGCCCTGGCGGAACGGGCGGTCGCCGACGGACGGGGCACGCCCCCCGTCGGGGTGCCGGACGGGTTCAGCTACCAGATCACCGTGGACGGGAGGACGGTGTACGCCGCCGATCCCCGGCTGACGGACGAACAGCGGAGGCTGATCTCGCGGGTGCTGAAGGAGGGGGCGTAACACCGCCCGTGCACGGGGGCGTTGACGTCCCTCACCGAGGGTACGGGTGGATCCCCGGTCGCCGGACGGCTGCCTGTGGGGCGTGGGACGGACCACGGATCAGGGATCCGGGATCCGGGACCAC